>JAFAER010000133.1 GCA_023423895.1 Pseudomonadota bacterium
CCGAGGTTGCGCTCGGGGTTCGAGTCGCGGAACGCCGCGAAGATCTCGCGGACGTTCTTGTTCATGATGTTCGCGAGGACGTTCAGGCGGCCGCGGTGGGCCATGCCGATGACGATCTCCTCGACGCCGTGCGCGGCGGCGTAGTCGATGAGCAGATCGAGCATCGCGATCATGCTCTCGGCGCCTTCGGCGGAGAAGCGCTTCGCACCGACGAAGTTCTTGTGCACGAACTGCTCGAAGATCTCGGCGTCCGTGAGGTGCTTGAGGATGCGAACGACCTCGGCGTTATCGAGCTGAGCGCGGTTGCGCGTCGACTCCATCTCGTTCTGGAGCCACTCGCGCGCCTCGGGCTCCTCGATGTGCGTGAACTCGACGCCGATCGAGCTGCAGTACGTCTCCGACAGATGCGAGATGATCTGACGGAGCGTGGCCCGGCCCGGAAGCCCGCCGATACCGACGGTCGGGAACTCCTCGTCGTAGTCGGCCTCGGTCAGTCCGAAGTTCGAGAGATCGAGCTCGGGCGCCGCCTCGGGCGCCGTGCCGAGCGGATCGATCTTCGCGAACAGATGACCACGGACGCGGTACGCGTTCACGAGCTGGTAGACGCGGCCCGACAGCGCTGCCGTCGCGTGGCGCTCCTCTTCACGAACGCCGAACGCGAGCGGTGGCGCTGCACCGTTCACGCTCACGTGCGGGAGCGGAGCGACCGGCGGCGCCTTGAACGCGTGGGCGAGCGCGCCGTTGCCGTTTCCGTTCGTGCCACCGTTGGTGTGTTGCGACCGCGCCTCGCCGAGAGGGGGGGCCGGGGACTCTCCGCGCTCGAGCGAGGCGAAGTACATCCGCCACTGCTCGTCCACGAGTTGAGGGCTCTGCCGATACTGCGCGTGCAGGTCCTCGACGAACCCTGCGTTGATGCCGAAATCGTCGAACATGCAATCGCGTCTTCTAGCACGGACCGAACCCCGAGCGTACTTGCCGGTCCGCCCGCTTCGTCGATGGCGGCGACCTGCGGGCGATCGCGTCCGCAGGCCTATTTTTAGCGGTCTTCCGACGTGCCGCGCGTGGGCGTAGGCGATCGGCCGGACGGACGGCGAAAACTTTTCGCGAACGCGATCGATCTCAGCCGCTCGCGGGACGCGCGGGGGCTGGCGACGTCCAGCTCGGCGCTCAGCGGCCCTTCTGCGTGAGCCATGCCGTGAGGTCGGCGCTCGGCTCGAGGGCGACGAGAACGGCGTCGACTGTGATCGCCGACACCACCGTCCCGGCGGGCGCGAGGTGAACGCCATTGGCGTCGCGCCACACGACGACGCGCACGGCCTGCGTCGTCTGGATGGCGGGATCGTGCTGCTCGGCCGGACCGGTGCGAGGCCCTGCGGCGCTGCTCGCGATGCCCTTGGAGAGGACCGAGCCTGCCATCGTCGCCGGCGGGCTCGACGACGTCGCCGGTGACCCCGCGGCGGGAAGCGGCTTGCCCCCCGGACGGGGAAAGCTCTGCATCGTCGACTTGAAGTCCTGCGCGCCGCTGGCGGAAGGACCGACGACGGTCCTCCTCTCGCCGTCGGCCATCCACGGGAGCTCGTCGCCCGTCAGGTTCTGCGTCGGCGATGCGTCCCACTCCTCGGCCGACGAGCGTCCCGTCGGCTTGACGATGTCCTCGACGCGTCCGATGACCGTCGGGTCGCTCTCGCCGATCTCGGGTCGGCGCCGCTGGTTCATGATCTCGGCGACCTGCACGGCGGCCGTCTCGGTCGTGTCGGCTGGCAGAACAGCGCCGGCGCTCTTGGCGTCGACGGCGCCGTGCTGGTCCGTGTCGGCAACGGCGAGCGCAGTACGCGCATCCGCATCGAGGTTCTCCCGCGACTTGCGCGGCTTCTTCGCCGGCGCGGGTCTCGTGCTCGCGGACTTGCTCGTGTTCGTCCCGAGCGGCTTGGCCTTCGCGGCGGCCGGTGGCTGCGACCCTGCGGCAGGCGGCGGCTGCGAGGTCTTCGAGGGGAGGGGGGCGGGCGGTCTGCTCGGTGTGGCGACCTGCTTGGTGACCGAGGTCGGAAACGGCTTCGGCGCGAGCGAGCCCGCGGGCTTCGGCGGCGGCGGCTGCTTCGACGGTGCCGGGCGCGCTTGCGGTACCGGGGGCGGTGCGTGTTCCGAGATCGCTTCGACCTCCTCGAGATCGATCGATGCTCGGCTCACCCGCCGCGAGATGAGGCCCGCGAGATCCGCGGCCGCCTTCGCGAGCTCGAGTGCGCGCTCGTCGTTCTCGGCTTCGGACGCGGCTTCGGCCGCACGGCGTACCCACTTGATGCCGTCGGAGTGATCTCCGCGAGCCCACATGGCTTCGGCCGTCGACAGCGCCCACGACACGTCCTCCGGATCTTCCGGCCTCGCCTCGGGCACCTGCGGCAACATGAGGTCGTCGCTCATTGCGCTGGTGACCGATCGTAACGTCTTTGGGCCGTCGCGGGGGCGGAATCGAGGGGGGCCGGCGAGGCCGGACGATTCACAGGTCGACGACGACGTCGTCGATGTTCACGGCGAACTTTACGGTGTTGTTGGCCCAGGGCGCGCCGATGTCGAGCCGTGAGCGGGGGCCCTGCACGGCGGCGAGATCGACGATCACGGGAGGTTTCCCGTCCATCGAGGCGATGACCTTGCCCTTGTCGAGGTCGAGGTCGATCGCGAACGTGCGGAAGTCGGGCCCGAGTGGGCCCAGCTCCTTCTCCTGGGTGCTCACGTCCTGCGCCGTCGGTGCGTGTTTCGTCTGCAGCACGAACTTCCCGTTCGAGCGCGCGACGATCGAGACGTAGAAGCGATCGAAGCCGGAAGGCTCGACCAAATCGAGCGCGAGCACGTCGACCTCGCCGCTCGGCATGCCGGTCGACACCGTCACGGCGAGGCGCGCACGGAGCTGCACGCGCTGGGACGCAGGCAGCTCGCGACGAAGAAACGCGGGATGGTTCGTCCCGGTCGGATCGGGTGCCACGACGAGGCCGAAGGAGGCCGGAGGCGAGACGAACCGCTCGGTGTCACGCGTGCTCGGCGAACTCGGAGTGGTGTTGTCGGTCCACGCTTCCCACGGAAGCGGCCCGCCGAAGTCCTCACAGAAGGAGTGCTGCTCCGAGCACGGCGAGCGCCCGGGCTCTCCGCCGTCTTCCGATGCGTCGGAGGACGGCCCGCCGTCCATGAGCGTGCCGGGCGACCCACCATCGGACGAGGGCTCGGCGCCGGCGCCGGCGCTAGCGCTAGCGCCGAAAGGGGAGCAGGCGCTCGCGAGGACGAGGCTGCCGGCGAAGAGGGCTCGGCGACTCACCCTCGCACCGTAACGCGTCCTGCGAGAAAGGTCAGCCGCACTGCCGCAGTCATGTGGTGGGGCCTTTGTAGAGACGCTGGTGACCGCGCGACCTACGCCGCAGCGCGGCAGTCACTGCCGTGGCTTTTCTCACCGCTCTCGGGGTAGAAGGCGATTGATGTCCACGTCCGCGCACTCCGCATCTTCCTCGCCCTCGAGCCCGAGTCCGTCCGCCACGACGGGATCGCACGCGAGCTCCGAGCAGACGCTCGCTCCGGAGCTCCAGCTCCGCATCCACGAGCTCATGGTGAAGGCGCGCGTCCTCGAAGAGCGCCTCATCACCATGTACCGCCAAGGTGACGGCTTCTTCTGGATCGGCGGTCCCGGAGAAGAGGCGTTCAACGTCCCTCTGGGCATGCTCGTCGACAAGGGGATGGGTGTCGATCACGACTACCTGCATCTCCACTACCGCTCGAGCGGCACGCTCCTGGCGATGGGCGCCGATCCCGTGGATGCGCTCCGCCAGATGAAGAACACCGCGACCGATCCGTACTCGCGCGGGCGCAACTTCGCGGGCCACTACTCGGCGCGAAAGTGGAACGTCGCGCCGGTCTCCTCGCCCATCGAGGTCCAGTATTCGATCGCCCCCGGTACGGCGATGGCGCAGCGCGCCGCCGGCGGGAAGGGGATCACGATCGTCACCGGCGGCGACGCAGGCACCGCAGAAGGGGACTTCGCGACCTGCCTCGTGTGGAGCTCGCGGAAGGGGAGCGAGCTGCCGATGCTCATCCTCGTGACGAACAACAAGTACGGCATCTCGACGCCGTACGAAGGTCAGCACGGTGAGGAGCGGATCTCCGACCGCGGCAAGGCGTTCGGCATGCCCACGGCGACGATCGACGGCAACGACGTCGAGACGAGCTGGTTCGCGCTGAAGAAGGCGATGGACTACGTCCGCACGGAGCGCAAGCCGTACCTGCTCGAGGCGATGGTGTCGCGGCTCTATGGACACTCGAGCGCGTCGGGCGCGAATCAGGTCAAGGACGAGCTCGACCCGCTCGTCCGGTTCGAGCGAAAGCTCGAGGAACGAAAGCTGCGTACGCGCAGCGAGATGGATGACATGCGCGCGCGCTTCACCCAGGAGCTCCTCGAAGCTTCGAAGCGTGTGCGAGAGGAGCCGCAGCCGAAGCCCGAGTCGATCTGGGACTTCGTCTTCGCGGACAAGAACTACGTCGCAGGAGAGAGCTGATCATGGCGACCCTGATTCAAGCCATTCGTATGGCGCTCCATGTCGGCGAGGAGCGTCTCGGCGTCACCGACATCTTCGGTGAGGACGTCGGCCCGCCGCTCGGAGGCGCCTTCACGGCAACGCAGAGCCTCAAGAAGGCGTGGAACTCGCCGCTCGACGAGCGCGGGATCATCGGCATGGCCATCGGTCTCGCGCTCGCCGGGCGTCGGCCGGTCGCGGAGATCCAGTTCTGCGACTACGCCTTCAACACGATCGACCTCCTCAAGATCGCCGGCAACACGTACTGGGCGAGCGCGGGAGACTGGAACGTGCCGATGGTCATGATGACCCCGGTCGGCGCCGGCATTCGCGGCAGCATCTACCACTCGCACTCGTTCGACGCGCAGGCGACGCGCACCCCCGGCTGGAAGGTCGTGATGCCTTCCAACCCGCGCGATGCCTACGGCCTCATGCTGAGCGCGATCGTCGACCCGAACCCGGTCATGTACCTCAAGCCGAAGGCGCTCCTCCGCACGAAGGCGAAGCCCGGCGAGCAGATCCCGGGCGAGCCGGACGACGAGAAGCTCCTCTCGAAGATGATCGACGCGCCCATCGGCGAGGCCCGCGCGACGTGGAAGCCGGAGTGGCCGAAGCTCGAGGAGCTCTTCATCCCGATCGGCAAGGCCCGCACCGCACGCGAGGGTCGTGACGTCACGGTGCTCACGTACGGTCGCAACGTGCCGATGTCGGTCGCCGCGGCCGACGAGCTCGCGAGCGAGGGTATCGAAGCCGAGGTCATCGACCTCCGTTCGCTTCACCCGTACGACTGGGACGCGATCAAGGCGAGCGTGAAGAAGACGCACCGCGTCCTCTGCGTGAACGAAGACACCGAGATCACGAACTTCGGCGAACACCTGATCCGTCGGCTCGTCGAGGAGCTCTTCTACGAGCTGTACGCCGCGCCGAAGCTCCTTGCCGGCGCGCACGTGCCGGGCATCGGCCTCGCCGACAACCTCGAGCAGGCCAGCGTTCCGCAGAAGGAAGGGATCAAGAGCGCGCTCCGCGAGCTCGCTCGGCACGAGCCCTGAGAAGGCTCCAGGCTCCAGGCTCCAGGTTCGAGGCGAAAGCCGGACCTGGGAGCCTGGTGCAACGCGGTCGAGATGACGTTCTGCTTCGACGGTGGTTGCCACTGCGGTCGCGTGCGGTTCCGCGTGCGGACGAGCGAGCTGCGTGCGCTCGATTGCAACTGCTCCATCTGCACGAAGAAGGGCTTTCTTCACCTCATCGTGACGAAGGACGCGTTCGAGCTTCTCTCGGGGGCGAGCGACCTCGCGACGCACACGTTCGGTACAGGCGTGGCGAAGCACACCTTCTGTCGCGTCTGCGGCATGCATCCGTTCTACACGCCGCGTTCGCATCCGGACGGCGTCGACATCAACGTGCGCTGCCTCGACGGAGACGCAGCGTCGCGGTTCGCGATCGAGCCCTTCGACGGTCGGAACTGGGAAGAGAACGTCGACGCGATTCGCTGAGCAATCGCAGCAGGCACGTCGTCGATTCGAGAGGTCGGGGTCAGGCCGTCGTCGGCGCTTCGGCCGGCACGAGCGTGGCCGGGCGCGTGGAGGCGGACGCGACGGCCTCGGCGCGGCGTCGCCGCCGTGCGGTGCCCACGGTGGATCCGACCACCGAGGCAAGCAGGCCGAGGCTCAGCCCGAGGAAGACCCACCACATGGCCTTGCCGGTCGCGTCGGCCGCGGTGAGGAGACCGTGCCGGACGTCCTGGCCGACGTTCGCGCGTGCGTCGAACCACCCCTCGACGCGTACGGCGAGGTCCTCCGCATCCGTGCGCGACAGGCGCGTGTTCTGGGTGAGCGCGCCGATGACCTGCTCGCGATCGAGGCGGCCCTGCTGGACGGCGGTGACGGTCACGTCACGAAGCGCCGCTCTGATCTCCTCGGGCGCGACAGTTGGCTTGCCCTCGGCTTGCAGGCGCTCGTTCACGGGAGCGATCAGCGTGTCGACGTCGAGGTCGAGCGCCTGGCTCACGCCACCTCCGGCGAAGCCCGCCGCGGTCACGGCGGTCTCGGCTGCAGCCAGCGTTCCCCGAACGACGGTGCGGAGGAGACCGGCGACGAGAAAGATGCTCAGGATCGTCGCCAGCGACCAGAGCACGAATCCGTGGATGGCTCCGCGCGGTCGTTCGAGGACGCCGGCGGAGTAGCCGGCGACGGCGCCGCCCGCGAACAGCGCGAGGATCCAGACGACGACCGACCAGATGCCCGTCGACATTCCGATGCCGCGAAGCGACTGCGCCGGATCGTTCGGATCGACCGCGGACAGATTGACCGCGAGCCCGAGGACGGTGAGCAAGAGCCACACGCCGACCGCGACCAGAAGGCCGCCGATGAGGCCTCCCCAGCTCAAGTGCCCCGCGCTCGAAGGCTCGACGACCACCGGTCCTTCCGGTGAGACCACAGCGTTTTCGGTGGGCATGAGGACACGCTCCTTTCGCGCGCCCCGCTGCAACGATTGCGCCCCCAGTGCGCGGGCCGAGCTCCGACGTCTAGAAGCTCGCGTGCACGAACGCCGCCGCTCCACCGGAAGGAAGTGGCGCGCCGAACGCGGTCGTCTTGGTCGATCTCGAGCTCGGCGCGGTCAGGTAGAGGACGACGCCGCCGACGAGCGCCGCGGCCCCGGCGATGAACGCGACGTCGGAGATCGTCGCGGCGGTGAGCGCATCCTTGCGAAGGTCGAAGCCGGTCGCGTTGCAGTCGTTGCCATTGCAGTGAGGAGCGGACTCGTCTCGCTTCGAGCTCACCTGCAGGCCGAAGTAGCTGCCGACGGCGGCGCCCGCGATGCCCACTCCGACCAGCGCAACGCCGACCACCCGCTGCGTTCGGCCTCGTGTCGCGTTGCCGTTGCCGTTGGCGTCAGCGGCAGGCGCGTGCGGCTCGACCTCGATCGTCTCGTTCGGCGCCGGGGGCGCGTCGGCCAGCGGCGGAATGGCGATCGTCGCCGTTCCACTGTCGCGCGGGACCGTGACCTCGCTCTGCCACGTCGTCTTCCCCGGAGCGCTCGCCGTGATCGTATGTGTTCCGGGATCGGTCGGGATCGGCGCACCCCAAACCGGCCGTCCGAGTGTCACGCCGTCCCGCTTGATGTCGAGATCCGGCACATCTGCGTCCGAGGAGACCTCGATGACGAGCTTCGACAGCTTCGGTTCGAGCTTCTTGGCCTCTTCGCGCGCGAGTGCGGCGCGCTTGTCGCCGTGTTTCGCCGCGAGCGCCTCGGCTTCGGCGAAGAGCGCCCACGCGCTGGCGTTGCGCCCGTTCTTCGCATGACAGTCGGCGAGCCAGAGCATCGTCCCGATGCCGGGGTCGAGCCGCTGGCTCTCGGCGAACTTCGGACAGGCCGCCGCGTATCGCCCCCCCGCCATGAGGCGCTTGCCTTCGTCGAAGAGCGCCTGCGCAGCGGCGGCGTCGTTTGCGTCGGCGCGTGCCACCGGAGCCGCGAGGAGAAGCGCGAGCAGCACGGGCAGCGCCCGGAAACACGTGGCTCGTCGTGTGAAGACGAACCCGATGCCGCCCGCGAGACGCTTCATGTTCCCTTGCAGGCTACGCTCGCTCACGCGCGCCACCTCGTCATTTCCGCGTCCCGAAGCGCTCGCCGTCGTCGGCAGGCGACGACGACGACGACGAGTCGGTCGCCGCGGGACGAGGTCCGCTCCGTGACCCTCGCTGCGGTCGACGTGTGGGGCCGGGGCCCGCGCCCGTGCGCTTCGCCGTGTCGGTCGCGACGCTCGCCGTCGGCGGAACCGCATCGTCAGACGGCTTGGGCGCGCTCGGCTCCGGTGAAGGCGTCATCTCGGTCGCCGATGTCGAGGTGTCCGCCGCGACCGGCGGGGCGAGCGCATCGATGGCTGGCTCCGGTCGCGTGGAGCGCCGCATCATGGTGACGAGCAGCAGGACGACCGCGACGCTCGCGAGTCCGATGCCTGCGAACGCCCACGTGCCGTAGCGTTTCCGGTTCTGGCGGTCGGGCAAGACAACGGTCGGGACGAGCTTCTGCGACGTGCGAGACGCGCTCGACGGCGGCAAACCGACGAGCCGCTGCGCCGTGCTCTCGGTCGGCGCATACGTCTCGAGCCTGGTGGCGAGCTCCGCAGCGCTACCCCATCGATCGCGTGCCGTCTTCTGGAGGCAGCGTTGGAGGATGTCTTCGAGGCCGGGGGGCACGTCATTGCGCCCGATCGGCAGGACGCGCGCCGACAAGACGCGTTCGCGGATCGCCTCGAGCGTGTCACCGGGAAACGGTGGCGCACCCGCGAGCATCTCGTAGAGGACGGCGCCGAGCGCCCAGATGTCCGAAGCCGTCGAGACGGTGCCGGCGCGGAACTGCTCCGGCGCCATGTACGCCGGCGTGCCCATCACGACGCCGCCACCGTCGACGTCGCTGGCGTCGAGCGCGATCTTGGAGATCCCGAAGTCGAGGAGCTTCACTCTGCGAGGCGCATCGCCGAGGCCGGCGATGTAGATGTTCTCGGGCTTGAGATCGCCGTGCACGATGCCGGCGGCGTGTGTCGCCGCGAGCGCCTCGCACATCTGGATCGCGAAGCGGACCGCCTCGCGAACGGGAAGCGCGCCGCGGCTCGCCAGCATCGACGAGAGCACTTCGCCCTCGAGATACTCCATGACGAGGTAGGGCGTTCCGTTCGCTGTCGCGGCGACGTCGTGGACCCGGACGATGTGCTCGCTTCGGACCTTGGCGGCCGCCTGCGCCTCGCGGATGAAGCGCTCGACCGCCTCGTTGTCCGCCATCGCCTCCTGGCGGAGGAACTTGATCGCAACGGGCTGGTTGAGGACGAGATGGGTGGCTTGCACGACGACGCCCATCCCGCCCTCGCCGATCTCGCGATCGACGCGATACCGGTCATCGATGACGGTTCCGAGTGCGACCGGAGAGCTCATCGCGCAGACGATGACCATCGTAGCGCGAGAGCCGCGCCGCAAGCCATTTGCGTCGGGGTGGCAGGTCGCGGTTGGCCGCGCGTCCTGCCGCACGGCACGTCCACCCGTTCCGCATCGCCCGCGCCTGGACGCTTCGTGGACCAGGCAACGTCACTTGCACTTGCCGTTGGCGCCGCAGCCCTTGCAGCAGATGTCGTTGGCCGCGCTGCACGGCGCGTTCTTCCCGAGGCATCGGTGGCACGTGTCGTCCGCGCCGCAGCGATCGTCCTTGCCCTTGCACATCTTCCCCGGACAGCACCGCTGATCGATGCGACCGCAGGCGCACTCGCAGCCGTTCGCGCGATTGCCGTCGCAGTTCGCGAAGTCCGGCGTGCATGCGGCGAAGCTGCAGCTGCCGACGGAGCACAGAATGCCGGTCGCGTTCTGCACGGTCAGGCTGCAGTCGTTCGAGCAGCTCCCGCAGCGAGCCGGATCGCTGCCGGTGTTCGTCTCGCAGCCGGTATTTCCTTGCTGGCAGTGCGTGTATCCCTGGTCACACGCCCAGGTGCACGCGCCGCCCTTGCACGTCGGTTGACCGTTGGTCGTGCTGCACGCGAGCCCGCACGCACTGCAGTTGAGCGGATCGGCGTCGGTGTCGACGCAGAAGCCCCCGCAGCACGTCTGGTTGGTGCTAGCGCAGTTGCCGGCGTCGGTCCCGGTGCACGTGTTCGTGCACGTGCCCGATGGGCTGCACGCCATTCCATCGCTGCAGTCGGCAGACGACAGGCACGCGACGCATCGATGACGTGCGATGTCGCAGAAGGGTGAGGCCCCGCTGGTGAGCGTGTCGCACTCTTCGTTCGTCCTGCAGCCGATCGCGCAGGCGCTCTCGGTATTGCAATAGCTGCCCGCCGGGCACGTGTCGGTCGGCGTCGACGCGCACTGCGCGCAGCGTGAGTCGACGCAGACGACGAACGGTGCCCGGCAGTCCGGATCGCTCGTGCACGGGCAACCGGCGCCGAGGCATCCGCCGTCGTCCAGGATCTCCGCGCCGTCGATGGGGCTCCCGCCTTCGTTGGTCGATGCGGCACCGTCGAGATCATCGACGAGTCGAGGCTCCTCGACTCCCATGATCGTCGCGCATGCAGAGACGATCGCGCCGAGCCCGATCGCGAGGGCGAATCGGTGTTTCATGCCGCTCTGCACATCGCCAGCATAGCGCTGCCTGCGCGATACCCCTACCGTCTCGCGCTTCCGCGTGGCGTGCGGGATCCTTTGCATCGCGCCTGTGGCGATGCGGCGCGGCCTCGTCGGTGAGCGAGAGCGTGGTCAGAAGCGCAGCTTCGGATCCGGCGATGGGTGTTGTGACGGTGACGACGGCGGCGGCGGGCGGATGGCCGGGTGGGTCGGCTCGTGCGCGGGCGGCGGCTCGGTCGGGGGTCTCGGGGCGCTCGGCAGCTCGGGAGTCTCCACCGGACCGACGGCCGGTCGCGGTTGCGTCTCTCGAGGTCGGTTCGTGCTCATGGTGCGACAGGAGAGCAATTGCCGCGCCGACGACGCTCGAGCTCAATCGTCGACCATCGAGCCGCCGTCGAAAACCGTCCGACCGCCGTAGCGTTTCGACTTCGCGCGTTCGTCCGCGAGGATCTCCTCGAGAGAGGGGCCGACGATCGACGTTGCGGCGCGATCGATGCGTCTCGCTTCGTCGTCGAGCCGTCGGATCGCCTGGAGCCGGTCGGTCGACCCGAGCTTTGCCGCTTCGACCGCGCGCTTCATGACGCGGATCGTTTCGTCGTAGACCTTGAGCGGCACGGGGAATGGGTGCCCGTCCTTGCCGCCGTGCGCGAGCGAGAAGCGCGCAGGATCGGCAAAGCGGCTCGGCGCGCCGTGCACGACCTCGGCGACCATCGCCAGGGAGAGCAGCGTTCGCGCTCCGACGCCGGGTGTCGCGATGACATCGGCGAAATCGACTGGCCCACGCTCGTGCGCCGCGGCGAGCGCCGCGTGAACGCGCCTCAAGTCGACGTCGTGCTTGGTCACGTGGTGCCATGCGGGAAGCCGCAAGTGCGGGGTGGAAGCGGTCGCGAGGGCGGCGCGCGGCGTCTTCGCGATGACCTCGGGGAAGGGCTCGGGGAAGGGAAGCAGCGCCTGAGAGACCTCGTCCTCACGAGGGCCACGCTCGTCGCGAGCTCGGGAAGCAGCAGCGCTCCGGATCTTCGCGAGCTCCGCGATCACGCGGTCGGGGCCTTGGTGGACCAGCTCCACCTGAGCGTCACGAGCCTTGCGCGCGCGTGCATCGGTGAGGTTCACGATCTCTCCGACCGGAACACCCTCGATCGCGGAGTGAGGCTCTTCGACGAAGCTCTCCACGTCGGTCGAGAGCCAGTGGTACCGCCGCGCGAGCTTCTTCCCACCGTTCATCCCTTGCTGCACGACGGTCCAGCGGCCGTCTCGGGTGACGAAGAAGCCGTGCAGGTACAGGTCGAAGCCGTCCTGGACGCAGGCGCCGTCGACCTTCGCGACGAGGCGGCTGTGCGCCGCCAGCGCGTTGCCGTCGAGGCCCGTGCGGTCGCCGACGGACGCGAGCTCGTCGGGCGTCTTCCGCGAGTGCTTGCCGCGGCCCCCGCAGACGTAGATCCCGATCTCGTCCTCGATCGGCCGCAGTCCGCGCTTCAGCGCGCCGAGGACGCTCGTCGTGATCCCCGACGAGTGCCAGTCCATTCCCATCACGGCGCCGAGCGACTGGAACCAGAACGGGTGAGCGAGCCTTCGCAGCATCTCGTCTCTGCCGTAGTGCAGGACGATCGCCTCGGTGAGCACGCGCCCGAGCGCGGTCATCCGATCGGCGAGCCACTTCGGAACGGTGCCTCCGTGGAGAGGAAGGTCTGCGCTGCCGGTCTTCACGTTCCAGCGTGCACCTTAGCCGCTGGCGGCGTGGCGGGCGACCGCGCTGGGCGCGAGTCGGTGTCGTCCCGTCCGACGTCACGACGTGAGCTCGACCACGAGGTCGAGATTGGCCGGATCAGCCCTCTTCGTCCGGCACGCCTCCGCCCATGCGCGTGAGGTCCTCCTGCCGGACCTTCTCGGCGTTGAACTTCGCGGCGCGGTCCCGCATCGTCGTGAGCACCTTCTCTGCGGGCGGAAGATCTCCCTGGATCCAGCGGAGCGGATTGATGCGCGCGACGACGAAGGAGCGCAGGTAGGGGCTGACGAGGCCCTTCTCGCGCAGCTTCGCGACGGCTGCGGCGACCTTCTCTTCCACCTCGAGCGTGAGGTCGGCGAGCTTCTCGTGCTCGTGGATGGCATCGCCGATCGACGCCTCGCTGAACTCCTCGACCCGCCGGAGGACGGGATGGTAGGCGCCGCCGGCAAAGCGCGCGTTCCTCTCGTAGCAGATGCCGATCGTCACGAGCGCCGGATCCTCGAGATAGAACGAGAAGCCCTTCTCTGCGAGCGAGTCGTCTTCCTCGAGCAGTCCGCGGTAGATCCGGATGACCTCGAGCGCGCGCTCCTTCAGGTTGTGCGCCTTCTCGGTGTTGAGCGCGAGGATCTGCCACGCGACCTCGCGTGTCGGGACGACGAGCGCGGTGATCGACTTCGCGCCGAGGCGGCGCATCGCCTCGAGTCGGTGACGGCCGTTCGGTGTCCAGAACGCCGGTTCGGCCTCGCCGTCACCTTTGCGCGCCTTCGAGGGCGCGTGTTTCGGCGCGGTGATCGCGATGACGGGATCGAGGAAGCGCCCGGTCTTCTGGATCACCTCGGCGAGACGTTTGTGATGCGCGTCGCTGAGGTCGCGCTGGAAGGGCGTCGGCTGGATCTTGGAGACGGGAAGGACCGCCGCGACGAGCGGATGACCGCCGAGCGGCTCCTTGTACTGGCCGACGATGATGCCGCCTTCGCTCTCGATGATCTTCTCGAGCGCCGCGATCGACGGATCGTTCGGCTCGAGGCGGCAGGACTGCGGATCGAGCCCGGCCGACTCGGCCTTCTGCTTGCGGGGCGTGCGTCGCTTCGGAGGTGCCTTCGACGCGGCCTTTTTCTTGGCAGCCATGTCGTCATTTCTTATCACCGTCTCGAACGGACGGGCTTCCTGTCGACGGCCTCCGGACGTTCGGCGCGCTTCGCCGCAGTAACGCCGAGGACAGGACGCGCCTCGGAAGGGGGGAGCTCCGTCGGCGAGCGAAGACCGACGTCGCGTCGTTCGATTCACTCTTCCCGGCGCCGTTTACGATTCTTTACCCCCCATCGTCGCGACGGCGGACCTGCGGGCGCGCATCGGTACGGACAGAAAGTCGAGGTGACGATGGCTCTCTGTTCGTTCGCGGTTGCAGCAGGTGTAATCGGGTTGGTGGCTCTCGCGAAGAGGCTCGTGTTCCGCCGCCGCTTCGGAGGACATGCCCCGTGGGCCTACGCTGCGTGTGGTCCGAGCTTCGCGGCGTACGAGGATCGTGAGGGCGGAGTGGACGACGACGGGCATCGCGCATGGCGCGGCGCGCGCCGCCGATATCGAGGTCCGGGGCGAAGCTTCTGGCTGCGCGGTCTCTTCGCACGGCTCGACACGACCCCGGGGCAAGAACGCGAGATCCGCGCGGCGCTCGAGGAGCTCGAGACCTCCACGCGTGAGGCGAAGGACGGCCTGAAGGCCGTCCGCGAGGACCTCGCGCGAGCGATCCGTGCCGACTCGTTCGACGAGATCGCAGCGGGTGAGGCACGTGTTCGTGCGAACGTCGCGACGTCGGCCATGAAAGATGCGTTCGAGGCGGCTCTGAAGCGTGTGCACGCGGTGCTCGACTCGAGACAGCGCGAGCGGCTCGCCGAGCTGCTGGAAAACGGGCCCGGGTTCGGTCGTCGCTGGGGCAACCCGTACCGCGACGCGGCGCTCTGACTTCGTCAAGCGTCCGCGCGGACATTCACCCCGTTGACGATCGCCCTCGGTCGTACGCATGGACAGTCTCCAGACTCGGAGACAACGCGGGAGGGCCCCATGATCGAGATCGTCGTCGGCGGTCGAGCGCGCGCAGCATGCTGGAAGGTCCCCCAGCCCTGCGAGCGATGGTGAACGTCGTGGATGGGCAAGGTCAGACCCGTCCGAAGACGCGCGTGTTCTGCGTCAACGAGCACGTCCTCGAGGAGCTCGACCGGCACGTCTCGATCCTCGACATCGCGGCGCGCCGGATGCGCCGCCCGGTCGTCCGCCGGCGCGGCTCGATCCGGCGAACGCCGTGCCCTGCGGTGAGCAGTCGACGCGACGCGAGCCGATCTCTCCGGGCGCCGCGACGATGACGTCGTCGTGGCGGCGCGCGAGGCCGAGCGTTACTCGGCGTACATCGTGATGCCCGTCGCCGCAGCGAAGGACATCCGGTGGGCTTCGGCCCAGTCGGGGTGCCGGACGAGCACGTGTCCGTCGGAGAGCAACGTGTGCTTCCAGTTCCGGCGCGGCGTGCCGGGTCGAAGGAGCTTCTCCTCGACGACCCACTGTCCGCACTCGCGCATCCACTCGGCGAGCCCTTCGATGCGGGTGATCTTGCCTTCGCCCTTCGCGCGCTTGAAGACGATCCCGACGTTGTACTTCCTCGGCGCCTTCGCCTCGAACTTGCCGTGGCACGACACGCGCGCCCACTCGCGGAACAGATCGATGTCCGAGGTGTAGTTCATCTGATCGACGATGTGCGCGCCCCCGGGCCGGCACCCGATCTCGCCGAAGACCGCCTCGCCCTTCGGCGTGAGGTACCACTCCATGTGCGTGAAGCCGTCGCCCATGCCGAGCGCGTCGAGCACGTTGCGGCCGAGCGCGATGCCGCCTTGCAGCTTCGCCTGCGCCATGTCGCGCACCGTGATGATGACGGGGCTGATCCACTCGAGCGTTCGCATCTCGAGCGGCTTCGGGAGGTAGGCCGCGACGTTCTCGTAGGCCGGCTTGCCCGCGATGCAGACCGTGTCGAAGGTGAACTCCTCGCCCTCGATGTACTCCTCGCAGCTCGCCTCCGGCACGCCGCGCATCGCGACGAGAGCGGCGTCGAGCTCCGCGTCGGTCGTCACCTTGTACGTATCGGCGCTGCCGGCGCCGGCGATCGGCTTCAGGATGAGCGGATAACCGATCTCCTCCGCCGCGGCGCGCGTCTCGGGCTCCGTCTTCACGCGCCGCGACTTCGGGACGCGGAGGCCGGCAGCCTTCACGCGCTCCTTCATGAGCTGCTTGTCTCGGAAGCCGCGGACGGCGTCGACCGACATGCCCGGCACGCCCCAGCGCTCGCGCAGCCGCGCAGCGAGGATGACGAGGGGCTCCCAGTTGGAGAGTACCTTGTCGATCGTCGTTCCGCGGAGCCACGTCGAGACGCGCTCGATCACGTCGTCCTCGGCCATGATGCGCGGGACGCGAAGGTAGTCGTGGAGCAGCGGCCGCACCTTCGCCGGCAAAGCTTCGAACGGCGTGTCGCCGACGCCGTACACCGTCGCGCCGACCTCGACGAGGCCGCGCGTGTACTCGATCATCTCCGGCGGATAGGCGGGCGAAAGGAAGACGACTCGCATC
Source organism: Pseudomonadota bacterium (assembly GCA_023423895.1). Lineage (GTDB taxonomy): Bacteria > Myxococcota_A > Polyangia > Polyangiales > Polyangiaceae > Labilithrix. Next base: position 15,990 of record JAFAER010000133.1, read on the forward strand.
GGTGCTTCTGTCCTGAGCGCACGTGCGGGGGCGCTCCGAAGCGGCCCCCCTGGGTGAGCAATGAACCCGCGCCTATTAGCACACGGCGCGCCCATGCGACGGCCGAGTTCGCAGGGGCGAACGGGCGCGTTGACGCGCCCTATCGCCTGAGGGCACGCTCCGCCGGCCCATGCCCCGCAACGTCATCTTCGTCGCCCCGTTCCCGATCGAGACCACGATGCGCTTCGTCCGAGCGACCTCGAAGCTCGACGACGTGCGGCTGCTCGGGATCTGTCATTCACCGCCGGAAGGTGAAGAGGCCCGGCTGTTCCACGACATCGTCCGGGTGACGAGGCCGCTCGATCTCGGGGACATCCTCGAAGGCATCGAGGTCCTGCGGCGCCGTCACGGCGAGCCGCACAGGCTCATCGGCATTCTGGAGCCGCTGATGGTGCAACTCGCGGAGGCGCGCGCGAAGTTCGGGATCCAGGGGACGCGGCCGCAGGTGGCCGATCTGTTCCGGGACAAAGCTCGCATGAAGGATGCGCTCCGTGCCGCCGGTCTGCCCGTTGCGCGTCATCGGCTCGTCACGTCGGAGCAAGACGCGCGTGCGTTCGCCGAAGAGGTCGGCTTCCCGATGGTCCTCAAGCCGCCGGCAGGCATGGGGGCGAAGGCCACGTTCCGGGTGACGTCGCTCGACGCTTTCCTCCGCGCGGTCGTCGGGATGCGAGTGTCGGCAGAGTCGCCGGTGCTCGCGGAGGAGATGCTGGTCGGCCGCGAGCACAGCTTCGAGACCCTCACGCTGTCGGGCAAGCCGCGCGCGTGGTCGATCTCCGACTACTACCCGAGCTGCCTCGAGGTCGTCGAGAACGCCTGGATCCAGTGGGCGACCGTCCTCCCGCGCGAGCTCGGCGAGCCGCTCCACGCCAAGGCGCAGAAGATGGGCTTCGCCGCGATCGAAGCGCTCGGCCTCGACAGCGGCATGACGCACATGGAGTGGTTCGAGAAGCCGGACGGCTCGCTGGCGATCGGCGAGATCGCCCAGCGGCCGCCGGGGGCCAACCTCACGCTCATGACCGGGCTCGCGCACGACATCGATCCGTACCGCGCGTGGGCACGCGCCGTCGTCGACGATGAGCTCGACGCTCCGTGGAACCGCAAGTACGCCGTCGGCTGCGCGTACCTCCGCGGGATGGGGCAGGGCCGCGTCGTCAACGTGACCGGCGTCCAGGAGACGAACGAGGCCGTCGGCAAGTGGGTCGTCGAGGCGAAGCTCCCGACGCTCGGCACCCAGAAGGCCGACACGTACGAAGGCGACGGCTACGTCATCGTCCGCCACGAGAGCACCGACGCCGTCCGCGCCATGATCAAGAAGATCATCGAGACCGTGCACGTCCACTACGCGGAGTGACGAGCAGGACGAGCAGCGCGGCGCGCGAGCCCATGTTCGTGTGAAGCCCAGCGTCGTCTTGCCCGACGATCAAGAGGGGCGCCGAGCGTGTTCCTCCCCGGCCGCGGGGCACCGACCGCGCTGACCGCGCCGACGGCAGAGGTCTATGGTACCGTCGATGCGTGCGGACGCGGTATGCGCTCGTGGGCGGAGCGATCGTCGTGCTGGCGGGCTGCGCCGGCGTGCTCGGCTTCGACGAGTTCGTCGTCGGTCCCGGGACGATGGACGGCGGTGACGACGCCGCGCCTTCGGGAGGCGACGCGGACGTCTACGTCAGCGTGGAAGGGAGCGACGAAGGCGACGGCTCGCGCCAGCACCCCGTCCGCTCGGTTGCGCGGGGCGTGCAGCTCGCGCGTGCCGGGCTCTTCGAGAAGAAGGGAGTGCAGCGGGTTGCGGTTTGCGCCGGCGAGTACGTCGAGAAGACGCTCGAGATCGTCGGAGGCATCCACGTCCTCGGTGGATACGATTGTGCGTCGTGGGCGCGCTCGGCCACGGAGCAGAGCTTGGTGCTGAGCATTCCGCCGAGCACCAGGCTGATGAGCGACGCTCCGGGGCCGGCGTTCGTTCGGTTGCGCGCCGATCAGCTCGGGGCCCCACGGCTCGACGGGCTGTCGATCGCGGCGACGCAGGCGTTCGCCACGATCGACGTCGTCGGAGAGAGCGCGCTCGTGGATCTCTTCGTCGACAACACGGCCCCTCCAGCGGACGTGGAGCCGCGTCAGGTCGTCGCCGCCAACCAAGCGAACGTGACCATCGAACGCTCGCACTTCGCCATGTCGCAGCGAGAGTCGACCAGCAAGGGGGTCGGCATCGGCGTGAGCGCATCCGAGAGCACGCTGACCCTGCGTGACAACGTCGTCGAGATCGCTTCGACCGCAGGCGCCTGCCAGGGGCTCGTCGCGAGCGCGAGCACCGTCGTCGCCGAACGGAACCAGCTCGACATGTTCGAATGCACGGCCGTCACCATCAGTGGGAAGGAGCTCTCGGCGGCGATCGGCCTCGTGATGATCGACTCCACGCTCACGAGTCGGCGCAACATGATCCGGATGGATCGCCCGAGGCGCTTCGAGGCAGGGAGGGCGGGCGCGGTGGGGATGACCATCGTGCGCGGCGGGCTCGACAGCGACGGCGACCGGATCATCGGCCCCGTGCTCCTCGGCGAGCAAGCCACGTCCCTCACGTTCGTGGGCTACTACGCCAGCGCACCCGTGAAGATCGTGAACGCCTCGATCGTCCTCGACAGTCGGGCGTACGACCTCGAAAGCGGCAGCGTCGGGATCGACCTCGCCGACGGATCGGATGAGTCGACGATCGCGCACGACTCGATGTACATCTCGGCTCCGGCACCGACCGATCAGGTGCGGAGCTACATGCTCCGCATCGCTGGGAGCGTCCAGGGCGGGGCGCTGAAGGTCGACTCGAACCTGGCGATCAGCGACAATCCGGATGCGGTCTTCATCCGGGTCGGATCGTGCGCCGAGGGAGCCATCGGGAAGCTCGCGAACAACTTTCACGGCGGGTTCGCGGCTCCTGTCTTGGTTCAGGACGGGGGAGCCTGCACGCTCGACGAGCTCGTCGATGGTGGCGCGGCGGCGAACGCGGTGCTTCCGTGCAACGCCGGGGAATGTCGCGAGCTCTTCGAGGGCACCGAGCCGCTCTCCGTCGCGACCAAGGGGCTCCGTCCAGCACCCGCCGCGGCGTGTGCGCAGCTGCAGGTCCCGTCCTCGCCCGACGTCCGCGTCGATGGCACAGGCAACGCGCGGAGCGACGGCGGCACGACGACGGCCGGTGCCTTCGAGGTCGGATGCAACTGAACGCCGACGAGCCGCGCGCGTGAAGGCCATGTCTCTGCGGCCGTCGAGTCCCGAAGGAGGAGAGGTCCTCGCCGGCAAGTACCGCGTCGAGCGGACGCTCGGCCGCGGGGGCATGGGCATGGTCGTCGCCGCCACGCACCTTGTCCTCGGGCATGAGGTCGCGATCAAGCTGCTCCTCACCGACACCGAGGGAGACCCGGAGGCCGCGGCGAGGTTCCTGCGGGAAGCAAAGGTGACCGCGCGGCTGAGGAGCGTACACGTCGCGAAGACGCTCGACATGGGACAGCTCGAGGATGGGCGGCCGTTCCTCGTCATGGAGCTGCTCGTCGGCTGCGATCTCGGCGCGGCACTGGCCGGGCGGTCGCGACCACCCGTCGCGGAAGTCGTGCAGTGGATCCTCCAGGCATGTGAGGGCGTGGGCGAGGCCCATGCGGCCGGCATCGTCCATCGTGACCTCAAGCCGGCGAACCTGTTCCTCGCTCGCGATCCGGGCGGCAAGGAGATCGTGAAGGTCCTCGACTTCGGGATCTCGAAGGTCGCCGCCGAAGGCGCGCTCACGTCGACCGACGCCGCTTTCGGATCGCCGATGTACATGTCTCCCGAGCAGCTCCGCTCGTCGAAGGGCGTCGACGAGCGTTCCGACATCTGGTCGCTCGGCGTGATCTTGTACGAGGCGCTCGCCGGGAGGCCGCCGTTCGAGGGCGAGACGGTATTCGCGCTCGCGCAGAGCGTGATGTTCGATGCGCCGACACCGCTCGCAGCGGTTCGGCCGGATGTCCCGCCGGGTCTGTCGGACGTGGTCATGGCGTGCCTGCAGAAGCGGGTCGAAGATCGGCCGCCGTCCGTGGTCGCTCTCGTGGACGGCCTGGCTCCGTACGCCAACGCGAGCGGCCAGGAGCTCGCTGCGCGCATGCGCTCCGCGCTCGAGACGACGCGCCATGTCGTCCCGAGACCCGCCGCGAGCTCGCCCCTCTCCGCGGTTGGCGCGACGGGAGAACCCGAAACCGTCCGTAGGCCGCTCTTGCGCGGAGTTGCGATCGGCGCTGGGCTCGTCTTCGTGAGCGTTGCCGTCGCGGTCCTGCGAGGAGCGAAGGACGATCGAGATCCCAGCAACGATCCTTCGGCGGTCGTGTCGTCGCCCACGTCGGTCGCGACGTCACCGAGCCTCGTCGAGGACGCTGCCGTCGTCGCGACGGCCTCGCCGAATGCCGTCGCTTCTGCGCCGGTCGCGCCCGTCGCGGATGCGCCGCAGGGCGCGCAGAACGCTCCGTCGAGCCTGCCACGACGTGGGCCGCGACGCCCCGCAACGCCGCCGTCCGCGAGGAGCGCGCCGGCAGCGTCCGCCGACCCGTCGAGCCCGTTCATCGACGTCCGGAGCAACTGACCGATGCGTTTCTCGTCGATTGCCGCCGCTCTCGTGACCACTGCGCTGCTCTCCGCGTCGCCCGCGCGGGCGCAGTCCGATGTCGTCGCGCGGGCGCAGGCGCTCTTCGAGCAAGCCGTCACCGAGTCGCGTGCGGGGAACTATGCGAGCGCATGTCCCAAGTTCGCCGCCAGCCACACGCTCGATCCGAAGACGTCGACGCTGCTGAATCTCGGGAGCTGCTATGAGCTCCACGGACGCACGGCGAGCGCGTGGGCCGCGTTCAAGGAGGCGGCCGTCCTCGCGCGCAAACATGGGCGCTCCGACTGGACCGCGCGCGCGAACGAGGCAATCGCACGCCTCGAGCCGAAGCTCGTACGCCTCACGGTTCACGTGCCGGCATCGATGCGCGACCTGGAGCTCCGTGTGGACCTCGACGGTACGTCCCTCGACCGAGCGGAGTGGGAGCAGGCCGTGCCGGTCGACCCCGGGATGCATCGCATCGGCTGGAGCATGCCCGGGTTCAAGGCGAGGAGCGAGGCGGTCTCCCTCGCGGCCTCGAACGTCACGTTCACGCTGAGCGATCTCGAGCCCCTTCCGAGGGCGGCGGAGCCGACAGCTCCGACAGCTCCGACAGCGCCGGCGGCGTCCGCGGAAGCTCCGCGCTCGTTCTGGACCACCGGTCGCGTGGTGGGCGTCGGTGCCGGGGCGGTCGGGGTCGGAGCGCTGGTCGCGGGAACGGCCTTCGCGATCGCCGCGGATGCGAAATACGACGAGGCGGTCGCGCTGTGCGGAGATCCCGACGGCGCGCCGCGTGTCTGCGCTCCGTCACAAGGCGCTAGGGCGCTCGACGCGCGCGGATCCGCGGAGACTCGCGCAGACGTGGCGACCGCGCTGTTCATCGCCGGTGGAGCGTTCGTCGCCGGTGGCATCGCGCTCTTCGTGCTCACGCCGCCGCGCGCTGCCCGTCAGGTCGCGATCGCGCCATGGCCCGGCGGCGCCGCGGTCGTCGGTCGGTGGTGAGCGGTCCGTCGCGAGCGTCGCGATTTCGGCGCGCGCTCAGCGGCCCGGGGCGACCATCCGATAGACCTGCTCGTATGCGGTGACGCGCTCGTCCCAGCCGAGGTGCGCCTGCATCCCGTTCTTCTGGAGGGCGCGCCAGCGCTCGCGATCCGGGCCTTCTTCACCCGAGCCCCACGTCGCGAGCGCGTGCGCGATGCCGAAGCCGAGCCCGCCTTCGTCGAAGTGATCGAAGACGAAGCCGTTGCCCGTGCGACGGGTCGCGTCGAACGGCGTCACCGTGTCCGCGAGGCCGCCGGTGCGATGCACGATGGGCGGCGTGCCGTACCGGAGGCTGTACATCTGGTTCAGGCCGCACGGCTCGTAGCGTGACGGCATCAGGAACATGTCGGCGCCGGCCTCGATGAGGTGCGCCAGCGGCTCGCTGAACCCGCGCCTGTAGCCGACCTGCTTCGGGAACTGGAACGCCAGCGACGAGAAGAACTGCTCGTACTTCGGCTCGCCGGTGCCGAGCACGACGAGCTGCACCTGCCGCTTGGCGAGCACGCGCGGCAGGACATTCATGCAGAGGTCGAAGCCCTTCTGCCATGCCAGGCGCGAGACGACGCCGATCACCGGGACGTGCGGGTGGAATCGGAGCCCCATCCTATCGAGCAGCTCCGCCTTGTTCTTCTCCTTGCCCGACAGGTCATCGGCCGAGAACGCGTGGGCGAGGTGCCGATCGGACCCAGGGTTCCACTCGCTCTCGTCGATCCCGTTGAGGATGCCGAAGAGCACCTCGCTGCGCTGGCGAAGGAAGCCGTCCAGGCCGACGCCGTGCTCGGGCGTCTGGATCTCGCGCGCGTACGTCGGGCTGACCGTCGTGATCGCGTTCGCGTAGAGGATGCCCGTGAGCAGGTAGTTGATGCGCCCCTCGCGGAGCTGCTCCTGGTGGAAGTGGTGCGCTGCGTCCGCGAGGCCTGCGTCGCTGACGGCCGCCGCGCCGAAGGTCCCCTGGTGCCCGATGTTGTGGATCGTGATGACGGTGCGCGTCGCCGTGAACAGGCGATCCCACGCGAACATCGTCTTCAGCAGGAGCGAGAGGAGGCTCGTCTGCCAGTCGTTCGCGTGGACGATGTCCGGACGGAACCCGAGGCGCTGGCAGATGACGAGCGACGCCCACGAGAGGACGGCGAAGCGGAGGTGCTCGTCATGGTTCTCCGTGTAGACGCCCTCGCGATCGTAGAGGGCGGGGCAGCGGACGAAGTAGACCGGGACGTTCGAGTCCGGCAGCTTCGCCTCGTGGACCGAGAAGACGACGCGCGTCCCACCGAGCACCAGGACAGCCTCGCGGATGACGAGGTCGAACGTGCGACCCGGCGTCTGCACGCGCGAGTACATCGGCATGACGATCCGGACGTCGTGGCCTCGCGCGCCGAGGGCACGAGGAAGAGCAGCTGCAACGTCGCCGAGTCCCCCTGTCTTGGCGAACGGCGCCACTTCGGAAGAGGCGAAGAGGACGTTCACGCGGCGGGCCTATAACACTACTTTCCTTTTGCCGGTGAGCGGAGAACGCGGCCATTCGTGGGCTCGGTCGAGAGCGATACGGCGGGATCCGTCGAGATCCGTCGAGATCCGTCGAGGGTCCGTCGAACAGACCGCGGCATGACGGCGGCGCGGGCGTTCGCCGCCCGCGCGGTGCTCTTCCGCCGGGCGACTTTTCCGTCTTTTCCTGCCCGGCTGAGATGGCACTTGCCATGCGCTCCTGCTAGGTTGCGCGGCCATTTCCGGGGGAGCGGGCCGACTGCTGCGCGACCGCCGGAGTGGCTGATCACGACCTCGAGGGCCGATCCGTGGACGTCATCTTCGTCGAGCCGTCATTTCCCGCCAACCAGCGCGAGTTCGCTCGGGCGCTTCATTCCGTCGGTGCGCGCGTCATCGGCATCGGCGAACGGCCGAAGTCGTCGCTCGACGACGGCCTCCGCCAGTGGCTGACCCACTACGAGGAGATCGGCAACGTCACGGACGAGGGCCAGCTCGAGAAGGCCGTCCGCTGGGTGCAGGGCCGCGCGAACGTGCAACGGCTCGAGGCCGTGGTCGAGGCGCACGTCATGCCCGCCGCGCGCGTCCGCGAGCGGTGCGGGATCCCGGGCACGAGCGTCGAGACGGCGTTCCTCTGCCGTGACAAGCCGGCGATGAAAGAGGCGCTCCGGAAGGCCGGTATCCCGTGCGCGCAGTCGATCGGCAGCTCCGACCCGGCGGAGATCAAGGCGTTCGCCGAGAAGGTCGGGTTCCCGCTCATCATCAAGCCGCGTGACGCGGCCGGCGCGTCGGGGACGTACCGCGCGGACAATGCCGGCGAGCTCCACGAGGCGCTCCTCAGCTGTCACGTGGAGAAGGGGCGGAGCGTCGCCGTCGAGGAGTTCATCGAAGGCCACGAGGGCTTCTACGACACGATCACCGCGAACGGTGAGGTCGTGCACGAGTTCGTCTCGCACTACTACCCGAACGTGCTCGAGGCGATGCGGACGCGCTGGATCTCGCCTCAGTTCGTCGCGACCAACCGCGTCGATCTGCCGGTCTACGACGAGCTCAAGGAGATGGGCCGAAAGGTCATCAAGGCGCTCGGCATCACCACGTCGGCCACGCACATGGAGTGGTTCTTCGGACCGAAGGGCCTGAAGTTCAGCGAGATCGGGTGTCGGCCCCCCGGCGTTCGCGCGTGGGACCTCTACGCGACCGGGAACGAGATCGACATCTACCGCGAGTGGGCGATGGCGATCGTGCATGGCAAGGCGAGCCAGAAGCTCTCGCGCCGCTTCGCTGCCGGCATCATCGCGCTCCGGCCCGATCGTGACGGCAACATCACGCACTACGACGGCAAGGACGAGATCTTCCGCCGCTTCGAAGGCATGATCATCGACAGCCACTTCCCGCCCGCGGGCACGCCCACGCAGGGCGTCGACGCCGGGTACATGGCGAACGCCTGGCTCCGGATGAAGCACTACGACTACGACACGCTCCGCTCCATGCTCGACACGGTCGGGCAAACGTTGAAGGTGCGCGCGGCATGATCTCCGGCGATACGCGCGCTGTCGTCCTTCTCGGCGCGCAACGATTCGATCCCACGCTCGGCGACGCGGTGGCCGAGCTCGGCGTCGAAGGACGCATCGCGACGATCACGGCGGGGTGGCAAGAGCGGGAAGAGGAAGACGACGAGCTCCGTGAGCACCTCGGCGGGCGCACGGTGAACCTTCGTCTCCATGCGCGCGCGGAGGAGGTCTTCCGCAAGGATCCGGACTTCCACGCGGCGCATCGCGAGCGGCAGGCCGTGCTGCGCCACCGCCAGGACTTCTATCGCATCCGCCTCGAGCACGCGCTCGACGCCCAGCACGTCATCGCGAATCGAGCCGCACCGAAGGACATCCTCACCGACGAAGCGCGCGCGTCGATCCAGGCGATCCGCGACATCGACCGCATGCACCTGGAGCGGTGCGTGCGCGATCACCGCGCATTCGAGGAGCGATGGCGTCCGCTCGAGCGGCCGGCGGTCGCCGAGCAGGTCGCCGAGATCCGCGAGATCGTGCAAGGGTGCGATGCGATCGCGATCGCGGGCGGCCATGTCGCCTCGCTGCTCAACCGGCTCCGCCTGTTCGACATCGCGCAGCTCACCGCCGGCAAGACGGTCTTCGCCTGGTGCGGGGGCGCGATGGTCGTGAGCGAGCGCGTCGTCCTCTACCATCACTCGCCGCCGCAGGGGCCGGGCGCGGCGGAGGTGCTCGACGAGGGGCTCTCGCTCGTCGGCAACGTCGTCTGTCTTCCGCAGCCGGAGCTGCGCCTCCGCCTCGACGATCGCGAGCGCATCCAGGTGATGGCGCGGCGCTTCGCTCCGGCGACATGCCTCGCGATGCCGGCCCGGTCGCGCGTCACGTGGCTCAAGCGCGGGCCGAAGAACCCGCACGGCGTCCTCGGGCTCAGAGAAGACGGGATGCACACGAAGTTCGAGGTCTCGGGGGCCGGAGGGCTCGGGTCATGAACATGCGACCGCGAAGGAAGCCCGCCTCGATGCCGATGCGCGCCGCGGCGAAGACCGCCATCCAGCAGCTCATCGACTCGAAGCCCGATGCATCGAGAATCGACAAGTTCCTCACCGGGCGCTCGATCCCGATCGTCGAGGGGCCCACGGTCACGTTCGTCTGGCGAGGCGAAGCGAACGGCGTCAGCCTGCGGCACTGGATCTTCGGGCTCGAGTCGGCGAACGCGCTCTCGCGCATCCAGGGCACGGATCTCTGGTACCTCACGCTCGACATCCCCCATGGCTCGCGCGTCGAGTACAAGTTCGAGGTTCACCGGCAGGATCGGAGCGAGTGGATCGAAGACCCCCTCAATCCGCATCGCGCACGCGATCCGTTCGGCGCGAACTCGGTGCTGCAAGGTGAGGGGTATGCAGTCCCCGACTGGGTGACGCCGGACCCCACGTCGCGGCCGGGGCTCATCGAGCCGTTCGGGTTCCACAGCAAGGCCTTCGGCGGGATGCGGACGGGGCATCTCTACCTGCCGGCGCGCTTCCGCAAGACGCGGGTCTATCCGCTCGTCGTCGTGCACGACGGCAGCGACTACTTGAACTTCGCGTCGATGAAGACCGTGCTCGACAACCTCATCGAGCGGCTGGAGATCCCGGACCTCATCGTCGCGTTCACGGACTCGCCCGACCGCATCCGCGAGTATCCGAACGACGAACGGCACGCGCGGTTCCTCACGGAGGAGCTGTTGCCCGATCTCTCGAGCCGGCTGCCGCTGATGGACCGTCCGCAGTCACGCTGTCTCATGGGCGCGAGCTTCGGCGCGGTCGCCGCGTTCTCGACCGCGTATCGCTACCCGGGGGTGTGGGGCCGCTTGCTCCTGCAGTCCGGGTCGTTCGCATTCACCGACATCGGCAAGACGAACCGGCGCGGGCCGCTGTTCGACAAGGTCGTCGAGTTCGTGAATCAGGTGCGGGCGAATCCGATGGCCGTCAGCGAACGCGTCTTCATGAGCTGCGGCGTCTACGAATCGCTCATCTACGAAAATCGCTCGCTCGTCCCGCTCCTCGACTCCACCGGCATGCAGGTGAAGTTCGTCGAGGCACGTGACGGTCACAACTGGGAAAACTGGCGCGACCGCCTGCGCGAAGGGCTCTCCTGGCTCTTCCCGGGTCCGCTCATGTTCATCTACGAATGAAGGCTCCGGCGAAGACGGGGAACTGAGGAAGAGGAAGTCATGGCAGAAGTAACACGCCGCATCGGACTCTCACTCGGCGCAGACATCGACTGGCCGCTCTGCTTCGAAGCGCTGATGAAGGAGCTCGATCTCCGCATCCCCGTCGACGGGGACACGGTTCGCTTCGACGTCGAGCGCGTGATGATCGAGCCGTTCGATCTCCGGCAGGACTGCAAGTACGACCTCGTCGTCGACCGGCTGACGCACTGGTATCACACGAGCCGCGAGTGGATAAAAAAGGCCATCCTGCTCAACGACCTCTACGTGTTCAACAACCCGTGGAGCGTCCAGGCCAACGAGAAACACACCACGTACTGCGCGATGATGCGCCTCGGGATGCGCATCCCCGAGACGTGGATGATCCCGCCGAAGACGTACGAGCCGAACCCCGACCTGAAGCTCACGCTCTCGCGCCACGCGAAGCTCTTCGACGTCACGCTCCTCGGCCAGAAGCTCGGCTGGCCGATGTTCATGAAGCCGTATGATGGCGGCGGCTGGCGCGGCGTCGTGAAGGTCGATAACCCCGAGGCCATGTGGAAGGCCTACGACGACAGCGGCAAGTCGGTGATGCACGTCCAGGCGGCGGTGCACGGCTTCGATCGCTTCGTCCGCTGCATCGGCTTCGGCCCGCAGACGCACTGCGTGCTCTACGACCCGGCCGCGCCGCTGCACGAGCGCTACACGACCGAGCAGAACTTCATCAACAAGGAGGAAGAAGAACACCTCCGGAAGATCACGCTCACGATCAACGCGTTCTTCGACTGGGAGTTCAACTCCTGCGAGGCGCTCCGCAAGGACGGCCTCTGGTATCCGATCGACTACGCGAACCCGTGTCCGGACTCCCAGGTCACCTCCCTGCATTGGCACTTCCCGTGGCTCGTGAAGGCCTACGTGAAGTGGGCGGTCTTCTGCGCGGCGACGAAGCGCAAGATGCGCAAGAACCAGGACTGGGCGCCGTTCATCGCGATCGCGGACACGGACCTCCCGTTCGAGGAGAAGCTCGATCGTTACGCGAAGATCGCCGACGAGCGCTTCGAGACGGCGCGCTTCGAGGAGTTCTGCGCAAAGCACCTCTCGCACCTCGACGAGGTCGCGTGGAAGTTCTTCGCGACGCCGACCGCCAAGGAAGCGGTTCGCCAGAAGGTCGGGGTGCTGTTCCCGGCGCACGAGCACGAGAAGTTCACCGAGCACTTCTGGCAGCGCATCCAGGACTGGCGGAAGTCGGAAGAGTCGAAGCTCGCGCGGGCGTAGCGGCGCCGCCGACGAGGGACGGGACGGTCCGAGGCCTCACCCGTTGTGCCCTCGAAGAGGTCGTGGCGTCGAGGGCGGTCGCATGTTCGACCGCCTTCGGGCCTTGTTCGGTCGGAAAGCGCGCGCCTGGCTCGGGTGAGGGGGATTCGCGCGCGGCGCGACGTACGCAGACATCGCAACCGCCCCGATGTCTTCGACGCGCAAGGACGAGACGCACGAGCTGCGGCCGATCCGAAGGGCCTTCGTACCCTACGTGGACGCGCTGGCGGTCATCGATTCGGACGCCGACATGACGTTCTTGGCCCATGAGCACGTGCGGGAATGGGGCGTCAGCGTCGACCAGGTCCTCGACGTCGCTCTCCAAAACTTGCTCCAGCACGCGAGCACGGACGTCGAGCTGAACGACGACCTCCATGGCCCGCTCTACGTGCTCTCCACGAACGACGGGTACGAAGCCTCTCGTCTCTTGCTCCCAGGATGGCTCGCGTCCTTCCGTGGAAAGGTCGAGGGGGAACCGATCGCGATCGTGCCCCAGCGAGGGCTCGTGTTCATCGACGGAAGCGCACGGCCGGAGATGGTGTCCCGCCTCGTCGAGATGGCCGACCGTGAGTTCTGCTCGTCGCCACGCAACATCTCGCCGGCGCTCTACACGGTCGACGGCAGCGGCTCCGTGGTCCCCTACGTCTCCAAGAGCCTGCCGTGCGGATCGCGCACGAGAAGCTCGCGACCTTCGAGTATCGCCAGCAGGCCGAAGTGCTGAACGAGCGCGACGAGGACATCTACGTCGCCGAGTATTCGGTCTACGAGCTTGACGGCGGAGACGTCCGGTCGCTGTCTCTGTGGAACAAGGGCGTCGACACCGTCTTGCGGAAGACGGCGTGGATCTATCTCGCCGTGCCGAATCCCGGGGGAGGCAAGCTCGAGAGCGTCGTGCCCGTCCCCTGGGATGCCGTCGCCGATCGGTTCACGGAGGTTCCTGGCCTCCACCCACCACGGTTTCGCACGACCGGCGCCTTCCCTGATGCCACCGAGCTCGCAACGCTCCGCGCTCGGTACGGCGACCTCCGCTGACGAGCGCCAATGCGCACCGGCTGGCGCGCGGGCGCGGTGCTCCTCGCGTCGAGGCGGACTCCTGGGTGAGTAGCCGAGCGCGCGCGTGGTGACGGTCGCGGCGGATGCTGCCTGGTCGAGGCTCGTCGCGTCGAGCGATGGCCTTTGCGGACGTCGGGGTCACGGAAGCGCAACGATCGAAGGCGCGGGCGGCACCCTCGAACCGCGCCGTACCTCCGTTGTCGCAAGTGGATCTGCATCTGCCGTCGCCACGTCTCCAACTCCGGTCTCCGATCAGCTCGGTCCTCGACACTTGCGCAGATGGACGAACCGAGGAACCGATTGCATCGCCCGGCAGGCACCGGCCCGCTCGCAGACGCGGTGACGATCGACCACGTACGGGCGCGAACGAGCGAGCCCTCTCGAAGCTCACGGCGACGCACTCCGTCCAGCCGTTCGAGATGGCGTGAGGACGAGGGGATGCGCGAAGCTGCCCGCGGCGACCTCCCCGCAATTCGCGGACGAGGACCGCCTCCGTGACGAGCGCTTCACGCTCGCCGAACACTGCGGGCTCGACGCGCGCACGACGGCTCGCTTGTATCGCCTCGTCGCGATCTCTCCGGTTAGCGGTTCCTTCCCGTCCGCGAAGTCCGGACGAGAGCTCTCCGACCAAAGCCCTTCCGCCGCGGCGGGGCGACGCCTCTTCCGACCAGAGATGCTCCGCGGCTCGCGAAGCAGCCGGATGAGAGGGGCGAAGCGCTGCTCGGAGAATGCGCTCGCGAACCAGGTCATGAGCGCGGGAGAAGGGATCGGCAGCACGGTCGAAGCCGCTTCGCGGGGCGGACCCTAGGTGAGCAGCCCGAGCGCGCTCCTGATGACGGTCTCGGCGGATACTGTCCCGTCGAGGCTCGTCGTGAGTCGAGCCATGACCTCGCGCACCTCGGCCTCGCGGAAGCCGAGTGAGCGAAGGCCGCGCGTGGCCATCTCGAAGGCCGGCGCGAACCCAACACGGTTCGCGTTCTCGCTGGACGGCGAGGACTTTCGTCGTCGCACGTGCATTCGCTTCTCGACGTAGTCCCGCCCGAAGACCCGCTCGGCGTGCAGGCGATTGTGGACCCTGCACCTGAGGCGAAGATTGGCGGCCTCGTCGCCTCCGCCGAGCGCCTTCGGCTTGATGTGATCGAGCTCGAGGAATCCACGAGCCGGGCATCGATTCCCCTCGGCGTCGATGAAGGTGCACTGCTCGGCGTCCCGCGCGCAGACCTCGCGCAGGGTGGTGCGCGGGATACGACGACGTCGCGTGGTCATCTTCGCCCGAGCAGGCTTGGCGACGCCTGGCGCATTCGGTTCTGACTCTGGGGACGAAAGCATCTTCTGCGTGTTCCGTCGAACGGTCGCGGCCGCGGTGTGACAGTCGACCGTTGCGGCGGGCGTGGGCGAGTCGGCTGTCGCGGCTGCCGTGTGAGAGTCGGCCTTTGCCGCGGGCGTCGGCGAGTTGGCCGTTGCGACCGCCGTGGGGGACGCAGCTGACGTAGGCGACGCGAGCGTCGTAGGCGCGCCTGTCGTGCGTGAGGTGGACCGCGAGGTCTTTCCGAAGCGCTCCTTCTCGAGCTTCGGGAGGAGCAGATCGAGGGCGAGAGCGAAGATCTTCTCGAGATCACCGGAGGGATTGCGATGACGCATGAGATCTCGGATGCGTTCGAGCTTCTCCTTGGTCTCGCGAGAGACGGTGAGCTCGATGCGGTACCGCGTCGCCGACAACGGCTCGACCCTCGGTCGAACCTCAGGGGGCGGTGGCGAACGTGTCGAGCATGCGTGGGGCGGTGACGCCGGCCCCGCAGTCGCCGCCGGGAGCGCCGGTTGCGGCGTCAGCGGCTCGACGGACGCGTGCACGTCAGGCTTCGGATATCGCGCGGCGAGCATCTCTCCCACCGCTTTCGTGGTCTTGCCCGCGGCCGCGCGAAGGAGCTCCTCGCAATTGTCTCTCGTGATGTGTTTGTGCATCTCGTAGAGCGCGCAGAGATGAACCTGCCCGTGCTCCAGGTACGTGCGTGCGAGCGGAAACGCTCGGAGGACGCGAGCCACCGCGATCCGACGCTGCGCCTCGCTCTCGCTCATTCCGAGCTTTCGGACGCAGAAATCCCACATCGAGGTGCACGCTTGCTCGGCATACAGTCGCCGATCGTCCACCTCGCCGAGATACGCGAGCAGGCCAGCCAGCCAGACGTTGCCTCGCCCCAGATGCGCACGGAGACGAACAAGCAGCTCATCGTTCGACAAGTCCCCCAGCTTGGTCATGCGCCCTTGTACCACGCAGCTTTCGGCCCTCCGGGAAGGCCTCTCCTGCAAGCGAACGCGTTGGCGATCACCTCGCGAGGTCTTTTGTCGAGCACGCCCCACAGCGCACGAATAGGACCCGGCGCAGGCTCGCTACGAGACACTTGCTCGAATCGGAGTGCTGGTGCCAAGAGTGTGCGTCAGCAGTAATCGCTCAGCGCTCGTCAATTTCATAAGCGATGAAAGCGGCACCGTCATTGCAATACCTGACGAGCCGCTCGACGCATCGATTGCTTCGAGAGCTCCAATACCGCTCCAATACTCTCGAGCTGCATATCGATGTAGCAGCCGATCGTCACGTTCGAGTCGCCCGCTCTGCCGCTCTACTTCCGATGGCGCGAGTAGCCGTCCACGAGTTGTCCACGCCATACCCGCTGCCAGGGCGCACGTCCGCGTCGTTCGCCTCACGAACGAGGCGGACGAGGTCTTCACCCCAATCGCCGTGAATCAATGTCACCATGGACCGGCTAAGGCGGAACCCAGTTCCGCCGATCCTGCACAGACACGAGCCGTGATCGGATCTCGAGCTACCGGCTGGAGATTCGCGCCGCTCGCCCAACGGGCGGCGCGAATCGGAGGCTCAGGTCAACC
>JAFAER010000140.1 GCA_023423895.1 Pseudomonadota bacterium
CGCTCGCTGGGTGATTTTTCGAGTGAGCCCTTGATCGCGGACGTGCCGTCCCCATGTTGGAGCAAGTGATTGGCGCGCCGACGGCGCCTCTCGAAAAGCTCGGGTTCTGCGCGAGCCCCCTCCCCCCGAACGCGCAGGCCCTCCGTGCCCAGGTGGTCAGGCCGCCTGGGCACTTTTTTTTGCTCGCGCGCCTGTCTTCGACGCGCCCACGTCGATCGTTCAGAACGAGCCGGCGAGCGCGGCATGCATGCCGAGATCGACCTTGCGCCCGGAGATGATCTCGCGATCGCTGAAGTCCCAGAGCTCCGTCGAGAACTTCAGGCGGAGCCCACGCTCGATCGCGTAGGCGGTGCCGATCGTGTAGCGGATGACGGAGCTGCGACGTGAGAGCTCGCTCGCGGCCTCGAGATTGCCGACGCGGTACATGCCGTCGACGCGACCGATGAGATCGAGCTCGGAGGTCAGCGCTTGTTCGATCTCTGCATACGCGCCGTGCTTCATGAAGAAGTCGCCGCGCGCGTCGGGGACGATGTACTTGAAGACGGTCCGGTCCGTCGTGTCGAACGTCGTCCTTCGCGCGAGGTACTCCACCCGGATGTTCGTGCGGTCGAACCGCATCGACAGGTCCGCTCCATAGATGAGGTAGGTCTCGCGATTCTCGGGATCGTAGGTGCCGAACATCCCGCTTGCTCCGAGCGTCACGTCGCTGGTGTCACCCAGCCTGTACGTGAGCGCCGCGCGACCGCCGACCGTGGGCCGTCCGTTGTTGTCGACGTAGTACGTGATCGGGCTTCGCGAGAGCTTGAAGTCGATGTCGAGCGGACGCGCATCGGCCTTGAAGCCCGTGACGGCGTACACGGCGTAGTCGAGCTGCACCGACTGGCCGATGAACTTCGAGCCGTTGATCTCGAGGCCGTTGTCCGGGAACGGGCTCGGCAACACGCTCATGTTCCACTGGCGCAGCCGCAACATCCGCCCCATGTCGTAAGGCAGCGGCTTGTCACTCAAGCGGTGATTCGCCGGGTCGTGACGCAGGTTGAAGGCGCCGAAGCTCGGGCTGAAGCGACCGACGCGGAAGTTGAGCTCGTCGGCGAGGCGGATGTCGAAGTACATCATGTCCGCTTCGAAGCCGTGGCAGCCGTAGCAGACCTTCATGTTCGCGGAGACCTTCTCCGAGAAGTCGACGGCGAGCTTGCCCGCGAACTCCATCGTGAAGCCGTCGATCGCGCGCGGGAACGTCTTCACGTCCTTCGTCGTCGGCACGAAGTGGTAGTCGAGCTGCGCGGAGCCGGCGAAGTTCCTCTCGAGCGCGCGGGCTGGCTCGGCGAGCGCCGCGAGTGCCGCGAGGAGGACGAGAGCGGCCGCGACGAGAGGTCCGATGCGGAGGCCGAAGATCATCCGCCGTCACCTTTCATGGTCGGCGCAGGCGCAACGTCGCTCGCTCCGGGATCGATGCTCGTGGCTGCGGAAGCATCCAGCACCGGAGACGGCGGTGGGGGCGGCGCCTTGCGCTCCGCTTCTTTCTGCCGGAGATCGGCTGCGTAGAAGCGGAGGAACCGGAGGATGCGGTCTTGATCCTCGTACGAGATCCCGCTCCCTGGCTGGCGTCGCATGCGATTGACGTACATGACCCACTGCGCATCGTCGGTGATGCCGGAGGTGAGCGGGCGAGCGAGCGAATGACACTTCGAACAGCGACGCGCGAAGACGTCGTAGTCACCGCGGATCTCTTCGGGGAGCTTGCTCGCGTCGAGCCCCTCCGCCCGCGAGCCCGCGCATGCGAACACGGCCAACGCGCCCGTGCCTGCGAGCACTGCGGTCGCGACCGAGCGCGCGACGCGGCCTCGAAGGGTCGACGCGCCGCTCATTCCTCGTCGGCTCCTTGAGCGCCCTCGGCGATCCAATCGATGACGAGCTGGATCTTCGCTGGCTCCCAGAACGGGCCGCCTCTCGGCATGCGAGCGTCGCCGAACGTTCCCTGGAGCTTCTGGACGAGCGCCGAGCTGCACGGTTTACCAGGGACGACGATGCGGTCGGGCGGCGTGTTCCGGCCCCCGAGCCGGATCGTGCGCAGCGTCTCGAGATTGAGGTTCGTCTGGAGGAATCCCTCGCGCGATCCGGACGAGTCGCCCGCGTAGTGGCAGCCCTTGCAGCCCCTCGTGCCCTCGACGGCGCCGTTCATGAGCGGCCGGATGTCGGTCGCGAACACGACGGGCTTCGCCGGATCGGAGTCGACGTCGACGCACGCCATGCGCAGCTCGCCCGTCTGGGGGTCGAGCTCGTCGCAGCCGACACCGCCGACACCGGACGCGACGAGCAACGCGAAGAACGCGGTTCGTGCTGCGCCGAAGTGTCCCACCACGTCGGGATGTAACACAGGGTTGGGCTAGGTTGGGGGGCTTCGCCCCGACTCACTCGCACGAGAACGTCACGGGGACCTCGAATTCGGGATCGCCGGTGACGTCGCCGCTCTTGAAGCTGACGCTCGACGTCTTGCCTGCCGTCGACTCCAAGCACTGCGCGAGCGCAGGCGTACAGCCGGTGCAGGTCGCGCCGCGGAAGGCCTTGTTGTCGTTGAAGCGGATCCGGACGGTGGCGCTCAGCGGCCCGGCCAGCCGCTCTTTGATCGACGACCTCGCGCAGCTCGACCATGCGCTGTCGGTTCCGCGAAGCGTCAGGTCCTTCACGCTGTACCCGCTGACCGAGCGCGGAGCGCCGAGGGTCGCGCGGCACGTCGCCGGATTGAAGGCAGGTGCAGGTGCAGGAGAAGGCGCGGGCGCGAGCGGAGCGGGCTCGGTCTTCGCCGTCGGAGTCGACGTCGGATGCGGGTCCGGCGACGGCGCAGGCAACGGGTCGTGGTCGTGCGGCGTCTCGTGAGACGTCGGCGCGGGGGCCGTCTTCGAATCCGGTGACGCCTTCGGCACGGGCAGCGGCGGCGGGACCGGTTGCGGCGCGTGTTTGGCCGCCTTCGAATCGACCGCGTGCGACGACGGCGCGAGCGCGTTCGCCGATACCGACGGCGACGGCGCCTGCGGAACCGCAGACGCCTTGGGATCGGGCTTGGACGTCGTCGCGGTCGTCGCGGCCGGTGAGATCGACGTCACCTTGGGCTCGGCCGTCGTCGGCTCCTCGCCGTTCTGCGCAAGCACGGCGCCCACGCCGCCGAGGACGAGAACGCCCAATATCGCGGCGACGAACACCGGCGCGCGGGAGCGCTTCTCTTCGGACGCGGTGAGCGCCGCGACGAGCGGCGTCGCTTTGCTCGTTCCGACGGACATGCCGAGCGTCGGCGCGGAGGAAGGAAGCGCCTCCGGCGCTGCCGAAGACAGTCGGCTCGGAGGAGAGCTCATGCCTCCCGAGCTCGCGGAGCCGCCGTTCGCCGTCGGGACGTTCCGATCGGACGCGACGTCGACGGCGGTGACGGCATTCGCTCCGATCGGCAGGGGCCGGCCCTCGATCGCAGCCTTCATCGCGGCGCGCATCTCGCGCGCCGACTGCCATCGCTCCTCTTTCGGCTTCGCGAGCGCGCGCACACACACGGCCTCGAGGCCCGGATGTACGCCGGCGTAGATCGTCCGCGGCGGTTCGGGCGGCTCGGTGATGTGCTTGAGCACGACGGCCAACGCCGTGTCCGCGAGGAACGGCGTCCTGCCGGTGAGCAGCTGGTAGAGGATGATCCCCATCGAGTAGAGATCGGAGCGCGCGTCGATCTTCTCGCCTCGCGCCTGCTCGGGCGACATGTACTCGGGCGTGCCGACCACGAGCCCCGCGGTCGTGACCTTCGCGCCAGCGGTCCTCGGAGCAGCGTCCGGCAGAGCGTCGTCGTCCTTCTCGGTGATCTTGGCGATCCCGAAATCGCAGACCTTGACGACGTCGTTGCCTTCGTCGTCCTTGCGATTGAGGATCATGATGTTCTCGGGCTTCAGGTCGCGGTGGATGACGCCCATCTCGTGAGCGACCGCGATGGCGCTGAGCGCCTTCATCATGATGTCGGCGATGCGTGCGTCCGAGAGGGGCCAGTCCTCGTGGATGACCTTGTAGAGGTCGCGACCCTCGAGGTACTCCATCGCGATGTAGAGGAGGCCGTCCGGCTCCTCTCCGAACTCGATGACGCGCATCGAGTTGGGATGATCCAGGCGGCTCGCCGCACGCGCCTCGCGGTGGAAGCGGCTCACGAAGGCGGGATCCACCGCGACGGCGGGATGCATCACCTTGAGGGCGACCGTCCGGTCGAGCCTCTCGTCCCGGGCGCGATAGATGGCGCCCATCGATCCGCCGCCGAGGAACTGCTCGACCACGAACTTTCCGGCCACGCGCCTGCCGATGAGAGCGGGGTCGGCCGCTTCCGTCATGGTCCGAATCATAGCCTCATTTTCGTTGAGCCCGCCGCAGCCGTTCGCGCCGCACGTGCGAAGCGAGGGAAGCGAGGGAAGCGAGGGAGAAGCGACGGAAGCATGAGCACGCCCGTGCCCACGCCGCTCGCGTCCAGATGCCATGCTAGACAGGGCGAATGCCTCTCACCCGTGCTCGGCGCTCGATCGAACGGTTGCGCTCGCTCGCCGACGGGACGCTGCGCTTGCACGCCCCGCGCCTGACGCTCGCTCCCGCGTTGGCGCGCGAGCTCTTCGAGTCGCAGCTGTACTGCCGGATCACAGACATCGAGGCTCACGAGCTACGGGCCCGGAACCAGGGCTTCTACACGATCTGCAGCGCGGGTCACGAAGGCAATGTCGCCCTCGGAGCGCTGACACGAACGACGGATCCTGCGCTCGTCCATTACCGGAGCGGCGCATTCTTTCTCGCCCGCGCACGGCAGACATCGCTCTCTCACGAGGACCCGCCCGGCGTCATGGAGCTCTTGCTGTCGCTCGCAGCGTCCGCCGACGATCCCATCTCCGGCGGGCGTCACAAGGTCTTCGGCAGCATCCAGTGGGGAGTCCCACCGCAGACGAGCACGATCGCGTCGCATCTGCCGAAGGCGGTCGGGATGGCGCTCGCCATCGATCGTGCGCGCAAGCTCGGGCTCTCGACGGGCGACGGCCTTCCTCCTCGCGAGGGCGCGCTCGCGACGATGCGTGACTCGATCGTGCTCTGCACGTTCGGCGACGCCTCGCTGAACCACTCGACCGCCCAGGGCGCGATCAACGCCGCGTCGTGGGCGGCGTATCAGCGCGTGCCCGTCCCCGTCCTCTTCGTCTGCGAGGACAACGGGATCGGCGTGTCCGTTCGAACCCCCGCCGGCTGGGTCGCGGCGCGCATGCGCGGCATGCCGGAGATGACCTACATCGCGGCCGACGGACGCGACCTCTCGGCAACGTACGACGCGACGCGCGATGCGATCGTCACGTGCCGGGAGAAGCGCAAGCCGGTGTTCCTTCACCTCGCCTGCGAGCGCGTCTGGGGACACGCGGGAAGCGACGCGGACAGCGAGTACCGACAGCGCGAAGAGATCGCGCGCGCCGAAGACAACGATCCCGTGCTCCTCACCGCGCAGTCGCTGCTCGATCACGGGGTGCTCACCAGCGCCGAGCTCCGCGAGCAGGTGGACCACGCACTGGCGACGGTGGCCGCGCTCTCACGCGAGGCGATCGAGCGTCCGAAGCTCCGCACGCGCGCCGAGGTCATGGAGCCGATCGCGCCGTCGCGACCGAGCCTCGTCGCCGAGGAAGCTCGCCGTGCCGGATATGCAGAGCCGCCGCCGGAGGCCGAGAAGCCGAAGCCGCTCGGCCACGCGATCCGGATGGGCCTCGCCGATCTGATGCGCAAGTACGGCGAGATGATCGTCTTCGGCGAAGACGTGGCGGAGAAGGGCGGCGTTTACGGCGTGACCGTCGGACTCTGGAAGACCTTCGGTGCCGGCCGCGTGTTCAACACGCTCCTCGACGAGCAGACGATCCTCGGGCTCGCCATCGGCGCCGCGCAGGTGGGGCTCCTGCCCGTGCCCGAAATCCAGTTCCTCGCCTACCTTCACAATGCCGAGGATCAGCTTCGCGGTGAGGCGTCGACCCTCTCCTTCTTCTCGCGCGGTCAGCTGAAGAACCCGATGGTCGTGCGCATCGCCGGGCTCGGCTATCAGAAGGGGTTCGGCGGTCACTTCCACAACGACGACAGCCTCGCGGTCCTTCGCGATCTGCCCGGCGTGATCGTCGCGGTCCCGTCGCGTGGAGACGACGCGGTGAAGATGCTCCGCACGCTGTTCGCCGCAGCCGTGGTCGACGGACGCGTCTCGACGTTCGTCGAGCCGATCGCGCTCTATCACACGCGGGACCTCTTTCCGGGCGACGGCGCATGGAGCTTCCCGCTGCCTTCGCAGGGAGAAGCGATCGACATCGGTGAGGTCGGCGTCTACGAGCCGCCGACGAGAGCGGGCGATCGGGAGCTCGTCGTGTTCACGTACGGCAACGGGGTCCCGATGGCGCTGCGGGCCGCGCGGACGCTCGCCAGCCACGACGTTCACGTACGGGTCATCGATCTCCGCTGGATCGCCCCGCTTCCGGTCGAAGCCATCGAGCAACACGCGCGCGATGCTGCCGCGATCCTCGTGGTCGACGAGTGCCGGCGGTCCGGCAACGTCTCGGAGGCGATCGCGGCAGTGCTCGCGGACGACGCTGGTCTGCGCGCCAAGCCCTTCGCGCGCGTGACGTCCGCGGACTCGTTCATTCCGCTGGCCGAGGCCGCGAACCTCGTCCTCATGCAGGAAGAAGAGATCGTCCAGACCGCGCTCGCGATCGCGCCGCACGACCGGAAGCCACTCCCCGTCGCCGTCGAATCGCGACTCTCCTGACGCGACCACGCGTCGTGTTTGGCGTGCTTCGGCAGGGGCGGGAGGGCGGTCGTCAGACCGGGCTCGGCGCGCTCCGCGCCTCCTCGACCGTGGCGCGCTCCTCTTCGCCCACCGCGACCGCGTGGTCGACGATGGCGCGCACGTCGTCGCCAGCGAGGATCCGCTCGCGTGCGACGGGTGAACCCGTGAGGAGGTCGAACGCGGGAACGTCGTCGACGAACTCGTACTTCTCGGTTCGGAACCGGAAGTGCTCGGGGTGTGCATGGTGCGCGAGCGCGATCAGAGCGACGTAGCAGGCTACCGGACGGAAAGCCGCGGGGTCGGTCACGTGAATCTGCACGCCGCCGCAGGTCTGCTTAGCGTGTTTGTGGAACGTGGGCTCGAATGCGGTCGGCCGCGCGATGAAGCCGGGCAGCCCCGTCGCCGCGAGCTCGCGCGCGAGCCTGACGCCGTCGAGCCACGGCGCGCCGGTGAGCTCGAAGGGCCGCGTGGTGCCGCGACCGTCGGAGAGGTTCGTCCCCTCGAGCAGGCAGCCGCCGGGATAGACGAGCGCCGTTTCGTACGTGGGCATGTTCGGCGACGGCATGACGAACGGCCGATCCCACGCGGTCGCGTGGGCCTCGCGATCGAGCCTCGTCGAACGGACGACCCTCACGAGCTCGGCATACCCCTCGACCTTCGCGCGCCAGGCCACGATCTCGCCGAGCGTCAGACCATGGCGGATCGGCACGCGCTCGAGCCCGACGAACGAGCGGAACGGCGCTTCCTGGAGGCGGCCTTCCGTCTCCGTCCCGCCGAGCGGGTTCGGACGGTCGAGCACCACGACGCGGACGCCCGCATCGCGGCATGCGCGTGCGACGAGCACAGCCGTCCAGACGAACGTGTAGTAACGAGCGCCCACGTCCTGGAGATCGATCACGACGACGTCGATGCCGTCGAGATGCTCCGGCCTCGGCGAAAGGTCCTCGTAGCGATCTCCGTAGAGGCTGACGACGCGCGCTCCGGCCACGGTGCCATCGCCGACGCCGATCATGTCCTGGGCATGTCCCGCCCACCCGTGCTCGGGTCCGAAGAGCACGCGGGGATGGATGCCGAGGCCTCGGAGCACGTCGAGCGCATGAACGAGCTCTCGTGTCACCGACGCAGGATGGGCGAGCAAGCCAACGCGCGCGCTCTTCAGCTCGGTCACGAGCTCGGAGAGCGACGGATCGGACGTCAGACGATCGAGGCCGACGGAGAGCTTCGTAGGCAAGGCGGCCGCATCCTAGCGCATTCGCGAAGCCGGCCGCGGTTCGTCCGCCCGGAGGCGTTCTTCCTCCGCGAGCGTTCACCGGGTCCGCCGCGGTCGCATACCGCGATGCGGCGATCGACGCCGTCCTCGACCCTTACCTGACGTGATCGCGACCCGTGATCAGAGCGTGCTCGCGCGGAACGTGTCGCAGGCGTCGACGTCGCCGCGCTCATAGCCGGTGCGGAACCAGCGCGCGCGCTGCTCCGCGGTCCCGTGCGTGAACGACTCCGGGGTCACGACGCCTCCTGCCTGTTTCTGCAGGCGATCGTCGCCGATCGAGGACGCCGCCGTGAGCGCCTCTTCGACGTCGCCCTGCTCGAGGAGGCCACGCGACTGCGTCGAGTGCGCCCAGACTCCCGCCAAGCAGTCAGCCTGGAGCTCGAGACGAACGCTTGCTCCAGCTTCGCCCTCACGCTGCGACTTCTTCAAGCTGCGAACTGCCGCGGCGGCGCCGAGCTGGTTCTGCACGTGATGCCCGATCTCGTGCGCGATGACGTAAGCCTGCGCGAAGTCACCCTTGGCGCCGAAGCGGCGCGCGAGGTCATCGTAGAACGAGAGGTCGATGTACACGCGCTCGTCGCTCGGGCAGTAGAACGGCCCCGTCGCCGCCTGGCCGTAACCGCAGGCCGTCGACGTCGCGTCCGAGAAGAGGACGAGCTTCGCATTCCGGTACTGACGTCCGCCCTTCGCGAAGATGTCCTGCCAGGTCTTCTGTGTGTCGTCGAGGACGTAACCGACGAACTGCCTCCCCTCGTCGTCGACGGTCGCGCCCGTCGTCTGGGCGACGCCTGGGGCATCGTTGTCATTCGTGCCGAAGATGCCGGTGAAGGCGGAGCCGACGAGGATCAGCAGCAGCACGACGATCCCGATGGGATGACGCATGAGCAGCGGCGCGAAGGCGAGGATGCCGCGTCCCATCGCACCGCCGCCCCCTCCGCCTTGCCCTCGTCGATCGATGACGTCCGGACTGTCGTGACCTCGCTCCCAGCGCATGCGGCGACCTGAAGCAAGGCGGCTGCCAGCGCTCCGGCGCGCGAGCTCGACCAGTGACGCGCGCTCGCGCTCACCGCCCGACGGGGCTGCCTCACACGGGCGGTCCGTGAGTCGTGGCCCCGCCTGGAAGAATTTGCGAGGTCGCGGCAGCGGTCAACCCGGGCCCGCGGATGGATGGTATGCTCCGCCTCGCAACTTTTGCGGATGGGCCCCCGATGCGCCGTGTGCTGGTCGTCGACGACGAAGAGAACATCCGCCTCGTCCTGAAGACGCTGCTGAAGCGCCACGGCTACGACGTGGAGGTGGCGGACAGCGGAGAGGCGGCGCTCGTGCTCGTCGACTCCTTCGGCCCCGACGTGATCCTCACGGACGTCCGGATGCCGAAGATGAACGGCCTCGATCTGCTGGCGACGTTGAAGGCGAAGCAGAACCCGGCGACCGTCATCGTCATGAGCGCCTACGGGAGCGTCGACCTCGCGCTGGAGGCGATGAAGGCCGGCGCATACGACTACGTCGGCAAGCCGTTCAAGCCCGACGAGATCGTCCTCGCGCTCCGGAAGGCGGAAGAGCGCGAGTCTCTCCGGCGCGAAAATCGAGCGCTCAAGGAGCAGATCCAGAAGGACAGCCAGTTCGAGTCGATCCTCGCCAAGAGCCAGGCGATGACGGACATCTTCCGCACGATCACGAAGATCGCCGACTTCAAGACGACCGTCCTCATCCAGGGCGAGAGCGGCGTCGGCAAGGAGCTCGTCGCGCGAGCCGTGCACGCGCGAAGCTCGCGACGAAACCATCCCTTCGTCCCGATCAACTGCGGAGCGATCCCGGAGAACCTCCTGGAGAGCGAGCTCTTCGGCCACAAGAAAGGCGCCTTCACGGACGCGAACGCGGATCGTCGCGGGCTCTTCGAAGAAGCCGACGGCGGGACGTTGTTCCTCGACGAGATCGGCGAGCTCCCGTTGAACCTGCAGGTGAAGCTCCTGCGCGCCCTCCAGGAAGAGTCGATCCGGCGCCTCGGCGACTCCCGGGACGTGAAGATCGACGTACGGATCATCACGGCAACCCATCGCGACCTCGCAGCCGAGGCGAAGGCCGGACGCTTCCGCGAAGACCTCTTCTACCGAATCAACGTCCTTCCGATCGTGATCCCGCCGCTCCGGGCCCGCAAGGAGGACATCAACCTCCTCATCGATCACTTCCTGACGAGGAACAACACACGTCTCGGTACGCAGATCCGCGGTCTCACGGCCGACGCGCGGAAGCTGTTGCTCGAGTACACGTGGCCGGGAAACGTCCGCGAGCTCGAGAACACGATCGAGCGCGCCATGGTCCTTTGCGACGGCGACGTGATCGATGCCCACGATCTGCCGGAGCGTCTGCGCGAAGCCCTCGACCCGGTCCAGGTGCAGCTCGCGACCGGGGAGCTGTCGGTCAAGAAGACGACGGCGGCGATCGAAGAGATCCTCATCCGGCGCGCCCTCCAGAAGACGCGGGGGAACCGGACCCGCGCGGCCGAGCTGCTCGAGATCAGCCACCGGGCGCTCCTCTACAAGATCAAGGACTACAAGATCTCCGACCTCTGAACGCGAACGCGTCCCGGAGGCGAGCATCCTGTAGAGTGTTCGTCCTCGCATCGCACGACGATGAACCTCGACGCCATACTCTCCGACGACCAACGAACGCGTGACGGAGCGCTCGCAGAGGTTGCGACCGCACCGGAGCACACGAGATCGGCGCTCGCCTCGAAGCTCGGAATCGTCGCCCGCGAGGCCGCAGACGCCCTGGCTGCGGCCGAAGAGGCGGATCAGCCCGCAGCCGAGCACGAGACTCGCCTCGGTCGAGCGACCGCCGCGCTCTCGCGGCTGCGCGTCGAGCTCGCGCGCACGTGCCTCCTCCGCATCGCGGACGAAGGCTCGAAGCGCGTGAAGGCATCGCTTGCCGACGCGCTTCGCGAGACGCGAACCGCGGAAGGGCGAGCCGTCCTCGTTCACTTGCTCTCGGACGACGACGCGCGTGGAGACGCGATCCTCGCGATCGGGTCCGCACCGTGGCCGGAGGTGCTCCCGGCGCTCATCGAGGTGGCCGAGGCCGACGATCACGCGGCTCGGCTCGGGGCAGCGCCGATCGCTCGATGCGGGGCGAGCGGAGGACCGAAAGAGCTCCACGCGGCGATCGACTTCCTCCTCGAGCTGCTCGACGAAGACGCCGCGTTCGAGCCTGCGATCGACGCGCTGCTCCGGCTCGGAGCGGCGTTGCCGGCGATCGTGCCGAGGGCGAAGCGTCTCACGAAGGAGCCCGGTCGGCGCAAGATCGCCGGGCTTTGCCTCCTCGCCGCGTACGGCGATGAGGGCAACGCGAGCTTCCTCGAGCTCGCTCTCTCGGGAACGAAGACGGACGAGGACGCGGCCCGGAAGTTCCTCGAGCCGATGCTCGACGACGCCGACGAGCGCATCCGGGCCGCGGCAGAGCGGACCTGGCGAGCGCTCGATCTGAGCCGCGTCTCCGGACCGTCACGAGGGTGACCCGCGGGTTTCGCGCAACAGCCGGGTGGTATGCTGGGCCACATGCGAGCCCTTGCGATCGTGGTCTGGGGGATGTGCGCCTGGGGAGTGTCGGCGTGCGGCGGGAGCAAGCAGAAGGCGAAAGAGCCGACGGACGACAAGCCCGCATACACGGACGAGACGCCGAAGTGGGAAGGCGCGACGGCGCCCGATCCGAACGCACCGGCGAAGGCGTCTTCGGGAGGCGCGCCCACCGTCAACGAGGCGCCCGCAAAGCGCACCGATCAGTACGACAAGGAGGCCACGGAGGTCGTCCTCAAGCGCGCTGCCCGACAGGTGAAAGAGAACTGCGGCCACGCAAAGGACGAGAACGGCAAGGCCGTCGGTCCGTGGGGCAATGCGACGATCATGGTGCAGCTCGGACACAACGGTCACTCGAAGGGCACGACCGTCCCGTCGCCGTTCCAGGGGCAGCCGACCGGCAACTGCGTCGAGAAGGCGTTCACGAACCTCACGTTCCCGCCGTGGGCAGGGTCGGACACCGAGGTGGCCTGGGAAGTCGAGCTCGTCGAACCCGGCAAAGAGAAGGCGGCCGGAAAGAAGTAACGCGGTCGCTCGACCCACGATCCGGCCGCGGCGACGCCTGGGTCGAGCCGAGACCTCGATGAAGGAGACGTCCGGGAATGCGTGAAGGACGTCCGAGCGCAACCGCGCTCTTCGTCGCGTGTGCACGCGGCGCGGCGGGCATCGATCCGATCGCTCGACGCTTGGTGCCTCGTCCGTTTGCGCTCCTCGCTCGCGCCCCGATCCACCGGGTATCCCCGCTGGCCCCGCTCGTGGCGCTCATGCTCGTGCGCACACGCGCGATCGACGAGGTCGTCCAGACGGATGCTCGGCGCGGAACGGTGCAGGTGGTGATCCTCGGCGCGGGGCTGTGCGCACGGGCGTGGCGGCTCGGCGAGCTCGGCGATTCGATCGTGTACGAGGTCGATCACCCGGCAACGCAGGCGTACAAGCGCTCGCGCCTCGGCGAGCTCGTCCCCACCGCGCGCGAGGTCCGGTTCGTGGCGGTCGACTTCGAACGGGACGATCTCCGGAACGCGCTCGAGAAGGCCGGCCACTCCCAGGCCGCTCCGACCACATGGATCTGGGAGGGCGTGACGCCGTACCTCACGCCCGAGGCAATCGCGGGCACGCTCACGACGGTTCAGGCGCTCTCGTCGCCAGGCAGCACGATCGCGCTCACCTACTATCCTCCGTCCGATTGGCGTGAGCATCCGATGGTCCGGGCCGTATCGCTCGGAGCACGGTTCCTCGGCGAGCCGTTCGTCGGGCTGATGCACACCGACGAGATGCACGCGCTGCTCGAGCAGAGCGGCTTCGGCGTCGACGACGACGCTACGAACAGCGAGCTCGCTCGACGCATGGGCCTCGTGAGCGCTTGGCCTGCCATCGAAGAGCGCATCGTCGTCGCCACGCGCAGGTGACGACGCGACCGTGGCTAGAGCCACGGTCCGGTCCACGCCGAACGCAGCTTCAGTGTCGATGGCGTAGCGACTGCACGCGCGCCGGCAGCGAAGGAGGCAGTGATGAAAACAAACGTACGACTCATCAGCGCCAGCGCGGGCGTCATGATCGCGCTTGGACTCACGTTCGTGCCTGCGGTCGCACAGGCAGCTGCACCCGCCGAAGAGATCATGAGCCCGGCGGAGGACAAGCATGGTGCGCAGCGCATGTTCGAACGCGCGCTCGACGAGGTCGAGCTCCGTCCCGAACAGCAGAAGGCGGTCGAGGAGCTGAAGGCCGAAGCCGAGGAGAGACACAAGCCGGTGAAGGAGGCGAAGCGGGAGCTGATGAACGCCGCGGCCGATCAAGTCGAGGCAGGAAAGATCGATCGGTGCGCGCTCGATCCGCAAATCGAGCGCGTCGCGAGTGCGAAGGCGCAGGCACATCCAGGGGATCGCGCCGCGTTCGAGAAGCTCCACTCGATCCTCGACAAGGACCAGCGCGCGAAGTTCGTCGACGCGCTCCAGCGGCGCTGGGAGGCCCGACGACAAGCGCACGATCCGACGAAGCTTGCCGACAAGATGGCGCGTGAGCTCGGTCTCACGGACGAGCAGAAGGGCAAGGTCCAGCAAATCTTGTCAGGGCTCCAAGAGATCAGCCAGGCGCTCGGCGTCCACGAGGCGCACAGCGAGCGCTGGACGCGGATCCTCGAGGCATTCAAGGGCGACCGCTTCGTCCTCGATGAGATCTCGCCGGCCGAGGACGTCGCGGCGATGGTGAAGAGGAAGATGGAGGGGCACCTCTGGGCCGCCGAAGCTCTGCTCCCCGTGCTGACCAAGGATCAGCGTGGACGCCTGGCGGAGAAGCTCCGCGGAAAGGCGCGCGGCTACACCGAGGCCGAGGAGGACTGAGGGGCGCCATCGACGCTCCGGGCCTGCGCAGCGCTCCGACGTCTGCGCAGGCCCGCTCGCCGGCGCTCGGCTCCTGACCTCACGCTGGCGTGAACGTCAGGCACCCGAGCTGCGGAAACGCAATGCTCGGCTCAGATGCCTTCGTCCATCCGGCGCATGCCCTCGAGCAGCAGCGCCTCGGCCGACTCGGCCACGAGCCGCTTCGGCGGGATGAACGACGGATCGAGCGCAAACTCGCCGTCCTGGAAGCGCACCATCGCGTAGAACGCATCGGCGCCGGAGAGCTTGCCCAGCACGGCGTTCGCGATCGCGCCTTCGAGGAAGTGGATCTCGCCGGAGCTGCCCCCGCTCTTCACGTTCAGCTTGCCCGTCTTCCGACCGTGGAAGAGGACCTGCACGATGTCGGGCAGCCCCATCTCGCGCAGGCTTCCGCTGACGCCCTTCGCGCCGCCACCCTTGCCGCTCTGCGCACGCTTCTCGAGCATCGCCTTGATCTTCGCGACGAGGACGTCTGCCTGGACGGGCTTCGCGACGAAGTCCATCGCTCCGAGCTCGAAGGCGCGCTGCGCCTCCGTACGTCCCTGCTTCTGCGTGTGGACGATCCACGCGAGATCGCGTCCCCAGGCCTCCTTGCGCGCCTCGGAGAGGAACGCGAGGCCGTCGGTATCCGGCAGCTCCACCTCGCAGACGACGAGATCGAACTCGACACCGTCCATCCCGAACAGCCTCCGCGCAGCGTCGGCGCTGCGCGCGATCTTCACGTCGAAGCCCTGCTCGACCATGCGAAGCTCGAGGACGGTCGACTCCTCGGGATCGGGATCGATGATGAGCGCGCGATGGCGGTTGGCGAGCAGCTTCGCCTTCATGTCCTCGCCGAGGACGAGCGCCTTGAAGAGATCGAGGATCCCCGGATCGAAGATCGTTCCCCGGTGCTTCGTGAGGACGTCCATCGCCTCCGCCGGCCCGAGCACCTTGCGGAACGGGTTGCGTGGGTTCTGCGTCAGATCCGCATAGGTGTCCGCAACGGCGAGCAGGCGCGCGCCGAGCGGGATCTCCTTGCCGACGAGCTTGTCGGGGAACCCTTTGCCGTCGAACCGCTCGTACATGTGGAAGACGGCGTTCTTGATCGCCGGCGGGAGGCGCACCGCCTCGAGCAACCGGAGGGGCGTGTCGTAAGCCTTCTGAGCGGCGAGGCGATGGCCTTCGTATTCGCTGCAGTTGAGCGCGGTGAGATGGAACTGCCCCATCTTGCCGAGGTCATGGATGTGGCCTGCGACGATGACCGCGTACGTGTCCCCCTGGTCGAGGTTCATCCGCTCGGCGACGCGGCGGAGAAGGCGCGCGACCTGCGACGAGTGCCCCCGAAGCTCCTGCCGCGCGTTCTCGAGGAGGCTCACCATCACGGTGAGCAGCTCGATCGTCGTGTCGTTCTGGAACGGGTTCGCGTTCGGACGGTCCTCGGCCGCCGGCTCGGCGCCCACGCGCGTCATCAGCGCGGACGGCTCCTGGGGCGGCGGCAGCGAGTCGAACGACGGCGCCCGCGCGCGAACGGCAACGGGCGAAGGCGGCTCGCGGCGAACCGGCTGCGGGACAGGCGGAGGCATGGCGCCGTCCGCAGTGGGCCGCTTCACGGACCCGCGCATGTGAGGCAGCGGCGGCGGCACCGGCATGTCGAGGTCCGGCGCGCTCGAGCGGAGGTTCGGCGCGCTCCCGGGCCGGATGCCGTGCATCAGGTCGTCGTCGTCTTCGGGGCGTGAACGGCGCTGCGCCGGCGGCGGCGATATGCGATCGAAGTCTTCGTCGATCGTCGAGTTGCGCTTGAACGTGTCTCGCGCGCCCATCACTCGGCCGTCGGCGAGGACCTGTTGTCCGAACTCGTACGAGACGGCGCGCTCGAACCGCTCGAACGCGCGCACGTCACCGCCGTGGTGTTTGCGGATGGCGGCCGAGACGGCAGCCGGGCGCGCAACGAAGGCTTTCACCTCTCGCGCTCCGGAGACGAGCTTCACCTCGCGGAGCATGTCCGCGTTGTCCGGATCCGGTGTGACGACGCTGAGCACGCTCGTCTGCCGATCGAAGAGGACCGGAAAGACACCGAGCGTCTCCGCGACCCGGCGAGGGATCATCTGCACCGTCGCACGCGGGATGTCGGCCTTGGCGAGCTTCTCCGCAGAGACGAAGTGCGTGCGGTAGATGCCCGAGAGCGCCTTGAGCAAATCGGCTTCGCTCAGGATCTCGTTGTCGATCAGCACGTCCTCCGCGCGCTCGTGCGTCGCGTGGAGGAGCGCGACGGCGCGCTCGTACTGAGGCCGCTGCAGGACCTGCGCTCGATGGAGCAGGTCGACGACCTTCATCTTGGACGTGCCTTGGGCGCTCACGGAGTGAGCCCCTATTCTAGCCGGCCTCCGCCGCCCTTTGACGAACGAAACTGAGGAGGAAATCGAGGGCTACGCGGTTCTGGCCCCCTTCGGGGATGACGATGTCGGCGAAGCGCTTCGAGGGCTCGACGAAAGCGAGGTGCATCGGCCTCACCGACTCGTAGTACTGCTTTCGGACCTGGGCGAAGGTGCGCCCGCGATGCTCGAGGTCCCTCCGGATCCGGCGCATCACGCGAATATCGGGGTCCGTGTCCACGTAGAGCTTCACCTCGAAGCGCGACCTCAGCCGCTCGTCCGCGAGCACGAGAATGCCTTCCACGACGATGATCGCCGCCGGCTCGACGTGGACGCCGGTCTTCAGGCGGTCGTGGATCGTGAAGTCATAGGTGGGACGCTCGATCGAGTGGCCCGTCCGGAGCGCATCGAGGTGTTGCGAGAGCAGGTCGAGCTCGAGCGCGTCCGGATGGTCGTAGTTGACGCTCGCCCGCTCCGCCTCGGGCAGGTGCGACTGCGACCGGTAGTAGTGATCCTGCTGGAGCATGACCCCGCGGCCCGGAGGAAGCGCCTCGAGGACGGCCCGCGCGATGGTGCTCTTGCCCGATCCGGAGCCCCCCGCGATTCCCAGGACGAGCGGTGGGCGGAACGAGGCGGAGGGCTGCATCGCGCCGAGTCCTAGCACACGAGCGCCGACCGATCACACGCGCCGTGCCGCACCGAACGCGCGCGCACGAGACCTTTCACGTCTGCAACGTCGGCGGACGGCTCCCTACGAACGAGGGAAGTCGCTCAGGGCGCGTTGATGAGCCAGGCCAGTGGCCTTCGATACGTGCTCACCATGCGGTCACTCGGCACCTCGTGCCCCATGCCCGGCACGAGCTTCACCTTCACCGGGACCTTCACCTTCTTCAAGGTGTCGCCGACGCGGACCGTGTTCTGCGCCACGCCGTCGTTCTCGCCGGTGAGGAGGTACACCCGCTGCACCTTGCGCTTGTCCTTGTCGAGCGCCTCGGTGACGTCGCCCCAGTACGCGTCGCTCGCGCCGAGGATGAGCCAGCGGTTCCACGTGCGCTGGTCCTTCAGACCGACGTTCATCGCGACCCACGCCCCCTCGCTGAAGCCGACGAGGACGTTGCCGCGGCGCTGGACCTTCGACTTGTACTTCTCGCGGAGCGCGTTGATCGTCGCGTCGATCACGCGCTGCGCGTCGACGGTGCCGTTCGTCCAGGTCCGTCCGCCCGACTCGGTCGTCCCCGATCCCGACGGACAGACGACCCAGCCGAACTGGGTCGCGACGCGCGCCCACTTGCGGCAGTCCTCGGCCGGGTTCCCGCCGCGGCCGTGGAGGTACATGATGACGGGCTTCTGCCCGCGTCCCTGCGGCTTGTAGTAGTAGGCGTCCGGAGCGCCCTTCACCTGGATGCGCAGCGGGTCACCGATCGATGCGCCCTTCGCAAAGGCCTCGCGCGGGAGCAGCGCGAGAAGGGCCATGGCGATCAGCGCAAGAACCACACGACGCATGGGTCCCGCAGCATAGTCGAGCGCGGCCGGGAGGCAACCCTCCGCAGCAGGGTGCGACCGCTCTTCCTCGGGCCCCCGTCCTGCGCCGAGCGGCGGCGCCCGCGAGCGGCATCAGCCCTGGAAAAAGAGGCCTACCTTCGTGCCGAAGGCAAGCGCCTCCGCGTCGGTCGCCGGCCAGGGGATCGTCTCGTCCTGGCGCTCGATCTGGCCGGCGCCCTTCCCGCCCTCAGCCCCCTGCTCCGGTTCGACGATGAACGCCCGGAGGCGCATCGAGACGACGCCGTCCTTCTCGATGCGCTCCGCAAACGCGCCCATCGGCGTCTTGCAGTCCGCGCCCAGGGCCGCGAGAACGCCGCGCTCGGCATGAACGCACCGGCTCGTCGTGTCGTCCGCGAGAGTCGCGAGCCGCGCGCGGGTCTCTTCGTCGTCGATGCGGGATTCGATGCCGAGCGCCCCCTGTCCCACCGCGGGCAGGCTGACGTCGGGCGACAGGATCTCGGTCGCGCGCGCCTCGAGACCGAGCCGCACCAGGCCCGCGCGCGCGAGGACGATCGCGTCCGCCTCACCGGCGTCGACCTTGCGAAGGCGCGTGTCGACGTTCCCACGCAGCGGGACGATCTGCAGATCGGGACGTATCGCGAGGAGGTTCGCAGCACGACGGAGGCTGCTGGTTCCGATCTTGGCGCCCTCCGGCAGGTCCGCGAGCTTGCCGTGCCGGGGCGCGACGAGCACGTCGCGAGGGTCTTCACGCGCCGGAATGCATGTGATCGCGAGGCCGTCCGGCAACATCGCCGGCACGTCCTTGATGGAGTGCACGGCGATGTCGGCGCGGCGTTCGAGGAGCGCTTCTTCGATCTCCTTCACGAACAGGCCTTTGCCGCCCACCTCGGAGAGCGGTCGGTCCTGGATCTTGTCGCCGGTGGTGACCACCTGCTCCTCGACGAGCTCGAGGTCGGGATGCGCGGCCTTCAGGCGCGCAACGAACGCGCGGCACTGCGCGAGAGCAAGGGCGGAGCGGCGAGTGGCGTACACGAGGCGCGGCATCGGTCCGGCATCATAACCTCCGACCCGCGCCGATGTTCGACAGACGAAGCGCGGCGGTCGTCTTTCGGCGCCCGCGACGAGCTCGTCGTCAGTGCGGGAGGAGCTCTTCGCTCTCTTCGGCGGCCGAGGCGAGCTGCGGAGCGGAGGTGACCTCCGGCGGTGGTCCGGCGACGGCGGCACGCAGCATCGGATCGGACGACGTCGCCCCCGAAGACGCCGGCAGGTCGAACAGGTGCCGCGCCGCGCGCACGAGGTCGTTGCCGTCGCTCGCTCCGGCGGCCTGCTTCAGGCGCGTGGTCGGAGCGTGGAGCAGCTTGTTCGTCGCGCTCTCGATCATCTGGATGAGCGCTGCGCGGTCCGACTCGCCGAGGTGCTTGAGGCGGGTCCCGAGGCTCCGCTCCAGCTCGGCCACCAGGACGCCTTTTGTCTTGGCGCGAAGCGCGACGATCGTCGGATTCACGTTCAAGGCGCGCGCCCACTTGAGCCACTCCCTCAGCTCGGCGTCGACGATCTTCTCCGCTGCGGCGACCTCCGCCTGCCGTGACTTCATGTTCTCGGCGACCTCGCTCTGGAGATCGTCGACGTCGTAGACATAGGCGTTGTCGACGTGCGTGTGAATCGTCGGGTCGACGTTGCGCGGAACGGCGATGTCCACGAAGAAGAGCGTGCGGCCCTTACGGCGCTTCATCACGCGCTTCACGAGATCGCGCGTGATGACGAACGTCTTGCTCGACGTCGAGGCGACCACGACGTCGGACATGACGAGCTCTTCCTCGAGCTGCTCGATGGGAGCAGCCGTAGCGTTGAAGTGCGAGGCGAGGCTCGCGGCGCGCTCGAAGCTTCGATTGCAGATGCGGATCGCCCTCGCCTGTTGGCCGAGGCTCTTGGCGGCGGCCTCGGCCATCTCGCCGGCGCCGACGAGCAGGACGGTGCGGTCCGACAGGTCGCCGAAGATTCGCTTCGCGAGATCGACGGCGACGCTGGAGATGCTGACCGTGCCCGCGCCGAGCTGCGTCTCGGTCCGGACGCGCTTGGCCACGGAGAACGCGCGGCTCACGCAGCGCGAGAGGTGGCTCCGAAGCGCGCCGGCGGCGACGGCAGCGTCGTAGGCGTCCTTGACCTGGCCGAGGATCTGCGGCTCGCCGAGCACCATGGAGTCGAGGCTCGCGGCGACGCGGAAGACGTGACGGACCGCGTCCTCGCCCGTGCGCTCGTAGAGGTACGAGCGCAGCTCCTCGACGTTCGACGCGCCGATGTGGTCGCGCAACGTCTCCCGGATCGCGTGCGAGGCGAGGCGCGCCGCCTGTTCGCTCGTGCCGTCGAGCTTCGGCAGGCCGATGACCTCGACGCGGTTGCACGTCGAGAGAAACATCGCTTCGTCGAGCTCGGCGCGGGCGGCCAGGCGCGAGAGGACCTGCGGAAGGACGTCCGCGCTGCTCGCGAACCGCTCGCGCACCTCGACTGGCGCGGTCTTGTGCGAGAGCCCGATGACGACGACGGGTAAGCTCATGGAGCGACGTGCCCCGCAGGCGTCCCGCTCGGCACGTCGTGCAACGATGCGGTGACCGGGCTCGGTGACGGCGAGCGTAGGAGGTAGAGCATGAGGACGGCGACCGCGAAGCCGAAGCCGGCGATCGTCCCATAGGCTGCGCGCCGGCCACGCCAGCCGGCGGCTGCGCGAAGGAACAGGACCGCTGCGATGACGAGCCACGTCACGTAACCGAAGACCGCGCGCAGCACCTCGCCGGGCGCGCCCATCTCGACCCGCCGCGCCCAGAGCGTACCGGTGATGATGCCGATCGTGAGCAGCGGGAAGCCGGCGAGCAAGAAGCGATGCTCGGCGCGGTCGAGCACGTCGAGCGGCGGGAGCCTGCGGAAGACCCCGTCGATGCGCTTCTTCTTCAGCAGGTGTTCCTGGATCAGGTAGAGCGTCGCTGCGGACGAGGCGAGCGTGAACAGCGCGACCCCGAAGAGGTTGGTCGTGACGTGGAACGGCAAGATCGCGCTCTTGATCCGCGCTCCCGGCTCTGCGCCGCCCCCGACGAAGCGGGACGCGAGCAGGGACGTCAGCGCGAGCGGCGCGATGAACGCACCGGCGACCTCCACCTTGAGACGTCTGCGCGCCAGCACGTACGCCGCGCACATCGCCATCGCGGCGACGCTCATGGGGAAGTGGATGCCTTCGACGGGACAGACGCGGAGCACCAGTGACGCGACGACGATGTGGACTGCATGCAGCGCCGCGCCGACGCCGACGAGGCGCGGCCCGAGAACGCCGACGTCACCCTTTCCGCGGGCGAGGAACCGGAGAAAGAGCACCGAAGCGGCCGCGTACACTGCCGCGGTCAGATAGAAGAGTGTCTCCGCTACGGTCTCGTTCACGGTTCCCCCTCTAGAACGTTCCGCCCGCGAAGCGCGCGAGCATGTCCTCTTCGCTGCTCGGCCCCGCGGCCGGCGCACGACCGCCCAGCGCGATCATGCGCTCCGGTGACAGGAGATGGTCTTCGAACGGCGTCGACGGCGTTCCCGCCCAGCCCGGCACGACGTCGTAGGCGTTGTCGCCGACGATCATCGAGTTTTCGAGGATCTCGGCGCCCATGGCCTCGAGCTCGGCCTTGGACTTCACTTTCCCAACGATGCCGTGGGGATCTTCGGCCCCTGTGACCTCCACGACCACGCGGACGACCTCGGAGATCTCGTAGCGCCGGCCCTCGGCCAGGATGACGAGCTCCGTCGGCGTGAGTTCGATCTTGCCTTCGACCCCCCACTGATCGAGACATGCCTGCGGGAAGAAGACTCGGTTTCGCATGCGACGACGAACCAGAGAAAACGACGCCGACCTGAGGACGGCTTCGGACGGGGGAGCTCTCGGAAAGCGTCTTCACGATACCACGCCGCTGGACCTGGCTGCAGCGTACGAGGGCATCGTCAGCCTCGGAGATTCGGGAAATCTCGGGGAACACGCGACGCGGATGCGCAAGGACTTCCAGCGTCGAACGGGAGCGTTCGGCCCGGAGGACCCCTGGTTCGAGTCACGAGCTCGAGCGTTCTGGGACGACGCCCTGACGACGCAGGGCTTTGCCTCCCTCGCCGCAGCGCATCTCGACGAACGCGCCCGTACCGTCGCGCCCCTGCTCGAGCGATCGCATCGGGGATTCTTCATCGTCGAAGAGGTCGACGACCGCGGAGCTTGCCTCGTCGACGTCTGGTCCGGGGCCGAGCTTCTGGTCCGGCACATCGATGAAACTCAGGCGTTGACCCTCGAGCACGCCGAAGGTGCGATGGATGCCCGCGTGACGGCGAGCCCGTCGGGCCCCGACCTCGTCCTTCTGCCCGGCGCCTACCATCATGCGGCCGACGCCCTCGAGCCCGCGCTCGACGTGCTCGTTGCGGCGCAGGAGCGCGGGATGTCGACGCAGCAGGCGCTCGATGCGCTGATGCGGATGGACCTCGTCTTCCGCGCCTCGTCGCGGGTGAAGGCCGCGTTCGCATACCGGGTCGAGAGCCTCGTACCGCACGGCCAGAACGGCCCCGGGCTCGGCGCCGCTCGCGCTCATTGACCGGTCCCTGCGGGGGGAGCCCATGGACCCGCCCGGACCGAGGCGCTATACGCGCCGGGACGATGCCTCCGCCTCCGACCTTCGATGTGCGTCTCGCGCGTTCGCGGATGCTCTCCCCGAACGTCCGTGAGCTGCATTTCGAACGGCTCGACGGCACGGCATTCGATTTCCAAGCCGGTCAGTGGGTCAGCCTCGTCCTCCCGCTTCCGGACGGCGAAGGGCGCCGCGCCTACTCGATCGCATCGGCTCCCGACGGATCCCCCGGACTGGCGATCGCGGTGACCAAGGTCGAGGGTGGCCCCGGCTCGACCTTCCTCCACGCGCTCGAAGAAGGCGGCACCGTCCGCGCGATCGGACCGCAGGGCTTCTTCACGCGCCCGCGGGGCCCCGACCACCCTTCCCTGTTCATCGGGACCGGTACGGGCGTCACCCCGCTCCGCAGCATGATCCTCGACGCGCTCGCGCACGGCGACGATTCGCCGATGACGCTGCTCTTCGGCGTGCGGAACGTCGAGGACCGACTCTACGTCGAGGAGCTCGAGTCCCTCGCGGAGCGCCATCCGAACTTCCGCCTCGAATTTTCGCTGTCGCGCGCGCCCGAAGACTGGGCGAAGCGGCGCGGGTACGTGCAGACGCACGTCGAAGAGCTGTGGCGCGACCTCGAGTCGAGGAACGCCGGCGCCCCGCACGCGTACATCTGCGGGCTCGAGCGCATGGTCGGCTCGGTGCGTGACCTGCTCCGCAAGCAGATGGGCGTCGAGCGCAAGCAGGTCCACAGCGAGCGTTACGACTGATCGCCGGCGCCGCGAGCGACGCGCGAAATCGCCACACGCGACCACCTCGTTGACGACGTCGACCCGCGGGTCATGATGGACAGCGATGGTCGCGAGCGTACGGAAGCGAGGTCACGAAGTCCTCGAGCGCCTCCCGCTTGCCTGGCCGATGTGGATGACCGCGACACGTGTGGCGACCGTGATCGTCGCCTTCGGCGCGGCGACGACGACGGCGCTCCTGACGGCATGGGTCCCGGGCGGGCTCGTCGAACGCCTGTTCCTGCTCCTGACCAGCATCGCCCTGAGCACACGGCTCGCGCACTGGGTCTGCCGGGCGCCTTCACCGGCAAAGGCCCTGAACCGGACGATGAGCGCCGGGATCATCCACGCCCTCTTCTGCGGCGGGCTCCTCGCGCCTCTCTTCATCGTCGTCGCGAGCCGCGGAGGTCACCACGACAACGTATTCGGCATGTTCCTCGGATTCGCGCTCGCGTCCGTCGTCCTGGCGATCCCGTTCGGCGGCGCGCTCGGCCTCGCGTACACGATCGTCCCGGCGACGGTCGCCCGGACGCGTGAGCTGCCGTCGCACGCAGGTGTCGATCGCGTCCTCGCGTTCGGAGGAGCGTGGCTGCTCTTCGTCGGGGCCGCACACCTCGGCGTGCTCTCGCAGACGCTCGGATTGCCGTACGTTCGAGTCACGCAGCTCGAGGGCACGCTCCTCACGACGCTCTGGGTCTGCCCGCTCGTCATCGGCGCGTTGCTCATCGGCGTCGCGGCGGCGCGCTCGGTCCGACGCGCGCGTTTCCTGGAGACGGCGCTCACGGGAACGAACGGCACGTTCCGGATCGCCACGCGCGATGGCCGCTCGACCCCGGAAGACGTTCTGCCGATGATCCACGGCGTTCATCCGGACGCGTGCGGATCGGTGCTCGTGCGCGTCGCAGAGCCCGCGCGCGAGGTCATGTACCGCGAAGCGGCGGAGCCCGAACCGGAGGAGCGCGTGGTGGCGCTCCTCCCCTGACGAGATGACGAGATGACGAGATGACGGGATCTCGCGCCGCTCGAGCGGAGCTGCCGAGATCCCTGCCCCAGCCTCTCGAGCTCGGTGCGTCCACGCGCGACGCGCACGCCCGAGCTCGAGATCGCGCACGCACACTCAGTGTGTCGAGTGGGGCTCCTTGTCACGCAGGCGAGAGAGGAAGTCCTCCAGCTTCGCGACGAGCTCCTTGGCCGTGCTCTTGCCCGACTCCGTGATGTTCTTCGCGGTCTGCTCCATTTCGAGGAGCTTCGGCGACAGGGTCTCGTCCCATTCTTTCCTCGCGTCGAGCGACGCCAGGTGGAGCCGGACCTTCACTTCGTCACGAAGCGTTTCGAGCCGCTGGATGTTCTTGTCGACCTCTTCCTTGATCTGATCGGTATCCATGACTCCCTGCGTTACAGGAGCCGTGCCAGGCACGTCCTTGAGCGTCACGGCTCAGGGGCGCGTGACCTCGATCTTCTGGAGGAGCTTCTCGAGGGCGCCCAGCTCGTCGTCGCCGAGACGCGCGAGCTCCGGAGGCGGAGCGAACAGCTCCGAGCAGAGGCTGTCGCGGACCTTCGTCCCCTTCGGCGTGAGACAGATGTGTTTGACGCGACGATCTTCCTCCGAGGGCCTTCGCGTGACGAGCCCTTGCTCCTCGAGTCGATCGACGAGCCCGGTGACGTTCGATGCGTGACACGCGAGCGCGGTTGCGAGCGACGACATCGGTGAAGGACGTTCCGGATCCATCACGCGAAGCAGCGCCGCTTGTGGCGCCGTCAGGCTGAAGTCGCCGCACTCCTTGATGTACGCCTCGGGCCGCGCGGTCACGAACGCGTGCATCGCCGTCCAGACCGCGCGCTCACGCACCGTCCTGCATTCCGCCTTCGACACCGACTTCGCGCTGCGGGGGGGGCGGGGCTCCTTCTTGGTCGACGCCTGCTTCTTCACGCCTCTCATCTTACGGCCGCCCCCCGCATTCTGACCACCGGGTCATTTTGGAAGATCGATTAATGACCTTTTCGATCATTGACAGTCTCAAGTAACTACCTACCCTGAGCCGGGGTCACGAGGGGCCGCATGCCGTGGTCAACGGCCCAAGGGGCAAAGGGGGCACGGGCGGCGCGTGGCGCGGCGTCATCGCGCAGAAAGGCACTCAGCCAGTGAGCGTGTTCAGGATCGGGGTTTCGGGAGCCGTGTTCGCAGCCACCCTCGCGGTGCTCGCTGGATGCAGCGAAGGCCATGCTGCACAAGAAGAGGGCGCGGTCCCGGTGAAGGCGACGGCGCTCTCGCTCGAGAGCATCGAGGAGTACTCGGAGTACATCGCGACGATCCGGTCGCGTCGGTCGGTGGAGATCCGGCCGCAGGTCGAGGGGTACGTCGCGCGCATCTCGGCGAAGCCGGGAGACGCGGTGACGGAAGGATCCCTCCTCGTGCAGATCGATCCGAAGCGCCAGCAAGCGACGACGAACAGCGCGCTTGCGGCGTCGGGAATCGCGGCCGCGGAGCTCGAACGCGGAAAGGCGACCCTCGCGCAGCTCGAAGCGGCCCGCGCCGGACGCGCGGCGGCGCTGAAGCTCGCGGAAGAAGACCACCGGCGAACGATCGAGCTCCGCCGAACCGGCGCGGTGGCGCAGCAGGCCGAGGATCAAGCGAACGCTACGCTCGACGCCGCGCGCGCCGAGCTCACCGCGGCCGATCGGCAGATCGCAGCGGCACGCGCAGGGATCGGGAGCGCCGAGAAGAGCCTCCTGCAGTCGCAGGCCGTTGCGCAGGCGCAGAGCGTCGAGCTGCAGTACTACCGCGTCGGCGCGCCGTTCACCGGCGTCGTCGGCGACGTGCCCGTGAAGGTGGGCGATCTCGTCACGCCGGCGACGCTCCTCACGACCGTCGACGATCCGGAGAGCACGCTGGAGGCGTACGTCTCGGTGCCCGTCGAAGACGCGCCTCGTCTGCAGACCGGCCTCGAGGTGAAGGTG
This sequence comes from Pseudomonadota bacterium, assembly GCA_023423895.1. Taxonomy (GTDB): domain Bacteria; phylum Myxococcota_A; class Polyangia; order Polyangiales; family Polyangiaceae; genus Labilithrix. Next base: position 26,254 of record JAFAER010000140.1, read on the forward strand.
CTCGACAGTGCGTCGAGCGTCATCGACCACGGCAAGGTCACGTTCGTCTCGCCGCGCATCGATCCGACGACACAGTCGGTCCTCGTGAAGGTGGAGCTCGAAGAGAAGCGGGGTGATCTCCGTGCGCTGCAGTTCCTGCGCGCGCGCATCGTGTGGTCGAACGAGCCGGGGCTGCGCGTTCCGCTGACCAGCCTCACGCGCCTGAACGGGCAGTCGTTCGCGTACGTCGTCGAGGACGGCAATCCGCCGAGGGCCGCGCAGGTGCCCGTGAAGGTCGGCGCGGTCCAGGGAAGCGACGTGATCGTGAAGGAAGGACTGAAAGCGGGCGACCGGGTCGTGTCCGCGGGCATCCAAAAGTTGCGGAACGGAGCGCGCGTCGCCGTCGAGAAGCCCTGACACCGTCGTCCAGGGCTCCGCGCGCTCCTCTCGAAAGCGAGGAGCTGCCCTCTTCCCCACACCGAGCGTGGGAGGCAGGGGCAGCGTCCTCGAGGAGGCATCGTGTTCGTAGAGTTCTTCCTGCGAAGGCCCGTCCTGGCGGCCGTTTGCTCGCTGCTCATCGTGCTCGCGGGCGCGATCAGCATCCCGTCTCTTCCCATCGCCCAGTACCCGCAGCTCGCGCCGCCTCAGGTCACCGTCGCCGCGATGTACAACGGCGCGAGCGCCGAGGTCGTCGAGTCCGCGGTGACGACGCCCCTCGAACAGCAGATCAACGGCGTCGAGGGGATGAAGTACATCACGTCGACGAGCACCAACAACGGGCTCTCGACCATCGTCGTCACGTTCGAGGTCGGCCGCGATCCCGACCTCGCGGCGGTCGACGTCCAGAACCGGGTGCAACAGGCGCTCGGTCGTTTGCCGAACGAGGTGAAGGTCACCGGTGTGACCGTGAAGAAGAACTCGAGCTCGTTCGTCCTCGCGTTCGCGCTCTTCGCGGAGCACGACGAATACGACCCGGTCTTCATCAGCAACTACGCCGACCGCTACATCGTCGACGGCCTGAAGCGCGTCGAGGGCATGGGCGATGTCGTCCTGTTCGGCGAACGGAAATACTCGATGCGCATCTGGCTCGATCCGGTGCGTCTCGCCGCGCGGAAGCTCACGGCCTCCGACGTCGTCCGCGCGCTGCAGGAGCAGAACGTCCAGGTCGCCGCCGGCCAGATCGGGCAGCAGCCAGCCCCGCCGGGTCAGACCTACCAGCTCAGCGTCCGCGCCTCGGGGCGGCTCGCGAACGCCGAGGAGTTCGAGCGCATCGTCCTGAAGAGCGGCGCCGACGGCTCCCTCGTACAGCTGAAGGACATCGGCCGCGCCGAGCTCGGCGCCGAGGACTACTCGACGATCACGCGCCACAACGGCAAGCCGGCCGTGGGCATCGGCGTCCTGCAGCTCCCGACCGCCAACGCCCTCGACGTCGGCGACCGCGCGAAAGCGGAGCTCGCCGAGCTCTCGAAGAGCTTCCCGCCGGGCCTGAAGTACGAGGTCGCGTTCGACACGACGCCGTTCGTCCGCGACTCGGTGCACGAGGTGCTCGAGACGCTAGGCGAAGCGATCGTGCTCGTCGTCCTCGTCATCTTCCTCTTCCTCGGCTCGATGCGGAGCACGATCATCCCGGCGATCACGATCCCGGTCTCGCTCATAGGCACCTTCGCCTTCGTGAAGATGCTCGGCTTCAGCATCAACACGCTGACGCTCTTCGGGATCACGCTCGCGACGGGCCTCGTCGTCGACGACGCCATCGTCGTCATCGAGAACATCGAGCGCTTCATCCGCGAGAAGGGCATGAGCCCACGCAAGGCGGCAGGTGCAGCGATGGGCGAGGTGGCCGGCGCCGTCATCGCGACCTCGCTCGTCCTCATCGCGGTCTTCGTTCCGGTCGCGTTCTTCCCCGGTACGACGGGACGCATCTACAAGCAGTTCTCGCTCACGATCGCGATCTCCGTCGGCATCTCGGCCTTCAACGCGCTCACGCTCACACCGGCGCTTTGCGCCATCCTGCTCGAGCGGCACACGACGCCAGGTAGGTTTTTCGCGACCGTGGAGCGCTTCCTCGACGGTCTACGCCGCCGCTATGCCGCGACGGTCGCCGCGACGCTTCGCTTCCGACTCGTCGCCGCCGGGGTGTTCGTCCTCGCGCTCGTCGCGACCTACGCCGTGAGCAAGAAGGTGCCAGCGGGCTTCGTCCCCGAAGAAGACCAGGGCTACTTCATCGTCGCGGTGCAGACACCCGAGGGTGCGTCGGTCGACGCCACGAGCGATGTCGCGAAGAAGGTCGAAGCCATCCTCAAGGCGCAGCCCGAGGTGCTGAACACGTTCTCGCTCAGCGGCTTCAGCTTCGCGGGCAACGCGCCGAACAAGGGCATCGTCTTCGTGCCGCTCAAGCCCTACGCCGAGCGCAAGGGCAAGGCCCACGGCGCACCGGCGGTGATCGACCGCGTCCGCGGCCCGCTCATGGGGATCGAAGACGGCTTCGTCCTGCCGTTCGCTCCGCCGCCCATCCAGGGCGTCGGCGACTACGGCGGCTTCCAGTTCGAGATCCTCGACAAGTCGGGCGTCCCCATCCAGGAGCTCGCCGGGGCCACCTGGTCGATCGTCGGGAGCGGAAACTCGCAGCCGAAGGAGCTCTCGGGCCTCTTCTCGACGTTCACCGCAAACGATCCGCAGCTCGTCGTCGAGGTCGACCGCGAGAAGGTGAAGGCGCTGCACGTCCGCCTCGAGGAGGTCTTCGCGACGCTCTCCGTCTACATGGGGTCGCAATACGTGAACGACTTCGACTTCTCGAACCGGTCGTACCGCGTCTACGTGCAGGCCGACGCGAAGTTCCGCTCCGAGCCGCGCAACATCAAGGAGCTGTACGTCCGCTCCGACAGCGGCGAGATGGTGCCGCTGGCGAGCCTGGTGACGGTCCGCGAGGCCGTCGCGCCCCAGGTCATCAACCACTACAACCTCTATCGCTCGGCCGAGATCGTCGGCGCACCTGCCAAGGGGCGAAGCACCGGCCAGGCGATGGCGAGCATGGAGAAGCTCGCCAAGGAGCAGCTCCCCGGCGGGGTGTCGTTCGAGTGGTCCGGTCTCTCGCGCGAGGAGCGTGAAGCCGGCTCGCAGACGGCGATCATCTTCGGCCTCGGCCTGCTCGTCGTGTTCCTCGTGCTCGCTGCGCAATACGAGAGCTTCGCGCTGCCGTTCATCGTCCTGCTCGGCGTCCCCGTCGCGATCCTCGGGGCGCTGCTCGGGCAGCTCGTCCGCGGTCTGGAGAACGACGTGTTCTGCCAGGTCGGCCTGCTCATGCTCGTCGGGCTCGCGAGCAAGAACGCGATCCTCATCGTCGAGTTCGCCAATCAGCTTCGCGAGCGCGGTCGATCGGTCGTCGAGGCGGCGCGCGAAGCAGCCGAGACGCGCCTTCGCCCCATCCTGATGACGTCGCTCGCGTTCATCCTCGGCATCTTCCCGCTCGTCGTGGCGACGGGCGCCGGCCAGGCCGCGCGCCACTCGCTCGGGACGGCGGTCGTGTTCGGGATGGTGGTCTCGACGCTCGTGAACCTCTACCTGATCCCCGTCCTCTACGTCGGCTTCGAGACGCTGCGCGATCGCTTCCGCAAGCCGCGGCGCGCGGACGACGACGCGGACCCGAGCGACGCGTCACACGTGAGCGCCCCCACCGTCGAGTCCGCCGCAGAGTAGGCCTGACGCCCGGGCTCCGGTCGACGCCGGAGCTCGGGCTCGCTGTCAGTACCCCTTGCGCGCAAAGGCTTTGTCGCCGAGCTCGATCTCGCGACGCGACGTCGTGACGAGCGCCATCGACGAGCCCTTCTTCACGTGGATCACGCGCAGCTCCGCGAGGACCTCTTCGGGGAGCGCCGAGTCACTCCGGGGCTTGGTGATGTTCTCCGTGGCGGCGGGAGACGGGTCTTCGATCGCGATGCGCTTCGCTGCGCTGCCGGTCGGCTGCGTCTTGTGGAAGCCGTCGCCTTTGCGGATGACGAAGAGGCGATTGCCCGGCTTCAGACCGTCCTCGTCTCCCTTGTCGAGGAAGACGACCTGGTTCTGCCCGTAGAAATTGTGCGGGTGGATGCTCGAGATGATCGACGCCTCGACGTCCTTGTCGTTGCGCGCCGGCGGCACGACCTCGAACTTCCGCATGACGGGGCCCACGCGAGCGCCGCGCTCGATCGTGTCGAGCGTCTCGGTGATGCGGGCACGCGCGATGCGGTCCTTCGCGTTCCACTGGTCGACCTTGACCGTGCCCTGGATCTCGATGAGGCGCCCTCCGGGCGACGACTTGATCGGCCTGTAGACCGTCAGCTCCTGGCCGATCTTCACGTCGCGGTCGCCGCCGATGCGGAGATAGACCTCGTCGAAGTCGGTGAGGAAGATCTTGTCCTCGCGTGCGCCAGTGATCTCGCCCCAGTTGCTCGAGTCGTCCTCGATGAAGCCCTGGTTGCGGAGGACGATCGGGGCGGGCGGGACCTGACGCCGGCGGTCCGTGATGTTCTGCTGGCCGCCGTTGCCCACGGGGAAGGCGGCAACGGCAGCGCCGCCCTGCCGGAGCTTCACCTGGTCGCCTGGGTAGATCCAGTGCGGGTTCTGGATCTGCGGGTTGTACGACCAGATCCGCGGCCACTGGTACGGGTTCTGGAAGTAATAGCCGCAGATGCCCCAGAGCGTGTCGCCGCGGCGCACGTTGTGCTGGTTCGGGACGACCCCGGAGAACCCGCCGCGATCGCCGCCACCGCCGACGACGAAGGACGCGTTCGGATCGCCACGCACGGTGCCGCCCTCGCCGGTGCCCCGCCGGAAGTCGAA
>JAFAER010000155.1 GCA_023423895.1 Pseudomonadota bacterium
TGGGTGCACCGCAAGGGCGCGACGCGCGCGTTTCCGGGCGGACATCCCGCGCTCGCGGGCACGATCTGGGAGAAGACGGGCCACCCGGTCCTCATCCCCGGCTCGAACCGCGACTACAGCTACATCCTCATGCCCGAGGCGGGCGCCTACAAGAGCGGCTTCTCCGTGAACCACGGCGCAGGCCGGCGGCTCTCGCGAGGCGAGGCGATGCGCCAGCTCGATCAACACAAGGTCGACGAGCAATACCGCCGCGACCACATCCTCGTGAACCTCGACGGGCGCGTGCCGCTCGACGAGTCGGGCCAGTGTTACAAGAGCGCCGAAGAGGTCGTCTCCGCGGTGGTGGCCGCAGGCCTCGCACGCATCGAGCACACGCTCTGGCCGCTCGCGTCGATCAAGGGCACGGAAGAAGGCGCCGCTCGCGACCGCCGCCGCAAGAACAAGGCGAAGGAGCGTTCACGCGATCGCGACCGCGACGCCGCGCGAAAGACGAAGGCGCACTTCTGACTCCGGAAGCGCGCGCCTCGTAAGGGCGCGACGGGCGCAACGGAGGAAGCGCCCTCGAGGGAGCGCCGTACGTCCTCAGTAGGCCGGCGGCGTGCCCGCGTCGTCCTCGGGCGGCTTCGGGCACGTGTTCGTCGCGTTCGTGAAGCAGGTGCGAGTGGCGACGTCGCAGCAGCTCGCGCCCGTTGCCGGCACGGGACAGCTGTTCGCGCACTCGCTGTCGGACTTGCACGAAGCGACGCACTGCTTCGGCGCCGGCGGCGGCGGCGCTGCATCGGAGCCCGACGTCGGCGGCGGAAGCTTCGCCGTCGGCTCCTGGGTCTCCTGCTGCGTCTCGGGGTTGGCCGGCACCTCTTCGCTCGACGCGCAGGCGACCGCGCTGACGATGGCCGAGACCGAAAGGACGATGATGGTGGGGGTTGCTCCGCGCACGACCCGACGGTTATGCACTGTCGAGCTCGCCTTGGGTAGGGCTCCTCCGCGTCCCATGCGGACGCACCACCGGCGAAGATCGAGTCACCTCCTCACTCGTTTCGGATGGACGATCGTGCCGTGAAACAAACATCTCGCCATCTTCCGCGTGCCGAAGGAGGCTTCCGGACGCCCGACGCGAGGGGCATGCGTGCGCATTTCGAGCAAAACTGAGACGCTCAAGGGACGGAGGCTCGGGCTCCCGCTCGTCCTCCTGCTCGGCCTGTTCGTCTTCTACCCGGCGATCCGAGCGCCGCTCTTCCTCGACGACTACCTCCACGCCGCGATGGTGGAGGGGACGTTCCCGGGCACGCGTGGCCCTTTCGATCTGTACGACTTCGTCGACGACGGAGACCGCGCCCTCCTCTTCGACCGCGGGCTCGTCCCGTGGTGGGCGGATCCCCGGCTCACGATCCGATTCTTCCGCCCGCTCTCGAGCGCACTCCTCTGGGCCCAGCACGCGGCGTTCTCACACGCCGCTCTGCCGATGCACCTCCACTCCTTCGCATGGTGGGCTCTGGCGGTGCTCGCCGTCCGGGCGCTCTATCGCCGTTTCTTCACCGAACGTGTCGCGCTCATCGCGACGGCGATCTTCGCGCTCTCGCCATGCCACGCGCTGCCACTCGCGTGGGTCGCGAACAGCGAGATCCTCGTCGCGCTCGCGTTCGGCGGGCTCGCGCTCTCCCGCCAGCTACGGTTTCGCGTCGAGCCCTCCTCGACTTCGCCGCGAGCGAGGTTTGTCGACGGCGCGGAGCGAAGCGGAGCGCCGGAGGCTTTGGGGGGGCTTGGGGGGCGCAAGTCCCCCAAATATGTCGACGCCTCGACGGCGACGGTCTTCTTCACGCTCGCGATCCTCGCCGGCGGAGAGTACGCGCTCGCGTTCGGCGGTTACGTGCTCGCGCTCGAGCTCGCGGTTCGCCGCCGCGGCAGCTCGCTCGGTGCGCACGTCGCCGGGACGCTCCCCTTCGTCGTCCCCGCGGTCAGCTACCTGGTCGCTCGCTCGGCCCTCCGTTACGGGGTCGTCGGATCGGGCTTCTACTCGGATCCGTTCCATCAGCCCGGGGCCTTCTTCCAGTCGGCGCCATACCGGACCGTCGCGCTGCTCGCGGACAGCTGGCTCACGCTCGGCTCGTTCGCCTGGAATGGTTGGGAGCGATGGGCCCTCGCCGCCGTCGTGATCACCACGGCGATCGCGGTGGTCGTGCCGATCCGGCGAGCGCTCGCGACGCTCGAGCCCGCGTCGAACACGACGGCACGTACCTTCGTCTGGGGATCGCTCGTCGCGCTCGTGCCCACGCTCGCCGTCGTGCCGGGGTTCCGTCTGCTCGGCATCAGCATGATCGGCGTCGCGGCGGTGTCCGCGCTCGTGATCGATCATGTGTGGTTCTCGCCGCGAGCTCCTGGCGACGGCGAGACGCAGCCCTCGCGCGCAGCAGCGCTGGGGAACGCAGTGGCGCTGCTCCTCGCGTTCACGCAGCTCGTGCACGGCCCCGTGACGGCGTTCCTCGCCGCACGCGTCCACCGTCGCGACGGCGAAGACTTCGCAGCGCGAGCCGCGTGGACAGCATCGCATGTCGGCGCCCCTTCGCGCGCCGACGTCGGCATCATCCGTGGGTTGGCGGGCACGTTCTTCACGCCGTTCGCGCTTGCGCCCCGTGGCGAAGCTCCCCGTCGATGGCGCGTGCTCTCCCACGGGGGACACGTCCTCGTGCTCCACCCGGAGCCGAGGACCCTCGAGCTCGTGTTCGCCGAGAACCGCAGCATCTATCCCGTCGGCGAAGTGAACCTCTATCGCCCGCCGTCGTCGCCGCTCCGCGTGGGCGACGTCGTCCGCGCCGCGGGGATGACGGTGACGATCCTGGAGGTGGGCACGGTCGGTCCCCGCCGCGTGCGCTTCGTCTTCGACGATGCCCCGTCCGCCTCGACATGGATCGCCGAAAACTTCGAAGGGACGGTGGCGGTAACGCTGCCCGACGTCGGAATGGGCGCGCCGTTCGATCCCTGAGCCGCGCCGCTTGGTGGAAGGCTCACGACGCCAGGCGCTCACGGATCCGGAGCGACGGCTTCTCGATCAGCACGTGGAGCACGTAGGCGACCACGAGTGAGCCGAGCATCAACGCTCCGAGCGACAACGGCCAGATGACGAGCATGGGGACGCGCCTCTCCTGCAGCGCACGCGCGACGGGAACGGAGATGTTGTCGAGCAGCGGGATGTGGACGAGGTAGACCCCATAGCCGAGCGTCGCGATCCGCCGGTAGATCGGCAGGGACAGGGCGCGCTGTATCCAGCCGTCGTGATGGAGGAGCAGGAGGAGCCACCCGAAGTACATGATGCTCGTGATCGTCCCCCACGCGAACACGTGGACGATCTGCAGGTACTCCGGCCCGAACACCCACGGCTGGAGCAATAGCCAGAGGCACGTCAGGGACGACAGCGCGAGGAGCCCGCGATGAAACGGCGCCTTCAGCCATTCGGTGATCGCGTCACCGTAACGGCGATGGACGAAGGCGAGGATGATTCCGGCGATGAGCGTGTCGAAGCGCGTATGCGGGCGGAAGTAGAGCGCCTCGTAGAGCGCGAGATCGCTCCACGGCGCACGATGGAAGTAGATGAACAAGCGCATCGCGAGGGCCGAGAGCCAAATCGCGAGGAGAAGAGCGAGTCGGGCGCGATCCCCCTTCAGGCGGTACAGGAGGAAGAACAGCAACGGGACCGTCAGATAGAACTGCTCCTCGAGCGCGAGTGACCAGCCCCAGAACATGACGATGTCGACCCTGAGGAGCGACAGGAAGTTCGTCGCGTAGACGTACTCGTACGGCAGGTGCGCGCGCTGGCTCGCCGTCAAGGCGGTCGTGAGCGCGAGGTACGTGAGGACGACGTAGTAAGGCGGGAACGTTCGCGAGATGCGCCGGATGTAGAAGCGGCGAAGGTTCTGCGTCCCGCTCGTCTCGAGCGAGCGGAGCAAGATCGACCCGATCAAGAAGCCGCTCAGGATGAAGAACAGGTCCATCCCGAAGAACACCGTGAGTGAGCTCGTGACGAACTGCGGGTCGATGCGGATCCCCTGCTCGGCCGCGAAGATCCAGGTCACGTGGAACTGGACGACGCTGACGATCGCGAGCACGCGGATGCCGTGGAGCGACGGATAGCGGTTGTCGAGCAGCTCGAGCTCGAGGAATTTCCGAAGGGACAAGCCCACCCATCGTACGCGGACGCCGCGCGTTGGGGCGCACTACTGACTCGGACGGTGAGGCCCCTCCCCCCAAGAGCATCGGCTCGTCACGCCACCTTGCGCAGGATCTCGAGTGCCTGCGCGTGCACGCGCGCGTCCCCGGCGGCGATGACGCGGCCGCCGTTCTGGGCGTCGCCACCGGTCCACGACGTGAAGAGGCCGCCGGCGCCTTCGATGATCGGGATGAGCGCCTGCACGTCCCAGGGCTTGAGCGCGGACTCGATGACGAGATCGATGAAGCCCATCGCGAGGAGCGCGTACGCGTAGCAGTCGCCTCCGTAGCGGGTCATCTTCGCGCGACCGCCGATCTCCTGGAAGACGTCGGCCTCTTCCTTCGTAAAGTACGACGTCGGGTGCGTCGTCGTGACGACGGCGTCGGCGAGGTTCGCGCACGCCCGCGTCTCGATCTTGGTCGTCTTCGCCGGGGTGACGAGCTCCGCGTGGCCGGGCCGGCCGATCCAGCGCTCACGCGTGACCGGCTGATCGAGCACACCGAGGATCGGCGTCTTGCCGTCGTTCAGCGCGATGAGCGTCCCCCATTGCGGCATCCCACAGATGAACGCGCGGGTGCCGTCGATCGGATCGAGGACCCACGTGAGCGGCTCCGTCCCCTCCTCGCGGCCGTGCTCCTCGCCGAGAATGCCGTGCCCCGGGTACACCTCTTTGATCAGCCGGCGGAGGACCGCCTCCCCTTCCCGATCGGCCTCGGTGACCGGATCGAAGCCGGCGCGGCCCGTCCCCTTGTCCGCGACGTCCAGGCGGGTGCGAAACCACGGCCGGATCACCTCACCCGAGGCATCTGCGAGACGGTGCGCGAAGCGGGCAAGCTCTTCGATCGGGGCAGTCATCGCCGCGGACGATACCGCAGCCCGGCAGCGGCGCGTCGGGAGAGCAAGCCCGACCGCGCGAGAAAAGACGCTTTTCGAATCGGCGGGTTTGCGGTAACTGAGCGGGTCATGCAGCGCGGCTCGGCAGAGATTTTCCTTGGAATCGGTCTGATCATCCTCGGGATCCTGGCCCTCAAGCTCACGGACCACGACTACTGGTGGGCCGCGATCGCGCTCGGCGGCATCATCGGGTCGAAGGGCGGCATCTCGATCTCGCAGCGCGCGCGCGTCTGACGCGTCGCGGAGCGCCGCGGCCGACATCTTTCGTGGTGTCGTGCGGTGCGATCGTCAGTCGGCACCGGAATCTCCGGGATCCTCGCTGGATCCGCGGCGGCGTCTGCCGCCCGTCGAAGCGCCTACGGGCTCGGGCGTCGCGGCGCCACCGAGGCGCCGTTCGAGCGCTGAGCGCTGAGAGATTCTCCCGGCGGGAATGATCGGTCCCTCCCCCGGGTTCGTCCTCCGGCGAGGTCTTCTGTCGCGTCCAGTCCCCGAAGGGGCGGGAGCCTGCAGGAACGAGCCTCCTTTCATGGTAGGAACCGGCCGATGCTAGACGCCCGTGAGCTCAACGAGATCGTCGCGCGCGAAAGCGCGTTCGTGGACCGCATCCAGAACGAGGTCGCGAAGGTCATCGTCGGTCAGACGTACATGATCGAGCGCGTCCTCATCGGGCTGCTCACCGGCGGCCACGTGCTGCTCGAGGGCGTTCCGGGTCTCGCGAAGACGCTGACGGTACGCACGCTCTGCGACGCGATCAGCGCGAAGTTCGCCCGCATCCAGTTCACGCCGGACCTCCTGCCGGCCGACGTCATCGGCACGGTCATCTACAACCAGCAGAAGGGCGAGTTCACCTCGAAGCTCGGTCCGGTCTTCGCGAACCTCGTGCTCGCGGACGAGATCAACCGCGCGCCGGCGAAGGTGCAGAGCGCGCTGCTCGAGGCGATGCAGGAGCGGCAGGTCACGATCGGCGACAAGACCTATCCCCTGCCGCAGCCGTTCATCGTCATGGCGACGCAGAACCCGATCGAGCAGGAAGGCACGTACCCGCTGCCGGAGGCGCAGGTCGACCGCTTCATGCTCATGTGCAAGGTCGGCTACCCGACGCGTGAGGACGAGCGGAAGATCATGGACCGCATGACGGGCATGGTCCCGCTGTCGGCCGAGCCCGTCGTCACGCCGAACGAACTGCTCGAGGCGCGGAAGATCATCGGGCAGATCTACGTCGCGGACAAGGTGAAGGACTACATCGTCGATGTCGTCTTCGCCACGCGCGAGCCGCAGAAACACGGCCTCAAGGACCTCGCGCCGCTCATCGAGTTCGGCGCGTCGCCCCGCGCGTCGATCGCGCTGAACCTCGCCGCGCGCGCGCACGCGTTCCTCCGCCATCGTGGCTACGTCACGCCGGAGGACGTGAAGGCCGTCGGTCCGGACGTCCTTCGCCATCGCGTCGTCCTCACGTACGAGGCCGATGCCGAAGAGGTCACGTCCGAGCAGGTCGTCCGCCGCGTCTTCGAGGTCGTCGAGGTCCCCTGAAGGGGCGGGTCGAATCGATGCCGGGCCTCGTCTCGTTCTCATCCTGGAGCCTAGAGCCCCGAGCCTGGAGCCTGTCCCCGTGATCCCCCGGGAGATCCTCGCGGCGCTCCGGACGATCGAGATCCACACGGCGCGGCTCGCGAACGAGCAGCTCTCGGGCACGTACAAGTCCAGCTTCAAAGGACAGGGCCTCGCCTTCCGCGAGGTGCGCCCTTATCAGCCGGGTGACGACGTCCGCACGATCGACTGGAACGTCTCCGCACGCATGAACGATCCCTTCGTGAAGGTCTTCACGGAGGAGCGCGAGATGACGGTGATGCTGGCCGTCGACCTCTCCGCGAGCGAGCGCTTCGGCACGCAGCGCGCTCCCAAGGCGCGCGTGGCCTCGGAGGTCGCGGCGCTCCTCGCGTTCAGCGCGATCCGGAACAACGACCGCGTCGGCCTGATCCTCTCTACGAGCAAGGTCGAGCGCATCGTCCCGCCGAAGAAGGGCGAGAAGCACGTCATGCGCGTCGTGCGCGAGATCCTCGGCTTCGAGGCGCCGCAGGCCGCGGGCGCACGCTCGCCGGACATGCGCGTCACGAGGAAGGCGTCGCAGCGATCTTCGCCGAGGCGTGGTCTCGGCGGCGAGGGTGAAGGCAAGATGAGCCGCCTCGCGCCGCCCCCCTACCCCGAGCTCGGCGCGGCGACCGACCTCAAGTCGACGCTCGAGGCGCTCGCGCACGTCGCGCGCCGCCGCAGCGTTGCGTTCGTCGTTTCCGACTTCTTCAGCGCCGGCTACGAGCGCGCGCTGTCGCTCGCGAGCGCAAAACACGACGTCATCCCCGTCGTCCTCGTCGACAAGCGCGACTTCGAGCTTCCGGACGTCGGGCTCGCCACGTTCGAGGATCTAGAGAGCGGCGAGATGGTCCTGGTCGACACCTCCGATGCGAGCGTGCGGGCGCACTTCAAGCACGAGATGAAGCGCATTCGCGATGCGCGCCGGCAGCTCTTCTTCAAGCTCGGTCTCGACTCGGTCGAGATCGACACGGGCGGCTCGTTCGTCCGTCCCATTCGTGACCTCTTCGCGCGGCGGGCGCGGAGGATCGGAATGCGATGAGGACCCCGGGGAGGTCATTCGCGTTCGGCCTCGTCGGCCTGCTCGCGGCAGTGCTGCTCTTGCTCGGCGGCGCGGGCGCCTCGCATGCCCAAGGCCCGACGCCGCCCGCGGGCTCGGCCGCTCCGGCTGACGATGCGGGCGCCCCCGGCGACTCGACGTATGGGTGCGTCGAGAGCGTCCCGAAGGGTGCGCAACGTCCGATCGTCACGGACACGTTCCCGAACCGCGGCACGAGCGGTTGGGCGGCAACGCTCTCGATCACCGTGCGGCACGGCAAGGGCGAGCGCGTCTTGCCGTCGGGCCTCGATCTCTCGGGCGCGGTGGAGGCGAAGAAGGTCCTCAAGCAGGCAGGCTTCGTCGTGCCCGATCAGGACGGCGGCGCCGGCGCACAGATCTGGACCGAACCCGACGACCCGCAAAAGAGCGGCGCGACCACGCACCTCGAGCTCCCGGTGGTGCTCCTGCCGTCGGAGCCGGGCCGCAACATGATGATGCTGCCGCCGCTGCCGGTCGCGGTGGCGCGCGCCAACGGCGAGATCGCGACGGTGTGCACACATGTTCATCCGATCGTGGTCGAAGACCCGATCGCGAACACGCCGGACGCGATGCCGAAGGAGAACCCGCCCGGCGTCCCGCAGCGCGAAGAATGGACGGCGCTCAAGAAGGCGCTCGGCTGGGGCGCGCTCGGCCTCCTCGTCGGCGCGATCCTCGCGCTGCTCGTGTGGCGCAAGGTGAACCAGCCGAAGGCCGCGCCGCCACCACCGCCGCCTCGTCCTCCGTGGGAGGTCGCGCTCGAGGAGCTCGACGAGGTCCGACACGCGGGCCTGCTCGAGGTCGAACGTTACGGCGAATACTTCGACAGGACGAGCGACGCACTCCGCCGCTATCTCGGCGCGCGCTTCGGGTTCGACGGCCTCGAGTCCACGACCGACGAGATCCTCGCAGCGCTACGGAAGCAAGGTGGCGGCTTCATCCGCGAAGGCGAGCAGCCTCGCGTCGGTCCCGACGGCGTACCGCGACCGAGCTACGCTCCGGCGCCGGGGATCTCGATCGACCGCATCGCGCGCTTCCTTCGCGAATGCGATCTCGTGAAGTTCGCGAACCTGACGCCGACGCCCGAGCAGTGCGCGACGTCGATCACGACGGGTGAAGCGATCGTCCGCGCGACCATGCCGTCGTCGATGGGCATGCGCGGCGACGGGCCGGTCGATCTGGCGGAGCCGGAGCACGATCCGGTCGCGACCGCGCAGCTCCGCGCGCCGTACGCTGCGGCCGAGCCGCCCCAGCCGCCGAAGCGTGTTCGTTCTCCCTACGAACCGCCGGATCCGGACGAACCTGCAGAAACGGCTGCAGCACCTGCGGCCTCGGAGAGCGACTCTACCGACGATGCTCCGGCAACGGCCTCGGACACGCAGACGCCGAAGGACCGCGATCCGTCCGAAGGAGGCAGCTCGTGAGCCGCGCCGGTCGCACGATCGTCGTCATCCTCGGCACGCTCCTTCTCATCGTCGGGGCGCTCCTCTACCCCGCCCTCATGCGCGGCGAGGCGTGGGTGTCGGCGGTGTGGACGGTGCCCGTCCTCGCCTGGCTCCCGCGCGACGCGCGCCTGCCGGTGCTCGCGGCGCTCGCCATCGTGCTCGCTGCGGTCGTCGTCTGGCGGATGACGATCGCGGCGGACGCGCGGACACCACGCATGCGCATCGCCGCAGTCGCGCCTCTGCTCTCCGGTCCACGCGGCTTCCGCACGCGCCTCCGCGACGTGCCGGGAATGCTCCGCGGCGCGGCGCTCGTGCTCGCGATCCTCGCGCTCGGTCGCCCGCAGAACGTCCTTCGCGGAGAGAACGCTGACGAGAAGGGCATCGACATGGTCGTCGTGCTCGACCTCTCGGGCTCGATGCGCGCGTTGATGGACGCCGAGACGGCGGAGCAGACGCGCGCGCCGCGAGCGCCGGCCCAGCGATTGACACGTCTCGAGACCGCGAAGGAGGTCATCCTCGACTTCGTCTCGCGGCGCAGGAACGACCGCATCGGCGTCGTCGTCTTCGGACGCGCGGCGTACATCCTGTCGCCCCCGACGCTCGACAAATCGCTCCTGTCGACGCTGGTGAGCAAGATGGAGCTCGGGATCGTCGACGGCAACGGCACCGCCATCGGCGATGCCGTGGGCACCGCGGTGGCGCGTCTGCGTCGCTCGACGGCGCGGTCGAAGGCGATCATCCTGCTCACCGACGGCGACTCGAACGCAGGCTCGATCGCGCCCGACTACGCCGCGCACCTCGCGCAGGCGCAGGGCGTGAAGGTCTTCACCGTGCAGATCGGAAACGGTGACGACGTCGACGTGCAGGACGGCGTCGACCTGTTCGGACAGCCGAAGTTCACCCGCGAGCACTTCCCGGTCAACCCGGAGCTCTTGCGCCGGATCGCGAGCACCACGGGTGGTGACGCCTTCATCGCGACCGACAAGAAGGGTCTCGAGCAGAGCATGCACGCGATCCTCGACAAGCTCGAGAAGACGCGCTTCGAGGCCCAGGCCGCGACGATGGAAGACCTCTTCGGCTTCTTCCTCCTTCCGGCCGTGGCGCTGATCGCGCTCGAGGCGCTGGTCCGCCTCTTCATCGTGCGGAGGTTCCCGTGAGATTCGCCTACGACCTCACGTCGATGCCGTACCTGCTCGTGGCGATCGGCTGCGGGCTGCTCGTCGCGCTCTTCGCGACCTCACTCGTCCTCGCATCGATCCGTCGGGGGCGTGCGACGAAGGTGTTCGGCGATCCGAAGCTCGTCATGCGGCTCGAGACGTTCGATGCCGCGGGCCGCCGTGCCCTCAAGGGCGTGCTCCTCGTCGTCGCGGTCGCGTCGGCGTTCCTCGCGCTCGCTCGGCCGCAATGGGGTCGCGGTACCAAGCTCGTGCCGGCCACCAACCTCGACGTGGTGATCGTGCTCGACTACTCCAAGAGCATGTACGCGCGGGACGTCGCTCCGAGCCGGATCGCGCGTGCGAAGGCGGAGATCTCGAAGCTCGTGCGCGAGCTGCCGGGCGCACGCTTCGGCGCGGTCGCGTTCGCCGGCGAGCCGATGAGCTTCCCGCTCACGAGCGACTCCGCCGCGATCGCGCAGTTCTTCCGGCAGCTCGAGCCGAACGACATGCCCGTCGGCGGTACGGCGATCGGCAAGGCGCTCGAGCGCGCACGAGAGGTGCTCGCGCGCGATCCGAAGTCGAAGGACCACGTGCGCGTCATCGTCCTCGTCACGGACGGCGAAGATCTCGAAGGTGATCCCGTCGCGGTCGCCAAGCAGGCCGCGGAGGAGAAGACGCGCATCGACGTCGTGCAGATCGGCGGCCGTGCGCCCGAGCCGATCCCGGAGGT
Organism: Pseudomonadota bacterium; assembly: GCA_023423895.1. GTDB lineage: Bacteria > Myxococcota_A > Polyangia > Polyangiales > Polyangiaceae > Labilithrix. The sequence goes on from JAFAER010000155.1 coordinate 11,090, forward strand.
CGGCCCCGACGGCAGGACGACGGGTTTCCGCAAGGACGAGAACGGGAAGGTCCTCACCACGGAGCTGTCTGCAGAGGGCGAAGCGCAGCTCGCGGACATCGCGAAGGCGACCGGCGGCGCGATCGTACGCGCCGAAAAAGGCGAGACCGGGATCGACGAGGTCGCCGGCGCGCTGAAGAAGATGATGCGCGAGGAGCTCGCCGAGCGCGTCGAGATCGCTTTCGATGAAGAATACATGTGGCCGCTCGGGCTCGCGGTCGTGCTCCTCGCGATCGAGGGGCTCGTCCCCGAAGCGCCGCTGCCGAAGATCTCGTTCGGCTTCGTCGGCGCGCTGCCGCCCGGTGTGAACATGCGTCCGGGCGGCGGCAAGGACGACGGGAAGAAGAAGAGAAAGAAGACCTCGAAGCAGAAAGCGAGGGCGGCATGAGCTCGCCCCGGAGCCCGCGCTTCCGCCGCCTCTCTTTCCTCGCGATCGTCGGGGGGCTGTTCGTCGCCGCCTGCGGCTGGGATCCGTCGCGCCCCTTCGAGCGTGAGGCGCCGCAGGTGAACGAGGCGCTCCGCTACTTCGACGCCGGTGAGGCCGGAGCGGCGGCCGACCTGCTCCAGGACTACCTGACGACGGGCGCCTGCGCTGAAGGCAACATCGGGACGCCGCCGCGCGTGAAGGAACGACCGAACGGCACGTTCGATCTGGGCCTCACGCTCTTCAAGATCGCAGAGCAGTACGGACACCGCTTCGGCGACGAGGAGAACGATGCCGGCTTCCTCGATCCGAACCTGAAGGGCATGCGCGAGGCGCAGGTGGACTGCGCGCTGCGGCTCGTCCGCGCCATCGCCGAAGATCCGACGCAGCCCGTGTCTCTCCGCGCGAAAGCACGTTACCTCGAAGGCAATCTTCACTTCCTGACGGCCGCCTACAAGGAGGCCGTGACCGCGTACGACCACGCGCTCGAGCTCGTCCCCGCGATGGGGGATGCCGGTCCGATCGGTACGAACGTCGACGCGGGCAAAGTGACGTACGCGGCCGATCCCGTCGCGCGCGATGCGGCCTGGAACCGGGCCGTCGCGCTGCGGCGCATCGAGGACAAGAAGGACGCGGGCAACGATGCGTCTTCGCCCGATGGCGGCGGCGACGGCGGAGGCGAAGACCAGAACCAGCCCGACGGCGGCGGCGACGACAAGAACCAGCCCGACGGCGGCAACGACGATCAGAACCAGGACGCCGGCAAAGACTCCGGCGGCGACGACAAGAACCAGCCCGATGGCGGCAACGACGCGGGCGGCGACGATCAGAATCAGAACAAGCCGCCGCCGAAGGAAGATTCGAAGAAGGACGAGCCGCAGGAGCCCCCCCCGCCTTCGCGCCAGAGCCAGGACGAGCGCATCCTCGATCAGCTCGAGAACGCCCCCACCGTCCAGCAAGAAGCCGCGAAGAAACACGCGCGGACGCGAAAGGTCCGCGGGATGGCGGACAAATGAGGCTCACCGCGCTGACGCACCTGTTCGTGCTCGTCGGCGGCGTGCTCTTCGCGCTGCTCGCTTGGACGACGCCGGCGCTCGCGCAAGGCATCGATCTCACCGGCAACGTCGACGCGACCGAGATCGAGCTCGGCGACACGGTGACCTACACACTCGAGGCGAGCTCGACGACGAACGAGGCGCCGTCCGATCCGCGGCTCACGCCGCCGGCTGCTTTCACGCTCGTCGACAGCGGCGCCTCCCCGACCCACATGGTGTCGATCATCAACGGTCATCGCACCGAGAAGCACGGCCTCACGGCGCGGTGGCGCCTGCGATCGGATCGACTCGGGACGTTCACGATCGGCCCGGGAAGCGTCGCGTTCGGCGGCGGACGGCGGAGCGGTCCGTCGGTCCGCGTCACCGTCGTCGCCCCCGGCACGGGCCGACCGAAGCCGCGAAGGCCCTCGCGACCGGCGCCGTTCGACCCGTTCGGCGGAGGCTCGCCGCTCGATCCGTTCCGGGGCATCTTTCCCGGCATCGACGACGACATCGCTCCGCCCGATCCGTTCGGCGGGCTGAACCCCGATCCGAAGCTCGGGCTCGACAGCGCGCGCGGCCCGATCGCATTCCTCCACGCCACCGTCGACAAGACGAAGGCTGTGGTCGGCGAGCAGGTGACCCTCACCGTCTACCTCTACGAAGACATGCAGGCGCGACAGGGACGCCCGACGGACGTGCACGAGGCGACGGCGACGGACTTCGTGAAGCGTTCGCTGCTCCAGGACGAGACGCGCGCGGTCCACGTCGGCAATGCCATCGTCGGTGGTCGGCCATGGAGCGTGAAGCTGGTTCGCAAGAACGCCCTGTTCCCGATCAAGGCGGGGCGGCTCGCGATCTCGCCGATGTCGCTGACGCTCTCGCATGCACGTGTCGGCCTGCGCGAGAGCGAGACACTCTACGTCGACATCACCGAGCCGCCGGTCGCGAACCGCCCAGCCGGCTACCAGATCGGCGACACCGGCGAGTTCTCGCTCTCCGCGACGACCACGCCGAGGGAGATCGACCAGCACGGAGCCGTGGGCGTCACGGTCGAGCTGCGGGGCAACGGCAACATGCCCGCGACGCTCCCGACGCCGGAGATCGCCGGCGTCGAGTGGCTCGAGCCGCAGACGCGCGACAGCCTCGGCCCGGTCTCCAGCGAGAAGTTCGGCGGGACGCGGACGTTCTCGTACGTCGTCCGGCTCCACAAGGCCGGTGCGATCGACCTCGGCGAGATCCGCCTGCCTTACTTCGATCCGACGACGCGAGCGTATGCGGTCGCACGTGCGTCGCTCGGCATCGTGCAGGTCAACAAGGCGAGCGGCCGCGACGCTGGCCCGGAGGTCGCCGAGCCGCTGCTGCCGAACCTCCCGAAGATGCGAACGACTCTCGAAGGCACGCGTGGGGAGACCTTCCTCACCGAGCGTCCGGTGTACTGGGGCGCGCTTTTCGGGTCTCCGCTTCTCTGCGTGTCCGCCATCGCCGTCAGCGGCGCGCTGCGCCGAGCACGGGAGCGACGCGCGAACGCTGCGCCGTCGCCGGAGCGCATCGCGCGCGAGCGGCGCGCGGAGGCCGAGGCCGCGGTGAGGGGTGAAGACGGCAAGGCAGCGCTAGCCGCGATCGCGCGCTCGCTCGAGGCGGAGATCCTCGCGAGCACCGGCGTCAACATCCGCGGCACGTCGGGCGACGGCGCGATCCGGGAGCTCGAAGACGCCGGTGTCTCCGAAGAGACCGCGCGCGCCGCCGTGAAGATCCTCTCGGAGTGCGAGGATGCCCGCTTCTCGCCGTCGGGTGTCTCCCCCGAGACGGCGCGAGCGTTGTGGACACGGACGAAAGAAGCCATGGGCGCGATCGGCGCGCACGGCAAGGGCAAGACGTCGTCGAGGAGCCGCGGCGAATGAGCCGACGACTCGCAGTCGCCGCTCTTGCCGCTTTCGTTGCGTGCACGGCGCTCGCGACGACCGCGCGCGCCGACGAGGACGCTCCGCACGAAGAGATGGATCCCGGCGCCTTGTTCCGCGGCGCGCAGGAGGCGCTCGCGAGCGATCGGCCGAACGAGGCCATCGCGAAGCTCGAGGCGCTCGCCGATCGCGGCGTGGTCGACGCCGTCGTGAGCTTCGATCGCGGCCTCGCCTATGCCGCGCGCGTGCGCGCCGGCGCCGAGCAGCCGGGAGACCTCGGCCGGGCGGCGCACGGCTTCGAGGAGACACGAGAGCTCACGCGCGATCCGAGCCTCGCGGCCGACGCCACGAGCGCGCTCACGATCGTCCGCTCGGAGATCGCCCGCCGTCGTTCGCGCGCCGGCGATCCGGTCGAGATCGAGCATGGGTTCTCGCTCGGCCGCTCGATCGTCGACCTGTTGCCGGAGAACGTCTGGGCGACGGTCGCGCTGGTGATGGCGCTTGCCCTTTCGGCGGCGATCATCGTCCGCCGTCGGGTGACGCTGCCGCGCGCGAAGGTCGCGGCCACCACGTCCGGGGCGATCGCGGGCTCGCTGATGCTCATCGCGGCCGTCCTCGCATGGGCGGCGCGTGATGCGCGACTTCACCTCCGCGAGGGCGTCGTGATCGCGCCCAACGCTCGCCTGCTGGACGCGCGCCACCTCGCGATGGACGGCGTCGCCCCGCTGCCGGAAGGCGCGCGCGCGCGCATCGTCGAGGAGAGCGGCGGGTTCAGTCGCGTCGTGATCGGCGGCGCCGACGGCTACCTGCCCTCGAGCGCGGTATTGCCGATCGCGAAGCGCTGACCGGCGACGTGCGCGGGGCGAAGCGCGATCGCGGTCGATGAAACATCGACCGGCGGATCACTCCGAGCGGAACGTGACCGTGACGGTCGCCGTTTCCCGCGGCTTGACCGCGAGCTTCTGCGTCTGGCGGCCGAACACCTCGTGCCAGGCCTCGATCTCATAGGTGCCCTCCGGCACGTTGACGAGCGAGAACTCGCCGGACGCACCGCTGACGGCGAAGAACGGGTGCGGGACGACGCCGATGAACGCGCTCATCCACGGATGCACGTCACACTTCGCGCGGACCGGCACCTCGGTCTTCTCGAAGACCTTCTCGAGCCGCATGTCCTTCGTCGGCATCATGTCGTTGAAGACGGCATTCGTCTCGGCGACCGCGCGCACGTTGTGGAGCACGGGATCGCTGTTGAGGAAGATGACCTTCTGACCGACACGCGCACCGACGACGTGCGGCTTGTACATGCAGCCCTTCTGGTCGACGACGACGGGCTCGTTCGGCGCTCCCGGGCCCTTGTAGGAGTCGAGGCCGCTCTTGATCCAGACGAAGGCGTTCTGGAGGTTTCCCTCGTTCACCAGAACCGCGTCGGACATGACGGGCCCCTTCACGTCGCTCGTGCACGTGCCGACGTTGAGCTGCTTGTTCGGCGGCGGCGTTCCCTCGAGCTTGACGGTCCCTTTGACGGTGCCGACGACCGCCTCGTTCGGGACCTTCTCGGGTCCGCCCTTGGTCTCGGGCTTCGTCGGCGTGAGCGGCGTCGAGGGATCGGTTCCCGCCGTCGCGCTGCTGCTCGCATCGGTCGTGAGCGACGAATGCGAGATCGTGAGGAGCAGCACGAGCACGGCGATGAGGATCCCCGGCGAGAGCTCCTTCTTCACGTTCTGGAGGTGCCGCAGCGACGCTCCGACGATGATGAGCACCGCGAGGATGATCCAGTTGTGCGTGTGCCCGTACAGACCCGGGAAGTGGTTGCTCAACATGATGAGCACCACCGGATAGGTCATGTAGTTGTTGTGCCGGGACCGCGTCTTGGCGTGCTTCGCGAGCTTCTCGTCGGGCCTCTTGCCCTCCGTGACCGCCTTCACGAGCCCCTTCTGCGCCGGGATGATGTGCACCCAGACGTTCGTCGCCATCCACGTGCCCATCATCCCGCCCGTGACCAGGAACGCGGCGCGCCCGCTGATCTTGTGGGAGAGGAAGAAGAGGACGCTGACGACGAGGCCGTACGTGATGACGGCGCCGAAGTAGACGTTCTTCGTGAGCGGCGAGCGCCAGAGGATGTCGTAGACGAACCAGGATCCGACGAGGAGCCCGATCACCATCGCGGTCGCCGCAGGCGCCGAGATGCTCGACACGTTCGGGTCGACGAGCGTGACGCCGCCGCCCTGGAAGAAGACGATGTCGAGCAACAGCCAGCCCGACAGCATCGTGAACATCGCCTCCCACTTGAACCAGTGGAGGTGCTTCGGCATCACCTTCGGCGCAACGAGCGTCTTCTCTACGTCGTAGAAGCCGCCGGAGTGAACCATCCAGAGCTCGCCCTCGATGCCCTTCTCCTTCGTGCGCTCGTTCTTCTCGATCCTGGCATCGAGCCAGTTGAAGAACAGCGAGCTGCCGATCCACATGATCGCGGCGATGACGTGGATCCAGC
>JAFAER010000228.1 GCA_023423895.1 Pseudomonadota bacterium
ACACGGTCGATGAGATCCGAGGACTCGATCATGAGCAAAGCGATCGGAGTCGTTCCGCCAGAGCCGGTCGGTCCCAGCGGGCCAAAAACTCCGATTTCGAACGTAACACCACGCAAAATTACGGGCAACGTCGCCGCAGGTTCAGAGCGGAGTGCGCAGCGCCGTTCGCTCCTTCGTATTCGATTGTCTTGGGTTTCCTCTGCCTCGTCGCCTTTCGTCACGCGGAAGTCTCCGCGACGGGCGTTCGCTCCGTCGCGCTTCCTGGCCCGCCGGAATGGGCCGGCCACCGGCTGAGCTCGGAGGTACGCTCGCGTTATGCTGCACTGCGCCTTGCGGCCGCGCCTCGGCACCGTCCCCGGTCGAGGTGCCGGCCCGCGAACGCCTTCACGGATCCTCCGCGTGAACTCTTCGGCAGGATCTTCACCAGGATGGAGCTAGTGAACGGCGTGCCGATCCGCGGGCCATGCCGGCCCTGCCCTCCACGGGCGCCGCTCGGCCGCATCGCCATCGTCGTCGCTCGAAAGGCGCGCTGAAAGAAGCTCTTGGCATCGATCTACATCCACTTTCCCTGGTGTCTCGCGAAGTGCCCGTACTGCGACTTCGTGAGCTACGCCTCCGAGCGCGACGACATCGATCACGCCGGCTACGCGGACGCCGTCATTCGTGAGGCGGAGGCACGCGTCCGCTGGCTCGAGGCCAACAACCCGGCGGCGCTCGCGGTCTCGAGCATCTTCTTCGGTGGCGGAACGCCGAGCCTCTGGGATCCACGTGAGCTCGGACGCGTCCTCTCCCGCCTTCGTGGCCTGTTCTCGCTCGCGGACGAGGCCGAGATCACGGTCGAGTGCAACCCGACGTCGCTCGACGGTGATCGCGCCCGTGCGCTCGTCGAAGCGGGCGCGAACCGACTCTCGATCGGGACACAGTCGCTCCGACGCGAGCAGCTTCAGTTCCTCGGGCGCCTTCACGATCCTGCCGGTGCGCAGGCGGCCGTCGCCGCGGCGATCCGCGTAGGCGTACCCCGCGTGTCGACCGATCTCATCTTCGGGCTGCCGGGGCAGTCCGCAGAAGACGCGCGGGAGCAGGCCGAGGCGCTCGCCGACGCCGGGCTCCGCCATCTGTCGTGTTACCAGCTCACGATCGAACCCGGGACGCAGTTCGGCGAGCGCAAGAAGCGCGGTCTGCTTCCGATGGCGGACGACGGCGCCGTCGCGGACTCGTTCCTCGCGATCGACGAAGCGCTCGAGAAGCGCGGGCTCCGACACTACGAGATCTCCAATTACGCCGCCCCGGGCGAGGAGGCGCGACACAACCTCGCCTACTGGCGCGGCGACGAGTACATCGGGCTCGGCTGCGCCGCGTTCGGCTACGTCCGCACGTCGCGCGCCAAAGGCCTGCGTTGGCGGAACGCCATCGTCCCGAAGGACTACGTGAAGAGGACGGAGAACGCGCGCTCGGACATGCTCGGCGAAGGCGACGGCATCAGCGTGATGCACGAAGACCTCTCCCCCGAGGCGCTCTTGCGCGAGCGCATCATGCTCGGCCTGCGTGTTGCGGAGGGCGTCGACCTCGGCCGCGCTGCGCGTGAGCTCGCGATCGATCCGTGGACGCCCGAGCGGCTGCGCACCATCGATGCGCTGCTCGAACGCGGTCGTGTGGCCCGCGACGGCGACGTGCTCCGCGTCCCGCGTGCCGCGTGGCTCTTCACGGACGATACGGCCTCGCGCCTCTTCTGATCACTTCCGGTCGGTGAGCGCGCGGTTCGGCGTCTCCGTGCCCGTCCCGCGTGGAGCGGTCTTCGCTTCGCCCGAAGGCGAGGGCGAAGGCGAACGCAAACGCGGAGGCAAAGGTCTCGCGGCCGCAGCCGTCGCGAGCATCACCGGAGGCGCGGATGCGGATGCCTCGGCAGTCATGCTTGCGGGGGCAGCCGCGGGAGCGCTCGCGAGCGCAGCGGGCTCGTCCGCGAGCGCAGCCGGCCCGTCCGCGACCGGCGCCGGGGGACCGCTCGGGTCCGCGCGGAGCGCCGCCGAATCGACGCGCGGGCGATGGGCAACGAACGCGTTGAGCGCGATCCCGGCGGCGATGAGGGCGCCGATGCCCACCGCGAGGAGGAGCGCGAAACGCCCTCCCGACGAGCCTTCCTGCACGGACGTCCGGGCCGGGACCGCCTGCGCCGTGAAGCCGAACGGAGATGCCACAGCCGGCAGAGGCGCGGCGGACGGCGCTCGCCCGGCGACGCGCAGGATCCGCTCGATCGACGTCTGCGCCGTCGGCGGCGCGACCGGCGCGAGCGCAAGCGCGAGATCGGCCACGCTCGCGAGGCGCTGCTCCGGATCTTTGACGAGACAACGAGACACCACGTGCTCGAGCAGCTCCGGCGCGAGCGGCGCATGCATACGGAGCGGCGGTGCGGGGGCGGTCGCGATGAGGGCGCAGAGGCCCTGCACCGTGTCTGCCTGCCAGACCGGTCTACCGGTGACGAGCTCGTAGAGGATCACGCCGAGCGCCCAGACGTCCGTGCGCGCGTCGACGTCTTTCGCGGAGACCATCTGCTCCGGCGACATGTAGCGGGGCGAGCCCATGAGCATCGAGGTGCTGGTGAGCTGCGTCTGTGACCCGCCGTCGGCCTTCGAGATCCCGAAGTCGAGCACCTTCACGAGCGGCGAGCCGTCCTTGCGCTGCGAGAGGAAGAGATTCGCGGGCTTCAGGTCGCGATGCACGATCCCGAGCTGGTGCGCCTCCACGATCGCCTCGCACGCCTGGAGGACGTATTCGATGGCCTGCGCGAAGTGCAGCGGACCGCGCTTCGCGACGAGGGCGCCTAGATCCGAGCCATCGAGGTACTCCATGACGAGGTAGGGCGCCCCGCCGTCGAGCACCCCGGTGTCGACCACCCGCGCGACGTGCTCGCTCGTGATGCGGGCCGCGGCCTTCCCTTCCCTGAGAAATCGCGCGATCGCGCCGGGCGCTTCGCATGCAGCCGGCAGCAAGAACTTGAGCGCGACGCGCTGTTCGAGCTGGGTATGACGTGCAGCGACGACGACGCCCATGCCGCCGGCGCCGAGCACGCGCTCCACCAGATATTTCCCCGCCAGGACGTCGCCCGGGCGCACCGGTGAAGCGAGCGGCAGGGCAGGCACCGGCTGCGGAGCCCTCTCGACGCTCGAGCCGAAGCCACCCTGTGCAGGCGTGGTCGGAGCCATCGCGGGGTCCGCGACGACCTCTTTGGGCTCGACGATCGACGAGCGGACGACCGCCGAGACGAGCGCGCGGCACTCGTCACACTCGGCGAGGTGCGCCTCGACCGAGGGGCGCCGCGCCAGCGCCATGCTCCCGCGGCAGAACGAGAGGATCGCTTCTTCATCGAGGCATTCGGTCATGACGCGTAGACGTGAGAGCGGGCGCCGCAGCCACCCGTCCATGAACAGGCTATAGTGTTCGCGTGGTTTCGGCGCGACCCCTTTCGAGCGCGTTTGCTCGTGGTGCGGCTGTCGGCGAGAGCGACGGCGAGCCGGATGTCGAGGCCGTGCTCGCATCCCTGATCGCGCAGGCGACCGCCACGTGGCCTGACGTGCGGGTGGATCCCGCGCACTTCGCCGAGTTCCTGGGGCGACGCGTGAGCATCCCGGATCTCCCGGACGCACGCGCTTGCGACCTGTGGATCGCATATGCGAGCGCCTCGGGGAACCCGGCGGCCCTCGCGGTCGTCGAAGCGCGGTACCTGCCCGACGTCGACGCGGCGCTCGGCAAGATGGGCCTCTCGCAAGACCGCATCGCGGAGGTGAAGCAGGGCCTCCGACGCCTGCTCTTCGTCGGCGACGCGGAGAGCCCGCCCCGTATCGGGGAGTACCGCGGGTCCGGAGACCTCCGCGCGTGGATGCGCGTCACGGCGATGCGTGCCGCCCTGAAGCTGATTCGTAAGGAGAGCCGCGAGACGAGCTCCGACGACGCCCTTCTCGCGGTCCGCGCGCCCGAAGACGATCCCGAGCTCGCGTACATGAAAGCGGCCTACCGCGCCGCCTTCAGGACGGCGTTTCAGGAAGCGCTCGAGTCGCTCCAAGCGCGCGAGCGGACGCTCCTCAAGCAGCAGATCGTGGATGGGCTCGGCATCGACGAGCTCGGCGCTCTCTACGAGGTGCATCGCGCAACGGCGGCTCGCTGGGTCGCCGCGGCCCGCGAGAAGCTCCTCTCGCGAACACGGCGAACGTTCATGCTGCGCGCACGGATCTCGAGCGACGAATGCGAGAGCATCATGCGGCTCGTGCGGAGCCAGCTCGACGTCTCGCTGCACCGCCGTCTCGCCGCAGGCTGACGCTCGACGCTCGACCGGAGAAGCGCGGATCGCGACACGCGCCGCGCCGGTCGTCGCGACCGATCGGTGCTAAAGAGGGGCCCATGCGCTCTGCCGCAACCTGTGCCTTGCTCGTAGGCGCGCTCCTCTCGAGCGCGTCGCCCGCGGGGGCGGACCTCTTGCCGCCGAAGCCGCGCGCGCCCGCCTCCACCTCGACCTCGACTCCCGCCTCGACGGCAGTCACGAAGGCGCCCGAGACGAAGCCGGCCGCACCACCGGCGAGCGCGAGCGCAAACCCGACGCCGCCGAAGCCCGCCGAGAACACCACGAACAACAAGACGACCGAAGCGCGGACGGCCCCCGCAAAGCCGGCACCGGCGAAGCCCGCCGAGACGAAGCCGGCGCCGGCGAAGGCCGTCGCGACGAAGACCGAAGCGCTGCCGAAGCTCGAGCTCGCCGTGAAGCGCACCAAGCTCGAGAACGGGCTGCGCGTCGTGATGCTCGTCGACCACACCTCGCCGACCGTCGCGGTCGACGTCGTCTACGACGTCGGCGGGCGAAACGAGGAGCGCGGCCGCTCCGGCTTCGCCCACCTGTTCGAGCACATGATGTTCCAGGGGTCGGCGAACGTCCCGCGCGGCGATCACTTCCGGCTGGTGACGAGCCACGGCGGAACGTTGAACGGCACGACGAGCGAGGACCGGACGAACTACTTCGAGATGCTTCCGAGCAGCGAGCTCGCGCTCGGACTCTGGCTCGAAGCCGATCGAATGAAGTCACTGGACGTCTCGCAGAAGAACTTCGAGAACCAGCGGGCGGTCGTGAAGGAGGAGTACCGGATGCGCGTGGAGAACGCGGCATACGTGCCCGCCGCGATCCGTCTCCAGGAGCTCACGTACCAGGGCTACTGGCCCTACGAGCACTCGGCCATCGGAACGATGCGCGATCTCGATGCCGCCCAGATCGACTGGGTTCGCGCGTTCCACCAGGCGTATTACGCACCCAACAACGCCGTGCTCTCGATCGCGGGCGACTTCGACGAGGCCGAGGCGATGACGCTCGTGCGGAAGTACTTCGGCGACGCGAAGCCGGCCGCTCTGCCGAAGCTCGAGCTGCCGCCAGTGCCCGAGCAGACGTCGCCGAGGCAGGCGGTCGTCGAGGACATTCACGCAAAGCTCCCTGCGCTGTTCGAGGGCTGGGTGATCCCCGCGAGCCACGAGCCGGACCACTACGCGCTCGATCTTGCTGCGATGGCGCTCGGCGAAGGTGAGAGCTCTCGCCTGCATCGAGCGCTCGTTCGCGAGCGCGGCATCGCCGTCGAGGCGGAGGCGCAGACCGAAGGTTATCGCGGCCCCGACCTGTTCGAGGTCGTGGTGAAGCTCGCGAGCGGCGCGAAGGTCGGCGACGTGCAGAAGCTCATCGACTCGCAGATCGCGGACATCGCGCGGCTCGGTCCTACCGACGAGGAGATGAAGAAGGTGCGCGCCCGCATCCAGTCGCAGTTCCTTCTCGGCCTACAATCGAACTTCGCCCGCGCGCAGAAGCTCGCGGAGATGGAGGTCTATCGCGGAGATGCCTCGCTCCTGAATGGCGAGCTCGATCGGTATCTCGCCGTGACGAAGGACGACATCAAGCGCGTCGTCGCGAAGTACCTCACCGTGAGCCGCCGGAGCATCGTCGAGGTGAAGCCCGGGACCAGCGTGAGCGCGCGCGAGGGAGAGCAGAAGAAGTGAAGACGCGAAGTTTGCCTGTTCCGTTCGTCGCGCTCGCCACGAGCGTGCTCGTCGCTTGCGGCGGTCCGAACGCCGCAACGACCGGCCCCGGAAAGGTCGATCTGCCTGCGAGCGACGGGGTCGCGAAGGCGAAGGCGCCCGCAGCTCCGCCGAGAGAGAGCCCTCCGCCGGGCGGAGCGACGAAAGAGTCCCCCTTTCCCTCCGTCGCGCGGACGAAGCTGGCGAGCGGGTTGAACGTCGCCGTCGTCACGTCGCATGCTCTGCCCATCGTGCAGGTGCGCCTGCTCGTGAGGGCGGGTTCGAGCTACGGCGGCGCGCCCGGCGTGGGCGAGATCACCGCTCAGATGTTGAAAGACGGCGGCACGCGCGCGATGTCGAGCGCCGAGATCGTGCGGCGCGTCGAGACGCTCGGCACCTCCCTTTCGGTGAGGAGCGAAACGGATGCGACCGTCCTCGGGATGGCGTTGACGCGCGACAAGGTCTCCGAGGGCCTCGCGCTTCTCTCGCAGGTCGTTCGCGAGCCCCGCTTCGACGCCGACGAGCTCAGAAAGCTGAAGGCCCGCGCGACCGACGAGGCCGAGGACGCCGCGCGTTCGAGCGGGAGCTGGACGGCGACTCGCCTCGTCTTCCACGAGCTCTACCCGGACCGGCACCCGTACGAGACGTATGGGCTCGTCCCGTCCCAGATCGCGAAGATCGACGGGGCGCAGGTCCGGGAGTTCCATCGGAAGTACTTCGTCCCGAAGAACGCGACGCTCGTCCTCGCCGGTGACATCGAAGACGCCGCGGCGAAGGAGCTGGCGCAGAGGCACTTCGGCGGGTGGGCCGGCGGCGAGCCGCCGAAGCTCGAGCTCCCGGCCCCGAAGCCGCCGCAGAAGCCACGCGTCATCGTCGCGCATCGTCCGAAGAGCGTTCAGTCCGACGTGTTCGTCGCGATGCTCGCGCCCGAGCGCAAGAACGACCGCTGGGCCAACGTTCGGGTCGCGACGCAGATCCTCGGCGGCGGCGTTGCGAGTCGGCTGTTCACGGACGTCCGCGAGCAGCGCTCGCTCGCGTACCGCACGAGCGCCCAGATCCTCGAGGTGTCGCACGGCGCGCAGCCGCTCGTCCTCTACGCGGGGACGGAGTCGAGCAAGACCGCCCAGGCCGTCTCCGGCCTCCTCGAGAACGCCGAGCGCATGCGGACGAGCCCGTCCTCACCCGAGGAGACCGAGACCGCAAGGCGCTATTTGAGCGACATCTTCGCCATCCGGATGGAGACCATCGGGTCGATCGCCGAGATGGTCGTCACGCAGGATACGTTCGGGCTTCCCGACGGCTACTGGGACGCGTACAGGAAACAGCTCCGCGCCACCGAAGCAAAGGACGTCGCGGACATCGTGCCGAAGCTCTTCTCGGACAGGAACCTCATCGTCGTCGCCGGCGATGCCGACGTGATCGGAAGCGAGCTATCGCGCTTCGGTGAGGTCACCGTGGTCGACCCCGAGAAAGAGTTCAAGACCATCAAGGCCCTTCCAGCAGCAGCCAAATGAGCCGTCCTCGAACCACCACCACCAAGAAGAAGTCGTCCGGTCCCGGCCCGAAGCGGCTGCGCGCCCTCGCAAAAAAGGGAGACCTCCGGCACGTCCGCGCCGCCGCCCCGAAGACCGAGACCGAGAAGGCGGCCGCCCAGGAAGCGCGCACGCTGTCGGGCAAAGCAGCGCGCTACCTGCGTGGCCTCGGTCATCATCTCGAGCCGATCATCCAGATCGGCAAGGACGGCATCACCGACGGCGTCGTGACGGCGACGAAGGCCGCCCTGCTCGCGCACGAGCTCGTGAAGGTCCGGATCCTCACCGAGGCGCCGGTCGAACGGAAGGAAGCCGGGGAAGAGCTCGCCGAGCGCGCCGGCGCGGCCCTCGCGCAGACGCTCGGACGCACGCTGCTGCTCTACAAGCGCCATCCGCACAAGCCCAAGATCGAGCTCCCGCGTTAGCGCGCGTCTCCGTTCGCTCCCCCTTCCCGCCTGGATGCTGCCGGGTGGCCGGTGCAGCGACCGCCGTGGCGGAAAGACCCAGCGTCTTCGCGCTGAGCTATGCTCGGAGCGATGGTGCAGCCGTGCCGACGCTGCGGGCGGGTCCACGACGCCTATGTTGGCTGCACGGCGGCGGGTCGTCTTGTCGACCCCGCACGCGATGGCGACCACGACGATCGAGCGCTCGTCGGCAACGTCGTCGCGGACCGGTATCACATCAGGCAGATCATCGGCGCCGGCTCGAATGGCACGGTCTTCCGTGCCGAGCACGTCACCTTCGCACGGCCCGCAGCGATGAAGGTCCTTCGACCGCGCTTCGCGACTGCGGAGCTCACGAGCCGCGTCTTCCACGGCGAGGCGCGCGCGGCGTGGACCGTCAGCCATCCCTGCTTGTGCGAGGTCTTCGACATCGGGACGCTGCCGGATGGGGCGCCGTTCTTCGTGATGGAGCACCTCGACGGCGAGACGCTCGCCGGGCGCATCGGACGCGAGCGGCTGTCCCTCGCAGCCGCCGTCGACGTCCTGATGCAGATGCTCTCGGCCATCGCGGCCATCCACGCGCGCGATCTCCTGCTTCGAGATCTCCGCCCCCAGAACATCCACCTCGTACACCGCCGAGGGTGTCGCCCGCTCCTGAAGATCCTCGATTTCGGCCTCGCGCGGCTCATCCCGCTCGAGCGGCTCGACCAAGAGTGGACGACGGGCAGCGCGTCTCGACATCCGACGCCGCCGGCGAGCACGGATGCAGCGTTTTACCTCTCTCCCGAACGCACGCGCGGCGAGCACGCCGTCGAGCCCGCAAGCGATCTGTTCGTCGCCGCCGCGATCTTCTACGAGGCGCTGACCGGAGCGCGTCCGTTCCCGGGCAGCTCGTGGAACGAGCTCGTGGCCGCGCTGCTACAAGAGCGGGCCGTTCCGCTGGACGAGCGACGCCCGGACGTCTCGGGACAGCTCAGCGCATTCGTGGCGCGCTGTCTCGCGAGTGATCCGCGCCAGAGACCGTCGTCGGCGAAGGAGATGCAGGACGAGGTCCGCGCGATCTTCGAGGGCGCACGACGGCCCTCGGGGTCACCCGTTGCCGTTGCCGCCGCCGGCGTTGCGAGTCCGGCGCACGACGCTCGCCCATCGCGCTTCCCGTCGATCTCCGCGCCGCCGTCGCGATCCGGCGGATCATCGCGGCCGCCGAGCGGCGCCTACGCGCGGACGGCGGACGAGGCCTCGGCGGAGAGCCCGGACCGAACCGTCCCGCCACCTCCGAACGCCGGCGCGGTCGAGGTCACCTTCGACGACAACACCGAGCGCACGATCGACCTCCGGATGCACGGCGCGCGAGAAGCCGCGCCCGGGCTGCTCGAGAACGAGGAAGAAGAGACCGAGACGATGGAGCTGACGCCCGAGCTGCGGGCGCAGGTCGATCAGCTCATGGCGACGAAGCCGGCCCCCGTTCCGGTCGGCCCCGCCGCCGGTCCGAAGCCGCGGCGGAGCTAGCTCGCGGATACCCAGATCTGGCGTCCCAGCGGCAACCGACCCCAAGGGATTGTGGGTGGGGTCCCAGAAAACTTTGTCCACAGGGGTGGACTAATTTGTGGAAAACACCTGAACGCCCTGGGGCCTGCATGGGTGGACAGGCCTCCGTGTACCTGAACAGAGGTTAGTCTTGTCGCGCGTTTAGGTTCAGTGGAGAAAACTTGCGCAACGACCGTGGGATACCTTCGATCCGGGTACCAGATGATGGATGCATTTGTTCTGGACACCACAACATGTTGAGGTTAGAAACTTCCCTCGCTCGTCGGTGCGTACGCCCAACGTACGTGCAAGACAGGGCTCGTCGTTCGCGATGCAGGTAGTAGGTCTGTTCAGTAGAGACGTCAGAGGCGCTTCGTCCGACCAGTCCTGAACAAGGACTCGAAGGAGACCTGAACAGACAGCCCTTCCGCTCGTATCTCTTTTCTTCGGAGAAGGACGAACGGAGGGGTGCGGAGCGAGAGACATGCGCCGACATGGCGAGCTGGGAAAACGAAGCCCAGCAGACCTGAAGAGCCTCAGCCGACGCGGGCCTGAGGAAAGCGCGTGATGGTGGTGGTCGAACTCTGACGAACTGCGTCAGGGTCTTCGGCCCCGAGGGGAATGGTTTGTCCCGGGCTACCGCCGCAGGTGCCCAGGTGCAGCCCATTCCTCTCCGGGCCGGAGTGGTGTTGGCAACTCAATGCCAGAGCTCGAGGGGGCAGTCTCACGTCGGGGTCCCGCGCAGTGTGCGCGGGGGCTCGACGATCGGGACGCGATCTCGGTCGAGCTCTGGACGCGCGATGGATCGGGCAGGTCTCGATTGCTCGCGAGGGAGTCCGAGAATGGCTACGTCTTTCGGAATGGGGTCCAAAGAAGCTGGACCGCGCGACGGGGTTCGAGCGGGCGCTGACAAGATGCGAACGAAGGCACAAGCGAAGGCCCCGAACAAGCCGGTCTCGGCGCAGAAGCCGAAGGCGAACGCCGGGCCGCTCTCCAGGCAGAACGGTGAGCGGACCGCGCTCGCCCGTGGGGCGGATGCGAAGAGCAAGAGCCGCCACGCGCGTGGCGTCACGGTCGCGCGCATGTTCACGCGTCCCAACGTGAACCCGCTCGAGAGCGGAGCTCCGGGGCTCGCGACGCCGACCGGCGCGCCCACCGAGCTCGTCTACGAGCGCCGCTCGTCCGTGATCACGAATCCGGACGGCTCGATCGTCTTCAAGATGGAGGGCGCCGAGATCCCGTCGACGTGGAGCCAGCTCGCGACCGACATCGTCATCTCCAAGTACTTCCGCAAGGCCGGCCTCCACGGCGATGCGAAGCAGGGCGAGAAGAGCGTTCGCCAGGTCGTCTACCGCATCGCGCACACGATTCGCGAAGCGGCCGACAGTTTCGGCGGCTACTTCGCCTCCAAGGCCGACGCGGACGCGTTCGAGGCCGAGCTCTCGTTCCTGATGGTCCACCAGGTCGGCGCGTTCAACTCGCCGGTCTGGTTCAACTGCGGGCTCTGGGCGCAGTACGGGATCACGGGCTCAGGCGGCAACTGGGCGTGGGACTGGAACGAGCCGAAGGCCTCGAACGTCTTCGAGACGGCGAACGCCTACGAGCGCCCGCAGTGCTCGGCGTGCTTCATCCAGGCGGCGAACGACGACCTGATGAGCATCTACGAGCTCATCAAGTCCGAGGCGCGCCTCTTCAAGTACGGCTCCGGCACGGGCTCGAACTTCAGCGCGATCCGCGGTCGCCAGGAGAAGCTCTCCGGCGGCGGCACCTCGAGCGGCCTCATGAGCTTCCTCGAGGTCTTCGACCGCGCCGCGGGCGCGACGAAGTCGGGCGGCACCACGCGCCGCGCCGCGAAGATGGTCTGCCTCGACATGGACCATCCGGAGATCCTCGACTTCATCAACTGGAAGGTCCGCGAGGAGAAGAAGGCGCTCGCGCTCATCGCCGCGGGTTACCCGAACGACTTCAACGGCGAGGCCTACCACACGATCAGCGGCCAGAACTCGAACAACTCGGTCCGCGTGACCGACGAGTACATGAAGGCCGTGCTTGCCGGCGGCAAGTGGCAGACGATCATGCGCACGACCGGCGAGGTCTGCGAGACGTACGAGGCCAAGGACCTCTGGCGTCAGATCGCCGAGGCCGCGTGGGGCTGTGCGGACCCGGGCGTGCAATACGACTCGACGATCAACCGGTGGCACACGTGCCCGAACTCCGGGAAGATCAACGCGTCGAACCCGTGCTCCGAGTACATGTTCCTCGACGACACGGCGTGCAACCTCGCGTCGATCAACCTCACCAAGTTCCTGCGCGAGGACGGTGACGGCAACCAGTCGTTCGACATCGATGGCTTCCGCCACGCGTGCCGCATCTTCTTCATGGCGCAGGAGATCCTCGTCGATCTCTCGAGCTACCCGACGAAGGACATCGCGCGGAACAGCCACGACTACCGCCCCCTCGGGCTCGGCTACGCGAACCTCGGCTCGCTGCTGATGCAGATGGGCGTCCCCTACGACTCGGAGGAGGGCCGCTCGATCGCCGCCGCGCTCACCGCCATCATGTGTGGCAAGGCCTACACGACGAGCGCGGAGATGGCGTCGTCGAAGGGCCCGTTCAACGGCTTCGCCAAGAACCGTGAGCCGATGCTCAAGGTCATGGGCATGCACCGCGACGCGGCCTATCAGATCAACCGGGACACGTGCCCGACCGAGCTGTACCGCGCGGCGTGCGAGGACTGGGACGATGCCGTCCGCCTCGGCGAGCAGCACGGCTACCGCAACGCGCAGGCGACGGTGCTCGCGCCGACCGGCACGATCGGCCTCTTGATGGACTGCGATACGACCGGCGTCGAGCCCGACTTCGCGCTCGTGAAGTACAAGAAGCTCGCCGGTGGCGGCTACTTCAAGATCGTCAACCAGTCGGTGCCGAGCGCCCTCAAGAAGCTCGGGTACAGCGCGCCGGAGATCCAGGAGATCGTCGCGTACGTCACCGGCACGAACACGCTGCTCGCAGCGCCGCACGTCAATCGCCGGACGCTGAAGGAGCGCGGACTCACGGACGCGGAGCTCGCGAAGGCCGAGGCTGCCCTCCCCGGCATCTTCGAGCTCGATCAGGCGTTTGCCGCCTGGGTCCTCGGCGAGGACACCTACGAGCGCCTCGGCATCACGAAGGAGGCCCGCTCGGCCCGCGGCTTCTCGCTCCTCCAGACGCTCGGCTTCACCAAGGCCGAGATCGACGAGGCGGGTGATCACATCATCGGCCGCATGACGATCGAGGGTGCGCCCTACCTCAAGCCGTCGCACTACCCGGTGTTCGACTGCGCGAACCGTTGCGGCAAGACGGGCCAGCGCTTCCTCGCGCCGATGAGCCACGTCCACATGATGGCGGCCGTGCAGCCGTTCCTCTCGGGCGCGATCTCGAAGACGGTCAACCTCCCGAACGACGCGACCGTCGAGGACGTCCAGGAAGTGTACGAAGAGGGCTGGCGCCTCGGCCTCAAGGCCGTCGCCCTCTACCGCGACGGATGCAAGGCGTCGCAGCCGCTCTCGACGACCTCGAAGGCCAAGGACCAAGACAGCGACAAGGACGACGCCAAGAAGGTCGAGACCGAAGCCAAGCTCTCCGAGACGCTGCACGAGGGTCTGGCGCCGATCCCGAAGACGAACGAGCCGCAGGACGCCCAGCAGCTCACGCTGAGCATTGGCACCCAGGGCTCGCGTCCGAAGGGCCTCCGCGTCCGCCTCCCGAAGAAGCGCGTCGGCTTCACCCAGGAAGCACGCGTCGGCGGACACAAGATCTTCCTCCGCACCGGCCAGTACGAGGACGGCACGCTGGGTGAGATCTTCATCGACATGCACAAGGAAGGCGCCGCCTTCCGTTCGATGATGAACTGCTTCGCGATGAGCGTCTCGATCGGACTCCAGTACGGCGTCCCGCTCCAGACGTACGTCGAGCAGTTCACCTTCACGCGCTTCGAGCCGCAGGGCATCGTCGAGGGTCACCCCTACGTGAAGATGGCGACGTCGATCGTCGACTACCTCTTCCGCACCCTCGCGATCGAGTACCTGGGCCGTTACGATCTCGCGCACGTCAAGCCCGAGGACGAGAACCCGATTCCGCACGTCGGCTTCCTCGGCGGCGGACAGAAGGAAGACCGCGCGAGCGAGAGCGAGATGCCGCACTCGCTGGGGTACACGAAGGAAGCGGTCGCACGCTCGGCCGCGGAAGCCGAGACGCTCGAGGCGCCCCCGCCGGCCGCCGCGAGCAGGCACGACGCGACCGGAGCGGTGAACCCGCTCGACGCGCAGCTCGACGCAATGATGGGTGACGCGCCCGTCTGCGATGTTTGCGGTCACATCACGGTGCGCAACGGCGCTTGCTACAAGTGCCTGAACTGCGGCAACTCGATGGGCTGCTCCTGAGAAGGACGCGTTCGTAGCGGCTTCTCTCATTCAGTGCTCCTGGGCCGCGGCCTTCGCCACGCCTCAACGCCGTCGGGCGTCGAGGGGTGCCGATCCCGCGGCTCGGGAGTTCCATGCGTCCACCGCGTGCGGCCATGCGACACGCGGCTGACGTGGAACGACGGAGCAACGATGGGACAAGAACGGAACATCGAAGCGCTCGATCACGCCGACGACGAACCGATCAAGTCGCGACGGCATCGGCGGACCTCGGAGATCCGCTTCGTCAAAGCCTCGCTGCCGGTGCCGGTCCTCGCGACCGGCGCGCTCTCGGACGAGCTCCGCGGGTGGCTCTGGAACGTCGCCGCCGCGACGGTGTTCGCACCGAACGAGGAGCTCGACCGATGGACGGCCGGGATCACGGGACGCCCGGTCGTGCGCCGCGTGTGGTCCGCACCGCCGATCGGCGGCGATCCGGAACGCATCCCCGAGGACGTGGTCGACGTGCTCGCGAGCTGGTTCTCGCTCGTCGAGCCTTCCGACGTCTACGCGTTCATCGAAGCCGTACACGACAGCCTCGAGACGCCGCTGCAGCCGCGCTTCGCGAGGGCGATCAACTCGGCGCTCGAGCGGGGGATGTCCGATCACCGCTTCGTGATGCGCCGGATGATGCCGATCGCGTCGAAGGCGGACATCGCCGCCATCGAGCGCGCGCTGGCAGCGTGCGACCGCGCACACTGGACCGTCCCGGAGGCACACCTCCGCCAGGCGTTCATGCAGTTGGCGCTCAAGCCCGAGCCCGACGCGCGCGGCGCGGTTCACGAGTCGATCCGCGCGGTGCAGGAAGCGGCCCGCCGGCTCACGCAGGAGCAGCACTTCGATCTCGAAGACGCGCTCGAGGCGCTGGAGACGAGGGGCCACATCGCGAAGACCCTCAAGGGCGCGTATTCGGGGCTCTTCGCCGTCGTGACGAACGCGGCGCGCCGCCCGACGACGGACGACGCGCGCGTGATCCTGGTGATGTGCGCTGGCCTCGTGAGCCATCTCGCGAGCCGGACGGCGTGAGCGCAACCCGCCTCGCGTGACGAGCGGCGACGACCGAGCAGACGCCCGCTCCTCGCACACGTTCGGTGCGCTACTTCGCGAGCGAGCCGGCCAGAGCACGTTCACGCGCAGCGCCCCATGCCGAAGCAGCGCTCCGCGGACGGCGTGTCGTGGACGACGCCGTCGCGGAGCGAAAGAGCGCTCAGCGCTCGCGCGAGCCTGGATGGCGCGAGAGGAGCGCGAGGACGAGCGCGGCGCCGAGGAAACCATAGACGGCGAGCGGCCACGCGGTGGCGCCCGGCAAGAGCACGACGGCGACCGTCCCCGTGCCGACCAGGAAGGAGCTGCTCAGCGCGTAGTAGAGCGCCGTCGACGTCCCCGCGATCGCGGAGAACGGCGCGAGCGCTCCGTTCGCCGCGACCGAGACGGTCATCGCGATCCCGACAGCGATGATCCACGCCGGCAGCATGAACCCGACGACGCTGTCGACAAGCAGCTCCCGCGCGACGAGCGATGTCGCACCAACCGCGATGATCGCCATCCCTCCTCGCAGACAGCCGGCCGGACCGTACCGCTCGAGGAGTCGACCCGACGACCGGGCGACCGCGATGAGCACGAGCGCGACGGTGCCGAACAAGAGGCTGAAGCCGATCGGCGAAAACCCGTATCGACCGATGAGGATCCGGGGCGCGATCGAGAAGTAGACGAAGAACGAGCCCATCGCGACCCCGTACCCGAGCGTGTACGTCCAGAACTCGCGATGGCGGAGCACGAGCCCGATCTCGCGGAAGCGAACGCCTCGGCTGCCGGCCGGACGCGTCTCCGGCCACAGGCGGAACGCGCGAAAGCCTGCGACCGCGGTCAGGACGGCCAGGGTCAGGAAGATGACCTCGAGACCTCCGACCTCGTAGAGCGCGGCGCCGACGAGCGGACCGAGCGCGGGGACGAAGACGAGGACGGCGCTCATCGTGCCGTAGATCCCGGCGCCTTCCTTGCGGGTCGAATACACGTCGCGCACCGTGGCGAACGTCGCGACGAGCATCGCCGCTCCGCTCGCGGACTCGATCGTCCGCAGCACCACGAACGGCCACGGCGAGCGCGCCCAGGCGAGGCCGAGAGACGACAGCACGTATCCGAGGGCGCCGCCGAGCAGCACGGGCCGACGTCCGATTCGGTCCGAGAGTGGACCGAAGATCAGCTGCCCGGCCCCGAGGAGCACCAGGTAGCTGCTGAGCGTCCACTGGACACGTTGTGGCGTCGTCCCGAGGAGACCCGGCATGTCCGGGACCGCGGGCACGTACATGTCCATCCCGAGCGCCGCGATCAGGTCGAACGGGGACATCAGCAGCAGCGCTGCCGTGAGAGAGAAATTCCAGGAAGCCTTGTTCTGAGTGCGCACGACGGCGCCTCCTTTTCGAGTGGTCGAAAGGATTGGCGGTCGCGCCCGAGCATTTCGGGTCCGATCGAGGCGCGCCGCAACGACTGATGGGGATCAGAAGTTGCGGCTCAGTGGTCTGCGCGTTCGCTCGTCTGCATCTGTTCGGCCCCAGCGAGATCGAGCCAATCACGTAGGTCTTCGCCCGCCCGAGCGCCAGTGGAAATCGCGCATGGGCAAGCGGGAGCATGGCTCGGCCGCAGCGCGAGGCACGCCCGACGAGCCACTGGAAGCGGCGCGGGCGCCCCATCTAAGATGGCCCGTTCGCAGACGACTACACATCGGGATCGCGAGATGGCACGGCGCTCTTGGTT
>JAFAER010000258.1 GCA_023423895.1 Pseudomonadota bacterium
GGGGCGGTCGACCTGGCTGGGGCTGGGGCGGCGGCTGGGGTCGCGGCTGGGGCTGGGGCGGTCGACCTGGCTGGGGCTGGGGCGGCGGCTGGGGCCGCGGCTGGTGGTGAAGACGACTGGGTGACCGGTGAGCCGAGGAGCGATCCGACCCGGCCCGCTCGAGCGAGGCGTCTTCTGGCTGTTACGTCGCGCCTCGCTCGAGCGACTGGGTCGGACGCGCCCGGGCTGTGGGCTCGCGCGGCCCGTGGCCGCCAGCCCAGTCCGCAGCAGTCGAAGTCGAGAAGGAGGAGAACCCATGAACGCGTCGATACGAGGCCTTCACATCGCGCCGCTCACGCTCATCGCCGGGGTCGTGCTCGGAGGATGCTCGCTCTCGGAGGAGCTGACGGAGCAGACGTCACATGCCGACGCCATCGCGGACAGGGCAAGGGAGATGGTGACCGAGCAGCGAATCGAGACGAAGACCCCAGGCTACGGCGGCTACGGCGGCTATGGCGGCTATGACAACGTCGGTGCGTACGACAACCCGTACGTCGACAACCAGTACGTCGACAATCCGTACGTCGACGATCCGTACATCGTCGACACCCCGGGAGAGGTCGTCGGCGGCCCAGGGCCTGGCGGCTATGGCCTCGGCGGTCAAACGTACGTGGAGCGTGGCCCCGGCTACGTCACCTACGTGAGCTGCGACGAGTTTGGCACCTGCGTGCGACGGACGGAGTCGTTCGCGGGCTACGGGACCGGCTACGGCTACGGCTACGGCTGCGGCTACTGACGAGCTCCGAGGCCGCGGCGCGCCGTGCGGGATTGGGCCATCGTTCATGCGTGTTGCTACGCTGAGCACGACGATCGATGGCCGAAGCCCAGCCGCTCACTCCCGACCGACTCAGCGACCGCCCTGGCGCATGGGTGGACCTCGGTCTGACCCTGCCCATCTTCCTCGTCTACCACCTGGCCGTCGTGTTCCTCGGCGTCCAGAACGCGACCGACATGGTCACCGGCGCGCTCATGACGCTCAGCGCCGGCGACAAGACGAAGTACCTGCTGGCGACGCTGTGCATCGGCGTCATCTTCGCGGGCACGTTCGCGCTTGCGGGCCGCGGTCAGGCGTTTCGACCGCGCAAGTTCCTCCAGATCATGATCGAGGGCGTCGTCTACGCGTTCGTGATGGCGCTCGTTGGCAACGTCGTCGTCGGCAGCATCTTCGCGAACGTGGCCGCCGCCGCGGGCAGCCTCCAGGAGGAGAGCCGCTTCGTCGGCTTCATCATGTCGCTCGGAGCCGGCTTCTACGAGGAGCTGACGTTCCGCGTTCTGCTCTTCGGCCTCGGCGCCAAGATCCTCGTGTGGATGTTCGGCAAGCAGCGCGTCCAGCTCGCGGGGACCAGCGTCGCGGCGCGCGGCTTTTCGCTCCGATCCATGCTCGTGATGGTCGGCTGGGCGATCGCGTGTGCGGTCATCTTCAGCGGCGTCCACTACATCGGGCCGCTCTCGGACGAGTTCAGGCTCACGAGCTTCACGTTCCGCGCCGTGCTCGGGCTCGTGCTCACGCTCATCTTCGTGCTTCGCGGCTTTGCGGCGGCCGTGTGGACGCACGCCATCTACGACGTCTGGGTGCTCGTCTTCCACTGAGCGCGGGTCAGACCGGCGGGTCGGCCGGCGCGGTCGACACTGGCGCGCGCCGGTCGATCCCGAACGCGACGAGCATCGCGATCGCCATCCCGAGCGCCCCGAACAGATAGGGCGAGCGGGGCCCGAACGAGCCGTACAACCATCCCCCGAGCCCCGGACCGAACATGCGCGCGAGGCTCGCCGCCGACTGGTTCGTGCCGAGAGTGGCGCCTTGCGCTCGGGGATCCGCGCGCTTCGAGATGAACGCGCCCACGCTCGGCTGGGTCATGCCGTTCCCGACCGCGAGCACGGCGCCGGCAATGTAGAGCATCGACCGACCGACCGCCGGCGCGGCCGCGAAGAGCGCGAACGCGACCGCCTGGAGTCCGGTCCCGACACGGATCAGCGCTGTCTCGTCGTAGCGCTTCGAGAGCGGGCGGATCAGCCCTCCCTGTACACCGGCCGCGACCACGCCCACGAACGCGAGCACGACGCCCGTGTCGAGCTGCGACATGCCGAAGAGGTCCTTGTTGAAGAACCGGAAGGTCTGATCGAGGACCGTGAACGAGACCGTGATCGAGAAGTTCACCAGGATGACGATCGCGACGCCCGGGCGCGCGAAGGCATCGCGGGCCGCTGCGAGGTTCAGCGGCGAGAGGCTTCGCTTCGCCGGGCTGCCCGTGCCGGATGTGCGCGCGCGCCGCTCCGGGGGCAGCGACTCGCGGAGCCCGGCATACGTCCAGAGCAGATTGACGAGCGAGAGCCCGGCCGCCGCGAAGCACGGCACCGCGCCCGTGCGCCCGCCGATCGCGATGCCGGAGAGCGCACCACCGATGCCCGGGCCGATGATGAAGCCCAGCCCGAATGCCATCCCGATGAGGCCCATGCCCTTCGAGCGATCCTCGGGCTTGGTCACGTCGGCGATGTACGCGCTCGCGGTGCCGAGGTTGGCGGTCGCGATCCCGCTCGCGGCACGCGCCACGAACAGCCAGAGGATGTCGTTCGCCTTCAGCAGTGCAAGGCCGAGCCCCGCCATTCCGATCGCCGTCGCCGTGACGCTCCAGAGGAGTACGGGGCGCCGGCCGATCCGATCGGACACGCGCCCCCACACGGGCACGAAGACGAACTGCATCAGCGAGTAGATCGACGCGAGCAGCGTCCCCGTGAGCTCGCTCGTGCCGAACGTCGTGCGGGATTCCTCTGCGAGGAAGGGCAGGACGAGGCTGAACCCGAGGATGTCGAGGAAGACGATGAGGAAGATCGGCCCCAGGCCCGGCACTTTCGCCGTGGACGCAGGGGGCGGGGCTTTCAGCTCCGACGGGGACGGCGAGCCGGACATACGAACGGAACGGGATTAGCAGAGGCGCGCCGTGTTCGCACGGCCCGTTCGTTGACGACCTGCCGAGCTTTCGCTCTTCTCATCCATCATGCTCCGAAGAGCCGCGAGCCTTGCAGTGGCCGTGTTGCTCCTACAAGCTGCCTGCGGCGGCGGAGGGACCGATCGTAAGACGCCTTCAGGTGCGCGCGCGTCGTGCGCGGCCGATGTCGACTGCGCCGTCGTCGACACGGTGAACTGCTGCGCTCCATGCCTCGAGACACCTCGAGCGATACCCATGCTCGCGTTCGAACAGCAGGCAAACAAGTGTGCCGCCGTCGAATGCGAGCCGGCGTCCAGCCGGATCGAGTGCCCGAAGATAGAGCCGAAGGCAGCCTTCGTCGCGAAGTGCAAGGATGGGACGTGCGCAGCGGTTCGACGTTGACCTCCCTTCGATCTTCGCTCGGGGCGTTCGCATTCGCGCTGGTGCTCGCAAGCGGATGTTCTCCGGTGACGCCGGCCGCTCGAGATCCGCTCGTCGTCGAGGCCCACGCGCTCGTGCGCCGGCGTCCGGAGGTGGCTCGCAAGATCGCGAAGAGCCCGTTCGCGTATTTCCGATACGTCAATCGACCGTTCGTCGATCTCGTGTGCGCGCGTTACGCGGGGGAGCTGGCGCACATGCCGCTCGTCCACGCGCACGGAGACGCGCATCTCGAGCAGTATGCGGTTGCCGAAGAGGGGCGCGGGCTCGCCGACTTCGACGCTTCCGCGCTCGGCCCGCCCGTCGTCGATCTCGCGCGGTTCGCGACGTCGCTCGTCCTGGCCGCACCGTCCGAAGAGGCTGCACGAACGGCGATCGCTGCGCTTCTCCGGGGCTACGAGCGAGCGCTCGACGATCCGACTGCGACGGTCCCGGAGCCGGACGCGGCGAGCCGGATCCGCTCACGCTTCGCGGTGACGAGAGCGGAGTGGCTCGACCGGGTCGAGAAGCTGATCACACCCATCCCGCTGGAGGAGATGCCGAAGTACCGCGCGGGTTGGCAAGACTTCGTCGGCCAGATGCGGGCGCGCGATCCGTCGATCGATCCCGCCTTCTTCACGGTGAAGGTCGGTGGTCATCTCGAGAGCGGCATCGGCAGCGCGAGCGCCGAGAAGGTACTCGTGCGCATCGAAGGGCCGACCTCTGCGCCGGAGGACGATCTCGTCATGGAGGCGAAAGCGGTCGAGGAGGGCTCGCTCGGTAGCTGCATGCGCGGCGCCGACCTCGACGCGACCCGCGTCATCAAGGGGCAGCAGCGCCTGTCGAACGCGCCGCAGCGTTTCCTCGCGGCCGTCCGGATCGATGGAAAGCCGTTCTACAGTCACGCATGGCTGGTTCACTACACGGAGCTGTCCCTCTCCGACGTCCAGTCGCCCGAGGAGCTCGCCCAGCTCGCCGAGGACGTCGGGCTGCAGCTCGGACGCGGTCATGCGAAACAAGAAGACGCCGCGGCCGTCCCGGTGCAGCGTCGTGCGCTGAAGGCTGCGGCCGCGGAGCTCCGCCCCGGGCTCGCGGACGTCGCCGTCGACCTCGCTCATCGCGTCGAACGTGCATGGGAGACCTACCGCTCGCAGCTCCGATGAGGGCATGCGCGATGCTTTCCCGTGGGGAATAGGGAACGGATCGTGCCTCGTCGCTCGCGATGGGCCCGAGATCGCCTGCGGCACGGAGCGCGCTGATCGCCGCGGCTGCGGCCATCGGTGGGTTTCTCTTCGGGTTCGACACGGCGGTCATCAACGGGACGGTCGCCGCGCTCACCCAGGAGTTTCACGCGAGCGAAGTCGCGATCGGCCTCACCGTCTCGGCGGCGTTGATCGGCTGCGCCACGGGCGCCTACGTCGCCGGCTCGGCCGCCGATCGCTACGGACGGACACGGACGATGGCGATGACGGCGCTCGTCTTCGTCGTCAGCGGCGTCTTGTCCGGCGCGGCGGTCTCGCTCGTGGACCTCGCCCTCTATCGATTGCTCGGCGGTCTCGCGATCGGCGCAGCGAGCGTCATCGCGCCGGCGTACATCGCGGAGATCGCCCCGGCGAAGCTTCGCGGGCGCCTCGGCTCGTTGCAGCAGCTCGCGATCGTCGTCGGCATCTTCGCTGCGCTCCTCGGAGACTACGCGCTCGCACGTCTCGCCGGCTCCGCCAGCCAGCCGCTCGCGTTCGGGCTGCCGGCCTGGCGATGGATGTTCTGGACGGAGGTCTTGCCGGCGGTCCTCTACGGCATTGCGGCTTTCGTCATCCCGGAGTCGCCGCGATGGCTCGTCGCGCAGGGGCGCGAGCAAGAGGCGCGAGCCGTTCTCGGCTCCCTCGGCGAAGATCCGGACACGAAGCTCCCCGAGATCCGGGAGACGATCGAGCAGCAGCACGTGCCGCGCCTCCGCGACCTCAGGGGCCCGGGCTTCGCCGGCGTGATGCGGATCGTGTGGATCGGCCTGGCCATCGCCGTGCTCCAGCAGCTCGTCGGGATCAACGTCATCTTCTATTACTCGAGCGTCCTCTGGCAGTCGGTCGGCTTCTCCGAGCACGACGCGTTGTTCGTCACCGTGATCACGAGCGTCACGAACATCGTGACCACGTTCATCGCAATCGCGTCGGTCGATCGGTTCGGGCGGCGCCCGCTTCTCCTCGTTGGCTCGATCGGAATGGCGCTCTCACTGGGCGCGATGGCGGTCCTCTTCTCCCGGGCCGTGGTCGACCCCACGGGAGCGCTGCTCCTCGATCGAACGAGCGGTGTCGCCGCGCTCGTCGCCGCGAATGCCTTCGTCTTCTGCTTCGGCTTTTCGTGGGGGCCCGTCGTCTGGGTTCTGCTCGGCGAGATGTTCCCGAACCGCATCCGCGCGAAGGCGCTCGCCATCGGCGCGAGCGCCCAATGGGTCGCAAACTTCCTCGTGACCGCCACGTTCCCGGCGCTGCAGAAGCTGGGGCTCGGTCTGGCCTACGGCACGTATGCCGTCGCGGCGGTCGTCTCCGCCATCGTCGTCGCCCGCTGGGTGCCGGAGACGCGCGGAAAAGAGCTCGAAGAGATGTGAGGAGTCAGGCGTTGCGGCGCGCGTAGACGAACGCTTCGAGGTTGCCTTTTGGCCCTTCGATGACGCAGTCCGCGGTGCCGAGTATCTCGAAGCCAGCGCCGCGCACGTCGGCGGTCGCGGCGTCGATCGCGCGCGCGCGCAGCTCCGGATCGCGCACGACGCCGCGCGTCTTCGATGCTTCCTCGCGCCCGACCTCGAACTGCGGCTTGACGAGCGCGACGAGCTCGCCGCCCGCGCGCGTGTTCCTCGCGATCGCCTCCATGAGCTTGCCGAGGCCGATGAACGAGGCGTCGACGACGACGAGATCGCACTGGCCGCCGATCTGCTCGGGCGCGAGCGTCTTCGCGTTCGTGCGTTCGAGGACGAGGACGCGAGCGTCCGTCCGGAGCGAGTGCGCGAGCTGACCGTAGCCGACGTCGACCGCGGCCACCGACGCGGCGCCTCTCCGGAGAAGGCAGTCGGTGAAGCCGCCGGTCGATGCTCCGAGGTCGAGGCAGCGTTTCCCGGTGGGATCGACGCCGAAGGAGTCGAGCGCCCCCGCGAGCTTGACGCCTCCTCGCGAGACGTACGGGTGATCTTCGCCGCGGACTGTGACGGCGGCGTCCTCGGCGAGGAGCGCGCCCGCCTTGTCGACCCGGGACTCGCCGACGTAGACCTTTCCCGCGAGGATCAGCGCCTGCGCCTTCGCGCGTGACGGCGCGAGCTGCCGGGTGACGAGCAGTTGATCGGCGCGGACCTTCATCGTGACGCTCCGTCGCTCGGCGCGTCCACTGCGTCGATCGCGTCTGCGGCTTCGGGATGGAGCGCCTTCGCGAGCAGCGCGAGCCCGTCGCCGATGCGCGGCCCGGGACGAAGCACGGCCTCGTCCGTGATCGTCGCGATGCGGTCGGTCTGGACGGCGCGGACGCGCGCCCAGCCTGGGGCGTCCTTTCGGATGCGCTCGCTCGCGTGCTCTTCCATCATGGCCGCGTTCACGACGACGTCGGGATCGAGCGCCAGCACGCGCTCGACGCCGATCTTCGGATACGCGTCGCCTTCGGTGATGACGTTGGCGCCGCCCGCACGACGGATCATCTCGCCGGGGAAGCTCGTAGGCCCGGCGACGCTGAGCGGATCGACACCGAAGACGACCAGCACGCGCGTCTTCGGCAGCCGTGCGACCGCGCGCTCGACGGCGGCGATCCGCCTCCGGACGGAGTCCACGACAGCGCGTCCGTTCTCCCTCTGACCCGTGCGCTCGCCGATGCCGAGGATCATCGCGTCGATCGCCTCGAACGACTCCGTCGGTGGAAAGTAGGTGGCGATGCCGCGCGACTCGAGCCTCTCCGAAAGCGCAGCTCCCGCCGGGCCGCGTGCGCCGATGACCAGGTCGGGACGAAGCGCGAGGATGGCCTCGAAGCTCGGATCCACGTAGCCGCCGACCTGAGGCAGGCTCACGACCTCGGGCGGGAAGTTGCAGTAGCGCGAGCGCCCCACCATCTTCGCGCCGGCGCCGACCATGTACACCGCCTCGGTGGTCGACGGCGAGAGCGAGACGATGCGCTGTGCCGGTCCAGCTCTTCCGGTCGTCTTCGTGCGAGAGCAGCCCGCGAGGGCGAGGAGCACGAGCAAGAACACGAGGCGCATCGCGGGCAGTTGCGTCATCAGGGCGTCCAGAACAGCGCTTCCAGGAAGAGCACCCCTATAACACGCAGGATCCGTCGCGACGGTAGCGGGCGAAACGATCGCGCGTAGTAAGCTCCGCTGCGGTGGCTGGCCCGGCATCGATCGACCATCAGGCGCTGTTCGACGACGTCGTCGCGGTCGCGCGGAAAGCGCATGCCGCGACGGCGGGCTGGCGCGCGATCTGTGTCCGAGCGCAGCGGACCGTTGGCAAGAAGGTCGTCCAGCCGCTGGCAGAGCTCGACCTCGACGAAGAGATCCCTGCGCTCTCCGAGCGCGTCCGCGGCATCGTGAAGGTCTGCCCGAGCGACGTGGACACGCTCGTCTTCCACGTGTTCGACGGCATCGACGACGATGGCGCAGGCGTCTACACGGGGTTTCACCTCGGCGGCACGGCGCGCTTCGACCCGGAGGCCCGCTGGCTTCTCGAGGCGCCGACATGGATGCCGGACGACCGGTTCTTGAAGAGCGCCGCGCTCGACACGATCGCCCGAGCCGCGGTCGTCGCGCGGGGCGAAGCGAAGAAGGCCGTCGCGCACGCGCTCCGCTTCGGCGCTGCGGCGCTCCTCGGTCGCTTCAGCGCCGAGGCGCTGCCTTACCGTGTCGTCGTCACCTTCGACGACGGCGACTTCGCCTCGATCAGCGAAGGCAAAGCACCGGCCTCTGCCGCTCCGCGTCTTGTCGTCACGCCGCCACTGGACGTGACCGGCAGTCCCTGACGCGACTCTAACTACGGCCGATGAGGCCGTACTTGTGGAGCTTCTCGATCAGCGCCGGACGCGAGACGCCGAGCCGCCGCGCGGTCTCGCTCTGGTTCTTGTGCGCCGACTCGAACTCGTTCTTGATGATCGTGCGCTCGAAGGCCTCGACCCGCGCGCGGAGCGGATGGCTCGGCCCAGGATCGCCCGGAGCCTCGCCGCTTGCGGGCGCGATCGAGAACGGCGCAGACGAAGACCGCGCCTCCTCGGTGAGCGAGCGCCAGAGAGCCAGCGTGAGGCGGTCGTCGGCGGTGAGCGCGAGAAGGCGGGCGACCGTGTTCTCCAGCTCGCGGACGTTGCCTGGCCAGCCGTGCGCCTTGAACGCCTCGACGAGCGCGGGCTCGACGATGACCTGGTCCATGCCGTACCGCTCCGAATACGTCCGGACGAAGGCGTGGACGAGCGGCTCGATGTCCTCCGCGCGCTCGCGCAGCGGCGGCACGCGGATCGGCACGACAT
This sequence comes from Pseudomonadota bacterium, assembly GCA_023423895.1. GTDB lineage: Bacteria > Myxococcota_A > Polyangia > Polyangiales > Polyangiaceae > Labilithrix. The sequence continues at coordinate 8,868 of JAFAER010000258.1, forward strand.
TGAGGCGGTAGAAGAGATCCTCGCGGAAACGACCGGCCTTCACCTCGGCGGTCAGGTCGCGGTTCGTCGCGGCCACGAGCCGGACGTCGACGTGCTCGCCGCGGCCGCCGACGGGCTGTACGTCACCGGATTGCAGCGCGCGAAGGACCTTTGCCTGGATCGGCAGCGCGAGCTCGCCGACCTCGTCGATGAACAGCGTGCCCTTGTCCGCCTGCTGGAAGTAGCCGGTGCGCGACTGCGTCGCGCCCGTGAACGCGCCCTTCGCGTGGCCGAAGAGCTCCGCCTCGGCGAGCTCTCCCGGGATCGCGGCTGCGTTGAAGCGGACCAGGGGTTTGTCGGCGCGCTTCGAATGCGTGTGCAGCGTGGCGGCGAGCACGTCTTTGCCGACGCCGCTCTCACCGGTGAGAAGGACGGTGACGTCTTTCGGGGCGACGCGCGCGACGAGCTCGAGGACGCGCCGCGTGACGGGGCTCTCGGCGACGATCGGCCGACCGAGCGAAGCCTCCGTTCGCAGACGCGCGTTCTCGAGGCGCAGGCGCCGCGTGTCGACGGCACGCGTGACCGCGAGCGTGATCTCGTCCGGATCGAACGGTTTCGGCAGGTAGTCGAACGCGCCGGCTTTCATGGCCGCGACGGCCACGCGCTCGGAGCCGTGCGCGGTGAGCATCATCACGGGGACGCCGGGGTCCTGGACGCGCATCGTCGCGAGCACGCTCATCCCGTCGACTTCGGGCATCGCGAGGTCGGTGATGACGACATCGGCGCCGCGCGCCTCGAACGCAGCGATACCCGCCGCTCCGCCATCTGCCGTCTCCACCTCGTACCCGGAGTCGCCGAGGACAGCCTCGAGCGTGAAGCGCATCGAGGCTTCGTCGTCGATCACCAGCACGCGCGCCATCGCAGCTTCCTTCTATCTATCGTCCAAGCCCACGGAGCGCGGCCCGGATCACAGAGTCACTTTCTCGATGCCGGCGACGCGAACGAACGCGGGCTCGGACTCGACGGGCTCCGGCAGCAAGGGCTGCGACGGCTTCTCGATCCCCTTCGCCTTCGCGGCCTCGATGGCCATGCGGCAGGGGTTGGGAAGCTTGCGGCGAGCGACGTCGCCCGGGCAACACGACGGAAGGATGACCGTCGCCGTCGTTCCTCGACCCGAGGTGCTCTCGAAGCGGAGCGTGCCGCCGTGCTGCTCGATGATCCCGCGCGCGATGGCGATGCCGAGACCCGAGCCGCCCTCTTTCGTCGTGTAATAGGGCTTGCGGATCCGATCGAGGACGTCCGGCGACATGCCCGAGCCGCGATCCATCACGCGGACGACCGCCGCGCCGTCGCCGCAGCTCTTGGCGATCTCGAGCGTGACCGTCGCGCCCTTCGACGACGCCTGCATCGCGTTGAGCACGAGGTTGAGGAGCGCCTGGCGGAGCTTCTTCGCGTCGGCGTCGAGCGCGAGCTCGCGGCTGCCGCGCACCTCGATCGATACCCCGGCATCCGCGGCGCGGGTCTCGAGCAGGAGCGAAAGCTCGCGCGCGATCTCGTACGGCCTCGTCGGCGCGACGGTGAGATCGTCGAGCCCGCGCGAGAAGGAGAGGAACCCGTCGACGATCTCCTGCAGGCGCTCGGCCTCTGCAGCGACGATCGTGAGACGCTCCTTCATCTTCGCGTCTTCGGCGCTGCGGGCCATGTGCTGCGAGAGGCCCTTGATGGCGGCGAGAGGATTCTTCACCTCGTGCGCGAGACGGGCGGCGATGCCTTCGAGCGCGCGGGTGCGGCCCTCGTTCTCGTCGCAGAGCTCCTCGCGGCGCTCCGCCAGCTCGAGGGTGATGCGCTCGTACGCGCCGGTGATCGCCTTGCCCATCTGGTAGACGGCGATGATCGACATCATGGCGCTCGCGAAGGCGATGACGACGTACTCGCGCGTCGCGAACGGGACGTTCGTCCCGAGCGGCGCCGGGAGCGTCCAGCTTCGCGAGAACCAGGCCATCAGACCGAACACGACGACGAACTTGAGCGCGAAGTGCTTCCGCCGGTTCTCGAGCTGCGGGTTGAGCGCCACGCCCATGAAGAAGGGGACGAGGCTCAAGATGAGCGGGCTCGCGAGGCCTCCCGTGTTCGCGATCGACGCGAGCAGCGCGAGGCCGCCGAGGAAGAGGAAGCTGCGGGCGCGCGGGCTGTCGAAACGCTCGAAGCAGGCGATGCACCCGAGGCCGGTCACCGAGGCGACGATCTGGATGGCGAGGCGCTCGCGCGGGAAGTCACGCGCGGCAAGGATGCCGATGACGAGCACGTGGAACGGGACGGTCATCGCGAGTCGCCACCGCGATGCCAGGCTCTTCATCTCGGAGAACACGCGACGGCGAACCGCCTCGAAGCGGGCGCGCCGGCTCACGGTCCCCAGGTCCACGTTCATCATGCTGCGCAACGAGAGCATACCGCGAGAATCCCATCGGATCCGATGCCGATGGGCACATCGTCGTTGCGGACGGCCGGTCTTTCGCCAGAGCTTGTGCTGCTCTGGTCGGACGACGGCCGCCTGCACCTGATCATCCGTTCGGCGGTTTGTGGCGACCGCCGCGACCTCAGCGCTTGCGGCGGCGGACGGCGCCGAGGGCGGTCGCAGCCGCAAGCGCTGCCCAGCCCCAGGAGGTCGCGCTGGCGGAAATACCGGGGGATGCCGAGCACGTCGTCTGCGTGATCGTCTTCGGGCCGGCGGCCGGCTCGGCCGGCGTGACCGGCGGCAGGCAGAGACTCTCGCGGCACTCGAAGCCCTTGGGGCAGCTCGAGGTCTTCGCCTCGTCGCATTCGCGCGAGCAGATGAAGCTGCCGTCGCCGCTATCCGAACAGAGGCCGCTCGTGCACTCCTCGTCGGTCTCGCAGGTCTCGCCGAGGCCCAGACCCGACGGCTCCGTGGACGGGCCGCTGTCGCTGCCGGCGTCCTGCGGCTTCACGACCGGAGGCGGCTTGTACGCCGTCCACGACGGCTCGTCATAGAGCGTCCAGTCTTCCGACGCCGCCTTTGCGACTTCGAGCACGAAGTCGCGGTGGGCGTCGAAGCGGGTATAAGCAGAGCCCAGGCATTCCTTCCCGTCGTCGCTCTCACCACCTCGGGAGAGGACGCCGAACGAGACGGGCGCGCCGCTCGTGAGCGATCCGTACTCGAAGGCGCTCGATCCGCTGTCACCCGAGCACGGTCCGTCGCCGCCGACGAACTCCTTCGGGCTGAACTCCTTCGGGCACGGCCTGTCGGGCGAGCCTGGGATGCAGAGAACGCTGATCGGCTTGCTGATGCGGCGCGTGCCGCTGCCCTCACCCTCCGGAGACGTGTTCCCGTAGCCGATGCCGCGGAAGGCCGGCTTGTAGTGGTCGGGATCCCACATCAGGTACTGCACGCCGGGCGTGATCGGCTTCGTCACCGATTCGGGCACCGACTGGCTCAAGACGAGCAGCGCGATGTCGTTTCCGCAGATGTGATCGTCGTCGGGAACGGCGACCGCCTTCACCCCGTACCAGCCGGCGCTCCCGCCGCCCGAGAACATGTTGGTGTTCGTCGTCACGCGGAACGGTCCGCTCTTGCGGGCTCCGAACGTCGGGTTCTTGCCGCAGTCGATGAGCTGCGGGGACTGATCGACGCAGTGCCGGGCGGTCGCCACGACGTTCGGGAGGATCAGCGCGCCGGAGCAGAGACCGGCTCCCATCGAGACGCCGACGGCGAACTTGTGCGTGTCGTCCGTCGACCCGTTCTGGATCGATTGCGCGACGGCACCCGTTTTCTCGTTCGATTCTGGGACGTCGGGGACGGAACAACCGCTCGCCGCGAGGACACTCGTTAGGACCATCGCCCCCGCGACAAGCCAAGCCAACCGCATGCGCACAAACCTCCGGACCTCGTCATGACCGATCCGGCTCGAGATCTCGGGAGGTGTGGATCACTCCCTCGTGTCGAGACGGTCCGGTCCGAGAAGGGAGCCAGAGTGTACGAGCGGATCGTCTCCGGGCAAGCAACGTCTGACGGCTGTCGTCGGTTCGGATGACAGCGCGAGAACAGGTGGTCGCCTAAGGTCGTCGGTCCCTGCGAACGGCTGAGCCTTCGATGCTGCCATGCGTCAGCGCCAGCCCCACGTGCAGGATTCTTGGCCCGGTGGATCGACCCATGGCCTTCTGCCGGCCAGTCGAGCGGAGGCTTTTATGAGGAAGGTTCTTGGGATCATCGCTGGTTTGGGACTTCTGCTGACGACGACCGTTGCCGCGGCGCAGCAGCCGACGGACACGGCGCCGCCGGCGACGCCTGCCGCAACGGCCGAGGCGGAAGGGCAGACGGCTCCACCGCCCAGGACGGCGCCCGCGACGGCAAGCGTGTCGACGTCGACGACGACCGTGTCCGAAGCGAAGAAGGACGACGGCATCACCGACCACGAGAAGGTCGTCGGCAAGTTCGGCGTCATGTACTTCGGCATCTCGCAGCAGCCGATCGGCGCCGGGGCCGCGGGCGGCGTGACGCGAGACAACGTCGACATGCCGTACATCGGCGGGCGCTACTGGCTGCAGGAGCGCCTCGGCATCGACGTCGGGCTCGGCTTCAGCTTCCGCAGCTCGTCGCGCTCGGTCGAGACCGGCGCTACGACGACGGACACGGACGGACCGGCGGTCCTCGCGTTCGGCGTGCACGGCGGCCTCCCGCTCGCGTTCGCGTACGGCAAGCACTACAAGTTCCTCCTCGTGCCGGAGCTCAACTTCGGTTATGCGACGCAGACCGAGGCCGCGCAGAACGTGCCGGCGGGCACGCCGCAGCCGCCGGACATCCATCGCTACGGCATGCGCCTCGACGTCGGCGCGCGCGTCGGCACCGAGATCCAGTTCGGGTTCATCGGGATCCCCGAGCTCGCGCTGCAGGCGTCGGTCGGCCTGAACTTCCGCCATCAGGTGTGGGGCGCGAGCCAGGATGCGTCCGGCACCACGCCGGCGACGTCGTCCTCGGAGACGCAGAGCAACATCGGCACCACGGTCCAGAGCGACCCGTGGGCGCTCTTCGTCAACAACATCTCGGCGATCTACTACTTCCCGTGATCGTGAGCCTGGCATGACGAGCGTTCATTCGAACCGGTCTGCTACGCTTCGAAGAGGCGCGGAGGGCATCATGCGAAGTCACGGGCGGCTCTTTGCTCTGCTGGGCATCCTCGCGAGTGCGGGCCTCTTCGCCTGTACCGGCGGCGGCGGTTCGCTCGGCGACGGGATGACCACGTGGCAGGGCGCCGGTAGCTCCTACGAGCCCGCCAAGAGCTCCCGCGAGGGAGCCGAGAGCTCGCGCGAGGGCACGACGTCGTCCCAGGACGGCGTCGGTACCTCGGGCGAGCCGGGGCCCGGCGCGCAGGGCAACGGCGGTGCTCCTGCCTTGGCGTGCGCCGGTACCTTCCGCTGCATCCAGGACGGCGACGACGACGACGACGAGCTCACGTTCACGGCGACGGGTGCGGGCTGCACCGTGTCCGTCGGCGAGACGACGCTCCTGCTCGCGTCCGACGGCACCATCCGTGTCAACGGCCAGAACGTCGGCACGTGGCAAGCGACGGGAAGCGGCTTCACCGGGACCGTCCAGAACGACAGGATCACCTGTACGCGGGGCGGTTCGGGGCGGGGTGACGGCCAGGGCAAAGGTCCGGGCGGAAGTCCGGGCGGAAGTGGTGGCGTCGCCGTCGGAGATGACGACGCGCCGCCGCCGCCGCCTCCGGACGACGGCGACGACGACAACGGCGGCTGAGCCCGATCGTCAGGGCGCGAAGTCGGCGCGGGCGTCTCCAGGGAGAAGGCCCGCGCCGCGTCCGCGCTCGAAGAGCACCTCGATCGCCTTCCGCACGTCGGCGGGCGCGTCGAGCGTGTCCTCGTTCGCGTACATCGCGAGGTATCGATCGAGCGACGCCTTGTCGAGCCCGACGTCGGCGCGCGTCTCTGCTGCGAGCAGCGCGCGCGTCACCTCGTCGGCGTGATCGGCGGCCCAGCGGATCGACGAACGGCAGATGCGCGAGACGCGCTCGACGAGCTCCGGTCCGAGATCGCGTCGGATCGCATTGCCTCCCAGCGGGAGCGGCAGCCCGCCGGTCTCTGCGGCCCACGCTTCTCCGAGGTCCACGACCTTCGCCGTGCCTTCGCGCTCGTAGAAGAGTCGGCCCTCGTGGATGAGAAGCGCCGCATCGATCGTCCCGGCGCGAAGCTCCTCGAACGCGCGTGCATACGGCGCGATCGGGACGACGACCGGCTCGAACTCGGGAAGCAGCAGGCGAAGCACGAGATACGCCGTCGTGCGAAGCCCCGGCACGCCGATGCGCTTGCCGGCGAACGACGCGAGCGGCGCGGCCTTGCCGTTCGGTGCGACGACGACCGGTCCGTAGCCGCGACCGACCGACATGCCGTGCGGCAAGAGGAGATGATCGCGGGCGACGCGGGCGTATTGCGCGATCGACACCGCGACGACGTCGGTCCGCGTGGTCGTGTCTGCGCTCTCCGCGCTCTCCGCGCGACGGTTCAGCGTCTCGGTGTCGGCGCGCTCGGCGACGAACGACAGGCCTTCCGTGTCGACCTTGCCCTCGAGCAAGGCCCAGAACATGAAGATGTCGTCGCTGTCCGGTGAGAACGCGAGGCGGATGGGATCGTTCGGGCTCACTTGCACTCGAGCTTTCGCAGGTTGTCGATCTCGGCGACGAGCTCCGGATCGGTGACGAGCGCTTCGATGTCGGCGTCGTCGATGCCGAGGTTCGCCATGCCCTCGGTCGCGCGGAGGTAGAACCACCCGCGGTCCCACACCGAGAGCGTGGCCTGACGCCAGCACTCGTCTTCGCTGAGGAGCGCGTACGCGTCCGGATATTCCGCGCGCGCCAGCGCCAGGTACCGCTCGATGTACCAGAGGAACGTGAGGATGCCGTCGCGCTCCGTCACCTTGATCCCCGAATACTGGTCCTTGAACGCGAGCGCGGTCGCGAGCGAGTTCACGTACTGCGTGGCCTCTTCGAGCACCGAGCTGTAGCCCTGATCGCCGCTGTCGAACTTGGAGTCGGTCGCGCTGCCGTCGAGATAGATCGGCGCGTACATGTCGCAGCCGGGGGCGGCGCCGGACGCACACGCCTTGCGCTTCGCGTAGTGCGCATCCTGCTTGATGAGGCTGCGCGCGAACGTCTTGCCACCGCGGGTCGTCGTGTCGCCGCTCTTGCACGTGAACGACAGATCCGGGCGAATGACGTACGCGGCGTCGTTCCCGCTCGCCTCTCCCAGATCGTAGAAGTGACCGCACTCGTGCACGATCGTCGCTGCCTGACGGAGCACCGCGTTGCTGCTCGACGTGTCGCGGAGGAAGCGGTCGATGCAGTTGCCCTGCGAAGCGGCGAGCGAGCTCGAGAGGCCGCCCTCGACGAGCGCCTTGCCGAGCGGATAGCGCCGCTCGAGCGCTTCGAGCAGATAGTCGTTGGCCTTCGCCGACGAGAACGTCAGGTCCGAGAGGCTCGCCGTCGTCGGCAGCGTCTCCGTGTATTCGTCCTGGGCGCAGCCCGGCTGCTCCGTGTTCGGCGGAGGCGTCTCTCCGTCGCCGGTCCCGCTGCCCGTCGAGCCCGTCGTCCCGTCGAAGCCCTGGCGCGGGTCCGCCGATGCACAGCCCGTGCTCACGAGCGAGCTGCAAGTGACGACACCGGACAGGAGCAAGCCTAGGAGACTCGTACGGTTCCACATGGCTCGCGCTTCATGGCATGGCTGGGGTGGATTTCAAGCGATCCAAGCGGCCCAGGTATCCCGAGACGCATTTTTCCGAGAAGACAGTGGTAGGGTCCGGGCCATGCGAGTCGCGGTTCTCGAGAAAAACGGCGACAGAGGGTGGTTCATGCTCGACGGTGACCGAGCACGACGCTTCGACAGCTCTCCGTTCGAAGGTGGTCGGCTGGGCTCGATCGAGATCCCCTGGTCGGTCGCCGATCTGCGCGCGCCGGTTCGTCCTTCGAAGATCGTGTGCGTCGGGCGCAACTACGCCGCGCACGCGAAGGAGCTCGGGAACGAGGTCCCGAAGGAGCCGCTCTTGTTCTTCAAGCCACCGTCTTCCGTCGTCGGACCCGGCGGGGCGGTCGTTCTGCCGAAGGAGTCCGAGCGCGTCGAGCACGAGGCCGAGCTCGGCGTCGTCATCGGCCGTCGCGTCCGTCGGGTCGCTCGCGAACAGGCGATGCAAGCCGTCTACGGGTACACGTGCGTCTGCGACGTCACGGCGCGTGACCTCCAGAAGAAAGATGGCCAGTGGACCCGCGCCAAGGGCTTCGACACGTTCTGCCCCGTGGGGCCGTGGATCGAGACCGAGCTCGACCCGTCCGACCTCGCGGTGAAGTGCACGGTGGACGGCACCGAGCGCCAGTCGGGCCGCACCTCGCAGATGATCTTCGACATCGCGACGCTCGTTGCGTACGTGAGCAACGCGATGACGCTCGAGCCCGGTGATCTCGTCGTGACCGGCACCCCCGAGGGGGTCGGACCGCTCGCGCCGGGCAACAAAGTGGTCGTGTCGGTCGAAGGCATCGGAGAGCTCGCGTTCGGCGTCGTCGGCGGGACGTGAGCCGCGCCAGACCGTGGGTCGCGGCATTCGCGATCGTCGGCGTCGCTGCAGCCGCGGCGGTGGTCGTCGGCGCGCGGATGTCGAGCGCGTACGCGCCTTGCGGGCCCGGCTTCACACGCGCGGGGCATCGCTGTTGCCCGACGCCGTCGTCCGCGAACGAGTCGGGAAAATGCGCGTCGGTCCCGCAGGAGAATGCGACGTGCCCGGCGCCGCTGATCTCGACCGAGCACGGCTGCGACGAAGACGAGCACGACGTCGTCGAGGTCCCCGCGACGACCGTGATCGTCGGCCCGGCCGATTGGGAAGCGGAGGGCCGCGTGCAGGCGCACACGGTGCGGGTCGGAGTCTTCGCGATCGATCGTCTCGAGGTCACCGCAGGCCGTGCGTGTGCGTTCCTCGGGATGGAAGGCGCGTCGTTCTGCGATCCGAAAGATCCGGCACGCGCCGCGAGCGGCGTGTCGTTCGAGCAGGCGCGTCGCTTCTGCGCCGCGAAGCGCGGGCGGATTCCGACCGAAGACGAATGGCTCGCGGCCGCCGGGGGAGACCGCCCGCGGCGTTATCCCTGGGGCGACACCGGGGCTGTTTGCCGGCGCGCGGCGTGGGGACTCGAATCCGGACCATGCGCAGAGGGCGCCGACGGGCCGGATACGGTGGGCGCGCACGCCGAGGGCGCGACCCCGCTCGGGATCCACGACCTCGCCGGGAACGTCGCCGAGTGGGTGGAGGTGCCGTGCCCTGACCCGAGCAAGGCCTGTCCGCACGTCGTCCGCGGCGGCTCGTACGGAAGCCGCCTCGCCACCGAGCTCCGGACGTGGCTCCGCCGCGAGGTGCCGACCGGCGCCGGTGACCGCACGATCGGCTTTCGTTGTGCCTACGACCTTCCGCTCGAGCGTTGAGCCTCGAGCGCGCAGCCGCAGCCGCAGCCGCAGCCGCAGCCGCAAGGAGCAGGCGAGCGATCACGACGGCCGATGCCTGCTTTGCTCTACCCGACGGCGTTTTGGCGAGTACGCTGGTCCGTCCCATGACATGCGCCGTTCTCAGCATCGGGACCGAGCTCACACGCGGCGAGCTCGTCAACACCAACGCTGCGTGGCTCGCCGCCGGGCTCACCGACCTCGGCTTCGAGATCGTCGAGCACTGCACCGTCGACGACGACAAGAACCGCATCGTGAGCGCCCTCGACCGGCTCGCTCGCGGCGTGAAGATCGTCGTCTGCACCGGCGGGCTCGGCCCGACGACGGACGACCTCACGACGAACGCCGTGGCTGCCGCGCTCGGCGTCGGGCTCGAGCGTGACGAGGCGTCCCTCGACCAGATCCGACGCCGATTCGAGAAGCTCGGGCGAACGATGTCCGACTCGAACGCGAAGCAGGCCGACTTCCCCGTCGGGGCGACGGTCCTGCCGAACCCGATCGGCACGGCACCCGGGTTCATGGTGGAGCTCCGCGGGGCGCGTGTGTTCGTGATGCCGGGCGTGCCGCGCGAGATGAAGCGCATGTTCGAGGAACACGTCGTCCCTCGCGTCCGCGAGCTCGCGCCAAACGACAGCCATCAGATCCGCTACCGCACGTTCGGCCTTCCAGAGAGCGTCGTCGGCGAGAAGCTCGCCGGGATCGAAGCGTCGTTCACGGGTGTGACGATCGGCTATCGCGCTCACTTCCCCGAGATCGAGGTGAAGATCCTCGCACGTGCGGCCGACCGCGGCGCAGCGGTCGATCTCGCCGAGCGCGCAGCCGAGGAGGTCCGTACTCGCCTCGGAGAAGTCATCTACGGCACCGGCGAGGACACGTTCGCCGGCGTCGTCGGGCGGGCCCTGCGGACGCGCGGCTGGACGCTCGCGATCGCCGAGTCCTGCACGGGAGGCCTCGTCGGCCATCTCCTGACGAAGGAGCCCGGGGCATCGGACTATCTCTTGCTCGACGCCGTCACGTACGCGAACTCGGCGAAGCAAGCCGTGCTCGGTGTCGACGAAGACGCGCTCCGTGGGCACGGCGCCGTGAGCGCCGAGGTCGCGACGCGCATGGCGGACGGCGCGCGTCGCGTCTCCGGAGCAGACGTCGCGCTCGCGATCACGGGCATCGCGGGCCCGACGGGCGGGTCGGACACGAAGCCCGTGGGCCTCGTCTACCTCGCCGTCTCGACGCCGAAGGGCACCGTCGTGAAGGAGCAGCGGTTCCCGGGCGAGCGCCACTGGATCCAGACGCTCGCCGCGTACGCGGGCCTGTCGATGGTCCGAGCGGCCTGCAAGAACGTGTAGCGCGCGCTCTTGGATGAGCTTGCCGGGGTCGAGATAGCCCCCTGGCGGCTCAGGGCGTCGCGAGGATCTCGTCGGCCCAGGCCTTCGCCTGAGCGCACGTCGCGGTCGACGTCCACGTTTTCTGCGCGATGCGCGCGGGGCCGGCCGCAAGGACGAAGTCGCGGTCCTTGCGCGACACGATGAGCGGCCCGAGGTCCTTGCGCTCGAAGCACAGCGTGTCGGCTCGGTCGATCGTCGGCTTGCCGAGTGTCTTCTTCAGGCCCGGAGCGAGCTTCTGGACGGCCCGTTCCGAGAACCCGAGCGCGTCGTAGCGGGAATGCACCGCAAACGCGACCTCGTCGCCCTTCGTGTACACCGCGGAGCGGTCGCCGCCCCATCCGGCTGCGGCCCGGCGCGCCTCGGCGCTGTCGAGCCACTCCTCGAACGTCAGCGCGAAGCCGAGCTCCCCGTACGTGTCTTCGTCTTCCTTCGTCCATCCGGCGCCGAGCGCCTTGGCGGTGGGCGCCGGAACCACGAGCGCCGGCTCGTGGGCCTCCCACTTCTCGAGGTGGAGCACCTGCTCGGTCGTCGTCGGCGGCTGGCTCCACGCGCGATCGACCATCACCCAGCCGCCCTTGCGGCGGAGCGCGTGTACGAACGAGAGCCCGTCGATGTACGGGGCCACGAGCGTCGTGCGGAGGATGTGCGGGACGTTCTGGATCGAGGGGCCGTTGACGCCGCTCGCCATGAGCTCCCGGACCATCTCCTCGGGGAGATCGAGCGCATTGCGCCCTTGCTCGTGCATGACGAAGTCCATCATCACGCTGGTCGCGTCGCCTTCGGCGAGGCATGCGAGCGCGAGGGTCTCGTCGCCTTTCCCTGGCCGGTACGACGAGCGGGACTTGAGGTCCCAGTTCTGATCCTGGAGCGCGTGGACCAGCTCGTGCGCCAGCGTCGCTTGCGCCTCTTTCCCTCGCAGATCGGCGGCGAGGTACATCGTGCCGTTCTTCGGCTCGTAGAAGCCCTCGAGCTGCGCCTCGAGGAGCGTCATCATCTCTCCCAGGTAGTCGAACGTCGGCGGCGCGAACCCGAACATCTGGAGCAGCTGCCCCTCGCGGCGGAGCGCGTCCGCCGGGTATTCGCGCAACGCCTTGTCCTTGATGCGCCCGACCAGCTTGTCGCGGTCGAGCTTCACACCCGGAACGGGGCGCGACGCCTTCACTCCGCGGATCTCGCTCACCCGCGCAAGCGTGCGCGCGACGGCCTTCGACTCCTTCGAGACGAGCGACCCTTCCGCGGACTCCGGAACACCGTCTGGAGACGTAGCCCCGGCATCCGACGCGCCGGCCGGCGTTGCCTGCGGAGCGTTCGCGCTCGCGGCGGGCTCCTGCTTCGATCCGCTGCACGCCGCCAGGCCGAGCGCGAGGACGAGGGCCGCGCGGCGCCAGGTCATCGACTGCTCCGGATCGCGGCGATCGCGGCCTTGTAGTCCTTCGTGTTGAACACCGCGTTGCCGGCGACGAGCACGTTCGCGCCCGCGGCGATGGCGTCCTTCGCTGTCTCTGCCGTGATCCCGCCGTCGATCTGGAGGTCGATCGGCAAGCCCCGCGCGTCGATCATCTTGCGGATCGCGGCGACCTTCGGGAGCACCTCGCGAATGAGCGTCTGCCCGCCGAATCCGGGGTTCACGCTCATCACCAGGATCTGATCGACGACGTCGAGCACGTAGCGGAGGGTGTCCTCGTTCGTCGACGGGTTGAGCGTCACGCTGGCGCGCTTTCCGAGCGACCGGATGTGCGTGAGCGTCCGGTGCAGATGCATGCATGCTTCGACGTGGATCGTGATCGTGTCGGCGCCAGCCTCGGCGAACGCATCGACGTAACGCTCGGGCTCGACGATCATCAGATGGACGTCGAGAGGCAGCTTGGTCACGCGCCGGAGCGCCTTCACGACCGGCGGCCCGATCGTGATGTTCGGGACGAACCGCCCGTCCATCACGTCGACGTGGAGCCAGTCGGCGCCGGCGGCCTCGACCGCCGCGATCTCCTCGCCGAGGCGCGCGAAGTCCGCCGAGAGAATCGAAGGTGCGACGAGGATGCGTTGGTTCATGCGTGGTTCGGGCGCCAGGGTCCGTTGCTGGTTGCAGTTCGATGCCGAGGGCGAGTCGTTCTGCCCTCGGAGGCGTTGCCTCTTACCACAGCTATCGCCCTGGTCTTGCACTCGGGGCGTCGTTGCGAAACTCTAGGCCGGCATGGAGACGCGCAAGATCACCAAGGCTGACTTCGACCACATCGTCGAGGTCATCGACCGTTGGTGGGGTGGTCCGATCAGCACCTTTGCTCATCCGATCTTCTTCTACGAGCTCGGCGACAACGCGCTCATCGTCGAGGAGGACGGTCGCATGATCGGCTTTCTCCTCGGCTTCATCGTCTACAAGCAGCCGACGACGGGCTACGTCCACCTCGTCGGCATCCATCCCGACTTCCGGCGGCGCGGCGTCGGCCGCCTCCTCTACGAGAACTTCACCGAGCGCTGTCGCGCCGCGGGCTGCCTCCGCATGAAGGCGATCACGACCGTCGGCTACGAAGGCTCGATGCGCTTCCACGAGGCCATGGGCTGGAAGGCGGAGGAGGTCGAGGACTACGCCGGCCCGAGCCGCAAGCGCATCGTCTTCACGAAGGACCTCGTTCCGTCGAAGATCGCCCAGGCCTGAGAGGCCGAAGGGCTCGCGCAGTCTCTGGTCTCCGCGACGCCTCGTCGGAACGCGGCGAAGCGGTGCAAGTGTGCCCGTGTCCCGAGACGGCCTACCCGTTTTCGACGTCCCATGGGGGTCTCGCGGCTTGGCGTGCGTTTGTGGATGCTAGACCTCCAACGTGCACATGCACGATGACCACGCCCCCGCGTGCAGCCGGCGGAGGGAAAACGACTCGCGTCTCCGGTCGAAGCGCTCGCCCCTCGGGCTGACGGCCGTTCTCGGCCTTCCTGCGGTTCTCGCGAGCGTCTTCGTGGCTCCTCTCGTCGCATGTAGCGGGGGCACCTCGCGGGCGCCGTTCTCCGAGGTCTCGCCGGACGACACGAGCTCGCCGCCTCCGCCTCCGCCAGCGCCGACGACCAGCGCCACGCAGGTGACCCCGACGAAGACGACCGGGGACGCGGGCAAGACGGCGCCGAACGACGACTGCGACCGCGCCTCGGCGGACGATGAGTGCGTTGTTGCCACGCAATGCGGCTGCCCCGCGACGCACACGTGTGACGTCGTCGATTCGACGGGGGCTGCCCGCTGCGTGACCGCCGGTACTGCGCCGATGGGCCACCCCTGCACGGCGACGGCCGGCTGCGCGCTCGGGTTGACGTGCATGTTCGGCACCTGCCACGCGTTCTGCGACGAGAAGCAGGCGTGCTCGACGCCAGGGGCGGGGGCATGCGCGCAGATCGAGACGTCGAGCGGTACCGCCGTCCCGAACCTCAAGATCTGCCGCGTGGCCTGCGCGCTCCACGATCCCGCGAGCTGCGGCGGAAAGACGAACGCCGGCATCGGCGTCTGCTACGTGGACGACGACGGCGCGACGGACTGTCAGGAAGGCGGACCGCGGGGGCAGAACCAGACCTGCTCTGCGACGGAAGCGTGCGGCCCCGGGCTCGTCTGCACGACGACGAGCTCGAGCAGCACGTGCAAGCGCTGGTGCCGGGTCGGTCAGAACGACTGCGGGACGGGCAAGACCTGCACGGGCTTCTCGACCGAGGTCAAGGTTGGGGACGTCGTCTACGGGGCCTGTCCCTGAACGTCCCGACGGCCGATGCCACGGAGCGTCCAGATCGCTTTACACGAGGCATAAAGCGCGCGAAGTTCTGGCTGCGATGTCTTCCGCGAAGCCGACTGCGCCGAAGCGCTCCGAACCGCCGGTCACGATCACGCAGCTTCGCGAGGTCGGGCTCTTCGGCGCGCTCTCCGACGAGTTCCTCGAGCATCTCGTAGAGACCCTCACCGTCATGCGCGTGATGGTCGGCGACACGATCTTCCGCGAGGGCGATCCTGCCCGCGAGATGTACGTCGTGCTCGACGGCGAGATCGAGGTCCTCAAGAAGAGCCGCCGTGGGCGCGAGACGCGGGTCGCGATCCTCGGCCCCAACGACACGTTCGGTGAGATGTCGATCATCGCCATGCAGCCGCGTTCCGCCACGGTGCGCGCGCTGGGATCGGCGCGGCTGCTCAAGATCTCGACCGAGGAGATGGACGCGCTCTACCGGCACGATCTCAAGTCGTACACGCTCATCGTGCTCAACATCGCGCGCGACCTCTCTCGCCGTCTGCGCGTGACCGACGGTCTTCTCGCCGACTTCACGGCGAACGTGCTCGAAGAGTACGTCTCGAACAAGCCGACACCGAGCAAGCCCTAGTCGAAGGCGAGCGCCTGGGCGCCGGCCGGCATCGGTCGCGGTCGCCGCTCGTCAGTCGATCTCGGCGTCGCTGCCCGCGTCTCCGGGATCTCCGGCGTCCCCGGCATCGTCGCCCGCATCCACGTCCCCGGCGTCATCGTCGCCGCCGTCGAACATCGTTCCCGAGTCCGGGGGCTCCGGACGCTCGTCGTCGGGCCGTGCTCCCGCGTCCGCGGCGCCGTAGCCAGGCGCGGCCTGTTCGTCGTCCGGCTCGAAGATGGGGGGGAGCGGCTGTGGATTGAGCGTGCACGCGACGAAGAGCGTCGTCGCGAGAGCGAACGGTCCGATCAGGTAGAGCCGGGCGCGACGCATCATTGGCCTGCCTCCGCGTCGCCGGCGTCGGCATCACTGCCGCCCTCGCTGACCGATCCCAGCCCGGCATCGGTGAACGGCCCCGTCGGATCTGCGCCGTTGTCGGTTCCGCCCTGCGCGGGGGGCCCCCGCTCGTCCGGCTCTCCCGGTGGAAGAGGTTGGGGGTTCAGTTTGTCTTCACCGTCGCTGATGCACGCCGACGCTCCGTGCAGGAGCACGGTCGCGATCGCGAGCATGGAAAGCCACCGGCGAAGCATTTGGCCGAGATCATGGAAGCACCGGAGGTGCCAGATGCAAATCGAAAGGAAAACCAATGCCCTGGCGGTGGCGGGGCACAACGGACCACGACACCTTGCGAGCCCGTGGCCCATGTTGGCACAATCCACCCGATGACGGCGCAGGCGGAGACGGTAGGCGACGACGCGGTTCCTGCGGTCCGCGTCCAGAACGTCGTGAAGCGGGTCAAGGATGGAGCGACGCGGCGGACCGTCCTCGACGACGTCAGCTTCGATGTGAAGCGCGGCGAGCTCGTCATCGTCCGCGGCCCCAGCGGCAGCGGCAAGACGACTCTCCTCGCCATCGTCGGGGCAATGCTCTCGCCGACGAGCGGTGAGGTGCATCTGGACGGCGAGCCGACGTCGCGTCTTCGCGAGGGACACCGCGCCGAGATCCGGCGGAAGAAGGTCGGGTTCGTCTTCCAGGACTTGCAGCTGCTCGACGGACTGACCGCGCTCCGCAACGTTCTCCTTCCCCGGGTCCCCGACGGGATCACGAGGGCCGACGAGGCACGCGCGCGCGAGCTGCTCCAGCAGCGCGGACTGGGACCGGTGGCGGATTCGAAGGCCAAAGGGCTCTCCGGTGGCGAGCGACAGCGCGTTGCGCTCTGCCGCGCGCGCTTCACGGAGCCGACACTGCTCGTCCTCGACGAGCCGACCGCACATCTCGACGACGCGAACGCAGCGGCGATCGCCGACGAGCTCGCCATGCTTGCGAAGGAAGGTCGCGCGCTGCTCGTCGCGACGCACGACGCGCGGATCGCGAAGAGCTCCGGCGTGTCGCGCGTGCTCGACCTTGCTGGCGGCAAGCTGGTGGGCCAAGGTGCCGACGCCGGCGCGACCCCCGCATCATGACGAACCTGCTCGAGCCCTGGGTCCTTCTTCGACTGTCCGCGGGACTGGTTGCGTTCGCTCTGTTCGCGCGCGGCGCGATGACCGCACAGAAGGTGCTCCGCCACTTCGAGGTGCGA
>JAFAER010000097.1 GCA_023423895.1 Pseudomonadota bacterium
GCATGTGCGACGCGACCATTCGGCTCTTCCGGACGACGAAGTCGCCGCCGACGCCGATGCACCTCGTGGACCGACGCTGCTGCAGCCCACGACGCACACGCCTGCGCAAGAAGTGCCGCTGGCCGTCCAAGCGCAATTGTCCAATCACGACGGAGAGCCGTCGCGATGATGCCTCCGTCATCGCGTGAGAGAGGACGGCGTCGGATGGAGACCGAAACGTGTCGGGCGTCAGGTCGCGATCGTCGAGGGGGCACGCGGTCGAGGCACGCCGGGGTCGGCTCGCACGCGTGAGCCCGTGATGGAGCGAGCGGGGCTGCGTCAGGTCGCGACCGACGAAGGCTCAAGCGGAGCGGAGCGGGGCACCAAGGCTCGGGTCGCCTACGTGAGCCTGGGATGGAGCGAGCGGGGCTGCGTCGGCTCGCGACCGCCGAGGGGGCGCGCGATCGAGGCGCGGGGCGCGAAAGGCTCGGTCGCCTACGTGAGCCCGGGATGGAGCGAGTTGGGTCACGACAACGGGCTCTGGCGTGCGCGGGGCGACCGTCGTCTCCGGGAGGCTCGCGCGGCTTGGGAGCTAGCGGGCGTCGTTGAAGGAGAAACGAGCTTCCCGCCCGCCGCGGGCTCCCGGTCGCGGCGTTCGATCATCAACGGCTCACGAAACCGGGTATCGTTGTTCTCTGATGGTTGATTCCGGGGCCCCCTCGTCGAGCGTGTACGCGAGCGAAGCGTACTTCAACCAGCTCCTTGCGAAAGCCGTGGCTGCGAAGGCGAGCGACGTTCATCTGAAGGTCGGCATACCGCCGGCAGCGCGTGTCCGCGGGGAGCTCGTGTTCTTCCGAACGGAGCCGCTCCGCAAGGAGGACACCGACAGCATCGCGCGGCTCGTCATAAAGGACTCCCGCGTGCGCAGCGAGGTCCCGTCGCTCCGGGAGCACGACTGCGCGTACGCGGCCGAAGGGGTCGGGCGCTTCCGTGTGAACGTCTATCGACAGCGCGGGACGCTCGGGATCGTCATGCGGTCCATTCCGACGAAGATCCCGTCGTTCGAGGACCTCGGGTGCCCTGCGCCGTGCCAATACTTGGCCGAGCGTGAACGCGGGCTCGTCCTCGTCGTCGGGGCCGCTGGTAACGGGAAGAGCTCCACGCTTGCGGCGATGATCGGCCATCTGAATCGCACGCAGCCACTCCACATCGTCACGATCGAGGACCCGATCGAGTTCCTCCACGAAGACGACAAGTCGAGCATCAGCCAGCGCGAGGTGGGGATCGACACCGGCACGTTCGCGGATGCGCTCCGCGCGGCGCTGCGCCAAGACCCCGATGTCATTCTCGTCGGCGAGATCCGTGACGAGCTCACGCTCGACATTGCGCTCAAGGCTGCGGAGACCGGCCACCTCGTGCTCTCCACGTTGCACACACCGGACGTTGCCCGCACGGTCGGCCGCATGCTCGCTCTCGCGCCGCGTAACCAACCCGGTTCGAGCGACGAGCTCCGCGAGCGCATCGGTGACGCGCTCCAGGGCATCGTCGCGCAGCGGCTCTTGCCCAAGAAGGATGGCTCGGGCCTCGTGCTCGCCGCCGAGGTGCTCGTCGCCACGGGCACCGTGCGCGAGTCCATCAGGCGTCCGGAGGGCAATCCCTCGCTGAAGGAGCTGATGGAAAAGGGCACTCACCCGTACTCGATGCAGACCTTCGAGATGCACCTGAAGCAGCTGTTGATGCAGGGGCTGCTCGAGAAGGACGTCGCGCGCGCTGCCGCCGGCTTCTGACCCGCGCTGGGTTTGATGCGCGCCGGCTCTGATGCGTGCAGGTTCGTAATGGGCGCAGGGTTGTGACGCGCACCGGCTTCCGATGCGTGACGGGTTGTGACGCGCGCCGGCGACTGACGCGCGCCGGCGACTGATGCGTGCAGGGTTGGGACGCGTGCCGGCTACTGACGCGTGCAGGTTCGTGACGCGGGCAGTTCTCGAGGCGGGAAGGTCATGATGGGTGCAGGCGCCTGATGGGTGCAGGACCCCGATGAGTGCAGACTCATGATGCGGGCGATGTCCGCTGTCCGCCACGCAGCAGGGGGAGCGTACGCAGTGCTGGCTGGCGTACGCTCGGGTCGCCCGCTTTCTTGCTCGGCGAATGCGGAGCGCCTCGAGCCTCAGCGGGCACGTCGATGCGGAGCGCACCGAGGCACGGCGAATGCGAAGCGCCTCGAGGCTCAGCGGGCACGTCGATGGGGAGCGCACCGGACGGGGTAGGGGCACGTCCACGAACTGCCGCGTGCTGCGCTGCGCTCGCTTTCGTTGCGCGGCAACATCCGGGGCTGGGGCTCGGGCCTCGACGCGCGAGGCGCGAGGCGCGAGGCGCGCAGCGGCGCGTCGACGAGCTGCGGCGCAACCCATGCGCGCGGGTCAGCGTGTGCGCGTACTCGCGTCGTCGCGGCTATCCGCTCGTTCGCGGAGGGCGTATCCTCGACGACGGTGCGATTGAAGGCCCGGGCCTCTTCGAGATTTGCCGTTGCGCCCGTGCTGTTCGTCGCGACAGCGTGTCTGCTCGGTCCGCTGCTCTCGCACCATAGCTCCGTGGCCGCGCCCGCGAAGCACGGCAAGAGAGGAGCCCGCGAAGGAGCGCGGCCGAAGACGTCGGCGGCTGGCGCGTCCGCGAAGGCATCGGCAAGCGCGCCCGTGAACACGACGGGGGCGCAGGCGGGCGCGGCTGCGGGCTCGATGGCGAATGTGCTCGTGGACACGAGGGGGGATGCGACCGCAAGCGCATCGGAGAGCAGCACGGCACGCGACGCGCCGGCGGTCGCGGGGACGCCCGTGTCGCGACCGAGCAGCGCGACCGGGGCTGCCGATGTGCTCACGCTCGCGCACGTGCGGCCGGATCCGGGTGCGAGCACCATCGGGACGTGTGACCCGGCGGAGCGTGAGAAGGGGATCGCTCGCATCGGGGTCGCACACGTGAATGAGTTGCGCGCTCGGTACGGTGACGCCATCGGCGGTCGCAGCCGCCACGCCTACGTCGCCGGCCTGCTCCGAGAGCTCAAGGCAGCGCAGCCTACGCTGGTCCTCGACGCGGGCGGCGACTACGAGAAGGGCGCGCTTGCCGACCTCCGTTCGATGGGAGAGACGACACGGCAGATGATCCAGGCTCTGCCGATCGACGTGCGCGCGTTCGGAAGCCACGACTTTGCGTACGGCGAAAGCGGCGTGCTCCGCGACGCGCGCCTCAGCAAGCATCCCGTACTTGCCGCCAACGTCACGCACGTCGGGCTGCCGCCGTCGAAGCAGCCGTTTCGACCTTACGCGCGCTTCGACGTCGGTTGCGTGAAGGTCGGCGTCATCGGGCTCGTGGGAAAGAGCGCGGGGGTCGACGACCAACCGACGAGCCTGCCGTACGACGGCGTGTTCGCGCAGGACGATCACTACCAGGCGATCCTCGAGCGAGAGGCAAAGGCGCACCGCAGCGAGGTCGATGTCCTCGTGGCGTTGACGCATCTCGGTTACGGGGAGGATGCCGCGCTCGCTCGACGGGGTGGGCGCCTCGTCGATCTCATCATCGGCGCTCACTCGGGGAAACTCCTCGAGCGACCCGAGCCGGTCGCGCATCCCGACAACACTCGGACCTGGGTGCTGCAGGCCGGTCACTCCGGCGACGCCGTCGGCCGAGGGGAGCTCGTCGTGAAGCTCGGTGAGCCGCGCAAGCTCACGATCGAGAAGTACAAGGTCGTCGCCGTGAACGAGGCGTCGCCCGTCGCCGAGGACGTGGACGCGCTCGCGAAGCGCCTGCAGGATGCCGTCGTTCCGAACGCTCATGCGGTCATCGGGAGATTGGCCGCTCCGATCAAGAAGGGCAGGGGGATCTCCGACCTCGTATGGAGAGCCGCCGCGTCGACGTGGAACCTGGACGCGCTCGTCGTCCGTCGTGATCTCTACTCGGCGGGTCTTCCGAATGGGGAGATCACGCTGCAGCGTCTCTATGATGCGGTGCTCGTCGAGCGCCTGCCCGCAGGGACGAGCGGCGCGTCGTCGCTCTGGGTCGTCGAGCTCTCCGGTGCCGAGATGAACGCGCTCGCGCGCGCGTTCCGGCCGGGCGCGAGCTACGACTGGCTCGGTCCGAAGCAGAAGCTCGATCCAGCGAAGCGCTATCGTCTCGGCCTCGACAAGCGCGCGGCGACGTACCCGAAGGTCCTCTTCGGCGCGGAGGCGAAACACGTGCGCCCCGTCCTCATCGGCGAGATGATCGACGCGCTCGAGCCGTACGCGCGCGCACGCACCGAGAACGGGCGGCCGATCGACGGACCCTAGGTCGATCGCCGCTGAGGTCGATCAGAGCGAGCCGCAGAACGAGACGCAGGTCGCGCCGGCACCGCCGTCCGGCTCGACGCAGGCACCCTGACACTCGGAGCCGAGCGTGCTCGTGCACGGTGTTCCCGCGACCTCGCGCGGCGCGCACCGTCGGCCGCCGTCCGCG
This sequence comes from Pseudomonadota bacterium, assembly GCA_023423895.1. GTDB lineage: Bacteria > Myxococcota_A > Polyangia > Polyangiales > Polyangiaceae > Labilithrix. The sequence continues at coordinate 4,465 of JAFAER010000097.1, forward strand.
CGCTTGCAATACAACCGATCCTGGCAGTCGGAGTCTCGCTCGCACGGGGCGTCGACAGGAGCCGGGCCGGCCGTTCCGCACACGCCAACCTGACACCGAAGCCCCGACGCGCACTCGTCGTCGGAGTTGCAGTCGTCGCCCGTGAGCTTCGACGCCCGGCAGGTGCCCTGCTGCAGCGCCGTCGACGCGCAGTAGAAGCCTTCGGCGCAACGAGGATGCACGCCGAAGCCCCAGCGCATGAGATCGATCACGCCGCCGCCGTCCGGGATCGCGTAGCCGCAAGGTGCCGCTTCGCCGGGTGGAGTTCGACAGACGCCATCGCTCTGCAGCGTCCATCCGATGCACGTGAGACCGTCGAGGCATTCGTAGTCGCTCGCGCACGGAGCATCGACACCCTGACGACCGACGAGGGCGCCGGAGCACCCAGCGGCCTCGTGGAAGAGCGACTTCACGGGCTGGTTGCTCGGCGTGCGATGGACCTCCGGACAGGTTCGCGCCTGGACGCTGGCGCTCACGCTCGCCTGGCAGGTCGCGGCTTCTGCCGCGACGAACGCGGCTCGCCCGCTCGCGATGCTCTTGCCGAGGGTCGTCGTGCACGAGAGGACGACGGCCTTCAGCACCGCGGTATCGAACGCGTATCGCTTCGGAGCGGCGGCGGGGTCGCAACAGTCCTCGTACATGGGCGCGTAGAGGCCGAGGGTGCCTTCGCAGAAGGCATCGACGTCGGAGCCAGTCGGTGTCGTGGCGTCAGTCTGAACGACATCGCCGGTCGCCGCGTCGCCGTCGACGGCGCCGTCCGGTGGGCCGGATGAATCCACGTTGGCATCGTCGCCGCACGCAACCGCGAGCGCGACGACGAGACCGCCGAACGACGAGGCACCAAACGCACGCCAGCACGAGGAGCGAAGAGCCATCCCGATCGAGATTATCTGATTTCGACAGCTACAGCGATGAATCGACGGCTCGTTCGGGCGCTTGGCCGGACGTCGCACGCGCGCGCACCCTTCTGCATGCATGCGGCACGCGCCGCGGAGCGTCAGCGACGGCCGTGGCGTTCGATCCAGTCGATGGCCGCGTCGAGCTCGTCGGGTTTCGCGAAGACCGGCCCGAACGCCGAGGCCTGCTCGACGGCATCGCGGTCCGAGCTCGTGAAGAACGCGATGGGCAGCTCGCCCTGCTCGGCGCGGAGCCGGGCTGCGACGTCGACACCGAAACCGTCTCCGAGATCGAAGTCGAGCAAGGCGCAAGCGATCGTGCTCGCGTCGACCGACGAGGCGCTCGCGCAGGAGTCGCGCTCGATGACCTCGAAGCCGGCCGCGCGGACCCGCCGGGCCACCGTGACACGGGCGACGGCAGAGTCGTCGGCGATGAGCACGCGCTGCGACATGAGGCGAGGATAGCGCCAGGGCGCGCCCGAACGCAGCCCGAACGCGGCGACGCACCTTGCGCGGCTTGCGCGGCTTGCATGCCGAAGCCGGGCGGGCGCGCCTGCTCCAATTCGGTGCATCCAGCGCGGCCGTCAGCGTCCCGGATTGGTGCGTGGCTTCCGAGTCCCACCGCTTTGCCGGTGTTTCTCGCTGGCACCCGTCTTGATGGGAGGCCGGCATGAAGATCCGATTCTGGGGTGTCCGAGGGAGTATCGCGTCCCCCGGGCAGGAGACGGCTGCGGTCGGCGGGAACACGAGCTGCATCGAGCTCACGTGCGGAGGCACGCGTCTCGTCCTCGACGGGGGCACCGGGCTGCGCGGGCTCGGCAATCATCTCGTCGCGACGGGAGCGACGGGAGCGACGCGCGAGCCGCTCGCGATGACGCTCCTGCTCTCGCACTACCACTGGGACCACATCCAGGGGCTCCCGTTCTTCGTGCCGATCTACATGAAAGACACGAGGCTCACGATCGTCGGCGCACAGAACGGCGTGACGAGCGTTCGAGAGACGCTCGAGCGGCAGATGAGCGCGCCGGTGTTCCCCGTTCGACTCGACGAGGTCGGCGCGCAGATCGCGACGCGCGAGGTCCGGGTCGGCGAGGTCTTCGACGTCGGCGAGGCGACCGTTCGCGTCGCGCGCGGCAACCACCCTGGGGGAGTCGCGGCGTATCGGATCGAGCACGAGGGAAAGAGCATCGTCTACGCCACGGACACCGAGCACTACGCGTGCGTCGATCCCGCGTTGCGGCTGCTCTGCGAAGGTGCCGACGTGCTCGTCTACGATTCGCAGTACACACCCGAGGAGTACCGGTCGAAGGTCGGCTGGGGGCATTCGACCTACGTCGCGGGCGCCGAGCTCGCGCGCGCGGCCGGCGTCGGGACGTACGTTCTCTTCCACCACGACCCCATGCGCTCCGACCACGGCGTCTCGGAGCTGGAGGTGCTCGCGCGCGATCTGTTCCGGTCGAGCGTCGCGGCGCGCGAAGGAATGGAGATCGACCTTCGAACGGGGATCACCGGACGAGCGGCGGCTTGAACCGACTCGACCGCGACGATCGGCGAACGCGGCTCCACGAGCTCGGCACAGCGAGCCGTGGCGCGGTCGACGGAGAGCCCGTGACAACGCGCGCGCGAGAGAGAGAGACGCGGGCGACAACGAGCGTGCAGACGGCTCCGACCACCGCTACCTTCGAGAGGTACACGCTGCTTCCAGCCGATCCTTCGCCGTCACGGCAGATCCTGCACGAGCAGGAAGCGCCTGGCGTGCATGCCTCGATGATCAACCGTCTCTCGCTCCTCGTCGACCTGGCCGCGCTCCTCACCCGTGAGGTCGACTTCGATGCGCTGCTTGCGACGACCTGCGAGCGTGTCGCCGAGGCGCTCGCTGCGGAGCGCGCGACCCTCTGGCTCGTCGATGCGGAGAAGGGCGATCTCGTCTCGCGGGTGGCGATCCTCCCGGAGCTTCCCGCCCTTCGCCTGCCGCTCGATCGTGGGATCGCCGGATGGGTCGCGCGGACCGGAGAAGCCGTCCGCATCGCCGATGCCTCGAAGGACGAACGCTTCGACCCGTCCGTCGATCGAACGACGGGATACACGACGCGGTCGATCCTGGCTGTTCCGATCCGTGAGGAGGGCCGGGGACCCGTGCGCGGTGTCGTGCAGGTGTTGAACCGCGCGACCTCCGGCGACGCGTCGGCGGTCGAGGCGTTCGACGAAGAGGACGAGAGGTACCTCCTCGCGCTCGCCGCGCAGATCGCACGTGCGTTCTCGCTGACGACGCTGCGTCCGGCGAACGAAGGCGGCCCCGGGCTCACGTTGCGGGGCCCCTTCAATCGCATCGTCGGGCGGAGCCCGGAGCTCCGTGCCGTCTACGAGCGCATCACGCTCGCGGCCCAGACGGACGCCACGGTGCTCTTGAGGGGCGAGACGGGCACCGGCAAGGGCCTCTTCTCGCGCGCCATCCACGTGAACTCGAAGCGACAAGCTGGACCGTTCGTGACGGTCGACTGCACGACGCTGCCGATCCAGCTCGTCGAGAGCGAGCTCTTCGGTCACGAGCGCGGCGCGTTCACCGGCGCGGATCGTCGGGTCCCGGGACGCGTGGAGCTCGCGCAAGGCGGCACGCTGTTCCTCGACGAGATCGGCGATCTTCCGCCGGACGTGCAGGGCAAGCTCTTGCGTTTCCTCCAGGAGCGGACGTTCGAGCGCGTCGGCGGACGCCAGACGATGACCGCCGACGTGCGTGTCGTCTGCGCGACGCACCAGGACCTGGAGAAGCGCGTCGCGGACGGGCGCTTCCGAGAGGACCTGTACTATCGGATCCGCGTCGTCGAGATCGACATCCCCCCGCTCCGGGAGCGCGGCGCGTCGGAGATCGAGCAGCTGGCAATCCACTTCGCGCACATGTACGCGAAGCGCTACGCGCGACCCGTCCCGGTGCTGGAGCCCGACGCGCTCGCTGCAATGCGTGCGCACGATTGGCCGGGCAATGTCCGAGAGCTCGAGCACTGGGTGGAGAGCGCGATCGTCCTCGCGCCGGACGGACGGATCACGAGCTCTCATCTCCCGCGCATCAAGAAGGTCGGGACGGCCGCCCGCCCGGAGGCTTCCGCTGCCGACGCGCGAGCACAGACCAATGGTCTCGGCGTGCCCCTGGGGCTGACCCTCGACGAGGCCACACGGCGGTACGTCGCCGCGACGGTCGAGGCGTGTGACGGCAACAAGGCGGAGGCCGCGCGGCGGCTCGACATCGGCCGCAACACGATCGGCCGCATCCTCAAGGGGGATCGCGAGAGCATGGCGGGCGATCGTGACAGCCGTCCAGGCGACGGAGAGGTCTGACGTATCGCCTCCTCGAGACCGCCTCGCGATCGTCTCGCCGCGCGATCATCGCCCGCCGGATTCGGCGGCGAAAGCAAGCACAACCCCTCGTTTTCAAGGGCGAACGACCCTGAACGCGTCGGCGTGGAGATGGGTCGGCATCTGGGCTATGGTCCGGCGCAAGATGCCGACGTTCAGCCGCGAAGAGGTCCGCGCTCTCTACGATCAGCCGCTCCTGCCGCTCCTCGACGAAGCGCGGCGAGTGCACCTCGCGCACCATCCCGACAACGAGGTCCAGCTCTGCACGCTGCTCAGCGTGAAGACCGGTGGTTGCCCCGAGGACTGCTCGTATTGCCCGCAGTCCAGCCACTACGAGACGAGCACGAGCCCGGAGAAGATGCTCGACGTCCAGCACGTCATCGCGAGCGCGAAGCGGGCCAAGGAGCTCGGGTCGACGCGCTTCTGCATGGGCGCTGCGTGGCGCGAAGTGAAGGACGGTCCGGCGTTCGATCGCGTCGTCGACATGGTCAAGGGCGTCAAGGAGCTCGGCCTCGAGGCGTGTGTCACCCTCGGCATGCTCGACGAGAACCAGGCGAAGAAGCTCGCCGACGCGGGGCTCGACGCCTACAACCACAACCTCGACACGAGCCGCGAGCACTACCGCTCGATCATCAAGACGCGCACGTTCGATGACCGCCTCCGCACGCTGGACAACGTCCGCAAGGCGGGCATCACGGTGTGCTCGGGCGGAATCATCGGCATGGGCGAGACGGCGGACGACCGCTGCGAGATGCTCCGCACCCTCGCGAACCTGAATCCGCAGCCCGAGAGCGTGCCGATCAACGCGCTCGTCCCGGTCGAGGGCACGCCGCTCGCCCACGCGAAGCCGGTCGATCCGCTCGATCTCGTCCGGATGATCGCCGTCGCGCGCATCCTGATGCCGAAGTCGCGCGTTCGTCTGTCGGCCGGCCGCTCGTCGCTCAGCCGCGAGGCGCAGATGCTCTGCATGCTCGCCGGAGCAAACTCGATCTTCTACGGCGAGAAGCTCCTGACGACGCCGAACCCGGGCGAGGACGACGACCTCGCCCTCATCCGCGATGCTGGCTTGCAGGCGATGCCGCCGCGGACGACTGCCGAAGCCGAGTGACGCGGGCGCAGACGCGTGTAGCCCACGCGTCCGCACCCCACCCGTGACACCCGTGACACCCGTGACACCGCGACGAGCCTATTTGCACTGCGCCGGGTCGGCGGGCGTGCATTTGCCGCCGATGCATTCGGCGAAGATGTCACAGCGCGCTGCGTTGTCGTCCTCGTCGTCGTCGGTGCATGCCGCTCCGTCCGGAAGGGGATCGACGCACTTGCCCGGTACGACCGCGAGCTCGCCCGGCTCGGAGCCTGGCCCGAACTGGAGCCCAGCGCAGTGCCCCCGTTCGCACACGCGCGTCAGGTCGCACGCCTCGCCGGCCTTCATCGCGACGTAGGGCGCACACTTTTTCTCGGTGCTGCAGCCGAGACCCTTTCCGCATTCGTCGAACTTGCACTCCGCTCCCGCGGCCAGCGGCGCAGCGCACTTGTTCGCGATGCATCTCAGATCGCTCTGGCAGTCGCCGCTCGAATCGCAGTCCGCTCCGGCACCGCCGGGCGCAGTGCACACGGGTGTGTTCCCTTCGAAGGAGCATTCGAGCCCGGTTTCGCAACGGACGATCTCGCCAGGTGCCGAGCACGCCTCACCGGCCTTGGCGATCTTGACCGCGACGCACTTGCCACCGCTACTGCTGTCGGAGAGGCACTCGGCGCCGTCGACACATTCGTACGAGCCGTCTCCGGTGCACGGTTCGCCGATAGCGGCCCGCGGCGCGCACTTCCCGCAGCTCGAGCTCGGCTCGGTCTTGCACGCGCCGCTCTTGCACTGGTAGCTCTCGCCGCACGCCGCGCCGTCCTCGAGCGTTCCACCGGTGAGCTCGCAATCGGCATCCGCCATGCCGCCGCAGGTAGCCGACGAGATCGCGCGCGCGCAGGCCGACACCTGCCCCGCGACGTTCGTCGCGCCGGGCGCGGTGAGCGCGCGGGCGCAGGCCGCTTGCAGCCGGTCCCGGGTGTTCGTGAGCGCGGGGACCGGAACGTCACCGCAACGATCGGCATACGCGACGAGCGCGTTCACGTATTCGGCGCACGCGCCGCTACCACCGCCGCCACCGTTCTCGCCACCGCTCGATCCGCCGTCGCACGCTGCAAGCACGACGAGGAGACACGAAAGAGCACCGCCCGACGTAAGGAGCCTGGTCATATGCGTCATCGATCGAGCTGTAGCGCAAGACGCATGCGCGCGGCCAGAACACGGAAAGTCGCGCACTTGGCGGCCGCGCATCCCGGTGTGTATATGACACGCCCGTCATCACGCGTGAACACGCGGCTACGCTCGTCGCGCGACGACTCGCCGACGTGGTGCCGGCGAGTCGTCGGGACGGTCCGACGGTCCGTCACTTGGGCTCGTTCGTCAGTGACAGGCGCTCGCGTCCGGGTACACGCAGTGGCCGCCGAGGCAGCGAGCGAAGTGGTCACAGATGAGACCACTCTGGGCTTGCTCGGAGCCGCACGCATTGCCGTCCGCAATCGGATCGATACACGTCGCCGGCCCTGCAGGAACCGCCTTGCCGTCTTTGCCCTCCTCGACCCGCTGGACGCATCGTCCGCGCTCGCAGCGCCGGATCGCGTCGCACTCCTGTCCGGACGCGACGTAGACGACCTTCTTGCAGGTCCCGTCGCATCCGAGACCATCGGCGCACTCGTCGAAGACCGTGCACGCCTCGCCCTCCTTCGGACGTGTCGAGCACTTCCCGGAGCGACACACGAGACCGATCTTGCAGGTTCCAGAGTTCTCGCATGCGGCCCCTTCGCCCTTGTTGGCGACGCAGGTGCCGCTCGTGGCGTTCTCGCCCTCGGTCTTGCAGTGCAGGCCGATGTTGCAGAACTTCTCGTTCGTACACTCTTCACCTGCGCTCGAGAGCTTCCAGACCGAGCACTTTCCGGTCTGCGTCGGACCGTCGAAATCGCAGCTCGCGATCTCGCCGTCGCCGAACGCACAATCGAGCGGCAGCGAACACTCCCCGCCTGCTTCCACGAGGGGCGCGCACTTTCCGCAGGCCGACGCGTCGAGCTTGCAGTGGAGGCTCGCGCACTGCGAGCGCGCCGCACAGCTCGCGCCGTCGGGAAGCGATCCGGGCGTCAGCTCGCACTCAGGAATCACCGCGTCGCAGGCGGCGTTCCGGCGGAGCTCGGAGCAGCGCGCGCGGGACTCCCTGAGCCCCTCGGCTCCTGGGGCGGAGAGCTCTCGAGCGCATACCTTGCGAAAGCGCTGAATCGCCGACTGTGAGTCGATGAGGATGCCGCCACAACGGTGCGTCCACGCGACCTGTGCCAGGTACAGATCGTCACACGCCTTCTCGTCGGCGGTGAGGGGAGCGGCCGGGCCCTTCGAAGGATCGCCGTTGTCGTTCCCGGCGTTGCCCTTCTTACCTTCAGCGTCGCTCCCGCATGCGCCGAGCACGAACAGCAAGAGCGTGGTGACGGACATGACATTGGTGCGAGTCATGGCCCGCACCGGTCGCAAGCTCCGTGCGAGCGGCGAGCGACGAGACTCGCCCGCGATCGTCGCGCCAAGTGCTCGCGATCGTCGTGCGCGGCGCGAGCGGCGTGCGCTCGGCGCGCTGCCGGCGTGAGTAGAGATACAGGTCGAACACGCGTGCGGTCCTGCCGCCGCGGATCGTGCGCACGCGGCTCTGGGCGACACGTACGTGGGCGGGCAGCTGTTCGGCGCCGTCTCCACCGAACCGGTTGTCCGTGACGAAGAGGACGTTGTCGGCATGACGCCACGTATCGCGCGGAAGCCAGCGATCGAAGTCGTCGGGGATCGGCGTCGCGCAGCCGACGCGTACACCGGGGAGCGCGGCGTGCAGCTGCGCGCAGACGGTCCAGTGCGGACCGACGACGACGACCTCGCGGCCCTCGGGATCGAACGGTGTCGCTGCGACCGCCATCTGGTCGCGCACGGCTTCAATCGCCTGTGGCCATCCGTAGAGCTCGCTCGCGATGTCCATCTTCGGATCGGCGCTCTCGGGTAGCAGGCGCGCCGACGCGGGGATGAGGACCCAGACGTGCGCTGCGAGCGTGAACGCTCCCGCAACGGCGACCGCGGGCACGACGATGCGTCTGCGAACGAACGCCGTTTCTTCGGCGGCGCGGCGCGCGGCATGGATGGGCAGCGCGAGGAGCGGCGGCGCGATCCAGTGCGGCTCGGCGACGGGGCTCCAGATGCAGAGGAGGGCGAGCGGTACGATCGGCAGCGCGAACGACCAGAAGAGGACCCGCGCGGTCACATCGTCGTTGCGACGGCGTACGAGGTCGCGTGCGACGAGTACGGCGAGCGCGAAGACGACGGGCGACAGATAGAGGAGCTGTCCACCGACGAGCGCGCCGAGGTTCTTCAGCGCGAGGCCAGCGCCTTGCTGCGTGTCGACGAAGCGGTGCCGGAGCATCGGCCAACCGAGCCGAGCCTCGTAGAGGACGAACGGCACGACGACGACCGCGCCCGCGCCGAGCCCCGCCCACGGCCAGAGAGAACGCGCAGCGCGCACCGAACCGGGCGCGGCGTGCGAGCGCGCGACCTGTACGTAGACGACGGTGAGCGCGGCGAGCAGCAAGAACCCGGAGACCTTTGCCGATGCCGCAACGCCTGCGACGAGACCCGCTCCGAGGAGGGCGCCGGCGGTCTTCGCCGACGGAATGAAGCGCTGCGAGGTCGGCGCTCCGTCCTGCCCCGGAACGTTGGGTGAGAGGCCGACGATCGCGAGGCCGAGCGCGGCGAGCCACAGGAGCGCGAGCAGCAGGTCCGGCGTCAGCGCGAAGAGGCCGATGGCGACCTCGGGGACGAGCGCGACGACGAGGCCTGCGATGACCGACGGACGCTTCGCAGCGCCTGCCGCGCGCGCGACCGCGACGACGATCCAGGGGACGAGCGTCGCGAGCACCGCGGTGACCACGTGCGTGCGCGCGGGCGTAGGGACCGCGCCCTCGCCGATGGCGCGCGCAACGAGGCCGACGAGCCCGGGATGATCGAGGTACGCGGGCTGAGGATGGATGGCCCACGACGCGTAGAGGGCTTCGCTGTCGCCGTACCCGATGCGTGACGCTGCCCAGAGCCGCAGCCCGAACAGGACGATGCTGACGGCGAAGAGGGCGACCATGATGGATGGTGGATTCGGGCGCTCCGGCGTTCCAGCAGGGATCCTCAGGAAGCCTGTCTTCCGCGGGATCCGGTCGCTCGTGCAGCGAGCCACGGTTCGAGCATCCGCGCGACCTCGCGGGACGGGCTGGGGTGCTCTCCGAGGACCTGTTCGACCTCCGTGCACGCTGCAAGGAACGTGACGCGTTCGTCGAGAACGTGCGCCAGTGTGTCGGCGATCCGACTCGGCGCGGCATTGCGCTGCAGCAGCTCGGGAAACGCGTTGCGGCCGAGGAGAATGTTCGGCAACGCGACGAATCGCGTCTTCAGCAGCGCCCGCGCGCCGACCTCGGTCGCCCATCCGACGCGGTAGCAGACGACTGGGATGACGCGCGCGAGGGCGCACTCGAGCGACGCCGTTCCCGAGGCGCAGAGCGCGGCATCGAACGCCGGCAGCGCGTAGCCAATCCCGGCGCGCGAGTCGACGTCGACGGTCTCGACCTCGTGGGCCCGCGCCAGGTCCTTTGCCCAGGTGCGTGTGCGATCGTCGAGGCTCGCCGCGAGCATCACGCGAGCATCGACGCTGGCGCGATCGCGACGGACCGATTCGTAGCCGATCAGCATCGGCTCGAGCAGGCGGCGCACCTCGTGCGGTCTGCTTCCCGGCAGGATCGCGACGGCCCATGCGAACGGCGTCATGCCCAGCAGCTCGCGCGCGGCGACACGGTGCTCGGGGCCACGTCGGTCTTCGAGCGACGGATGCCCGACGTAGCGCGCGTCCACGCCGAGCGCGCGCCAGAGCGGCTCTTCGAACGGCAGCATCACCGCGAGCCGATCGAGATGACGCCGGAGCGGCTCTGCCCGGCTCGCGCGCCACGCCCAGATCTGAGGAGCGCCGTACCAGAGGACGCGCGTTCCTTCGCTCCACAAGATCGGAGCGAGCCGCGCGTTGAACTCGGTGTAGTTGACGAGAAGGGCTGCGCCTGGACGGCGTCGGCGGATCGCTGCCCGGATCTTGCCGTAGGCGACTCCGACGCCGTAGGCGCGCCGCGCGACCTCGGTCAGGCCGAGCGCCGTCACCCCGCGGAGATCGGCGAGCAGCTCGACGCCCTCGCGTTCGAGAGCGCCGCCGCCCATCCCGAACGCATGCACGCCCCGGAGCTTCGCAAGGACGGCTGCGGCTGCACGATCCCCGGATGCCTCGCCGGCGACGACGAGGAGGTCGCGGTTCACCCGACCTCCATACCGTCGTCCGTCGCGACCGCACCTGCGCTCGCCCCGTTCGGCGAGCTTGCGGCGAGCGCCGTCTGGAGCGCCAGCCCGTCACGTTCGACCCGGAATGGTCCGATGCCGGGCACGGCCGCGATCTGCTCGAGCGTGGCTTCTTCGGGCAGGTCGGCGAGATCCTGGAGGCAGTGCCCCGGAAGCACCACCTGTTCGTCGACGCCCCGCTTCTTGGCTTCGGCCTTCCGCCAGCTCGTGAGACGCGCTTCACGCGCTCGGCGCGCCTTGATGACGGTGCTCGGCAGGCGCGGGCGTTCCAGCATCGCGCGCTCTTCGTCCGGAACCGCGCCTCGGTCGGCGATCCCTGCGGTGACGGCCTCGAGCATCGACGGCGCGAGCGACCGCGCGCGGCTCCCGCCCAGGGCGCCCTTGATTCGAGCGAGGTCTGCCATCGTTCGCGGCTTTGCACGCGCGATGGCGAAGAGGACGTCTGGACCGAGCACCTTGTAAGGAGGGACGTCGAGCTTCTTCGCCTTGTTCTCGCGCAGCTCCGCGAGCCGACGCAGGATCGGCAAATCGTCCTTCGGCACGCGGTCGATGCCCTTGAGACGGATGTACGGCGGTCGCGGATCGACGGTGTCGACTGACGCCGCGGCCTGCGCCAGTCGGTAACGCGTCTCCTCCTCGACGGCGTCGCCGATCCCGCGGTCCGCGACCTCCCGCCATAGCCGCTCGGCGAGCGCATCGAGGTGAAGCACGTCCTCCGCGAGGTAGTGGAGGTGCAGCGGCTCGAGCGGGCGCTGCGTCCAGTCGTGATGCTGGAGCTTCTTGTCCATCGCGATGCCGAGCTCGCTCGACAGCAGGGATGCGAGCCCGGTCGCGGTTCGGCCGAGCATGCGGGCGGCGAGGGACGTGTCGAGCACGTTCGCGAGTGGGAGCTGGCTCTCTGCGAGGATGCGAGCGTCGAACGCGACGTCGTGGATGATCTTGCGTGGACCATCGGGGCCGAGCACGTCCGAGAGCGGGCCGAGCGGCGTCGTGAGCGTGTCGACGACGATGACCTCGTCGGCGGTCGCGAGCTGCATCGTGCAGAGGGTTGCTCTGTACTTGAAGAGCCCGTTCGACTCGATGTCGACGGCGACGCGGCTCGCGCGCGAGAGGCGAGCGGCGACGGCGCGCAGCTCATCCTCGCGGGTGACGAGGAGAACAGGGGGACGAGTGACGGCGTCGGCGATCAAGGCCCTTCGTCTACCAGATCTGGACCAGGGCTGTTACCTGGTCCGGTACCTGGTTCGAAGGCCTGGCTCGCCCGAACACGGCGTGGACGGCGAGCGCGAGCGCTCCGCTTGCGATGCACGAAACGAAGGCCGGCGTCGCGGACACGTACGCACGGCGCGCACGCACGGCCTCGCCCTCACTTCGTCGGTGTCGTCGGTGCAGGATGCAGGCGCTTCCACGCGACGGAGATCTCGCGCGTGGCGTCGTCGAACGGCTTGTCGTGCATCACGTCCTGCGCGAGCCGAAGCTTCTGGGCCTCGGAGAGCCCGCCGGTGACGCCGGCTTGCGGGGCGCTCTGTGGCTGGACGCCACCGGAGACCGGCGGAGCTTGCGTCGCGGCGGCATTCTTCGGCGGAAGCAGCATCCCGACGGACATCGACCGGATGAGCCGCCGCTGCTTCGTCTTCTCGTCGATGACGATGGGGTATTGTCCCTGCGCTCGAGCGGACACCTCGTAGACGCCACCCGCCTTGAACTTGCGGAGGAAGAGGAGCGAGGCCTTGTCCTTCACGAAGACCGGCTCGCCGTCCACGAGCTGACCGACCTTGCCGACCACGCCGCCCATCGTGCGGACGTAGCCGTCGGCGCCTGCGCCGAGATCGCCGGCGACACCCTGATCGACGTGCACCTTCGTGTACGTGTAGATGCGGCCGTCCTCCCAGACGCTGGTCTGCTCGCCGGGCGTGATGACCGCCACGGCGTCGGCGTCCTTCACGAGGTTGTCGAACGCAACTGCGATCGAGACGGAGGCGGAAGCGTCGCTCGGGACGAGGAGCGCCGCCCCCGGGAGGCAAAGCGCACAGCCGAGGAGCGCACGAGCAAGGGCACTTCGAAGCGAGACCATGCCCAAACGGTAGCACGGAGGACGGCCGGAGGCCGGCCGGCTGAGGCCCGGCCGTGAGCCCGCAGCCCCGAAACGCCGCGGTGCGCGTGCCCTGCCGGTCGATGCGGACGGGCCGCGGCCGCGGACGTCTCTCTCCGGCCGCGGCGCGGCGGCATGGTTCGGCTACCGGCTACCGGCTACCGGCTACCAGCGGACGAGCGCGCAGCCCCAGTGGATGCCCGCCCCGAGGGCGAGGAGCATGTTCAGCTCGCCCTTCTTGAGCTTGCCCTCACGGGTGCACTCGTCGATGAGGATCGGGATCGTCCCGGCGCTCGTGTTGCCGAAGCGATCGATGTTCATCGGCATCTTCGCCTCGGGCACGCCGAGGTGCTCGCGGACGTACTTGTTGATGCGGTAGTTCGCCTGGTGGGCGAGGAACCAGTCGATCTTGTCGATCGGGATCTTGGCTTCTTCACAGAGCTCGCGTGCGGTCTGCGGGAGCTTCGTGACGGCGAACTTGAAGAGCTCGCGGCCGTCCATCCGCGGAATGTGCGCCTGCTCGTCCCAGTGCCGGGCCTTCCAGTACGGGCGGGTCCGGAAGCCGCCGCCGGGGACGTAGAGCGTCTCGGCGAAACGCCCGTCGGTGTGGACCTTCGAGGCAACGAGGCCGGCGTCGCGATCGGTCGCGCGGAAGACGAGCGCTCCGGCGCCGTCACCGAAGAGCACGGCGAGCGCGCGATGCTCGTTCGCGCGGGCGCGGGCCTCCGGCGTCGCGTCGGCGTCGGACTTGCCGTCCACGATGTCCCAGTCTTCCCACGGCATGAAGCCGGCGTGCGCCTCGGCGCCGACGACGAGGATCGTTTTGGCGACCCCGCCCTTGATGAGCCCGTCGACGAGCTGCAGCGCGAAGATCATCGCTGCGCACTGCTGACGGATGTCGAGCGCGGGCACACCCTCGATGCCGAGCTTCGCTCCGAGCACGGCCCCAGAGCCCGGGAACACGTAGTCGGGCGTCATGGTCGCGAAAATGATGTAGTCGACGTCCTTCGGCGAGATGCGCGCAGCCTCGAGCGCACGCTTGCTCGCCTCGAAGGCGAAGTCGCTCGCCGCCTGACCTTCACCCGCGAAGTGACGCTGCCGGATGCCCGAGCGCTGGAAGATCCAGTCGTCCGAGGTGTCCATCACCTTCGAAAGTCGCTCGTTGGGCACCGGCGACCCGGGCACGTAGTGACCTGTTCCGATGAGCTCGAAACCCATACGATGCTCCTCTTAGCGAGCCGCGCGCGGGAGGTCGACCCCGAACGCGCAACTCCTCGCGATTGTGGCCAAACCGTGACGGAGCGGATGGGTTGGCGGGGCTCGGCGGCGAAGCTCGCGTGACGGCCGAGCTTTTCGTCGATGGCTGACCCGCATCATGAGTCTCCAACGGTCGCGAGCGGTCCAGCCGTTGCGCTCGCTGACGTCCTCGAGCGCGGGCTGCGGGCCGGTTGCGTTCTGCGAGGCGTCTTCGGGAAGCGACAGGTGCTCACGCTCGACGCTGCCGGTGCACGTCGTCGTGAACGTTCCACGGGTGACGCATCGCCCACCGCTTCCGACGACCGTGCCGGAACGACAAAGCTGCGCGTCACGATATCCGCCGACCGCGGCCGAGGTGCCGGATTGCCACCATTGCCGCTCGGCCCGCGTGGCGATACGCATCGGACATGAAGAAGCGTCGGGGACAGCCGGTGGAGTGGGTCGGCGGAAACATGATGATGCCGGCTGCGGCCGACGACCCGGAGATCTACGAGACGTTCTTCTGGCTCGACGCGCATGGTGATCTGCTCGGCACGGCCACGTATGTCGCGCGCGACATGCCCGATCGTCTCGCAGACTCGTATGTCGCGACGACGGAGTCTCCAGAGGTCGGTGAGCCCCACGTCCCGGCACGCATCCGCGTGGCGTCGGAGGCACACGCCGCGGCGCTTCGTGAGGCGGTCGGCCCCGAGACGGAAGTGGTCTGCGCGCCGACCCCCGAGATCGAGCCCGTTCGCATCTCGCTCGCCGCGTATCTCGACAAGGTCGGGAGTCAATCGGAGGAGGAGGAGAGCTATCTCTCGTCGGGCGTCGACGCCGCGACCGTCGCAAGCTTGTTCCGCGCCGCGGCGGCGCTCTACGTCGTCGCGCCGTGGCGGACGCTGCCGAACGACGAGGCGATCGCCGCAGTGTCGATCCGAGCGCTCGGCGTCCGGAACGGCACGCTCGTGGTGTTCGGGAGGGAGGGCGGATGCCCTGGCATCCAGGTGTTTCCCGACCAGGCCGGCGCGGAGGAGTACCGCCGCTTGACCGTCGAGCCGGTGGACCCCGAAGAGGGCGACGGGCCGATCCCGCCCCACATCGGCCTCGAGCTCACGCGCGGCGCCGATCTCGATCCGGGGCAGCGCAAAGAGATCTCGAAGCACGGCTGGAAGGTCGCTGGGCCCGTCGCGTATCCGGAGATCAGCGCGTTCGACGAAGACGGCATGTTGCGTCGAGCCACGGGCCGCGAGCATGCGGTGCTCGAAGCCGTCGCGACGGCGCTGGTCGAGGTCGTCGAGAAACATCCCGCCGTCGCGCGCGCCATCGCGGACGGCAAGCCGTTCGAGCACAGCGTCGACGTCGAGACATCCCGCGGAAAGGTCACCGTCGCGCTGTCGGATCTCGACGCGGTCGAAGAGGACGACGCGGACCGCGAGGAGGAGGCGAGGGCCGAGGACGAGCGCATCCTCGACCGGTTCGAGGCTTCCCCCGAATACGCTCGCATCCAGGCGCCGAATGATTGGGCGGCGCTGATGCTCGAGCACACGCACAACACATTCGGCGTCGGCGTCACCGACCTCACGCCCATGATCGTCGAGGAGACCGTCTTCGAGTCGTTCCCCGAGAAGGTGGCATGTCCGCCGGAGGTCGCTCGTTCGATCGTCGACGAGATGCGCGCCTTCTTCGCGTTCCTCGAGCGAGAGGGACACTGCCCCGACGCGGCGAGCTGCGGGCGCCTCTTCGACGAAAAGGCCGAACGCACGCTCGAGGAGAGGCTCTCCGACCCGCGCAACTTCGGAATGACGAAGACGATGATGATCGCGGGAATCGAGGCGGGCTACGACCTCTCCACGGAGGAAGGCATGGCCGCCTGGCTGGGGAAGGCGAACGACATGCTCCTCGGCGACGGACCTGCGTCCGCGTCGGCGTCGTCCAAGTCGAGCCCGTCGAGGCCGTCGTCCAAGTCGAGCCCGTCGAGCGCGTCGGCTCGGCGGCCCCCGAGCGACCCGGCGAAGAAGGCGAAGCGGAAGAAGCAGAAGGCGTCGCGCGCGAGCCGGAAGAAGAGCCGCTGACCGCGCTTACGCGGCGGGATTCGGCTTCCGGGCCGGGCGACGACCGGCCGTGTGAAATTTCTCGCCGGGCCGGGACGACGAGGGCACATGCCTTCCGTCGTCCAGCTCGAGTCCGTGGAGAAGACCTACCGCATGGGAGACGTCGACGTCCGCGCTCTCCGATCGGTGTCGCTCGATCTCGAACGCGGCGAAATGGTCGCCATCATGGGCGCGAGCGGCTCGGGCAAGTCGACGACGCTGAACGTCATCGGCACGCTCGACCGACCCACGGACGGGACGTATCTGCTCGAGGGAGAGCCCGTCGAGTCGCTCGCCGAAGACGACCTCGCGGAGCTCAGGAACCGCAAGATCGGCTTCGTCTTCCAGTCCTTCCACCTCCTGCCTCGGCTGACGGCGGTGGACAACGTGGAGCTGCCGATGGTCTACGCCGGGTTGTCGCGTCGCGAGCGTCGCGACCGCGCCCGTGCGGCGCTCGCGCGCGTGGGCCTGTCCGAGCGGGAAGACCACCTGCCGAATCAGCTCTCCGGCGGGCAGCAGCAGCGCGTCGCGATCGCGCGCGCGATCGTCAACGACCCGGTGCTGCTCCTCGCCGACGAGCCCACTGGTGCGCTCGACTCCGCGACGACGCGCCAGGTGATGGCGCTCTTCCAGATGCTGCACGAACAGGGCATCACGGTGATCCTCGTGACGCACGATCCTGCCATCGGCGCGTTTGCCCAGCGGGTCATCACCTTCGCGGACGGCTCCGTGGTCTCCGACACGAAGAGCGACGTCGCCGAAATTTACGGACGAGCTCGGACGACATGAGCGCATGCCTCTCGACGCGTCCTCCGTGGCGCCGCTCCAGTCATCCATTCCGGCTGTTCACGTCCCGCGGGTCCCCCGCACTCCGCGGCCACGGCGACGCCGTCTCGTCTGGTCACTGGTCGTTGCGACCGTCGTCGGTGCCGTCTCCTACGGCGCGATCCGCAGTCGCGCGAAGCCGCCGCCCATCGATCCTGCGTCCGTCATAACGGTCACGCGGAAGCCGATCGACGTGGAGATCCTCGAGACCGGCCGCGTCCTGCCGCGCGAGCGGGTGGAGCTGAAGTCGAGGGTCGCCGGGCAGGTGCAGGCGGTCCTCGTGCAGGAGGGCGCGAGCGTGAAGACGGGCGATGTGCTGCTCCTGCTCGATCCGATCGACTACCAGCGCGAGCTCGCACGCGCCGAGGCCGACGTCGCGCAAGCCGCTGCTGCTCTCGACTTCGCCCGCCTCGCTCGCACGCGGGCCGAACGTGGCGTCGGTCAGGGAATTGCGCCGAAGACGGAGCTCGATCAGGCGCTGCACGAAGAGCGCACGCGCACGCTGGCCCTCCGCGCCGCGCACGTCGCACGCAGCGTGGCGCAGGACCGGCTGCGCTACACGCGGCTCGTCTCGCCGATCGACGGCATCGTCACGGCGCGCGGCATCGAACCCGGGGAGACCGTCGTTCCCGGCGTCCAGTCGACCTTCGACGGCAAGTCTCTCCTGACGGTGGCGGATCTGCGGACGCTGCTGGTCAGGGTGAACCTCAATCAGATCGACGTCGCGAAGGTCGCCGTCGGGCGCAAAGCGACGCTGACGCTCGATGCCTTGCCTGGTCGGACCTATCGCGCCGAGATCACGAAGGTGGCGCCGGCTTCGGTGAAGCTTGCCGGCAAGGATCAGGAGGTCTTCCCGATCGAGGTCCAGCTCGAGGAGGCGGACGCCCTCGTCAAGCCGGGAATGACCGCAGACGTCCGGATCCACCTCGACGCCAAGCACGGCGCGCTCGCGGTGCCGCTCGAGGCGATCGTGAAGGAGTCCGGCCGATCGTACGTGCTCCGTGCCGACGCACCGAAGACGTCCAAGGTCGAGGTCTCTCTCGGGCTCCGGAACGATCGCGAAGTGGAGGTGACGGGGATCGAGGAAGGTGCGCGTGTGCTCCTCGGGCCGCCGTCCGCATCCGAGAACGAGACCAAGCTATGAGTCTCCTCGAGACGCTTCGGATGGCGCTCGGGGCGCTGTCGGCGAATCGCGGTCGTTCGGCGCTGACGGTGCTCAGCATCATGATTGGTGCCTTTGCGATCGTCTTCATGACGTCGCTCGCCGAGAGCGGGCTCATGACGATGAACCGCGGTGTCGAGGAGCTCGGCGGCGCGCGCATGATCCTCGTCTCCCAGAAGGCTCCAGAGCGAGGCGACGCCAAACAATCGGCCTACGCGCGCGGAATCTCGCTCACCGAGCGGAGCCGGATCTTCGACGACCTGCCTCACGTCACGAGCGTGTCGGTGTTCAGTCGGCTCGGTAAGAAGGAGGTGCTGGCCGAATCGGGCCTCCGCGCGACGACGAGCGTCCTCGCCGCCGATGCGCGCTTCCTCGAGACCTTCCGGATGGCTGTCGGCCGCGGGCGAGCGTTCACGGAGGAGGAGAATCGAGGCCGCGCCGCGCTCTGCATCGTGGGGTACGACCTCGCGGCGAAGATCGGCCCCGGTCCGACCGAACCGCTCGGCCGATTCCTCAGCGTCGGTCCGCTCCGCTGCCGAGTCGCGGGCGTGCTCGCGAAGAGCGACCGGTTCGGGATCGGCTTCGGCTTCGACTGGAACGATCTCGTGATCGTCCCCAGCGAGACGATGAGCGAGCTCGAACCTCGGGTGCTCGAGCAAGCCACGGTGCTCGTCACGACCGACGCACCGACCTCGAACGAGCTCGTGAAGAGGCTCGTCAACGCTCGCCTCGTCGCTCGTCATCCCGGCGTCGACGACTTCACGCTGCTCGACTTCTCGGGGATCATGGCGCGCTTCACTGCCATCTTCGACGCCATGGAGCTCATCGTCGCGCTCCTCGCCGGCATTGCGCTCTTCGTCGGCGGCGTCGGCGTGATGAACATGATGCTCGTCGCGGTCTCCGAACGCGTGCGCGAGATCGGGATCCGCAAGGCCCTCGGAGCACCGCCGCGCGCGATCGGCGCGCAGTTCCTCGCGGAGTCGGTGCTCCTTGCGTCGATCGGTGGAGGAGTCGGGGTGGCGTCGGGCCTCGCCGTGGCGCTCGGGGCGTCGGCGCTGATCGCGCGTGCGGTCACGTCGTGGCAGACGTCGCTCGCGCCGCGGTCGGGCATGAGCGCCTTCGCCGTCTCGATGGCGATTGGCGTCGGCTTCGGGTGGCTTCCGGCGCGCAGAGCCGCCGCGCTCGACCCGATCGAGGCGATGCGCCGATGAGCCCCGTCGATCTCCTCCGCGCGCTCGGCGGTGCGTTCGCGCACCGGCTCCGTGCCTCGCTGACCGTCCTCGGGATCGTCATCGGGACCGGGTCGATCGTGCTCCTGGCGAGCTTGCTCGACGGGGGTGAGGCTTTCCTCGTCCACGCGAGCCAGGAGGTGTCCGACGAGGACATCATCGAGGCCCACCAGGACGAGCCGCCGCCCACGCAGCGCGACCGCACGACGCGCCCGCTCTCGCGCGCCGATGCCGCTGGGGTGCAGGGCTCTCCCGCGCTCTCCGGAGCGATGGTCGAGCCGGAGAGCTCGCGCGATACGTACGCGTACCTGGAGGGGCGCAAGAAGCGCGTCGCGATCGTCAGCGCGCGAGCATCGACGTTGACGTTGTATCGGCTCCGCATCGCGCGGGGCCGTGCGCTCGATGCGGACGACCGTGCCGCCGGCCGCCGGGTGTGCGTCGTCGGGCACGAGGTCTACGACGACCTCGTTCGGACGCGCGGGCCGCTCGAGGGGTTGCGGCTCGAGATCGACGGTCGACTGTTCGCCGTCGTCGGCGTGCTCGAGAAGAAGCCGATGCTCGGAGCGACCAACTCCACCTACCTCTGGGATCGCAAGGTGCTCATCCCCGAGACGACGTACGACGCGCTCTACGCGCCGTCACACGAGGTGAGCCGCATCTACGTCCGGATCCCGGAGGCACGCGTCGACGAAGGGGGAGGGGCCCAGCGTGCGGAGCGGCGGCGAGAGGCGCGTGCGATGCTTCGCGGACTCTTGCTGCGGCGGCATCACGGCGTGCTGAACTTCGCGCTCGCCAAGGACGACCGCGATGGCATGGAGCGGCTCGTCTTGACCGTCATCCACGTGCTGATGCTCGGGACGGGGCTGCTCGCCCTGCTCGCTTCGGGCATCAACATCATGAACGTGATGCTCGTGACCGTCTCCGAGCGCCGCCGCGAGATCGGCCTCCGCCGAGCCGTGGGCGCAACGGCGCGGAGCATTCTCGTGCAGTTCCTGCTCGAGGCGCTCGGGCTCGCAGGGGCCGGCGCCGGGCTCGGGCTCGGGGCCGGTATGCTCCTCGCGTGGGCGACCGCGCTCGTCGCACGCGCCGCTCTCGGCACGTGGGAGCTCACGGTACCGGCGTGGTCGCTCGCGCTCGGCGCTGGGCTTGCGCTGGCGACCGGCCTGGCGTTCGGCATCGTCCCCGCGTACCGCGCCTCGAAGGTCTCGCCGATCGACGCCCTTCGATCGGATTGAGCTGCGGCGCGCTCCCGTCGATCGCCTGAGCTGCACGCGAAGGCGAAGCCGCTCGCGTCAGGGCTGGGCTCGCCGCTGCGCCACTCTGGCGTGTCGTGCCCCGCCGGCGACGGACGCGCTGCGGAGGAACGCTTGGACGATCCCGCGCGATTCGCCGTGCGTCGCATGGGCACGCGTCTCGCACCCAAGCGCGCTCGAGCAGTTTCGAATTCCAAGCTGGACCTGCGCGCTTCCTCGTCTTCGGCCGCGCGCTTCGTCAACGAGGTACCTCATGGGTGAGAGCAAGAAAGACCATCTCAAAGATCTTCTCGAGTCCTTCGACACGGCGATGCTGATCACGCACCACGACGACCGCGAGCATGCTCGGCCGATGGCGATTGCGGGCGTCGACGATGCGAACACCCTCTGGTTCGTCACGTCGCAGGATGCGCCGAAGTCCGACGAGATCCGGACCGACGCGCGGGCGTCGGTGACGCTCCAATCGAAGACGCAGTACGTCGCCCTGAGCGGCTACGCGAGCCTGGTCGACGACCGAAAGAAGATCCACGAGCTCTGGAAGCCGACCTGGAAGTCCTGGTTTCCCAACGGCAAGGATGACCCGAAGCTCGTCCTCATTCGCGTCACCGTGACGGACGCCGAGTTCTGGGACAACGCAGGCACCAAGGGGATCCGCTATGCGTTCGCGGCGGCGAAGGCGCTCGTGACCGGCGACCAGCCCGCGCCCGTGTCTTCGCAGCAGCACGGCCGAGTGAAGACCGACATCGGTGAGCCGCTCTCGCGGCACTGAAGCGCGCGCGGTTGACAGTTCGAGCGTCGTCGCCGAGCCCGCTGCCATTCTGGCGCGGCACACCCGGACGACGCATCGCCATCTCCGCGGATTCGAGTGGATCGGGCCGAGGTACATGCGTTGCAGCTCGAGCGCGCCAGATGAGCACGCCGACGCACGTTCCGAGGCCCGACGAGGTCGACCCCCATGCCGATGATTCCTTCTGGCAGCGACTGATCCACCGCTGGTTCGTCCAGTACAACCCGCTGTACTTGCTGAGCGCGTCGCTCGTCCTCGGTGGGATGATCCTCCTTTCTCGAGGCCTCGCGAGCGCCGGGAGCGACTACGGCGAGCTCGCCGTCGCCGGCATCGCCGAGGTGTACGCGTTGACGCTGATCGGGGGCGCGGCGCTGCTGACGCGCCTCGGATACCAACGCCCGGCGGTGATGCTCGCGCTCCTGACCATCCTGTATCAGTGCGATCTCACCCTTCACACCGAGACGTGCGCTCATCTCGGGACGGTCGGGCTCTGGGCAGCCGTCGTCTGGGCAGGCCTCTTCGTCGGCAAGGTCCGCGCGCTCGCGTGGGCGATGAAGGTGCGCGTCGCGAGGCGGGCGCTCGCAACGGCCGCGGCCGGCGCAGCGGGGCTGGCGCTCTTGCCGTTCGTCTCGCGCCGCCTCGACGCGCGTGCGGCAACGGCGCTGGTGGTGCTGTGGCTCGCCGGGCTCGTGTTGCTCCATGCGAGAGGCGCGGTCCGGAGTCTGGCGGTTCTCGACTCGTGGGGGGACACCGTGCTTCGACGTGTCGTCCGAGCATCGTGGCTCCTCACGGCATTCTTGTTCTCGCTCCACGTCCTGTTCTGGACGGCGCACCATCGAATCGATCTCGCGACCGTCCTCTGCGCGGTGCCGCTGCTCGCCGTGCGCTGGATCCGCACCGAGTCGCGCGTGTGGCCGGTGCTCGGACTCTCGCTGCTCTTCTTTGCGCTGAAGCTGCCGGCGAGCTTCTCCGTCGCGGCCCTGGTGGCGGCAATGATCCTCGCATCACGCGCGGTGGCCGCCGCGCGGTCGCCCGAGCCGAGGTCACCGTCCAACGAACGCAACGAGCGCAACGAGCGCGCATGGCGTGAAACGGTCGGGCCGTATCGAGCTCCCGGCGGCGCCGACGACCGCTTGCAGTCCGCAACACCTCACGCCGCGATCCATTCGAGCTTCGTCTACCCGGGCGGGCGCGCGGCGATGCTGCGCCTCGCGACGGGCGCCGCATGCGCGCTCTACCTGTCGATCTGGACGAGCACGTGGACAGGCGGCGGATGGCCGGCCCACGTGATCGCGCTCGACGTGGTCTTTGCGCTCGCCGGAGTCGCTGCGCTCTGGAAGCTGAATGCGAGGCTCGTCCTCGGACCCCTCCTCGCCGTGTCCGTGCATCTCGTCGCGCGTGCGGGCGTCATCCCGACGCCGCGCACGCTGCTCGAGTGGGGGGGCGCATCCGTGGGGCTCGGCTTCGTACTGCTCCTCGCGTCGCTCGCGACGAGCTACTGGCTGGGCGCGTCTCGTCGGTCTGCGGCGCGCGCGTCACGAAGGGCTCGTGAACCGTGAGACGCGCCGTTCTCGTGACGGTCAGTGATTGTTCGCCTTCGTCGAGGCGGCGAGATCGAGCATGCGCGTCCTGCCGGCGAGATAGTGCGTGCTCACGGGCTGAACGACGCTGCGGAGCTGGACGGTGACCTGCTGGATCTCGAACGCGGCTTCGAGCGCCGTCTGGAGGTCGTCCATCGAGTCGGCATCGTCCGGCGAGCATCGCTTCATCAGCCGGCTCAGGCGGAGCTGGAGGACGGTGAGCGGATTGTTGATCTCGTGGCTCACGGTGGCGGCAGCCTCGACGACCGTCTGGAGGCGTACCGCGCGAACGCGCTCTTCGTCGAGTGCCTCGGAGATGGCGAGCCGCTCTTCGAGCGCCCGCGCATGGGCCGCGAGCTGCTCGCGCTGCTCCTGGCGCTCGAACTCCAACACGAGCAGACGGGCGAGCACCGTGAGCGTCTCGAGGTGCGCCTGCGTCGTCTCGCGCAGGTTCTGGTCGGTCGCCGCCAGCGTTCCCCAGATGGTCCCGTCGCTGCGCTTCAGCGGAACGCCGATGTACGAACGTAGCCCGAGCTTCGCCCGCACTGACAAGTCACGGAATGCGGGATGATTGTCGAGATCGTATTCGCGAACCGGCGTCCCCGTGCGGACGACGTAATCGCACGGCATCTCGTCCGCGGGCACGACGAGGCCCGTCACGATCCCCACGCCCACTTCGTCGAGCGCTTGCACGACGGTCAGAGTGTTGTCGTCGAGGTCGACGCGCGTGACGACGCAGATGCGGAGCCCGAGCAGGTCGCGGATGAGGCCCAGCACGGCGCGTGATGCATCCGTGGCATTGCTGAAGCCACGAGCGGCGACGGCCGAGAGCGCGCGAACGGGATCCGATGAGACGAGTCTCGGAGCATCGAGCAAAGATGCCGACATCATGTTTCCCCCTATGCGTCCGTGGCGCGTGTGCCGCGGACGTCACGCTTTTTGACACACATTCGCGGATGCGTCACCCGAAGAAGGCAGTGTGATTGGCTGATCCGATAAGCACGCGGGATCCGCTGAAAAGGTGGAAGCCACGCCTCGGGAAAGGGCGCTGTACGGCGGCGCGGAGTCGCGCGCGTGCGAGATAACTGACCGGCCAATCGGTCATGATTTCGGCTGCACGTGCTAGACGGGATAGACGCGCAAGTCACCCATTGACTCACGGACGAACACTGATTTCGCGTCTTTGTCGTTATATCGCGCATCGATGTCGCGGAAATGCGTCAAACTCTTGCAGCGGGTTGGGCGAGGGGAGTCTCGCTTCATCGCACCGCCCGTCGCGAGGAATCAACTGATCACAACAGCCATCAAGGGGGCGTTGGTGGAACACTTCAAAAGTCCGTTCGGAGCTCGTGACTTCTCATCCGTGCGCGCTGTCGACAATCAGCGCTTCTTCGAGGAGATGCTCGAGCGAGCAAAGCAACACCGCTTCTTCTCGCACCCGTTCATGGGTTTGTTCGGGGCGCCGGGGCCGTCACGGGAGGTGACGGCCTTCATCCTGACGAGCTTCTACAAGATCGTCTCTCCGTTCACGGGCCTGCTCTGCGCGCTCGGAGGTCGTGCACCCGATCTCAAGAGCCGCTTCGCGCTCATGGACAACATCTACGAAGAGATGGGCTGCGGGAATCTCGATGCGGCGCATCCGAGCCTGTATCTGAAGATGCTCGCGTCCATCGGCATCACTCCGAGCGACGCAGAAAGCGCGCGGACGCTCTCGTCCATTCGCAGGATCAACGAGCACCTTCATGACGTCGTTCATCGTCGCAGCTTCGCCGTCGCATGTGCCTTGCTCGCATCGGCCGAGGCGACGATTCCGCCGAGCTTCCCCGTTCTGGCGGAGATGGCACGTCGCGCCTTCCCGGAGATCGACATGACGTTCTTCGATCGGCATGGCCCGCGCGACGACGGGCACTCCGACGATGCCGGGATGCTCTTCGCGCTCAGTGCGGACAGCTCCGAGTTCGAAGACGTGACCGCCGAGGTCGAGATGGATCTCGATCTTCGCGCAGAGCTCTTCGACGAGTGGATGCTCGCCATCAAGACGGGCGTCACCATGCGTACGGGCGTGAGCGAGCGTCCGGCCCGGCGCGTCAGCGAGCGTCCGTCGCGCATGCCGCCGAGCGCGCGTCCGGCGCGGTCGCCGACGAGCGTGCCGCCCCCGGCCTGAGCGCTGCACGTACGATGGCCCGAGAGCGGCGCCTCGCCTCGCATCCTTCCAGACGCGCGGCGCCGCTTTTCTTGTGTGGGGGAGGGTTCGCGCACGAGAGCGACCGGTGCCTGCGTGAAAGGAGGGGCAGCCCTCTCAGGGACGTGGGCAAAAACCTCGTACGGTGTGCATCCGAGGCCTGATGACCTCTGCCGTACGCACCGGATGATGCGCCGGGACCTCGGCCGCGCATCACGATGAGCTTTGGATCGTGCGCGGGGGCTTGCGTGTCGGGCCACGGCGTGGCTCGATGCGCGCCCCGTGACGATGCCCGAGAACCGCTCGCAACGCGCCGAGGACGCCATCGGTCCGCATCGCATCGTCTGCTGTCTCGCGGTCACGTCGACATGCGAGATCGACCAGGCGATCACGTACGGTCCGTTCGGGTTCCAGCGGGACGTCGTCCTGAAGCGGATCCTCGCCGGCCTCGAGGACGAGGAGCTCGATCGTGCCGCGGGCCGTCTCCTCCGCGAAGCCGCGGTGCTCGCGCGGCTTTCACATCCGGCGATCGTTCGGCTGTACGAGCTCACGGAGCACGAAGGGTTGCCCGTCCTCGTGCTCGAGCACGTGGATGGGCCGTCGCTCGCGAGCTTGCTCGATGTGCTGGACGCGAGCGGAGCTCCCCTCGACGAGGGCTGCGCGCTCTATGTCGGGTACCGGGTCTTCTGCGCGCTCGACGCCGCGCATCGCGCGTGCGATCCGACCAGCGGCGCGCCCCTGCCGATCGTTCACGGTGACGTGGCGCCGTCGAACGTGCTCGTCCCGTGGGACGGACACGTGAAGCTGGCCGACTTCGACCTCTCGAGCGGCCATGGGCCGGGCACGCCCGGCTTCGTCGCGCCGGAGCGGCTCCGTGGTGGCTCGGCGTCGACGCGCTCGGACGTCTTCTCGGCGTGCCTGCTCGTGCGCGAGCTGCTCCTGCGCGCAGGTGGCGTCTGCCCGACGGACGCGCCGCTCTCGAAGGTGTGCCCTTGGCTGGATCCGGCGCTCGTCGATGCGCTCGATCGAGGACTCTCGCCGGATCCGCGTGCGCGAACCGTCAGCGCAGCGGAGGTGGCGACCCGCCTCCTCGAGGTCGTCGACGTCGAGGCAGCGCGCGAGCGGCTGTCTCGTCACATGGCGGGGGTTGCGCGCACGCCGTCGGACCCTCGCGTCGTCGCGGCGCGTCCGGCGGCGGCGCGCGTCGAGTCACCGCCGCCGTCCGTCGAGGTCGATGTCGATCTCGAGATGGACGAAGAGCCCGACGTGCGGCTGGGGCCAGGCGTGGCGGTTGCCGTCGCGGTCACGGCGATGACGCCCGTGCCGCAGCTGACTCCGCGGGGGCCGGCGGCCCCGGCGCCGATCTCGACGTTACGACCGACCGCGATGAGCCTGCCGCCGCGCTCTTCCGAGCGTGACCGTGGAGCGCTCTCTTCGCTGCGCACCGTGAAGTCGGCGCGGCGTCGACGGCAGCGTGCAGCATGGATTGGTGCGGTCGTCGCCGGGACCGCGCTCGGGGCGTGTTGTGCGCTCCTCGTGCTCGCGAAGATGCGAGGCGGCGCATCCTTCCCCGCCGACCACGAGCGTGAGCCCCCGCCCGTGGCTGCGACGTCTGCGGTCGCGATCCCGCCAGCGCAGGAGTCTTCTTCCGAGAACGGCACGGCCTTGCTGCCTCCCGCCGCGAGCGATGTCCTCGAGCTGCCGGCCGATGCCGGGGCACTGCCACCGCCCTGAGCTCCCACGGAAGCGCCACGCAGCGCGGGTAGGTCGATCCCAAAAACGACGCGCTCGGGGCAGACCTGCGGTGGCGTTCGAGCAAGCGCGCGGCCCGCCGACCTTGCGAAGGGCTCGTTCCCGTCGGCTCCGGTGCCGCGGCGCCGCGTGAGGGTGCGGCACGTGGCTTGCGGTCCTCGTGCACAGCGTCGCGCGACGCTGCATGCGAGGAGGTGGACCATGGGAACGATTGCGAATCGCGGTGAAGGCGTCGCCGAGCAGGTCGGCGGCAAGATCAAGGAAGGGATCGGCAAGGTCATCGGCAACGAGCAGATGCAAGCCGAAGGCAAGGCGAAGGAGGCCAAAGGCGAGGCACGCGAGGAGGCCGCGAAGGCGGGCGAGCGCGGGAAGGCAGCCGGCGACGAGCTGGCTGGAACCGTCAAGAATCGCGTCGGCGCGGTCATCGGCAACGAGCAGATGCAGGCCGAAGGCAAGGCGAAGGAGCTCGAGGGCGAGGCTCGCGACAAAGCGAACCGATAGCCAGTTTCGATCGCGCTCGTCGGGCACATGGACGGGCACATGGACGCCCGGCGAGCGTCGCGCGTCAGGTTCGCGCGTGTGCTCGAGCGTCGCTCGTCCGCTTGGCGCCCGCGCCTGACCCCTTGCGCAGCTCGAGCACGCCGTCTTCGAGACGGCCGCGCCGGAGCAAGGCGAGGTCGAGCGCGTAGTTCTGATACAGCTTCCACGGCGCGCGCGAGCCCTGCTTGGGAATCTGAGCAAGCGCGCGCTGAACGTACCCCGACGAGAAGTCGATGATCGGCTCCTCTCGAAGGGAAGGATCGTTCTGTCGAGGGATCGCGACGTCGTAGCCGCGGTCATCCATGTGGCGGAGCAGCCGGCAGACGTATTCGCTCGTGAGATCGCACTTCAGCGTCCACGATGCATTCGTGTAGCCGATCGCGAACGCGAGATTCGGCACGTCGCTGAGCATCAGCCCTTTGTAGACCATGCAATCGGGCGGCTCGACGGCCTTGCCGTCGACCTCGAGACGTGCGCCTCCGAGGAACTGCAGCTTGAGCCCCGTCGCGGTGACGACGAGGTCGGCCTCGAGCTCCTCGCCCGATCGCAGGCGGATGCCGCCCTCCGTGAACGTCTCGATGTGGTCCGTCACGACCGAGGCCTTGCGCTTCCGAAGGGCAGCGAAGAGATCCCCGTCCGGAACCAGACAGAGGCGCTGGTCCCACGGATCGTAAGACGGTACGAAGTGCGCGTTCGCGTCCACGGCGCCGCGGACGCTCCGCTTCATCTGTCCGACGAGCAGCCGCTTCGCGACGCGCGGAGCCTTCCGGCAGAAGTTGTAGAAGCCCATGCTGACGAGCACGTTCTTCCAGCGCATCACCGAATAGGCGGCCTTCGTCGACAGACGGCCGCGCATCCACGTGGCGACGGGATCCCGCTCAGGCATCGAGATGATGTACGTCGGCGAACGCTGGAGCATCGTCACGTGCGCCGCTCGCTTGGCGAGCTCCGGTACGAGGGTCACGGCGGTGGCGCCGCTGCCGATGACGACGACGCGCTTGCCCTCGTAGTCGACGTCCTCCGTCCACTTCTGCGGATGAACGACGCGTCCTCGGAACCGGTCGAGGCCCGGGAAGTCGGGTGTGTAGCCTTCGCTGTAGTCGTAATATCCCGAGCAGACGAAGACGAACCGCGCCTTGTAGCGCACGAGCTCACCCGTCTCGGTGTTCCGCGCGTCGATCGTCCAGCACGCCTCGTCCGTCGACCACGACACCCGCTCCACGCGGCGGCGGTACTCGATGTGCCGATCGATCCCGTAGTGCTCGGCGGTCTCGCGGATGTACTCGAGGATCGCCGGTCCGTCGGCGATGGCTTTCGCGTTCGTCCAGGGACGGAACGAGTACCCGAGCGTGTACATGTCCGAGTCGGAGCGGATCCCGGGATAGCGGAAGAGATCCCACGTTCCTCCGAGCCGCTCGCGTCCTTCGAGGATGACGTACGACTTCCCGGGCAAGCTCGTTTGCAGGTGGTAGGCCGCGCCGATGCCGGAGAGACCCGCACCGATGATGACGACGTCGAGCGCTTGGCTTGCCTTGGACATCTCACCTGCTTTGTACCGCGGAACGTCCGGTCGCGCCCGGAGAAGGGTACGCCGAGACGAAAGAGGAAGGGCGCGCGGATCGGGATAGCTCGGGCGGGGGATGCGCGGAGGTCGCGCGCCGCATAGTCTGAGCGTGACAGAGCGTGGCAGGAGGAAGTCTTGGTCGAAGAAAAGCGACGGCATGCGCGCGTGCCCATCGACATCCCGCTCCTCTTCCAGGTGAAGGGACGGAATCGCGAGCGTCCCGGCGCCGCAAAGGACATCTCGGTCGGCGGGATGTTCATCGAGACCGACGAGGCTTCGAAGTTCGGATCCGAGCTGCTCATCCGCATCCGACTGCCTGGCTCGGAGCAATCGCTCCTCTTGCGCGGGATCGTCCGCTGGGAGACGGGGCGCGGGATGGGCGTGCAATTCGGCTCGCTCGGAGCCCTCGAGACGCACCTCATCACCGAGATCACGCGAAAGCACGCTGCCCGCGCGCGCTGATGCCGGATCAACCCTCGTCGCTGCGGGCGCGGCCGAACACCTTCGAATCGGGAGGTACGGAGGACGTCAGCCACACGTTGCCGCCGATGACCGAGCGTGCGCCGATGACGGTGTCACCGCCGAGGATCGTCGCTCCGGCATAAATCGTGACGCCGTCCTCGATCGTCGGGTGCCGCTTCTTTTTCACCTCGTCCCGATGCGGGACGCTGAGCGCGCCGAGCGTCACTCCCTGATAGAGCTTCACGTCGTTGCCGATCTCGGTCGTCTCGCCGATGACGACACCGGTTCCGTGATCGATGAAGAAGCGCTCGCCGATCGTCGCGCCCGGGCTGATGTCGATGCCGGTGCGCGAGTGCGCGTGCTCCGTGATGATGCGCGGGATCATGGGGACGCCGGCGCGATGGAGACGATTGGCGATCCGGTACGCGACGATCGCTTCGATCGACGGGTACGAGAACACGATCTCCTCGACGTTCTTGGCGGCCGGGTCGCCGTCGTAGGCCGCACGGACGTCGGCGTCGATCATGCGGCGGAGCTCCGGGATCTCCGCGAAGAGCGTGAGCACCACGCTCTCGCCGGAGCCCGTCGGGAGCTGGCAGGCGGTCCGTCCCATGCGCTGGTCGTACGTGAGCGCCCGTTCGATCTGATCGACGAGCAGGTGATGCGCTCCGTACAAGCCCTCGGCGATTGCCTGCCTGAGGTTGTCGCGCGTCAGCGCGCGCGTCGCGTAGAACCCGACGAGGATGGAGGACTTGATGTGCTCGACCGCGTCGATGACGGCGCGCTTGTTGGGTAGCGCCGCGCTCTCGAGGTTGTCGATCTCGAGCTTGCCGGTGTAGCTCGCCACCACCTGGTCGATCGCTGCCTCGAGCTCGCGAAAGCGCTTCGGCTCCGTTGCCATGGTGTAACGTTACATCCCACAATGCGAGGGGTCGCGCACGCATGAAGATCGCCGATCTCGTGGGCCGTACGCCGATGGTCGAGCTCCTGACGGGCGTCGACCGTCCCGGCATCCGGCTCTTCGCGAAGCTGGAAGGGAACAACCCCGGCGGGAGCGTGAAGGACCGGGCGGCAAGGTCGATGATCCTCGGCGCCGAGGCCCGCGGCGAGCTCCGACCCGGGATGCGCCTGATCGAGCCGACGAGCGGCAACACGGGGATCGCGCTGGCGATGATCGCCACGACGCGCGGCTACCCGATCGAGCTCGTGATGCCGGACAACGCCACCGCCGAGCGCGTCCAGACGATGCGAGCCTTCGGCGCGGAGGTCATCCTCACGCCGGCCGCGGGCGGGATGGAAGCGACGATCGACTACGCACGCGCGAAGGTCGCAAAGGGCGGCTACGTCATGCTCGACCAGTTCGCGAACGCGGACAACTGGCGTGCCCACTACATGACGACGGCCCCCGAGATCTGGGGCGACACGGGCGGCGGCATCACGCACTTCGTCAGCGCGATGGGGACGACCGGCACGATCATGGGGTGTTCGAGGTTCTTCAAGGAGCAGAACGCTGCGATCACCATCGTCGGGTGTCAGCCGGCGCCCGGGACGAGCATCCCCGGCATCCGTCGCTGGCCACCCGAGTACCTGCCGAAGATCTACGAGCCGAGCCGCGTCGACCGCATCGTGGACGTCGCGCCGATCGACGCCGAGCGCACGGCGCGAGCGCTCGCGCGCGAGGAAGGCGTCTTCGGAGGCGTGAGCTCGGGCGGTGCAGTGTGGGCGGCACGTGTCGTCTGTCGCGACCTCGCCGCGGAGGCCAAAGACGGCGTGGTCGTGTGCATCGTCTGCGACCGCGGCGATCGTTATGTCTCGTCGCCGCTGTTCCACCCGGAGGGCTCGTGAAGGTCACGCTCGACCGCATCGGTCACGCCGCCTTCGAGGCGACCGCCGGCTCGGGAGGCACGCTCGTCGTCGACGGGGCACCGGAGATCGGCGGCGAGGGACGCGGAATGCGGCCCATGGAGCTGCTCCTCTCCGCGGTCGCGAGCTGCGCGGCGATGGACGTCGTGCACATCCTCGTGAACAAGCAGAAGGAGCCGCTCGAGCATCTTCGGGTCGAGATCGAAGGCGTGCGCCCGACCGCGACGCCCGCACCGTTCACGCACATGAAGCTCGTGTTCATCTTGAAGGGAGCGGTCGACGACGGGAAGCTGCAGCGCGCCGTGTCGCTCGCCGTCGAGAAGTACTGCTCTGCACGAGCAACCCTCGGCGACGTCGAGGTGACGTGGGAGGCGCGGCGCGAGGCCTGACCGCTCGGCGAATGCGCTGGCCGCTCTGCTGACCATGCGCGGCGATTTTCTAAGATTTCGCTTATTTCCGATCCCCTAGCACGGTCGGGATTCCATGTGCGGCGAAGCTGATGCACAATCCCCCGGCTTGGTCAGACGGGGATGCGGGACACTGCCATGACGCCTTCGGGATCAGCTGCACACGCGGATTCGGAGCGGCCGACGGTCGTCGCGGCGAGCGGCGTCACGCACGTCGCCGCGCCGGCCGAGGAGCTGCCGGTCTCGTCCGAGCGGATGTTGCCATCCGTGATGACGGCCGACGCCGACGAGCATCTCGCGCTGGATGCCGAAGAGCCGGGGCGTGCGTGTGCGCTCTCCGGACGCGTGCTCGAGCCGGGCGCGCTCTGTGACATCGTCTCGTTCGTCGCCCAGGCCGTGTGGCGCGGAGAGCTGGTGGTCGCCAGCGACGACGGGATCCGCTCCTTGTTCTTCGACGAGGGGCATGTCGTGGCGGCGGAGTCGAGCGCCTCTTCCGAGCGCCTGGGCGAGGTGCTCTGTCGGAGCGGGATCCTCACCCGCGACCAGGTCTCTGCTGCGACCGAGCTCGCCGCGGTCGAGGGACGTCGCTTCGGCGAAGCCGCGGTGTCGCTCGGCTTCATGTCGCGCGAGGCGCTGTTCGATTCGATGGCGCTCCAGATCGAGCAGATCTTCGTTGCGGTGCTCCGCGTGGAGCAGGGGAGCTTCGTCTTCTTCCACGGTTACGAGGAGGCACGGCTCTCGTACCGCAAGAAGCACGAGGTGGAGGCGCTCGTCGCGAAGGCGATCGCCGCGATCGACGATGTCCGCTGGTTCCGGTCGCGGATCCCGTCCGATCACCACGTCCCGGTGCGGACCGCACGCGCCGAGCCCCAGGTCGATCCGCTCGGTGTCTATGCGGCGATCGACGGCGCCCGGTCGCTGAGCGAGCTCGCGAAGTCGGTCGAGTCGACGCCGCTCGAGGTCACGCGAGCACTCTTCCAGCACGTTCACACGGGGCACGCCTCGGTGCGGGCCCCCCGTCTCGCGGCGATCGACGTGCTGAACATCTACAACAAGGCGATCCTCGTCCTCCTTCGCGAGCTCGACGCGATGGACGAAGGCGACGCCGTGCGTGCCGAGCTCGCCGCGTTCGCCGAACGTCGAGGGGAGCGGCCCGAATTCGCCGATGCACCCGCCGAGGACGGCACGCTCGATGCGGAGACGATCGTGGCGCGCATCGCTGCGCTCGACGATCCGACGGGCGAGAGCGAGAGGCTCGCGCGCTGGCTCTACGACTATGCGTCGTACGCGCTGTTCCTGGCGCGCCCGCATCTCCACCGCCGCGATCTCGGACGTGCGCAGCCGCGCGTCTCGCAGCGCGTTGCCGAAATGCTCGAGGCGCTTGCTCCGTCCGGAGAGGTCGTCCTGCCGCCTGCGCAGGGCATGCTGCGCGTCACCGTTCCAGCTCCGTCGTCGCCGAGTGTTTCGGGCACGCACGAGCGCGCGAACACGATACCGGCCGGACCGCAGAGCATCGCTTCGACGGTGCGCATGCGGCGGGTGTTGCCGGAGGCGCTGCCCGGGGTCGATCCGTCGCGCACCGTGCGCATGTCGCCGTTCTCGTTCGCGCCGCGGGTCGGGCCGGCTTCGCGGTCGCCGCTCGTGCAGACGACCGGCGTGGCCTCGTCGATCGATCCGGCGCCCGTCGTGAGCTCGGCGGCGCCCGCAGCACGCGCTCGACGGCGGTGGCCGCTGTTGGCGGTCGCGCTGCTCGGCGCCGCCTCGCTCGGGTGGCTCGGCCATCGGGTGGCGTCGCCCGCGCCTGGCGCGAGCGCGGCACCGCTGGAGGGCGCTGCGCCCGAGCCCGTCGGCGCGTCGGCAGCTCCGGCAGCGCACGTCACCGAGCTCGTCGTGGTGTGCGAGCCCCGTTGTGGATCGGTCTACGTCGACGGAAGGCGCAGCACGTCTGCTGGCGATGCGTTCGCAGTCACGGCCGGCGCTCATGACGTCGCCGTGCGGCGTCCGGGCTACGCGAGCGAGTATCGGCGCGTCGTCGTCGACGACGGGGAGAGCCGCGCGGTCACGTTCCAGCTCGCGCCGGTCGCAGAGTAAGGCCGTCGACGACGCAGCCGGCGAGCGAGCTCCGAGCTCGGGAGAGGATTCGCGCGCTCGGCTCGTGTCTCTCGCGCGCCGGAGCTCGGAGCTGCTCTTCCGCGCGTGGAGGGCGCCGAAGGGAAGGGGAGCGTTGCCGTCAGCGCTTGCCCTCGGGTTTACGGAGCACTCGAGACCGACGCGATGCGCGCGTCGCGGCGACCGACCATGTTTCCGCCGAGCTCCTTCTCTGCCCTTCGCCGCGTGCCGACACGCGAGGCAGGAAGCAGCGTCTCTGTCCGCGGCCTTGGCGATCTTCGCTCGTCCGACCGATCGCCGTTCGTCTCGGGATTCGTCCAGTCGACCTCGATGTCCGGCGAGCTGCTTGCACCCGCGTCTCGCGCGACGTCCGCATGGGTCGCGGGCGGAGATGGACCGAACGATGCGGTTCCGCGTGAGCTGAACGAGTCAGCCGCGCACGAAGGAGGAGAAGCGTCATGACCGAGTACAGAGCCCATCACGTGGGGTTCCGCCGTCCGCTCGTCCTCGGAGGCCTGGGCGGCGTTGCCGTTGCCATTGCCGTCGCTGGCTGCGGCATGGATGCCACGGACGACGAGCCCGCGGGCGCGATGTCATCGCTGGAGGACACCGGTACGGTGGAAGAAGAACTGGCGCTCCAGCAGGCCGACGAGCTGGAGTGCCGGGGCGAGCCCGCAGACGACAAGGCGGCCGCGGCCGTCATCGCCACGGTCTGCGGTGTCGCGAACAGCGTGCAGGGCATCCCGGAGAGCGACGCCACCGAGTTCGAGATCGGACAAGTCGACGGGCCGCTCGAGTCCGGCGAGAAGGTGTCGCTGCTCAATACGGTCAACAACGGCTACATCAAGTACGGCAAGCGGAACCTCGGCATCAATCTCGTGTGGAGCTCGGCCGAACCTGCCGGCAACATCGAGGTGCACAGCCCGGACGGCGGACCGATCCTGTACGGCGAGAAGGTCGCCATACGCGTGAACGACGGCGGCTTCCTGAAGTACGGCCACCGCAAGATCGGCATCAACTTGAACTGGGTCTCGTCCAACGCGCCGGAGAAGCCCTTCGAATGGGAAGTGCGCGGCGGAACGTCCGGGGCTCCCGTCGCGAAGAACACGAAGGTCCGTCTCTTCAACACCGTCGAGAACGACTACCTCGTGTACTGCCGACGTCCGACGGGCATCAACCTCGGTTGGGCGAAAGACTGCGCGGCGGTCCCGTCGCTCGGGCGCGTTCGCACCGGCTATTGCCCGGGGACTTGAGCGGCGCTGCATCCTTGCATGGTGTATGGTGGCGGTGTGGATCTCGTCAGCGTCGCCACCTTCCCGGATCTCCCCGAAGCCGAGCTCGCCAAGGAGCGTCTCGAGAACGAAGGCATCAAGGCGTTCGTTCTGCACGGGAACACCGCCGGCGTGATGCCGTTCCTCAGCAGCGGTGAGGGAGGCATCCACGTGCAGGTTGCGAGCGCCGACGCGGCGCGCGCGAAAGAAATCCTCGGCGGATGAGCTGCGCGTTCGGCTGAGCTGACTCGCGCCGATGCGTCGCTCCGCTGCGCGGCGCGATATACTGCGCGTTCTTTGAGAGCCTCGCGCCGTTGCATCCGCGCTCTGGCGGCGACGTCCGTGCTGCTCGTGGCATGCACGCCGTTGCGCGCCCGCGCCGGCGAGACGAGCGGCGTCGAGGCGATTCACTTCGAGTACGTCGCGCCGGCGGGCTGTCCGGACATGGACGGATTTCTCGGGCGGATCTCCACGTACACGACGCGCTGGACGCTGGCGGCGCCCGGCGCGGAGGCTCGGCGTTTCGCCGTCCGCATCATGCAGCGCGAAGGGGTTCACGTGGGGCGGCTCGACGTTCGGACGGCAACGGGCGAGACGGCCGGTCGCGACATCGAGGGCGAGAGCTGCGACGACACTGCGCTCGGTCTCGCGGTTGCGGTCGCGCTTGCGATCGATCCGCACGCCTCGCTCCTGCCGGTCCCCGCGACCTCTGCTCCGCCCACCGAGCTCGAATCGACCGCGGACACCGCGCCATCGCCATCACCGCCTGTGCGATCCGACGACGCGGCGGATGCTCGCGCAGTGCCGGCCGCGCGGAGCCCTTCACCGCCGTCACTTCCGGCCGTATCGGTAGGTGCGCGTGCCGAGGCGAACGGCGCCGTCTCGGGGGTGCTTGCCGTGACCGATGTCTTCGTCGAGCTCGAGTGGGCGGGCGCGCTGGCGCGTGTGCCGTCGCTCCGGCCTGCGCTCCGGGGTGGCTGGCGCAACGCGCTCACGCGATCGACCCAGGTCGGGCAGACCCGCGCGGAGGTCGACTGGACCGCGGGCTACCTCGAAGCATGTCCCGCTCGCTTCGCCGCTGCGCGGGAGCTCACGGTCGAGGCCTGCCTCGGAGCACACCTCGGCGTCCTCTCTGCGCGAGCGCCTGAGCTACGGACCGCCGGCGTGACGCGCCGGACGTGGCTCGACTACGGGGGGCTTCTCGGGGCGCGCTGGCAACCCCATCCTCATCTCTTCGTCGAGGCGGTGGCGGCCGTCTGGGCTCCGATCACCCGCGACCGGCTGCGCATCGAGCCGGACGGGCTCGTGACCCGAGCGCCTTCCGCCGGGATTTCCGCAGGTATCGGTGGCGGCTGGCGATTCTGAGAAAAAAGGTGATCGGACGGAGGGGCGAGCTGCGTCCACGTCCATGACGGCCGCCACGACCGAGCTGGTCCATACCAGCGAGGGCCTCGACTCCCTGCCGGTGAGCCGCGGGCAGGTGATGCCCTTGCGAGACATGGCGAAGCTCTACTTCGCCAACGTCTGGCGCTTTCTTCGGTCGCTCGGCGTTCCGCAGCATGCGCTCGACGACGCCACGCAGGACGTCTTCCTCGTCGCCGCGCGAAAGCTCGGCGACATCCAGGCGGGCGCGGAGAAGTCTTTCCTGTTCGGCGCGGCGGTGTTCGTCGCTCGCGAAGCGCGGCGGAAGCACGGCCGCGAAGAGCTCGCCGACGATCCGGACGACGAGTCGCGCGAACCCGCGCAGCTCTCCACGCCGGAGGACTCGCTCGGGCAGAAGCAGCAGCGCGACCTCCTCATGAGCCTCCTCGCGGGGCTCGCGGACGAGCTCCGAACGGTGTTCGTCCTCTACGAGATCGAAGGCCAGTCGATGCCCGAGATCGCCGAGCTCCTCGGCGTGCCTGTCGGCACGGTGGCGTCGCGGCTCCGTCGCGGCCGCGAGCAGTTCGAAGCTCGCCTGCAAAGGCACCAACTGAGAATGCGAGGCGAACAGTGAAAGGGCCCCGACGTCTGATCGAAGAGAACGAGCTCTTCGCGAGCCTGGTGGAGGACGCGCAGAAGCGCGAGCCCGACCCTCGAGCTCTGCAGAAGATGCTGGACGTTCTCGACGCGCCCGTCGCGCCCGCAAGCAGCGTGGTGCGCGGCCGAAGCCGTCCCCGCATTCCCGATCCGCGGATCGCCCTCGCGCTCGTCGGCGCCGGCGCGCTTGCGGTGCTGGGGTACTCCACGTTCGACCGCCCACGCCAGGAGACCGTCGCGCCCGTCGTCGCGACCGCCCCGCTGAGCGGGCCCGACGTGGTCGGCACGTCCCATGTCGAGCCGGCGCCCGAGGCGGTTCCATCGCTCTCGATCTCGGATCTCCCCGATTCGAAAGACGTGCCCTCGCGCGGCCGTCAGGCGGGGGCCCGCGTCGCGAGCGGACCCACGACGACGGCGACGCCCGCAACGAAGCCTTCCACAGCTCGTGAGCTCGAGCTCATCACGCGCGCACGTGCAGCGCTGACGAGCGGCGACGGCCGCGGATGTCTCGCGGCCGTCTCGCAGCACGACGCCGAGTTCCCGGACGGGCAGTTCATGCCCGAAGCCGCAGTGATGAAGATCGAGGCGACCCATGCGAGCGGTGACCGCGCCGGAGCGCGGACGCTTGCACGCGCCTTCCTCGCGAAGAGCCCGGAGAGCCCGTACGCGGCGCGCATCCGTTCGCTCCTCGCCACGCTGGAGCAGGAGTGACGATGCGTACCGCTGGATTGATCCTCACCGCGGCGACGAGCGTTCTCGTCTTCGCTTGCGTCTCTTCCTCGCACGACGTCGTGATCGGCACGCGTCCTCCCGAGGAGGTCTTCGGCAGCGCCGACGCTGGCGAGGCGAGCGCGCCGCCGATCACGAGCGTCGACCACGGCATGTGCCCGTCGAACGAGTGCCCCGAAGGCCGCACCACGTGCGCGAACAACCCGTATCCGTGCGGCGTCGATCTGATGTCGGACGACGAGAACTGCGGCGCGTGCGGCGTTCGCTGTCCGACGGACGACGCGTTCTCGGCGCGCTTCAAGGGCGCCATGCGCTGCGTGCAGGGCGCCTGCGAGCTCGTCTGCGCACCCACGGCTGGCGTGAGCTACGGCGACTGCAACAGCCTGGCGGAGGACGGCTGCGAGACGCCGCTCGACACCAAGGAGAACTGCGGCGCGTGCGGGAACGTCTGCGACGACGTCTGCGTGCAAGGCAAGTGCGGCTGCCCCGCCGGCCAGGAGCTCTGCGCCGACGGCCAGTGCCATGACCTGAAGTCCGAGCGGAACAACTGCGGCGCGTGCGGGAACGTCTGTCCGGCTCCGCCGTCACCGTCGCCGTACCCGGCGTCGATGCACATCGCGTTCGATTGCGTCCAGGGGCAGTGCAATACGCCGAAGTGCGCAGCTCGCTGGGGCGACTGCAACTTCGACCTCGGAGAGCCCGAGAGCGACGGCTGCGAGGCGAGCACGAGCGATCGGAACAACTGCGGCGGCTGCGGGAACGTCTGCGCGCCGGGTGAAGACTGCGTCGGTGGGCAGTGTCTCTGCCGTTGCGGCGCCATCTGCCACACGGCCATCAACACGGACCCCGACAACTGCGGCGCGTGTGGCCTCAAGTGTCCGGGCGATCGACGCTCGGTCGACTCGAAGATCGGCCTCGATCCGGCGCACGGCAAGCCGACGTGCGAGCAGGGCGCGTGCGGTTA
Source organism: Pseudomonadota bacterium (assembly GCA_023423895.1). Classification (GTDB taxonomy): domain Bacteria; phylum Myxococcota_A; class Polyangia; order Polyangiales; family Polyangiaceae; genus Labilithrix. The sequence goes on from JAFAER010000097.1 coordinate 43,324, forward strand.
CGGCTGCAGCCCGAACTGGGGCGACTGCGACAGCGACATCGACAACGGCTGCGAGACGAACCTCCTGAGCGATCCGCTCAACTGCGGCGGCTGCGGGATCCGCTGTAACGCCGTCGTCGGCCAGGCGTGCGTCGACGGCCAGTGCCTGATGAAGGAATGTGGAGGTGTCCAGTGAAGTCGGTCGCGACCAAGGTTGGCGCGCTGGGCTTCCTCGCGCTGCTCGGCGCGGCCGCCGCGTGCGCGGCCGCAGACGACGACGTCGAGGGGCCGCCGCCGGAGGACCAGATCAAGATCGCCGAGCCCGAGGCGGGCAGCGACGCGACCGTCGACGAAGACGATCTCGACGCGGGAGCGGACGGCGCGCTCGTCGACGCCGGACCATGCGCGGCGTCGGGCCTCTGCATCGTGCCGGCCCCCTTCGACACGCGCGTCAGCGTCATGTCGATCTCCGGCTCGGGGCCGAACGACGTCTGGGCGGTGGGCTCGCATCGAACGATCCTCCACTACGACGGGAAGGCCTGGGAGAAGGGCGAGCTCGAGGCGGACGCCGGACGCACGTACACGCTCCGCTCCGTCTGGGCAGGGAGCGCGTCGGACGTGTGGGTCGCCGACGGGATCTACGTCCGCCACGCGAACGGATGGAACGGCGCGACCACCACCGAGTGGTCCGCCTGGATGGGCGCCTCCGGCGACACGAACGGCATCCCGACGGCGATCAGTGGCGTCCCGGGGAGGGTCTTCATCGGGCGGCAGACGACGACGGCGTTCGTTGCGCCGATCGTGGCGGCGAACGGCTGGGGAGACACCGGACCCGAAGCAAGAGAGGAGCTCACGGCGGTCCTCTACGGAAGCGGCACGGCTCCCCTCGGCGTGTGGTCGCTCGCGACGACGCGTCCCGACGAGGCGTGGGCCACGCGGCTCGGTAGCGACCGCGTCGGACGCATCTTCCTCGAAGCTCCCGGGGGTGGTGACCCGGACGCTCCAGGAACGTGGAAGATCGAGGAGTACGACAGCCGGACGTCGAAGTACCTCTACGGAGTCTGGGGGAACGACGACGCCGTGTGGCTCGTGGGCGAGGGCGGCACCGCGCGTCGCATGAAGCGCGAGAACGTCGCGTCCCGCGTCTTCGAGGTCATCCCGACCCCGGTGACGACGATCCTTCGTAGCGTCTACGGGATCGCGACGAACGACGTGTGGGCCGTCGGCGACGACGCGACGGTGATCCACTGGGACGGCACCGCTTGGTCGCGGATCGCGACGCCGTTCGATGGGGGCTCGGAGAAGCCGACGCTCGCCTCGGTGTGGGGCAGCAGCGCGAAGGACGTCTGGATCGGAGGAAACGGGATCATGTTGCACTTCCAGGGAGCCACGCCATGAGGCTCCTCCGCTTCATGACGATGCGGCGCGCGCTCGGTCTCGGGCTCGCGCTCCTGCCTGCCGTCGCCTGCGCGGACGGCGAAGAGAAGGTGGAGGCGCCGCCGCCTCCGCCCGAGACGCCGCCCACCGTGATCGGCGACAGCGGCACGCCGCCGGAGGTCGATGCCTCGGACGACGCGCCCATCACGGCCGTCATCGACGGCTGCAGCGAGGATGGCTTCTGCTACGAGCTGGTCCCGCGGAGCTCGCCGCTGATCGCGGTCTCTGCCTCGAGCGTCGACGACGCGTGGATGCTGCCCGAGAGCAGCGGCGCGCTCTATCGCTGGGACGGCACGTCGATCCGACAGGTGTACGAATACGACGGCGCGCTTCCGGCGAGCATCACGTTCACGAACGTCTGGGCGCAGACGAAAGATCGCGTGTGGGCCGCGGCGCGAGGCAGCGACAACCTCCTCGTCCTCGTGCGCCACGCCAGCCCGCCCGGCGCTGGCGGCGCGGCGACCTTCCGTGAGCTGCGGACGGACGTGGCGTGGACGTCGGGGCGAGCCGTGTGGGGCACCCCCGACGGCGACGCGCTCTGGATCGCGAACGGGCCGGACGTCCTCCGCGTCAGCGAGGACGAGAACGGAGCCGTCGTCGAGCGCGCCTCGGTCACGAACACCGACGACGACCCGCGGGGGTTCGTGTGGAACGGCGTCTGGGGCTTCGGACCGGGCGACGTGTACGTCGCCGGCAAGGTCTGTCCGTCGAGCCCGTGTGGGGCGTCGAGCGAAGGCGCCATCGCGCATTTCGACGGCGAGGCGTGGTCGATCACGACCGTCGCGGAGACGACCGAGCTCGCATCGTTCCGGGGCACGCCGCCGTCGGCGACGACGCGTCAGCTCTGGTACATGGCGCGCTCGCCGGCGATCACGTGGCAGACCGAGCTCGCGCCGGTCAGCTCCCCCGGCGTCGTCGGCGCGCCGATCTACACGCGCGGAACCAGCGAGCTGCCGGCTTGCACCAGCGCCATCGGTCAGGCCGCGAGCCCGACGACGGGCTGGTTCTCCGACGGACTCTTGCTCTGCCGCTGGACGGGGACGTCGATGGAGGCTGCACGTACGGCTGTCGACGGCCGCGTGATCGTCTCGAACGTGCGGGGGATCTGGGCCGATGGCGCGGATGACGCGTGGGTCGTCGGCACCGCGATCACGCGACCTGGCCTTCCGTCCGCCGGCTTCGCGGCGCGGCGGACGGCGAAGACGGCTCGAGGAGAGAAGCCATGAGACTCGTTCGCGGAATCCTTCCGATGATCCTCGGCGTGTCGTCGGTCGCGCTCGCGTGCTCGTCGTCCGACGACGCGAACACGTCGATGTCGCCGGGCACCGATGCGGGCGACGCAGCACCGCCGCCGTCTCCCACTACGCCCGATGTCGAGCCGCCGCCTCCGGATGCGGGCACGGCCGACGTCGAGCCGGCGCCGATCGGCCTCGCCTCGCGACAAGAGGTGAAGTGCACCGAGAAGCCCTGCTACGTCGCGGTCAGTGGCGTCGGTAGCGAGCACTACTGCGGCCTCCTCGACGACGGCACCGTCCGCTGCTGGGGACGCGACACGCGGCTCCGCGGCGAGACCGATCCGGACACCGGAGCTCAGGTCGCGGACGGCGCGCTCGGACGCGGCCGCGTCGTCACCGCGGTCGAAGGCGCGACGCCTGCTCCGGTCGTCGGTCTCGCGAACGTCACGCAGATCAGCGTCGGAGCGAACCTCGGCACCTGCGCGCTCACGTCCGACGGCTCCGTCTACTGCTGGGGCCGCAACGAGTTCGGCCAGCTCGGTAAGCCCACGTCCGAGGTCCGCGTCCCGGCGCCGACGAAGGTCGAAGGGCTGCCTTCCATGTCGAAGGTCGCGCTCGGCTCCACGCTCGGCTGTGCGATCGCGAAGACCGACGGCGCGCTCTGGTGCTGGGGCACGCAGAACGGGCGCACGGGACCGAACCTGCTCACGCCGGCGCCCGGCGTGCCGTTCGCTCCTCAGGTGATGTCGACCTTCCGCGCGCCGGTGAAAGACATCGCGATCGGCGCGGTCCCCGGCGCACCGGGTTCCAACCCGAACCAGCCGATCCCGTTCCAGGACACGATCACGGCGCTCCTCGACGACGGCGTGCTCGCCACGGTCGGTGAGCTGCCGGCCGGCCCCGTCTCCTTCCAGGAGCTCTATTCGCCAGTGCCGGTCGAGGTCGCGAACGTCGCGCGCATCGGCACGTACGGCTATCTCCGCTCCGACGGCGTCGCCCACCGCTGGGTGCCGACGGCTCGCGCGCTCTACGTCGCGAATGCCGGCACCATCGTCGATGTCGCGATTGCTGCCGGTCGTGTCCGTGGCACCGGCACGGACGTCAACAAGCTGATCGTCTACGCCGAGCAAGGCGGGATGCTGCTCGGCGACGGGAAGCTCTATCGCTGGGGACGCAACACGGCGGGCGCGCTCGGAGCGTCGCCGAACGTGATCGACCTGCTCGAGGAGCCGATGGATGTCTCCCACGTTGCGGGCGACAAGGTCGTGTCGTTCGCGATGACGACCGCCTCGACGTGCGTGTCGCTCGTCGACGGCAAGGTGAAGTGCTGGGGGGCGAATCAGCGCGGTGAGCTCGGTCGCGGAAGCGTCGACTTCGAGTCTCACCCCGAAGCAGAGGTGATCCGATGAGGCGAATGGCTTGGGTGCTCGTTGCGCTCGGCGTGACGTTCGCGTGCAGCGAGCGTGCAGGCTTCGAGGACCAGAGTGTCCCCGCGCTGGCCGAGAAGGATGCTGGCTCCGACGTCGTCGCTGCACCTCCCGTGAGCTGCGAAGGCACCGTGCGCTGCTCACGCGACTTCCGCAAGGTGGTCGACGGCTGCGACGACTCCAAGGTCATCGCGGAGTGCGAAGCCGGTCAAGGATGTGGCAGCGCCGTCAAGTGTGTGCCGGCATGTGATGCCGCCACCGACTCCACGATGGGCTGCGCGTTCGTCGCGCTTCCGCCGCCGCGCAACGCGCAGATGATCGGCTCGTGTTTCGGCGCCATTCTCGCGAACACGTGGGGAGTGCCTGCGCAGATCGAGGCGTCCTTCGGCGCGGACGCGATCGACGTGAAGACGCACGGCCGCTTGATCCGCACGGACGGCACCACGACCGAATACGAGGCGTTCGACGGAGAGCTGAAGCCGGGTGAGATGGCGGCGCTCTTCCTCACCGGGCTTCCGTCCGGCGGCAGCGCGTCCGTTCGGTGCCCGGATGGCGTCGTCCCCGCCGTCCAGCAGGAGACCGCCGTGCGCGGGACGCTGCGCACGCAGACGTTCCAGATCAAGACCACCGCACCGGTGAGCGCGTACACGGTCTATCCGATCGGCGCCTCCGTCGGCTCGGCCGCCACGCTGCTGTTGCCCGTGGCGTCGTGGAAGAACGACTTCATCGTCACGAACCCCTGGGGCACGCGACGCACGTCCACGACGAGCCAGTACCCGTCGACGCACCTCCTCGCTGCAGAGGACGACACCCAGGTCACCGTCGTTCCGAACGCGCATCTCTTCGGCGGGCTGGACATCAGCGGCGCGGAGAAGGGAAAGCCGACGACGTATCGGCTGAACCGTGGCGAACAGATCCAGCTATCGCAGGAAGACGATCTGACGGGCACGCGCGTCGGCGCAGACAAGCCGATCTCCGTGTCCGTTGGTCACGAGGCGATGGACATCCCGACCAACGTCTGCTGCTCGGACCAGTCCCAGACCGCGCTCTTCCCGCTGAAGACGTGGGGAAGCGAATACGCGATCGCGCCCTACCGCTCGCGCCGTTCGAAGGAGCTCCCCGAGGATTACCTCTATCGGATCACGGGCGCCGTCGACGGTACCGAGCTCACCTACGAGCCGAAGCCGAAGGACGCTCCGCCCGTGATCAACGCCGGTGAGTCGATCATCTTCACGAGCCAGGAGCCGTTCGTCGTGAGGAGCCAGGACGGGGCGCACCCGTTCGCGATCCACTCGTACATGACCGGCGCCCAGTACGCGGTGCTCAACGGGGACGTCGGCGATCCCGAGTTCATGACCGTCATCCCGACGGAGCAGTACCTCGGGCGCTACGTATTCTGGGTCGATCCGACCTTCGCCAACTCGCAGCTCGTCGTCGTGCGCGTCCGCGAGGAGGGCAAGGACTTCCAGCCCGTCGTCCTCGACTGCGCCGGCACGCTCGAAGACTGGCAGCCGCTCGGCACCTCGGGCAAGTACGAATACACGCGTCCGTGGCTCAAGCGCCTCGGCAAGCCGCAGCCCTTCGGCGAGAACAAGTGCAGCGGCGGCCGACGCGAGCTCACGAGCGAAGGCCCGGTCGGCGTCAGCGTGTGGGGCACCGACTACTTCGGAAGCTACGGCTACCCGGGCGGCGCGGGCCTCCGCGTCCTCAACGCGCTCGACGTCCAGGTGAACTGATCGCGAGTGCCGCTAGCGCAGAGGCACACCGAGGCAGCAAGGCCCGGGCGCCTCCGATGGCGGAGGTTCTGAGGACGAAGCGGATTTGGTCCGGCAGCGCCAGTTTTTGCGTAACGCCGGCTGGGGGCACGAGGAAGATCAACCGATGCGGCCGCACCTACGAGCGCGCATCGGTCTCGCGAGCGAGCTCGGCGTGCAGCGACCCGAAGGGTCGAGCGTCGAGGACGGAGCTTCGAGCGAGCCGGAGCCGTCGCGCGAGCCGGAGCCGTCGCGCGAGCCGAGCGTCCGTGAGCCGAGCGTCGAACGAGTCGGAGCGTCGGCGAGCCGGGCGTCGAACGCGAACGAGCGTCGGCGAGCCGGGCGTCGAACGCGAACGAGCGTCGCGGAGCCGAGCGTCGAACGAGTCGGAGCTTCGGTGCGCCGATCTTCGAGAGGGTCGAGGGGGGAGCGGGCCGCGCCAGGAGCCGAGCGTCGAGGGAGCCGAGCGTCCGTGAGCCGAGCGTCCAATGCGAAGCTCGCGGGCGAGGCTGTCTCCGTTGATGACACGCTGCAGGCGCGTGGGGATAAGAACGTGTGAGGGGCGACGTGAGCCGAGCCTCGAACGTGAACGAGCCGGCGTCGGCGAGCCCGGCGCCGGGAGCCGAGCGAGTCGAGTGAGCCGTCGCGCGAGCCGAGCCGAGCCGAGCGCCGAGGGAGCCGAGCGTCGCGCGGGCGCCGAACGCGAAACAATGCGACGAGGACATGATGCCTCGCTGACGCCGCCGGTTGCGGACCCGTGTGCTCGAATCTTCGTAAGATCGGCCTCCGCCTCGCGCGCGCGTCCTGGTCTTGCGCGCGCTGCCGGCGTCGCCCCGCGAACCTCGCGGGCCTGCGCCCGGAATAAGTAGCCGAGCGTACGATTTTTGTAGACGACGTTCTGGACGATGCTCCGCTCGGGAGGCGAGCCGTGGTTGGAGTCACGTCGTGCTGGCGCGCATTCGCATCTGGAGCGACGTTCGGAGCAAGGAGAGCTCGCGAAGTGGTTCGCGCCGCGCTCGTGCCTTGGAGACGAGGTTCCGGGGGCCGACAACCTGCGTGGTAGGAAGGACCCATGAACAAGGTGGGGGACCTTTCGAACGACGAGCTGATCGCTCGTCTGCGTACGCATGTCGGCGCGGGCCATGTCTGGCTGGCAGGGCTCCTGGCCTATCTCGCCGAGGTGGACGCGCGGCATCTCTATGCCGATTTCGCGTGCTCGTCGATGTGGGACTACTGCGTTCGGCGGCTCGGCATGAGCGAAGGCGAGGCACATCGTCGGATCGCCGTCGCGCGTGTCGTCCGGGCGTTCCCGCGAGCCTTGGAGCTCATCGAACGTGGCGACATCCATCTCTCCGGGATGTACGCCCTTCGCGACTACCTCACGATCGACAATCACGAGGAGCTCCTGCGCGATGCCGTCGGCAAGACGACGAAGCGGATTGCGGAGATGATCGCGTGCCGCTTCCCACGACCCGACGTGCACGCCTGCATCGAGCCCATCGCTCCGCAGGTCGCGCTGCCGTCCGCGGCACTCGTGGTCGGATGCTCCGGTGCGAGCCTCACGCAGGCGTCGACGACCACGTCCCCTGCGCGGACGACGCAGGTGCGTCCGTCGATCGAACCGACGTCGGCGTCGCGCTTTCGCGTGGAGCTCACCGTCAGCACCGACACGCGCGCCAAGATCGAACGGATCAAAGATCTGATGCGCCACCGCAATCCGACGGGTGACCTGGAGGCGATCTTCGACGCCGCGCTCGATCTGCTGCTCTCGAAGCTCGAGAAGGAGAGGCTCGGCAAGACATCGCGTCCGACGTCAGCGAAGAATGACGGTACGGTGACGGGCGACTGTGCGTCCGAGGCGGTGTCGGCGGCCCTCGAGGTCGCGCGGAACGTCACGGTCGCAAGGGACGAGCGAACCTCGGACGAACGAGCGGACGAGCACGAGTTGGAGCCGCGAGCCTCGGGAGCGGGAGCGCCAGTTGAGCGCGCCTCGGACGCACGCGCATCAGCTGAGCGACCTGCGGCGGAGCGAGCGTCGGAGCACCGGGCGTCGGAGGAGCGAGCGTCGGAGGGGCGAGCGTCGGAGGAGCGAGCGTCGGGACAGCGAGCGTCAGTAGGGCGAGCGTCGCGAGAGCGAGCGGCCGATGGGGCCACCGCGCCACCGCGCTCGCGAGGAGCTACCCGAGCAAAGACGACTCGAGCGGCGACGACGAAGGCCACGCGCCCGGGGTACGTCTCGCGAGGAGTTCGGCGTGAGGTCTTTGCGCGCGACGGCGAGCAGTGCACGTTCGTCGATGCGGACGGCAATCGTTGTCCGGCGCGAGGGCACCTCGAGCTCGATCACATCCGGGCGAAGGCGCTCGGCGGCGGCGACGATCCCGTCAATCTTCGTGTCCGTTGTCGGACTCACAATCGATGGCATGCCGAGAAGGTCTTCGGCCGTGCTCACGTCGAGAAGATGATCGACTTGCGGCGTCGAAAGTCCGAGCCGACGGGAGCGCCGACAGCGTTCGAGAGGGCGGCGGGCGGCCTTCGGTCGCTTGGCTTCCGAGAGGCCGAGGTGCGCCGAGTGATCTCGATGCTCGAGTCGATGCTCGATGCCGCGTCGACGCCGGAGAAGATCCTTCGCGAAGCCCTCGCTCTCCTGACGTGACGCGCGTCCTCGGATTCTCCGCAGATGCCGTTGTTCAGGGGGAGCTCCCCCGGTCCCGTTGACACGGGTTGGGCCGCCTTGGCGTACTCGCGTTCGACCTCGGAGGGGCTCTTGTACTCGAGAGACGAACGAGTCGACGTCGATCGTCGAAGACCTCGACGACGAGCTTCCCCAGGTGCGGTGATATGCGGATAGCCCCCTTCGTTGTACTGCACTTCAACCTCGGCAAGGAGCTCGAGTGGCGCGAGCGGCGGCGACGGTGCGCGTCAACGAACCGCCGCGAAGACGCGGCACATCTTTCTTACGGCGAACGACGCGTTCTCCGCGTGGATGAACGCGGATCTCACTTGCTTTGCTTTGCGAGGAAGGCTGCAGCGCTTTGGCGTCTCTGCGCTCGGGTCGCCAACGGTCCGAGCGCGACGCGCTCGCGATGCTTCGCCACGAAAACGTAACGCAGCAGATGGAGTGCGAGCTTCCTTCAGAAGCGACGACCTTCTTCGCCGAGACGTTTGCGTCATCGCGGTGGCGGACGGCTCGTTCCGGTGACGGCTCTGGAGGTGGTACTACGCGTGGGCGCCACCGCGTCGCATCGGGCAGTGCTCGCTGCGTTGCGGTCGATGACGCCTCGCGGCCGACCTCTCCGACCGACTCGAGCTCCGGTCCGTCGCTTTCGTCCTCGCTGGACGTGCGGCAGGCTAAGCGGAGCGCGACCTGCGGCGTGACAGGGCCGCCGCGAGCGCCACGACGAGGAGGGCCGCCGTGCCGCCGCTCGGATACGAGCTCATGTCGGCGGCCTGACAGCCACCGCCCGAGCCGTCGTCCGGGCCCGCGTCGCGACTCGAAGGGTCGCCGCCGTCGCTCGACGGCTCTTCGTCCGGCGTCGCTCCGGAGTCCGAAGGGGGGCCGGCGTCGGTCGGCCCAGCGTCCGCCGACGATCCGCCGTCCGGCGTGCCTCCGCCCGGCTTCGTGATCGCGAAGCTCACGGTGTTCGACGCGGGCCCCGTGCCCTTGGCGTTCTTCGCCGAGACGGTGCACGTGTACGTGCCGAGGGCGAGGTCCTCCAGGACGATCGGCGACGCCGTGGACTCCTTGGTGAGCGCTCCGTTCTGGCAAGAGGCGTCGTACGCGAGGGCCATGCCTCCGTCGTCGAGCGGCGGAGCGAACGAGAGCGTCGCGTTCGTGCCGTCGACCGTCGCCATCACGTTTCTTGCCGCGCTGGGAAGCGCGCCCGGGATGATCTCGACGGCGGCGCTGTCCGGGCCGTCCCCGAGCTCGTTGGTCGCGTGGACCGTGCACGTGTACGTCGTGCCGTTGGTGAGCCCGTCCATCGTGACCGGCGGCACGAGCGCGGTGGTCACGGTGTGGCCGCCGGGATTGCACGTCACGGTGGAGGTGGTGGCGTTCGCGGGCGGAGCGAATCCGAAGGTGGCGGATCCACGGCCTGCCTCCACTTGCAGTCCGAGGGGGGCGTCGGGGCGACCCTGCTCGGTGCCGATCGTGACCGTGATTCGAGCGCCGATTCCGAGCGCATTGCGGAGCGCGAAGAAGTCCGCGTTCGAGCGTGGCGTCGAATACAGCGCGGTCAGCGCGATGCGACCGACGAAGTGTCCGGTCTGCGCCGACTCGTACGCATTGCCGAGCTGCAGAGGCCCGGTCTCGCCGGCGCTGACGTTGCGCTGATCGTCGGGGCAGACCTGGGTGTCACGGACGAGTGAGTTGTCGATGAAGAGCCCGTGCGTGCCTTCGGAACGGTGCACGCCGAGGAAGTGCCAGGCGTTCGGGGTGATGCCGCTCCTGGTGTTGGTGCATCGATCGTCGCCTTGCGCCGTGACGAGCGAGAACGGCCTGGCCTGGCCCGCGAGGTTCACGCCCCAGCCGCTGGTCCCGTCCGATTTGTACGTGCCGATCACCCCATGCATCATGCTGACGTCGGTCGGCATCGCGATGCTGATGACGGAGAAGTCGCCCGTGCCGAACGAGGGCTTCGTCGACGTACGCGTCACTCGGCTGTTCGGGCCGAAGCCGGTGAGGGCGCTCGTCCCGGTGCGAAAGCCGCTCGTCCACGTCACGTCGCCGGTCAGCGTGAGATCGTACCCGCCGACGTGGTCCGTGAGCCTCGTTCCGGCGCCTTCCGTGAACGTGTAGAGAGCAACGAGGCCCGATCCGAAGAGCGGAGCAGGATCGTTCACGCGCGTGGCGGCCGGGTTGCCGTAGTAGAAGAACATCGACGAGGTCCCTGCAGGCACTCCTGCCGGGAGCTTCACCCAGATCTTCGTCGCCGTCGTGCCGAGGCCGCTGTCCACCCACGCGTCGAGGACGTTGCAAGCCTGATCGGCGAATCGAAGGTCCCCTCCGGAGGCCTGGAGCTTCCCGGTTGCGACCAGCGCGGCCGTATCGACCGTGACGAGGGCGAGATGCTCCGGCTGCGCCGTGCCCTCGTTGTCGAACGTCACCGGCGCTCGGTGATGCCAGTCCGCCAGCCCGCCGGGGCAAGCGGCTTCAGCCAGCTCTGGTACGAGGGTCACACCGAGGGCGCAGGCCGACGAGAAGAGAAGCGCACACCGAGCTCGATCCATCCAGGCACTCCAAGCAAAGAAAAGAGAGAAGGCATGTCGAGCACTCCGCGCCGAAGACAGCAGCAGGCGAATCGCGAATCACGAAGCGAGCGCTGCGAGCGTCGAAGGGTGCTCCCCCGAATCGTCGGATGGATGCTTCGGCACCGGCGAGTTGATCGCCTTTTCGGCACGGAGTTGCCGCGCAGGCGCTCGCCGGGCCCGTTTGGGCATGCCTCTGCCCTGGATGGGAAGGTGTTTGCCGTCTCGCCCAGGAGCGTCGGGATCAGTCGGAGCGACGCGCGAGGGGGCGCGGCGGCGTCGGGTCGGTGAGCTCGCGCTCCGGCTCGGCTTCCCGTCCCTCGTCCACGTGCGGATCGAGCGCCGCCTCGCCGATGCGGACACGCGCGGTGCTGGCCGCAGTTGCTTCGAGGATGCTCCGTGCGAGCGCGTGGGGATCGTGTGCGCCGAGGACGACCTTCTTCTCCTTCTTGCGGTCCTTGCCGCCGCGGTAGGTGATCTCGACGACGCTGCCGCTGCCCGGGACGTAGGCCCAGCTCCCGTCCAGGCCGCGACGGATCCCCCAGCCGCCGTACTTCAGCCAGTCGTAGTCGACGACCTTGCACGCGACGATGGTCTCGAGCGGGATGGTCGGACCCCAGAGGCCGTACTTCGCGTGGACGGCGCGCTCGGTGACGACGAAACGAAGGACGCCGAGCATCACGGCGAGAACGAAGAACGCCAGGCCGAGGAGCCCCATGCCGGCGACCCAGAAGGGGATGATCGACTCGGGCATCGGGCGCGCAGAGCCGCTGTTCAAGAACGGAAGCGAGATGGCCTGGAAGAGCATGAAGACGCCAACGGCGCTCAGCAGAAGGGCCATCTTGCGCGACACGCGTTTGTCGCGGTGCAGGATCTTCGAGCCGTCCTGCATGTACTTCGCCTCGAACGCGTCGTCCTTCATCCCACGTGCATCCTCCTCGCTACCGAGCGCCGGCGGGACCACTACCGCTCGAGCTCGCGCTTCATCTTCATCAGTAGATCCACCGCGGCCGTTGCGTAGGGGGAAATCCACCGATCGTGAATTTCTCTGAACGGTGCCGCGTTCAGGTAATTCCAACGCTTGCGCCCCTCGCGCCGCGCGATGACGAGCCCGGCCTTCTCGAGCACGCCGATGTGCTGCATCACGGTGCAGCGGTCGAGCGAACGCGCGAAGTGATCGCAGAGCTCACCCGTCGTGCGCGGGGCCTCCTTCAAGAGGTCGAGGATCTCGCGTCGCCGCGAGTCCGCCAGGGCCTTGAAGAGCAGGTCGTCCTGCTCCGCTCTTGACATGTTATAAAAGTATAACACATTAACGGGCGTCCAACCACGCCGGGAGAAGGCCGCCATGAAGCTCGCGTTCCAGGTTCAGCTGAAGATCCAGAAGCCCATCGCAGAGGTGTTCGACGCCGTCGTCGATCCGAAGAAGCTGAGCGGCTACTTCATCCAGGCGGCGAACGCCCCGCTCGAAGAGGGCAAGACCGTGAAGTGGCGCTTCGCGGAGGTGCCGGGCGAGCACGACGTCGTCGTCCGTCAGGTGGTCGCGAACGAGCGCATCGTCTTCGAATGGGAGGCGGCCGAAGGCGGGTACAACACGCGCGTCGAGATGACGTTCAAGCCGCTCGATGCGAAGAGCACGATGGTGCAGATCGGCGAGTCCGGCTGGCGCGAGACCGACGAGGGCCAGAAGGCCTCCTACGACAACTGCGGGGGCTGGATGCACATGATGCTCTGCCTCAAGGCGTACCTCGAGCACGGCATCAATCTCCGCGCAGGCGGAGCCTTCTGATCGTCAGGGTCGGACGAGCGCGATGAAACCGACGCGTGGCTCGATGAACCACGACGGATGCTCGACGATCCCGCGGGCGGTCTCGTAGGAGAACGACGTCGGCTGGACCAACACGTCGGCGCCGACCGCGAGGCCGAGGCGCACGGGAAACGAGCGCGACGGCGCCCATGAGATGCGGACCTCGGCGGTGCCGGCCGCGGTCGTCAGCGTGGCGGGCGGCGTCGGCGCGAAGCTCGCGTCGCGCGCGAAGGCCGCCCGGCGAAAGATGATCGCGCCGGCTGCGGCGAGCCCTTCGAGCTCGAGCTCGGTCGTGCGCGCAAAGGTGTACCGCGCGAACGTGTACCCGAAGAGGACGTTCGCGCTGTGCCGGCTCACGTCGAGTGATGCGAGCCCGTCGTGTGTTCGGCTGGGCAGGCCGAGCGTCCCGCGCGCGAGCGCGGCCCAGCGTCCGTAGCGAGCGCCGCCTTCGAGCACGCCGCTGCGCGCGCCGGCCGAGCTCCGCCCGTCGATCGTCACTTGCCAGCCGGCACCGACGAACGGCCGCCACGACGCGGGCTCTTCGGCTGGCGGGGTCGGTCGCGGTCGGGGTCGCTCGCGCCGCGGCGGTCGCGACGGCGGAGGTCCCGCCGGGGCGGGCATCGCCTCGGTCTGCCGAGGGGGCTCGTTTCGCGTGAGCTCCTCGTCCGGTACGCCGAGCGTCGCGCCCGACTCGAATGCCAGGAGCGCGTTGCGCACGACGAGGGAGGCGGCCTCCAGCATGGCCGAGGTGGAGCGGGCCATCACGTCGTTCGGCGTGGTCGCGACCGGGCGGACGAGCACGCGCTCACGCGAGGGTAGGGCGATGAAGACGACCGGGCCCGCCTCGCGTGGGTGCTCGAACCACACGACCATCGCGGCCCCCGAACGTGTGGCGAGCGCGCGGGCGCGGGCGAGGCGTCCGGTCATCGTCGCTTCGAGCGCGGCGTCGGAAGCGCGCTCGACCGTCGCCGGCAGATCGCTGACCTGCCCCACGGTACGTTCGAACAGCGCCTCGTCCAGCGGGACGACCGTCCGGACCACGACCCGGACGGGCTGCGCCTCCGCCCGTGCCTCGCCCGTGACTGCGAGAGGGAGCAGGAACGCGAGCACCACCGCGAACCGGCGCGGCCGTGCTTCACGCGCTCCTCTCATTGGGCCGGGATCATCTCATGCATGCGTTGGAGCGTGCAACCGCACGTCGCGCGAGCCGACGCTCGAGCGGGCTACGGCTTCGATCGTCGTCGACAATCGGCGTTCCAGCGCTGATTATCGCGTCAAATGGCCACGACCGCGGACGAGCTTCGTGAGCGCCTGCAGCAGCGGATCGAGGAAGAACAGCTCGCCGACCCACGACTGAAGACCCTCGAGGCCTGGGTGCTCGGCCTTCCCGACGAGGAGGTCGCCGAGGCGATCGAGCTCGTCATGGTCGGCCTCGATGCGTCGCGGCGAGGCCGCCTCGCCGTCCTCCGGATCATCGATGATCAGTTTCGGCGTTCAGGCGAGTCCCTGGCCCACGCGGAGCGCGTCGCGTTCCTCCGCTGGGTCGTACGCTCGCGTGCGACGGACGGGCAGATCCGCGACACCCTGAGCGAGCTCCGAGCGGCGGACGAAACGACGCGCGAAGCCATTCTCGAGCGGCTCGCCGCGAGCGACGGCGACGCGCTCGTCTCGCTCGACAACGCGCACCCCGTTCTCGCTCACGCGTGGCGCGCCGCGCCCGCGGATGCACGCCCGACCGCGGCGGTGCATCGCGGCGAGCCCGAGCCGTTCATCGGTGCTCGCAACACCGTGCGCCTGGTCATCTTCTTCGCGCGCCGAGTCGAACATCTCGTCCCACGAGCGTCGAAGCCGGACTTCGATCGGCTCGTCAGCCTCGCCGAGAAGGCGGTCATCGCCGGTCGAACGGGGCCGGACCTGGGCCAGGCGATCGATCGCGCGCCGATGGACGGCCCGGTCGCGATCGCGCGGTCGGCTTGCGTCGAGGCGCGGAACGCGCTCATGCGCCCGGACATGGCGGGCGGAGCTGCGCGCCCCGCCGGCGTGAAGACGGTCGGGATCCTGCTCGAGGCAGAGGGCAAGAATGCGGTGCGCAGCTTCCTGTCCGACGTCGACGAGGAGCTTCGCCGGCTCGACGTCGTGCACGCGCTCGACCTCAGGAAGAAGACACCGACGAGCCCGATCGTCCGCGCCGTTCATCGCGGTGCGGAGAAGGAGAACGGAAAAATCGTCTTGTGGCTCGCCGAGCTGGAGAACGGGCAACTTGGCCTGCTCTCCAAGCAAGGTGTTCGCTGGGCGTGGAACGAGGGAAGCCGCGACGACATCCTCGCGACGATCCCGGATGTTCACTTCGAGCGCGCCGTGATGGCGGCGCGCGGCGGAGCCGTCAGTTGACGACGGGGACGCGGACCTCGTTCAGCGGCTTCGCCGCCATGCCCGCGACGTAGCCGTAGCTCGCGTAGTCGTCGAAGCCCCACACCGTCAGGCCGAACGGAGCGTCGCTGAAGGCGCGGTGGGCGCCGTTCGCGCATTCACCGACGGGCTGGCCGCGGAACACGAGGTCGACGCGCGCCATCTCGTAGTCGCTCGAGCCGACCTTCTGCCAGCCGGTGACGGTGCCGAGGCAGTCGAGCGTGACGTCCTTGCCTCCGCCGTTCGCGGTGGAGCGGACGAAGACGAGGTTCGTGTTCCCGAACGTGGGATCGGTCAGGAAGACGTAGTTCGAGATGAACTGATCGAGCGGCGGGACATTGACCCATTCGGGATCGCCGTGGCCGGACGTGGCGCCGCTCGCGTTCAGGCGATAGGGCGCGAGGTCCCCGGCGGTCATGTAGCTGCCGACGTAGACCGGGTGTGCCTTGTCCTGCGTGCGGATGACGAAGGGCCCTGGTGCGTTGAACTCGATCGTCTGGCCCCGCCCGATCGTCTTCGGCGCGTTCGGCACCTCGGGGTCGTAGCGGAGCTCCGTTCCGTCGACGACGCCGACGATGCGCCAGGGGACGATCTCCAGGTTCGTGTCGTTCGTCGAGCGGCGGTCGCGGTAGCGCGTCGCCACGTAGGCGTCGCCCATCTGGCTGATCGGCGGGACTGCCTGGTGGAGCGAGTCGCACGCGTCCTTGCCGAACGGGATGTCGGCGCACGAGTTGCCGCCGAGGAGCCCGATCGGGCGGTCCGATTCGACGAACGTCCCGTTCACCTCGTCGCGCTGCGAGAACTGCACGACCTCACCGCGCGCCAGCTTGGTCTTGTAGACCACGCCCGGGGGTGCGTCCGGCAGGTTCGGTCCTCCGCGCAAGGTCACCGAAGGAAGGAGGCTGACCGTCGTGTCGTCCTCGGCGGCGACGATCTGCATGTACGGGAAGAAGCCGCCGTTGAGCATGTCCGGGCTCGCCCCGTACCCGTCGATCGCGACGTAGTTCTTTCCCCATGCCGAGACGGGCAAGAGCAGCGACGCGCTCGGGAAAAACGTCGCGGCGCCGCCGTACGGATAGATGTCGTACGCGATGACGGGCGCGGACGTCTCGAGGTGGAACGCCTTTCCGCGACCGCCGTTCGGGACCCACGCCTCTTCCACGATCGCGGCGCCGACCTCGTCGGGACACGGCGTTCCGGTCCAATCCTTGGGGCGACCGGACACCGGCTTGCGCGAGGAGAGAAAGGCGATCGCGATCTCGTTGGGCGGGAGCTTGCCGTCGGGGAGGAGCTCGTACGCGATGCTCCCTCCGGAGCCGCGGGGCCGTCGGATGTAGCTCGTCGAGATCTTGCGGTCGCCCCACGAGAGCGCGACGTCGACCGGCGCGTTCCACACGTTGGCGATCATCACCGCGTAGCAGGAGCCTTGCGAGATGACGACGTCGCTGGGGACCGTCGCGAAGTACTCGCAGCCGATCGTGCTCTGCTGCGCGAGCGCGGCCTCGCACGCGGGGACGCAGGCGCCCTTCAGGCATCCGAGGCCGGGCGAACACGCCGTCGCCTTGCCGTTGCAGTCGACCGTGGAGAGCAGATCGGTCGAGCACGTCGGCGGCTCGTTGCACGAAGGCGGCTCGAACGTCGTCGGGCCGGGCTCCGGAGCGGGGGTGAAGCCGGAGTTGCGTTCGCCGGTCGTGCCGCAGCCGGCGGCGAGAGCGGGCACCAGCGCGAACGGAGCGAGGAAGAGGAGGACGCGGGGCCGGATCACGGCGTGAACCTCACGGCAGTGGGGGTGGTGTGCAGGGTGAAGTCGCCGGTCCCGAGCTGACCGCGGCTGTTGAGACCCCAGCAGTAAGCGGCACCGTCGACGAGCACGGTGCATGCGTGGAACGCGCTGGTGACGACGCGCGCCGGCGCCTTGTCGGGGAGCCCCGTGACCTTCTCCGGGATGATCTGGACGGCGTCGAAGTCGCCCGTGCCGAGCTGGCCGTAGACGTTGCTGCCGAGGCAGCGGACGCTCTCGTCGGACAGAACGGCGCAGAACTGGGCGCTCGGTCCGATCGAGAGGTGCTGCACCTTCGCGCTCGTCGCGAACGAGACGGGTTCGGGGGTCACGGAGCCTCGCAGATCGATGAGCACGCCCCATCGGAACGCGCCTCCTCCGCCGGAGGCCGCGGCCGTTTCGCTCCAGCCGGCGAGGAACCCGGCCTTCTCGGGGTAGGGGAGCGGTCCGGGCGCCCCGAAGTCGAGCGAGATCTCGCGGCCGAGCATGTTCGTCTTCTGTGTCCCCGGTCGGCTGCGGCGTCCCCACGACAGGAGCGTGCCGTCCTCGGTGAGGGCGACCATGGCCGTGCTGCCGGCGGCGATCGACGTGATCTGCTTGCCGCCGAGATCGATCTTCGTCGGGGGTTGGACGGTATCGCCCGCATCGAGAAGCGACGGGAAACGTCCGGCCGTGTTGCGCCCCCAGCACATGATGTCGCCGCTCTCGCTCGCCAGCGCGGCGCACGCGATGCCGTCTCCCATGAATGCGGCGCGCGCCTTCGGCAGGCCGGCGATCGTGCGCGGCACGTCCGAGAACGTGGCGGACTCGTCGGGCCCGAGCTGTCCGGCCTCGTTGTCGCCCCAGCATGCGACCGTGCCGTCTTCCGTCGTCGCGCAGTAGCCGTTGGGGCCGCCGGAGAGCTGCGTGACCTTGGACAGGTTCGCGACCGGCGCCGGGGCGCTGTCGACGTCGGCTTCGATCGGACCTCGGCCGAGCTGCCCACGGTCGTTCGTTCCCCAGCAGCGCACCGTGCCGTCCGCGAGCAGGGCGCACGTCGAGCGTTCGGCGGTCGCGAGCTCGACGACGCATGGCGTGACGGCGCACTGGATCTTCGGCGGCGGGAGATCGACGACCTCGGCGTCGCGAGGCCCGCCGTCGGGCGCGGGTCCAGTCTCCGGCTGCGCCGCGTCGGTCGACGCCTCCTCCCCGCCGTCCTGCTCGACGATGGGCTGCACGTCGTCGTCGCTGCAGGCGACGAGCGCTGCCGGGAAGATCGCGGCGATCGCGGTCAGCGTGCCGAGCGCTGCACGATGAAGCCTCATGGCGTTCCCTTCGGGGTGTAGTGCATGAGCACGCTCTCGCCTCCGACCCACACCTCACCGGTCGCGGGCCAGCCCGTGATGGCGGAGAGCCACTCGATGGTCATCGGCATCCCGCGCAGCGCCGGCTTCGCGTCGCTCCAGGTCGTGCCGTCGAAGTGGAAGACGCGGCCGACGTATCCGGCTGCCCAGATGTCGTTCGCGTTGCGTGCCCAGAGCGATCGCATGATGAACTGGGGATAGGGACTGGGAATGGAGCTCCAGACGGGCTCGCTGCCCGGCTCGCCTCCGTCCGGCGCCTCCGTCGGCAGCGCCGTGCCGCCGATGAAGTACGGCCCCGCGACCCAGAGCGCGTCGGGCGCGACCGAGACACCGGCCATCACGTCGAAGTACGGATCGGGCAAGAACGTCGTCACCCACGAGCCGTCGGGCGTCTGCCGGTCGAGGTATTTGGGCGGGGGGAACTCGAACGTGGAATTGTCCTCACCGGTGAGGATCAGCGCGCCGTCGGTCGACGCGAAGAGCCCCTTCGGTCCACGCGGGAAGCCGAACTCACCGACCGGATGCGGGACCTCTTGCTCCGTCCAGACGAGCGCCCCGGCGCCGCCGATCGTGGTCTTGTACACTCGTCCGTCCTGGTCGAGCGCGTAGGCGTCGTTCGCGTTCGTGAAGGTGACGGCGACGAGAGCGGCGATCCCCGCGGGATGCTCCTCGATGACCTTTCCGCCCTCCACGCGCAGCACGATCGACGGTTTCGGCCACACGTCGAACGACGAGCTCTCGCCGACGGCCATGAACGAGCCGGCGCCGTTGCTCGCGAACGCTCGCAGCGTGTAGTCGAACGGTCCCGGCTGCGTCGGGCCGAGGCCGTACACGGACGTCCACGTACCGTTCTCGTAGCGGAGGAGATGCGACGTCGTGAGGCCATCGCTGAGCGGGAACGAGTTCGTCGCCGCCAAGAGCTTCCCAGGCGCCTCCATCGCCATCCCGATCACGCGGAAGTTCTGCACTCCGAGCGCCTGCGGGTCGGGCAGCGGGACGAGGCACCAGCCGTCTTCGTTGCACGTCGGGCTTGGTCCGGCCTCGTGGTTCACCTGCGCGTCCGCGTCGGCGCTCGCCTCGGGGGAGAGACCTCCGTCGGAACCTGGAGCCGGCACGCTCGCGTCGTCGTCGTCGACCGGAGGTTGCTCGGGGTTCGAATCGGCGCACGCCGCGGCGGCGGCGAACATGCACAAGACGATGAGGGGAAGAGCTCGCTTCATGGCCTGCTCGTATCGTGCGAGCGGTGGAGCAGCGTGTGCTCGCCCGCGATCCAGGTGTTGCCGTTGGCGTCGCCCCAGACGCCGTAGAGGGCGCGCTCGCGGCGCTCGGCCGGCGATGCGGACCGCTGCCAGCTCGTCCCGTCCCAGTGGAGGATGGTGCCTTCGTCGCCCACCGCCCAGGCGTCGTTCGCCGACCGAGCCCAGACGGCACGCAGATGCGCCGTCGTCGGCGAGCTCACGATCTGCCATGCGCCGTCGACGAAGTGGCGGATCGCTCCGCCTCCGCCGACGGTCCAGACGTCGGTCGTCGAGATGCCGCTGATGCCCTCGAGGGGAACGATCGCGTGCGTCTCGTCGAGGCCTCCGCTGATGAGCGGCGGCTCGGCTGGTCCGCGCGGGCGAACCGCGCGCCCGCTGTGACCAACGGCCCAGGGCTCGCCGGTTGGGTCCACCCAGAGCCCGTTCAGGCGGACGCCGAACGTGTCGTCGATCACGACGTTGTTGCACGCCCACGGAGCGCTCGTGGCGTCGCGCCAGGCGAGCTCACCTTCGACGCGCGAGAAGCGATAGATCTTCGGGCACGCGACCTGGACGTCGAACCCCCACGGCCCGGGGCAATTCTCCGTGAACGGGTAGCTCGGCTCGACGAGGGCCAGCACGTCCTCCGGACCCGTCCCCGCCATCCGGAGCACGCCGCGCGGGTCGTCCTCCGCGAAGCCGAGGCTCGACTGCGTCCAGCTCGATCCGTCCCAGTGGAAGACCGCCTGTCCGCTGTTGCCAGCCCACATGTCGCTCGGGCCGGTGCCCCAGACCGAGAACAACGCGAGGAGCGTGTCCGGACGACGGACCTGCCACTTCGATCCGTCGTAGCGGGCCGCGAAGCCTCGCGAGCCGACGACCCAGACGTTGTCGGGTCCGCTTCCCCAGATGCCGTTGAGGCCGACGTCCTCCAGGCCCTCGAGCGCGACGGAGCACCACTCGCCGACGCATTCGACGGGTGCCGCATCAGCGTCCTCCGTGCCGGCGTCGACGGGAGGCAACGTCGCGTCGTCGTGTCCGGCGTCTTCTCCAGGCGGCGTGGCGGGCTCGGCGTTTTCGGCGCACGATGCGCCTGCGACGAGCGCCACGGGCAAGGCGAGTAGCAGCGCGAGTTTGCTGGTGTGCATCCTGATGCTCATGGCGCCCATCCTGATCCCCATCCTCGTTCTCATTGGACCGGACGGTCCGGGCAAGGTGCGAGGGCGCACTGTCCGCGGATGCAGGGCTGACCGGCGGCGACGTCACATTGGATCCCGCAGCCGCCGCAGTTGTTCGGGTCGGAGTCGATCGACGTCTCGCAGCCGTTGCTCGGGTCCGCATCGCAATCGGCGACGCCCGCCTTGCACTCGATGATGCAGCGACCGTCTCGACACGCTCGCGTCGAGCTCTCCTCCGGTGGACTCGGGCAGGAGCGCCCGCAGGCCCCACAGTTGTTCGGATCGACGTCGACGAAGGCGCAGTACGGCTTCCGCTCCGGAGGAAAGCCGACCGTGGCCTCGCAGAGCTGGGCGCCCGGACCGCAGAGGCACTCGCCTTCGAAACACGTCTGGCCGGCAGCGCACTTGAACCCGCACGCCCCGCAGTTGTTCGGATCGCTACCGATGTCGACCTCGCAGCCGTCCTTCGTCATGTTCTGGTTGCAGTCCTCCCAGAACGGTTCGCACTTGAGCGCGCCGCACTCGCTGTTCGCGCAGCCCTGGTAGGTATGCGGCGGGTTGTTGTCGCCCGTGGGACAGGCATTGCCGCACGCGTCGCAGTTCTCGTCGTCGACATCGAGCGCCTTGCACGCGAGCATGTCGTCGTTGCTGCACACCGCGGGCCTGCATTGCGTGAGGCCCGGCTTGCACCCGCACGTGCCGAGGATGCACTCGACGCCTTCACCACACTGGATCCCGCAGCCCCCGCAGTTGTTCGGGTCGCACCGCGTGTTCGTCTCGCAGCCGTCGCCTGGCGAGCCGTTGCAGTCGGCGAAGCCCTGCATGCACGACATCGCGCACGCGCCGGAGCTGCAGCGCCAGTCGGCGTGAAGGACGATCTCGACGGTCGTGTCGTTGGCGCCCGGGCACTCGATCCCGCAGCCGCCACAGTTGTTGTTGTCGGTGTCGAGGTTCTTGTCGCACCGATACTGCGAGCTCGCGCAGGTCGCGTACGGCGCCGGGCACTCCGAGGTCGCGCAGAGCCCCGCGTCGCCGCCGGCTTCGACCGACGCATCCGCCGTCGACGGCGAAAGGGAAGGCGTCTCGGCGGGCGGCGGAACGACGTAGCCGATGCGGTCCTCGTACGTCGAGCAGCCGGCGGCCCAAGTGACGAGCGCGACGCTGCCGATCGCGAAGAGGGCGGCGAACGGCGACCGTCGCGCTGGACGGGAGAAGAAAGAGAGGAAGCTCATCGTCAGTCTCCGAGTTCGGCGAGCCGCTGGTTTGCGACCGACACGAGGGGGCTGTCGGGATGGCGTTTGCGGAAGTCTTCGAGCGCAGCGCGCTCGTGTGCGACGCGTCCGACGGCGCGGAGCGCACGCGCCTTGCCCCAGCGAGCTTCTTCTGCGAGCGCGCCGTTCGGGTGCTTCGCGAGCGCGTGTTCGTAGCGAGCGAGGGCGGGGAGCGGCCGGTTCTGCTGCAGCTCGAGGTTCCCGAGCGCGACGTCGGCGGGATAAGCCTCGGCCGAGTCCGGCCCGAGCTCGATGACCTTCCGGTACGTCGCGGCCGCCTCGGCCCATTGACCGCGCGCGCGAAGGCGGTTTGCTTCGTGCAGGAGGTCGGCAGGATGTTCGGCGCTCCTCACCGCGCTGACGCTCGTGCGCGGCGCAACGGGCGCGTCGGGGAGCTCGGCGATGGACGTTCCCTGCGCGGAGGCTGGCGTGACCGGCTCCTCGATTTTCGTCGTCGGCGGAGCCGGCTCGGCCGGCTCGGTGGCGGCGGCTTCGCTCGTGCTGGCGTTCGTGCTGCTCGAACGGGTCTCCTCCCGCGTGCTTGCAACGAGCGCGGCGGCGCCGATGACGAGCGCACCGGCGAGGAGCGCGATGTTCCGCGCGCGGCTGCCCGAGCTGGAGACCTGAACACCGGACTCCGGCGCGCTCTCCGCGGCGCTCGTGCTCTTCGACGCCGTGAGGATCGCGGCAGCGACCATGCGGGCCGGCGGCTCGTCGGAGCGGCCGCTTTCGAGCAGGCGGCGCGCGTCGCCCTCCCCGAGCTCGTCGATCAATCTCTTGGGGAACTGGCTCATGAACGATCTCTCCGTGAATCAACGGCGCGCATGCGGACGACGGCGGCCTCGAAGTCTTCGCGCGCGCGACGAAGCCGGGACGCGACGGTCCCGGCGGCAAGCCCCAGGTGCTCGGCGATCTCGGGCCCCGTCAGCCCCTCGAGCTCGAAGAGGACGAACACCTCACGGCGCTCTTCGGGAAGCGTGGCGAGGATCGCGTCGAGGCGAGCGAGGTCTTCCTGACGCTCGGCGGCCGACTCGGGCGTGCCTTCGGCGGGGTGCTCCTCGGCGAGGAATGTCGATACGTGCTCGGTGCGCTTGCGCGAACGCGCAGCCCCGCGCGCGACGCCGATGGCGACGCAGCACGCGTAGCTTCGCAGCTCCTGGACGGGCAGGAGGCCGAGACGATCCCAGCGAGAATGAAGCTGCAGGAGGACCGACTGGAAGCAGTCGTCCACGTCGGCCGGGGGGACGCCGAACCGCCGGAGGCATCGCCAGACCGAACCGCTCACCGCCTCGGCGCGGTCTCGGAAGGTCGAAGACGACGACTCGGACATGCTTGCTCCGGTCGTGGAGGCTAGTGCCGCCGCTGCTGTCACACCGAGGAATTGCTTCGGGGGACCGATCCGATCCCGAAAAAGCGTCGATGGATGAGCGAGTGGAGCTCAGCCGGGAAGGCGCCGATGTGGGCTTACCCAGCGGCCCGTCGTTTCCGGGGCTTCGCCGGGGTCTCCAGGCCGTGCTGGGCGTGCAGCCCTGGCTGTCGGCGGTCCTCGCGCAGCGCTTCGGCTCGGCTTGGGCTCGGCTCGCTTGGGCTCTGCGGCGGCTCGGCTTGGCGCCGACCGGGGCTTGCTTCGGCTCAACCCGTCTCGCGGTTCAGGTCGCTTCGGGCTCGAGTCACGTCGAGGCTGAGGCCGCTCGCGAGCAGACGAAGGGAAGCATCATACGGTCCGTCGATCAGCAGTCGCTCGGGCCCGTGTTGCTCCCGCCTTCCCAGCCACCTCCGGCTTGACCGGTCCAGCAGGTGCCGAACGACTTGCACGACTTCGGGCATGCGCTGGGCGCGTCCAGGCATCGGCCGTTGGAGCAGCTCCTCGTGTTGACCGGCGGCCCTTCGGCGCATTCGCAGTACCAGTTCGGGCAATCGTCGCCTTCCTCGCAGGTGGGGGCGTTGCTCGTCTCTTGACGGTTGCCGGTGCCCTGCGAGCCGGAGGAGCCCTCCGAGCTTCCTGGGGACCCCGACGACCCCGAAGATCCCGACGATCCCGAGCTACCGGAGGAGCCCGAGGACTGTCCGCCGGACGACGACGACGAAGAAGCGCCTCCTTCCTCGGAGCCGCCGCCGGAGCAGCCCGCGAGCGCGTGAAGACCGATGGCGAGCACGAAGGCAGCGGAACCGAAGAGCGTCCTGGAGAAGCGATCGAATGACGATTTCATGTCCGCCGCCTTCAGCAACGCGTGTGCCTCCGATCGCGCTCACGCGAACGACAATCTTTTCGAGGGGGTTCAGGCGTGTTCGGCGCGCAGGGGCCACTCTCTTGCGCCAGCGTGGCGCTGTCCGCGTCTCGCGTCGTTGCGCCATCGACGTCGTTGCGCCAGCACCGGCCGGCGGACGCGGCGGGCACGCCTCCGCGAGCAAGTTGCCGAGGAAAGTTACCGAGGCAACTGCCGCGGGGAGCACGCCTCCGCGAGCAAGCGCCTGCGAGTGATGGCGCCGGGCCGGTGGGGGGCTATGGTTCGAGCGTGCTGCCCTCCTGGCTTCGCGCTGGCTGTCGCCTCGCGCTCGTGCTCGCCCCTACGACGCTCGCACTTGCGTGCGGCAAGCTGGAGGAGGCGGGCGCGGGTCCCGCTCCCTCGACGGACACCCCGAGCACGCCTCGCTTCGTCGAAGAGACGTGGACGGCGGAGCCGGTCGCGCCGGACCCGAGCCGACGAGAGGTGACGACGGTCCCCTCGTGCGCGGGCCTCCCGGGGACCGACGAAGAGCTCGCACTCACGCCGCGCGCCGACGTCGAAGCGGAGGTCCTCGCGTTGCGCGTGGCAGGCACGTTCACCGCGGACACGCCGACGTACGAGCGCATCCGGCGTGACCTCGCATCGATCCGGACGCGCGTGCCGGCGCTCGAGAACGTTCGCGGCCGCAGCTACTCTGGCAATGTCGGCCTGATCGTGGACCCGTCGACGTTCGACGCCGTAGAGGCAGGGACGTACACGGCGTGGGACTGCCTCCACGCCCGGTACGGGTGGACGGCGCAGCGCACGACCGAGACGACCCGATGGCAGATCGTGAGCGGAACCGTCGTCGGGCGCTTCGACATGACGGTCATCGCGGGGTTGTACGGACAGCTTCCAGGCGTGACCCGCACGACGCTCTCCGGCTTCATCGACGGCTCGAGCGTGTGCGTCGACCGCGAGCCCGACGGGACCTACCACTACGTCTTCGACGAGGCATCCGGGGACTGCCCGTCCGGGTGCACCGCCCATCATCGCTACTACTTCGTCTCCGACGCGGACGACCGAATCACCGCAAAGGACGAACACGCGGGCGGACCCGGCCCGCGCCCGGACTGGGTGACCCGCTACGGCCGTGACGCGCACTGCTACTGAGGGGCCGGAGCAACGCTGCTGCAACGGCGGCGACGCGCGCTGCTGCTGACGTGCGGAGCGAGCACGGCGCCCTTGTCGTTCGCGATCGGGACGCCTTCGACGATGACAGGGCGCGAGGGAACGGGGGGCGCGGCGGTCGCGCGGGTAGCGCGAGCATACGCCCGACTTGCGGCGTCGATGCTTGCGGGTACATTCGATGACAGCAGTCGATGCGCTTCTTTCTCGGCGCGATCACCGGGCTTTGCCTTCTAGGCGCCTCCTGTTTCGTTTCGCAGGGCGATCTCCTGGCGCCGATGCCGGTCCACTCGTCGTGGCCTTCGCTCTCCTCACCGTCGGAGGCTTCGGCGGCCGTCAAGCAGGCGGCGGCCAGCGTGATCGGGGCGGCGAGCGCGACGAGCGGGACGAGCGAGCCGCCGCCGCTGCTCGACACGTGGACGCTCGCTTCGCGCGAGGACGGTGCTGCGTGCCGTGAGGCGCTGAAGTCCGCGGGCTTCAAGTTCACCGCGTACCCGGACAAGGCGCAGCCCGACAAGAACGGGTGCGGGATCCCGCATGCCGTCGTCGTGTCCAAGGGACCGACCGGTATCCGCTACGACCCACCGATCACGGTCGACTGCGCGTTCGCGCGCTCGCTCGAGTCGGTCGAGCGCATCGTCCAGGAAGAGGCCGAGACCCATCTGGGCTCGCGCATCACACGCATCGGCAACCTCGGTGGCTTCGCGTGCCGGCCGCGCAACTCCCGCAAGGGCGCTTCGCTCAGCGCGCATGCCTTCGGCAGTGCCGTCGACATCTCGGCGTTCCACCCGACGAAGGGGACACCGGCGATCATCGTGCGCGACTACGCCGAGCCGAAACGCCCGTCACGAGCGCAGGAGGACCGCCGCAACTTCCTCCACGCGGTCTTCCGGCGGCTCCGGCGCAACGCGGACCTCACGTATGCGGTCGGTCCCGACTTCAACGCGGCCCATCGCGATCACTTCCACCTCGATCGCGGCGGCTGGCACTTCTGGTTCAATCGCTGACGGCGTGAGCTGCCCAGGGTTCGGGCTTGCAGCGACGGCTCGGGCGAGGCATGAGCGGACCTCCAGAATTCGTCCGTCCGTCCGTCACCTCCCAGCATCCAGCCATGGCCGAGCCGCTCAACATCGAAGACCAAAACGTCAGCGGCGAGATCGCCATCGAGATCCCGCCGGGCACGACAGCTCAGGTCCGCGACCGTGCTCTCGACGCAGCGCTGTCGGGGCCGCTCGGCGACGCTGCCGATAGGCTAGGCGCGGTGCTCGCCGCGCCGCCTCATCGCTTCGCGCATCCGCTGCCCGGGAAGGACGAAGCGGGGCGCACGCGCTTCGTGGTTCGAGGGCGCGCGGAAGGCGGCCGTCTCGTCCCGGAGCGCATCGCGCCCAACGACGAGACGAAGAGCGCCAGGAAGAAGGACGGACGGCCCGACAAGCCGAAGAAGGGCTGAGCGCGGACGGAGCAGGCGCTCAGCGGGACGCGTTCGCCTGCACCGAGGCGACGTGCACGTACGTGCCGGCGCGCTCCTTGTTCGCGAACAGATGAACGTCGTAGGTGCCGGTCGCAGGGAACTCGCAGTGGGCGCGCACCCGGCCGCCCTCGACGGAGCTCCCGCAGCGGGTCGACGCGGCGCCTCCACGCGAGCCCCTCGGCTCGAAGTCGACGATGAGAAACGCGCCGTGCGGGTTGTCGACGACGATGTCGAGCGCGCCGCCCGTCGACACCTGTGATCGGTCCGGCGTGACGAGCGCGAGGCCGTGCGCCGCGAGCGCTGGCGTCACGACGGGCCGCCGGAAGAAGTCTGCGCGTGACACTGGCGTATCGAGCAGCTGCCACTTCGGCTCGTCCGGGAAGTGGGTGAGCACGAACTGCTCGGGCGGCGTGAAGAGGTAGTCGGTCTTGTAGTCCTTCTCGAAGGCGCCGTCCTTCGGATGTCCGGCGTTCCACGTCGCGTCGATGAGGTACCAGCTCCCCTCGATTCGCGCGGCGTTCCACGCGTGGGACTCGCCCTCCATCGGGGATTGGCGAGAGCGAACGTCGCCGGTGAGATAGAGGATCTCGTCGCCCGAGGCCTTTCCGAGCTCCGCGAGCAGACGCGCGTAGCCCGCGCACACGCCGATGCGCGTGCGGAAGACGTGGTCGGCATTCCCGTCCTCGGGAGGGACGTTGTCCGCGAGATAGGCCGGCACGTCGTACGCGATGCGATCGACGACCCAGTCGTGGAGCGCCTTCACGCGCAGCATCGGGTCGGGCTCGTGCGCAGCGATGTACTTGCCGACGCTCGCGATGCTGACCTCCACCTCGCGCGGCATGCTCACGACGACGGGGTGGAGCTCCGCGGGCCACGGATGGCTCCGCGCGCGCGTCGGTGAGCGGCGTTCGTCGGCGCCGTGCACTTCGTCGCGGGCGTCGTCCTCTCGCGCCTCCTCTCGCGCATCGACGGTCGATGCCGACGAGCTGGTCGTCGGTGAGGGCGCGGGCGCGGTCGACGTGGCCTTCGTCGCGGGCGTCGGATCGATCTTCTTCGCGTCGCTGTCGTCCTTCGATTCGCGATAGGGATTGTCGTTCGAGGCGCGGTACAGCCATTCGACAGCGCCCGCACAACCGAGGAGGCCGCGTCGAACGCGCTCCGCCGTCGGACCGTGACGGCCGTCGAGCATCCAGTCTCCACGCGTCGAGAGCGCCACGAACGCGCGTGACGGAAAGAGCGCGAGGAGGACGACGAGGAAGAGGACGTTGACCGCGAGCGTCCGCAAGACGACGCGGTCGAAGAACGTGAGGAAGCGCCGCTGGCCCTTCTTCTTCCGAGCGCGAAGCTCCGCGATGCCGTCCCAGGCGAGCGGGAGCCCGGGGAAGAGGAGGAGGCCGGCCGCGACGGGCAACCAGGTCGCACGGTTCGCGAACGCGGCGAGCGACGACGCGAGCCACACGCCCGCGAGCGGCGCGCCGACCATGAGCACGACGGCGGTCGCCTTGAAGGCGAACGCCACCCACGAGAAGGAGCTGCCGCGGCGAGCCAACGCGCTTCGAAGCTAAGCACGTCGACGGACGGCCGCCACGGGGACGAGTTTCGAGCGGCACGGAATCATCCGACGCGAGCGGAGGTCTCGAGTGGCTCTCCGGCCGCCCGTGAGCGGCCGTTCGTCCTCTCGAGCCGGCGAAGCTCCGTCCTCGTGCGCGG
This sequence comes from Pseudomonadota bacterium, assembly GCA_023423895.1. Taxonomy (GTDB): domain Bacteria; phylum Myxococcota_A; class Polyangia; order Polyangiales; family Polyangiaceae; genus Labilithrix. Next base: position 72,002 of record JAFAER010000097.1, read on the forward strand.
CGCGCGCCGGCGGACGACACATCTTGATCGTCATTTCGCGATGAGTCGGGCGGCGCCGATGTGGGCGAGCCGAATGGCATCCGCCGTGCTTTTCGCCGCGACATGAACGATCACCGCATCCGCCTGGGTCACGCCCTCGTCTTCGTCGCCGCGATGGTGTCGGCTGTCGGCATCGCCGCGTGCAGTCCGGACGAGGCGGCGGAGACCGCCGCCGTCGGCGACGACTCCGACGGGGACATCGACGCCACGTTCGCGCCGCCGAGCGACGACCCCGAAGTCGATGACGTCGACGGCCTCGAATCGACCGAAGAAGCCGCGATCGACGACGGCGTCTTCGCAGCCGATGCGCTCGACGAGATGGACATCGACGAGATCGACGTCACCGACGTCGTCGATCCCGTGAAGGACCTCAACGCGCCGCTCGCAGCGAAGCGGGTCCGGTCGCCGGTCCCGGGCTACGGGGTGACGTATGCGTACGGCGTGAAGAACTCGCGCTACGCGGCGGGCTTTCATACCGGGCAGGACCATGCTGCGCCGAAGGGAAGGCCGGTGGTCGCCGTCCGGAGCGGGACGATCCGGTGGTCGAACAATCGCGGCGGCGCATACGGCCGATGGATCGGCCTCGATGCCACGAACGGGCGTACGTACGTGTACTGCCATCTCTCTTCGCGGCGCTTCAAGGCGGGCACGAAGGTCAAGGCGGGGCAGCGCATCGGTCGTGTCGGGGCGACCGGCAACGTGACCGGCCCGCACCTGCACTTCGAGGATCACCCGAAGGGACCGTTCCGCTACGCGCAGGTCCGCAAGCCGAAGTGGTGAGAGCCGCGTCGTGAACGTCGCCGTCGACCGAACGTGGCCGCGCGCGAGCTAGCGCCTCAGCGCGGCCGCGGCTCGTCGTTCTCCGAGCGCGCGATCTCGTAGGTGAGCATCTCGGCGCCGTCCTCCTGGTGCGTCGCGATGACGTGCATCCCGAGCTTCTCGAGCAGACGCTTCGACCCCTTGTGCCAGACGGTCGTCTTCGCGCGCACGACCCGGCACTCGGGCTGGGCGAGCGCCCACGAGAGGGAGGCGGAGACTGCCTCGGTCGCGTAGCCGTGACCCTGGCTCGCGTCCTCGATGCCGTAGGCGAGCTCGGCGATCCCGTCCTCGCCCGGGCGGCCGTGGAACAGCACGCTTCCGACGATCTTCGGGGCAGCCTCGCGCGTCGCGATGAGCCGATCGCCCCAGAGGCGCTCCGCGGGCGCCTCCGCGATCGCCTCGAGGGACACGGGGAAGGCCTGATCGACGAGGGCGCGCGTCGGCCACGCCCAAGGAAGCTCGGCGCCGAGCAGCTTCTCGATCTCGGCGCGCGGCCGGCTCTCGATGAGCGCGCGGACGATGGCGATCGTGAGCGGCCGGAGCTCCAGCCGCGGAGTGACGAGAGGCTCGAGTTCGTTCATGGCTTCGGGGCTTGGACGGGCGACGATGGGCCGATGCTAACAAGCCGCGGCCTCCGTTGCCGAGTTCGCCGCCGGCGGCCGACGGGCGAAGTCTGCGACCGTGGTCTGGAACATCGTCAACGATTCTCGCTGGATGCGCGCTCCGTCAGAGAGGCGTGCGGACCTCTCGGTCGATTTCGTGATCGCCCGGCGGCTCGGTTGCCAAGGACCTCGACATGAGATGCTTGGTTCTTGGTCTCGCCGTCGGGCTCGGACTGATGCTTGCGCCCGCGGCGGCTGAAGCGGCAGAGCTTCGGTATCGTGCGCCCGCCGGGTGCCCGTCGCGTGAGGACGTCCAGGGGCGGATCGACGAGCGCGCTCGGACAGGATCAGAGCGACCCGTGGACCTGTCGATCGAGACCGGCGGCGCAGACGCGCCCTTCGTCGGTGAGGCCGTCCTCGGGAACGGGGAGGACGCCGTTCGCCGTCGGCTCGAAGGGCAGACGTGCGAGTCGGTCGTGAACGCGATGGTGCTGGTGCTCGCGCTCGATCGCCGCGCGGAGACCGCGGGCTCGGCGAACGACGCGAAAGCCTCGGAGCTGCAGCTCGCCGTGGCCGCGCCAACGGTAGAGACGTCTTCCTCCGAGCGTGACAGCACCGTCCGTCCGCCGGGCGTCGACCCGCGTTCGAGCGTCGAGGTCGCCCTCGGTACCAGCTCGAACCTTCGTGAGCTCGACGCCTGGACGGTCCTCGGCAGCCAGATCTTCGTGGAGGTCGCCGCGCCCGGCGCGCTGGCTCCCTGGTACCGCCCGAGCGCGCGGTTCGGTCTGCAGTACATGAGCGAGATCGAATTCGACGACAAGGCGGACGAAGCCCGCCTCTGGGGCGCCGGCCTCGAGCTCTGTCCGCTCGGCGCGGCCGCGGTCTCGACGCGCCATCTCGACGTCACCTTTTCGGCGTGCGGCGTGTCGAACTTCGGCAGCGCCACGTACCACAAGAGTCGGGTCTGGGTGGACGCCGGCGCCGTCGGACGCGCGAACGTGCAGATCGGTCGGAAAGGGCACTTCCGCGGCTTCGTCGGCCTCGACGGAGGCGTCCTCCAACGCATCGGCGACTCGTTGATCCAGCCGGGCGACGTCGCGGGCTCGGGCTCAGGAAGCGGCGCGCTCACGTACCCGAAGAACGACACGATGTGGACCTTTGCGCTCTTTGGCGGCGTGCTCTTCCCGTGACTTGCGCCTTCCAGGCACCATGGTACGTCGAGGCCGGAATGTCTCCGGCTCGAGCTACGGCGTCATCGGACGACGAGCAGGTGCTTGCTCCTGTGCAGCCGCAGGCGACTGCGCAGGAACGCGAGCTTCGCTTCGCGGCGATGTTCGATGCGCACCACGACGTCGTCTGGCGGACGCTCCGCCGGCTCGGGGTCCCCGTGGCGCAGGTGGATGATGCCACTCAGCGCGTCTTCCTCGTGGCCGTGCGCCGCCTCGACGAGATCCGCCCGGGCGAGGAGAGTCGCTTTCTCTACGGCGTCGCGCTGCGCGTCGCGTCGGAGATGCGTCGGCGCGATCCGACGCGCCGCTTCGTCGGCGAGGACGAGGTGCTCGACCGGCTCGTCGATCCTTCACCGCGCGCCGACGACCGGCTCATCGAGAAGGACGCACGGGCGGCGCTCGACGAGGTGCTGGCCGGAATGCCGGACGACCTCCGGCAAGTGCTCGTCCTCGTCGAGCTCGAAGGTCTGACCGTGCCGGTCGTCGCGGAGCTGCTCGGCGTGCCCACGGGCACCGCCGCGTCGCGTGTCCGCCGTGCGCGTGAGGCGTTCTCCGAGGGGGCACGGCGACTCCGCGCCCGCCTCGAGCGAGGTGCGCGATGAGCTTGTCGGATCTCGAACTGGATGATCTCGAGAAGGAGCTCCTCCGTGCGGCGGAGGCCGACCAGCCGTCGGCGGCCCAGCGGGCGGCGAACCGCGCCGCGTTGATGAAGGCCGCCGGCTTCACGGCCGCAACCGCAGGCGCCGTCGTTGCCGCGGAGACCGTGAAGAGCACGACGGCATCGCTCGCTCCCGCGAAGCTCGCCGTGGGCGCAGCGAAGCTTGCCGCCGTTCCGAAGCTGGCCGCGCTCGCTGCAGCCGGGCTCGTTGCGGCCGGCGTTGCGGTCTCCGCAATTGCGCTTCGCGGCGGCGCCGGCGACGACGACCCCGCCGCTGCGCGCAGAGCGGCGTCGGCGAGCGCGTCGCCTGCAGAGGTGGCGACGGCGCCCGAAGCGACGACGACGGCGCCGAACGACGAAGTGCCGCCGCCTGCGGAGGTGGTCTCTCCGCCGCCGTCCGCGTCGCCTGCGCCGGTCGAGGTGGTCCCGCCGGTCGTCGAACGTGCCGCTCCGCCCCCGGCAGCGAGCGGAAGCGCGGCGAGCGTTCGTGCCCCGAAGCCGGAACCGACGGACGCGGCCACGGCGAAGGCGCCGCTCGAGTCGCGTGATGCGCTCGATGGGCCCGATCCCCTCGTGGAGGAGACGCGCCTCCTCGAAGAGGCTCGCGGCTGCGTCGATCGCGGCGACGTCGCGTGTGCATCGATGAAGCTCGGCGAGCACCGGACGCGCTTCGCACGCGGCACGCTGGCGGACGAAGCTGTGCTGCTCCGCATCCAGGTCGCGCAGCGACGGGGCGACGTCGCGGAGGCGAGGCGCCTCGCGAGCGAGCTCCTCGGCTCGAACCCGAACGGCCCCTATGCGCGTCGGGCCCGCACGATCCTCGACGAGCTCGACGCGAGCCGGAGCAAGCCGACCTTGGATTGAGCTCGGACGTGCCTGCGATGGCGACGGACCCAGCCGGGAAGGTCGACGGTCCCGTTCGAGCCTCGCGCGCGCGGCTCGCATCCCGCGAGGATCGGCGGGGATCGGCGGGGATCGGTGAGGCAACTGGGGACGGCTGTTCCGCAAGCGGCGTCCCGGTCACGCGACCGTTCCGCTCGCCCGGAACGAGCTCGACGTGCGCGATGCCGCTGAGGCGCGGCGTTTCTGCGTCCCGCCGGCGATCGTGCACGCGATCCGTCGACCCGAGGCGTGACGTCGCTTGGGGGCCCGCGCCTTGCTCGATGGAACGGCGAATGGGACGGGAAATCGAACGCGACCACTTCTCCGAGCACGACTACGAGCGCTTCCAGCGGCGACTCCGCGAGGACCTCGATGCTCTCGGCGAGCTCCTCGCGCGTCCCGGTCTCGGGGTCCTCCCGCTCACGATGGGAGCGGAGCTCGAGCTGCATCTCGTCGACCGTGAAGGACGCGCGCACGCGGGCAGTGCGCGCGTCCTCGACATCGCCAACGACGACCGATTGAAGCCCGAGGTGGCGAAGTACAATGTGGAGCTCAATTCGCGGCCCGTAGCTCTGCGTGGACGGCCCTTCGGCGCGCTCGCGGCGGAGCTGCACGAGCTCATCGCTCGTGTCCGAACGGCCGCCGCCGACGACGGCGCAAGGCCGGTCGCGATCGGCATCCTCCCGACGGCAACGACGAGCGACCTCGCCGAGAACATGACCACGGACGCAAACCGCTATCGTGCGCTCGCGCGAGGGATCCGGCGGCTCCGCCCCGATCCGGGGACCGTGCGGATCGAGGGATGCGACGGCGCCGCGCTCGATCTGCTCACCGGCGGAGTTGCTTGTCAGGGCGCGTGCACGTCGTTCCAGGTGCACCTCCGCGTGTGCCCGGACGAGTTCGCGAGCGTCTACAACGCCGCGCTCCTCGCGGCCGGGCCGGTGCTCGCCGTCAGCGCGAACTCGCCGCTGTTCCTCGGGCGCGAGCTCTGGGACGAGACGAGGATCGCGCTCTTCGCGCAGGGCGCCTTCGATGTCCGCCGGCATGACGAACGCTGGCGACCACCACGCGTCTCTTTCGGCAACGGCTGGTGTACGAGCGGGATCCTCGAGCTGTTCGCGGACAGCATCGCGCGGCACGCGCCGCTCCTTCCGGCCGTCGGTGACGAGTCTCCGAGCAGAATGGTGGCCGCAGGCGGAGCGCCGAAGCTCGATCACCTCCGACTGCATCAAGGAACGGTGTGGCCGTGGAATCGCGCCGTCTACGACGATGCCGATGGCGGACACGTCCGCATCGAGATGCGCTTCCTTCCGGCGGGACCGACGGTCATCGACATGGTGGCCAATGCGGCGTTCATCATCGGCCTCTCGCTCGGGCTCGCGCGCGATGTCGAGCGGTACAAGGCGCAGATGACCTTCGCGCACGCGCGGCGGAACTTCCTCCAAGCCGCCCGACGGGGCCTCGACGCCGAGCTCCTCTGGCCGTCGCCGCTGACGCCGTTCCCTCGTGCACACGATGCGTGCTCGCTCGTCGCCGATCTCCTGCCGACGGCGCGCGCCGCTCTGGTGGACGCCGGCGCGCGCGAGGACGAAGTGGACTCGCTCCTCGGCGTCATCGCATCGCGCGTCGCGGCGCGGCAGACGGGCGCTTCATGGCAGCGGAGGGTCTACCGGCGGACACGAAAGCGCAGGGGCGCGGAGGAAGCGCAGCGCGCGGTGCTCGAGTCGTACATGGCCCATTCGGACCGGGAGGTGCCGGTCCACGAATGGGCCACGGAATGAGCCGCCGGCGGAGATGACGCCCTCGAGCGGCGTTTCGCCCGCCGGGGTTGCCTGATCGGCCCTGCGTGGCGCCGCTTTCGTGAGCGGCGCACGTCGTGTTCGATTTTCCGTTACAGCCGGGACCGGACGGCGTCTTCCCTGTGACCGCCGGAAGTCGAGAGGGTCTCGACGGGCGGTCTCTCACTCGGGAGACACCATGCACTTCGGTTCCATCTCACGCATTTCCGTGACGCTTATCGCTATTTTCGCTGGCTTGCTCGTCGCCTGCAGCAGCGACGACGACGGCGGCTCGTCGAGTGGCGGCGCGTCGTCGTCGGGCGGCCGCTCGTCATCGGGCGGCGGGTCGTCGGGTGGCGGCTCGTCGGGCGGTGGCTCGTCGGGCGGCGGCTCGTCCTCCGGAGGCGAGACCGCCTCGTGCTGCCTCGGAACGAGCTTCTACGCGTGTCCCTCGTCGAGCGCTGCGAACCAGTGCTTCAGCAAAGGCGCGCCGGGAGACTGCACGCGGCAGGCGTCGAACGACGGAGAATGCTGCTCGTCGTCGGGCTTCTCCTGCAGCTCCGGCTCGGAATGTTGCAGTGGCAAGTGCGTCGAAGATCCGGAGAGCGAAGGCGACATGATCTGCCAGTGACGTGAGGAGCGGGCGAAGAAGCCCGCACGCCCACGCGAGAGGAGGGCCGGCGCGGCAGGACGGCGTCGGCCCGCCCGAAGTAGAAGCCGGATCCTTCGCGGATGGATGCCGCCGCGCGGCTATAGCCCTGATCGGTTGACCTGAGCCTCCGATTCGCGCCGCCCGTTGGGCGAGCGGCGCGAATCTCCAGCCGGTAGCTCGAGATCCGATCACGGCTCGTGTCTGTGCAGGATCGGCGGAACTGGGTTCCGCCTCAGGCGCCCGGCGACGCCATCCCTCGCGCCCGGGCGACCGTGACGATGTCGTCCTTGCGCCGAGCGAGCTCGTCGAAGTCTTTGACCGGAAGAAACCTGGACTCTGCGCCAGCCCGCGGGACACGCAGGTACGTGGACGGCAGATGCGCTGTGATCTCCTGGACGAGACGCTCGAACTGGATCGCCGGACGGTCGTCGACCTTCTTCTCGACCTCGAAGAACGTCCAGCCCATCGGTGCCTTCGCGAGCGGCTCCGCGCGCACGAGGAACGTGTTCGTGTTGAACACGTCGACGGTGCTCGGGTCGAACGTCGGCGGCATGCGGAACTCCTCCAGGACCTGGAGCTTCCCCTCGGCGTGAACGGGGCTTCCGCCCTTGTCGCCACCCTTCGCGCAGACCTCGCACTGGACGTCGAACCCTCGCTCGGTCGCCTCGATGAAGTGGCCGAGCACGGCCTCGTCGATCGACGCCCCGAGGTTGTCGATGTTCGTGATCCAGACGTACTTGCCGCCGTCCGCGATGAAGCCGTCGAGCAGCTTCGATCGGCGAAGCGCATCGACGAGGTCACCGTGGCCGGTCGCGTGGATGCTCGGTTGCCCGTCGTCGCCGATGAACAACGTGCCGTCCGGGTTCAACCGAAGCGAGAGGTCTTGCATGAAGCACGCGACATGAGCGGGCGCACCGGCCTTCGAGAGCGCGTCGACCAGGGACTGGTGAGTCGCCTCGCTCGTCATCAGCCAGAGCGGTACGGGCCGCCCCGCTCGTGCGCTGGCCGAACGATTCTCCCCGAGGCGAAGATCGAGGAACGTGTGCCCGTCGAAGACCTCGACGAGCGCCTTCACGATCCCACCCATGCGGGTCGCCATTCCTCCGGCCATCGTGCAGAACGCGAGCTCACCGGCCGCGAGGGCCGCGGCTCCCCGCGCTCGAAGCCGCTCCCGCTCCGGAGACCCGGCGGGCGGGAGCTCTGCGATCTCTCCAGAGCGCGGAGCGGTGACCTCGCCCTTCACCGTGTTGCGCGTGCGCCGCCGCACGTCTGCATCGCCTTCGGTCAACGTCGCTGCGCGCTCGAGGAACCGTGCCTGATCGAAGCCGGCATGGTCGAGGCGCTGCCTGAGCGAGGAATCGATCGACGAGAGCTGACGCTCGAGGTCCGGATGCGGGGACGACATGTCGGCATCATCGCCCGCTCTGCTCTGGAGGTGGCGAGATTCTCTCGACGTGGCAAACTGTCAGGGGAAGCGTGCTGGCGCGAGCCGTATTCGAGACGCAGTGGCCAGGGAGGACCCAGGGTCCCCCATCCGTAGTTGAACCGAGGATGCCGTGAAATGATGGGGCTCGTGAGACCTCGATCGAGCTGAAGACGCGGGGGCAATTCGACCATGCGTGCCGGGTGGAAGTCGACGATGGTACTGGCGGCGATCGCGACCGGATGTGTCGTGAACGAGCCCGAGTCCCCGACGCGGGGTGTGGTGGTGAGCGGGCCGCCACCTGCGCCCGTTCGCGAAGACCGGCCGCCGCCGCCGACCCCGCAGGCCACCTGGGTCGCGGGCTACTGGCACTGGACTGGTATGCAGTACGCCTGGATCCCAGGGCACTGGGAGGCACCGCCGGCCGGCGCGGTCTGGGCTGCGCCGAAGGTCACGTCGATGCAAGACGGCCGCTACGTCTACGAGCCCGGCGGATGGCGGAGCTCCGGGACGCGCAGCGGCATCCGCTGAGCGACGAGGCGAGCGGCTGAGCTCGAGACCGCCAGGAACTTCCGGCGCGGTGCGTATACACTCCTGGCAGTGCCGAGGCCGTCGACAAGCGCAAACGCGAAGAGGCGGGCCCGCGTGCTCGCCCTTCCGCTGCTCGTCCTCGCGCTGACGCCGCCTGCGATCGCGCAGCGAGGCAGTCCCACGTTGCACGAGCCGATTCCGCCGGATCCGCGGGAGGACGTCGCACTGTCGATCGCGCTCGAAGGAGATCTGCCGGCCGCGATCAACACCCCTCGTGGGCTCGTCTCCGCGCCCGACCCTGCCCGTCCGTTCGGCAGCGGCGATGCACCCTACAGCCCCGTCCCGCGGACGGATGCGCCGGGCTCGACGTTCCGGCCCGACCGCGACACGCGCCGTCCGGACGCGCTTCCGTACGACGATCCGTTCTCGCCGTCGACGGCACCGTTCAAACGTCTGTCGGCGTTCGACACCGTCGATGCAAACTACACGCTTTCGGTGAGGGACTCGCACGCGATGCCGCTGCCGGTGTCGCCGATGCCTGTGCCGGACTCCTCCGAGGAGCACTTCTACGCGGACATGGTCATCGACCTCGCCGCCGGGCGGAAGGTGCGGATCCCGTCGGTCGGGCCAGGCGCTCGGGTGTTGCGGGCTCGCGCGGGCATCCAGACGCAGGACGTGAAGTTCACGCTGTACAAAGACGGCGCCGACAACTGGTTCATCGAGGGTGACGCGACGACACGCGCACGACTGGTGATGGAGCTGTCGATTCCGCGCGCGGCGTTCGGAGGGGACTTCGGCAACCCCACGCGCGCGCAGCTTCGTCCGGTCGCGCCGCTGCCGCCGAACGTGCAGATGGCCGCAGCCCAGGTCGCGCAGAAGATCGGGGTATCGCAGCGCACTTCCCCGCGCGAGGTCGTGACGAAGCTCGTTGCGTACTTCCGCGCGTTCCAGGACTCGGAGGACCCTCCGACCGGTCGCGGCGACATCTACCTCGATCTCGCGCTGCAGCAGAAAGGGGTCTGCCGCCATCGCGCGTTCGCCTTCCTCGTGACGGCCCTCCATCTCGGGATCCCGACGCGCATGATCTCGAACGAGGCGCACGCGTGGGTCGAGGTCGATGACGGACAGCTCTGGCGACGCATCGACCTCGGCGGCGCGGGACGGACGCTGAACGACCCGCTCTCGACGAACGTCCCCTACGAGCCGCCGCCCGACCCGTTCAACTGGCCGCAAGGCGCTTCTCGCGGAGACGATCTCGCCGACCGCGCGCGTCGCGCTGCGCCGGGCGGGCCGAACGCCCCGGCAGCGCCGTCGCCGACGACGTCCGCCGGAAACCCGGGTGCGCCCGATCCGAACCTCGGCCTGAGCCCCGCTGGTAGCGCGAGCGCCGGCGTCAGCGGTCCATTCGGCGGGATGAGCAGCGGCGGCGGTGCAAGCGGAGCGAGCGGCGGCATGTCGACCAACCTGCGGCCGGTCACGCTCCCAGGTCCGGACGATCGGCCGACGTCGAGCGTGACGATGACCCTCGGCGGCTCCGACGCGCGTCGCGGCGCGCCGCTTCCCGTCAGGGGCCAGGTGACGGCGGACGGCGAGCCCTGCAGCCACGTCGCCGTCGAGATCGTGTTGCACAGCCGAACCCATGGAGACGTTCCGGTCGGCGTCCTCGCAACGGACGAGCGAGGGAACTACGACGGCGCGCTCGTCCTTCCAGCGTCGGTGCCGCTGGGAGACTACGAGGCTCATGCGAGGACGCTCGGGGACGCGCGCTGCGGGCGGGGACAGACGAGGTAGGGGGGAGGAGAGAGGCTCCAGGCTTCAGGCTCCAGGCTCCAGGCTCCAGAGGGTCAGGCTACAGGCTTCAGGCCTCAGGCTTCGCGCCTCAGGACGAGAAGAGAGGAAGAAGAGAAGCGCGAGCTTTTGGGGGGGCGCGATCTTCGTGGTTCGTGGGTTGGGGGCTCGTGACTTATGGTTTGGCTGTGGCCGTGAGACTTGCGCGGATCCGGTGGGCGCTCGAGCTGCCCGCTTCTCGCTGGAGCCTGGGGCCTGGAGTCTGGAGCCTGCCTTCATGAGTGCTGCGTTCGTTCCGTTTCTCTATGAGCTGCGCGCGCGCAAGGTGAAGGTCGGCGCGCAGGAAGCGATGGCGCTGGGGAAGGCGCTCGTGATGGGACTCCATGAGAGCTCGCTCGACGGCTTCTACCATCTGGCCCGCGCGATCTGCGTTCACCGCGAGAGCGACCTCGACAAGTTCGACGAGGCGTTCCTCGCGCACTTTCGTGGCATCGAGACGAAGAGTCTCGAGCTCATCGACGAGCTCGAGGCCTGGCTCGCGGATCCCGCGAACCGCAAGCAGCTCTCCGAAGAGGAGCTGGCAGAGCTGCAGTCGCTCGACATGGCCGAGCTGAAGCGGATGTTCGAAGAACGGATGAAGGAGCAGCGCGGCCGCCATCAAGGCGGCAATCGCTGGATCGGCACGGGCGGCACGAGCCCGTTCGGTGCGCAGGGCGCCCATCCGACGGGGCTTCGTGTCGGGCAGCAGGGCGGCGGCCGGAGCGCGATGGGCATCGCAGACGCGCGGCGATTCCGCCCGTACCGATCGGACCTGCTCCTCGACGTCCGCCAGATCGAAGTCGCGCTCCGCAAGCTTCGCGCATTCCAGCGCGAGGGGCAGCCCGACGAGCTCGATCTCGATGCGACCGTCGACGCGACCGCGAAGAACGCCGGCGAGCTCGAGATCGTCGTTCGCCCGCCGCGCAAGTCGAACGTGCGCGTGCTCCTCTTGATGGACGTCGGCGGCTCGATGGATCCGCACATCGAGATCGTCTCGCGGCTGTTCAGCGCGGCGAAGCGCGCGTCGAACATTCGCTCGCTCAAGACGTATTACTTCCACAACTGCGTCTACGCGCGCGTGTACGAGACGGAACGCTTCAGCGATCCGGTTCGCGTCGACGATCTCTTGCACGAGCTCGGCGCCGAATGGAAGCTCGTCGTCGTCGGGGATGCGGCCATGCACCCGGCCGAGCTCCTCGGCGCAGGCGACTACGAGTACTACGCGACCGGCCAGGCTGGAGAGCCGACGACGGGGCACAAGGTCCTGACGAAGCTTGCCGACCACTTCCGCCGTGCGGTGTGGCTCAACCCGGATCCGCCGAGCTACTGGCGCGGAGGCACGGCAGAGGAAATCTCGAAGATCTTCTCCATGTACCAGCTCACGCTCGAAGGCCTCGGCGAGGCGATCAAGCACCTGTCGAAGGGCGACGTCCGCAAGCGCTGAGCGCCGCGCGACGACGGCGCGCTCGCTCTCTCATCGGAACGGCACTTGCGTCCCCCTCCCTTCCAGGCAGCGGGAGGCAAGCGTGAGCACGACCGACGAGATGGCTACGCTCGAGAAGCGGAGTGGAGCAGACAGCTCCGAGGGCCCGATGTCGCTCGACGACCTCGTCGACCAGGCCGGCCTCGAGAGCTTCCCCTGCAGCGATCCGCCCTCGTTCACTCCGCTTTGCGTCGGTCCGCCGGCCGCGGCACCCGTCGTGGCGTGGCCACCGGCAAAGCGCACGCGACGCGACGTGCCGACACGAAGCGATGGGCATCCGCATGCGCTTGCCGCCGCCCACGGCGCGTTCTTCGTCGCGAGCGGCCTATGGCCGGTCGTGCACATGCGCTCGTTCGAGGCGGTCACCGGGCGCAAGCGAGATCGCTGGCTCGTGCGTACGGTCGGCCTCCTCATCGCGGCGATCGGCGGCGCGCTCCTCTCGAGCGCGAAGAGACGTCACGTGACGAAGGACATCGCAGTGCTCGGCGCGGGCGCTCCTGCGGCGCTCGCCGCGATCGACATCGTCTACACGGCCAAGCGCGTCCTGCCGAAGGTCTACCTGCTCGACGCGCTCGTCGAGCTCGGGCTCGTGACGGCTTGGGCCAACGCGTACCGCGGCCTGAAATCGACGTGATCCGAGCGCTTTGTCCACTGGTGCATCCGCGCGCCTGTGGAAAACAGCGCGGCGCATCCGCGTGATCTAAAACGGGGATTTCGTTTTGTTCCATGTCTTTCCCCAGCCACCGCTGGAGGCCTTCTGGGGGTAAAAAACCACTTGCCCACACAGAGCTCGAGTGTCAGAAGGCAGCTCGCGTCGCGGTCCCTTCGTGGCCCGCGCGAAAGGTGTCCGGGGTGAAACCCCCGGGGGCCCCATCGACGCGATTTTCCGCAGAGGTCCCTGAGCCCCGAGCGGCCGCGGCGGTGCCGATTCGAAGAAAGGAAGTCTGGAGCAGAAGAGAAAATGATCCGTCACATCCGCGCGCTCGCCGCCGTCGTCGCCTTGTCGCTGTCGTCCGTCGCCTGTCTGGCGCCCACCGACGCCGAGGAAACCGAGGTCGAGGAGACGTCCCAGGATCTCGTCTCACGGAGCGCGTACTTCGAAACCTTCCAGGGTCTCGACGGTCGTCACTACTTCAACCTCATGGCCGCCAACGGCGAGAACGTCCTGCGCTCGCAGGGCTACAAGGCGCTCGCGTCCGCCGAGGAGGGCGTCGCCTCCGTCCTCGAGAACGGCTTCGACAAGCGCAACTTCGACGTCCTCGAGGCGAAGAACGGCGACTGGTACTTCAACCTGAAGGCCGGCAACGGCGAGATCATCGGGACGAGCGAGCTCTACGTCTCGAAGTCGAACGCCGAGCGTGGCGCTCGGACGGTTCGCGCCCTCGTTCGCATCGCCAACCAAGAGGCGAAAGCTGCTCCGCGCCGCGAGCGATTCGAGCTGTTCACAGGCGAGGACGGCAAGGCGTACTTCCGCCTCCGCGCAGGCAACGGCGAGATCCTTCTCGGCTCGCAGGGCTACACGGCGAAGTCGAGCGCGAAGGCCGGCATCACCTCCGTGCAGGCGAACGGCAAGGACACGTCGCGTTTCGAGATCTTCGAGGCGTGGGACGGCGGCTGGGCCGTGAACCTCGTGGCCACGAACGGAGAGGTCATCGCGCGCGGCGAGACGTATGCGTCGAAGTCGAACGCAACGCGCGCGGTCGAGCGCATGGCCGAGCTCCTCTCGGTGCGCCTCACCGTCGCCGAGTGATCGAGCGCGGCTCGTCGCGCGCCAGATAGTTAGAAGCCCGCGTAGCGCCCCCACGACGTTGGGGTGCGCACACGCGGGCTTCTTGGTTTCCCCTCTCGTTCCCCCGGGCCCTGTGCTCCCTCTTCGGAAGGTGGCGAGGCTATCGCTCCACCACAGATAACAATCTCAGCTCACGGGGTGTCAATGCGGGCAAAAGGCGCGCAGCCGCGGAACGTCGCGGCGACGTGGCTCACTTCGCCGCGGAGCTCACTCAGAGGCGGACGTCGATGTAGACGCCGCGCCGGAGCTCCTGGAGCCACTGCTTTCGCTGGCGCTCCGTCGCCTCCACGTAGGCGCGCTCCATCATCTGATCCCGAACCTGCTCGAACGGCGGGGCCTTGCCCTGGCTCGCGATGGTCTGCACGACGAGGACGGCCTGCTGTCCCGTCGGATCCCTGAAGACGATCGGGGCCGACGTCTCGCCGGGCTTTTGCGTCCGCGCGACCTCTTGCAGCTCGGGGAACAACGCCTGGAGCGGCACGGGTCCACGCGATCCGCACGTGTTCTTCGTCGACGGATCGTCGCTGTACTCCAGGACGAGGTGGCAGAAGTCTTCGCCCGACCGGGCGCGACGCGACAGTTCTTCGGCGAGGGTCACGCGGGCCGCTGCAGTTTGCTCGTTCGTCCCGGGCGGGATCGACAGCACGAGGATGCGCAGCTCGACGGGCGACTGCTGCGCGAGCTCCTTCACGAAGTTGGTGTAGGCGGCGCGAGCGTCTTGTTCGGTGACGCGGACGCGTCCGCGAACACGGAGCTGGATCAGCTTGCCCTCGAGCACCTGCCGGCGGATCTCGTCGCGGTAGTCTTGCTCGGTGAGCCCCTGCCGCTTGGCCTCTGCGATGAGCTGCTTCGGATCGAGCCTGGCCTGCGCGGCGACCTGACGGATGCCGTTGTCGACCTCCTCGGGCGTCACCGAGAGATGAGCCTTGTCGGCGGCCTGCTCCTCGAGCCGCTCGTCGATGAGGCGGGTGAGCAGCTCCCGGAACATCTCGCTCTCTGCCGCCGCTTGCTGGGACGCGTTCTGCGTCGACATCGCGATGCGGACGAGATGAGGGCGCGCCCGCTGGCGCAGCTCGGAGAGAAGGATGGGGCGCTCGCCGACCACCGCCACGACGCGCTCGACGATCGCTGCCTCCGCAGCACGCGGAGCCAGCGCGGCACCTGTCGTGAACACCGCGCCCGCCAGGACGGCGGCGCGGCATGCGCGACCGAACGCGATGAAACTGCGGGGAAAAAGCTTCACCGCCATCGAGTTGCGCGAGCGGCCGGACATGTTCACGTCCCCCTCTTAGCACTTCCGGTCGCTTCGAGAGAGAGTCTATCCTCGCCGCTCCTCGTCGCCGCAGTGACGGGGCACTGGGAGGATTCCGGATGGGCACGAGTGTCTCGGGGGTCGTGGGCAGGGTCGTTACGACGGGCCTGCTCGCATGCGTGGCGTTGTCATCGGTGGGGTGCAAGAGCCTGCTCAAGAAGAAGTTCGGCGGAGGGGATGCGGGCGCCGCGACGACGGCTGCCGCGGCGACGGAACAGGACGACGCGGACGAGCAGCTCCAAGAGAAGCTCGACGAGTACATCAAGTGCCTCAACTCGCTCTCGTCGCCGATCCACCAGTCCCGCCACCGCTACTTCACGTACGTCCCGCGGACGGGCCCGACCGGCAAAGAGACGATGGCCGACATCTACCGCCTCCCCGTCGGCGCCGCGACGAACTGCTCGGCGGGCGTGTCGCGTTCGAAGATCATGCCGCCCTCCGAACCGAAGCTGGAGGAGGCCGGCGCGGAGTTCTCGCTCGCCGCGACCGAGATCGATCGGCTCATGACCGAGATGGACACGTACTACGAGCTGAAGCTGTTCAAGGACGACAAGTGGGCCAAGGGCAAGGCGATGCACCCGCGGCTCGTCGCAGCATGGACCCGCTTCTCGACCGCGGACAAGAACCTCCATGACACCCTCGACGGGATCACGAAGCCGCTCGCACAGCGCGTCCTCGGCCGCATCGAGCGCGAGGACGGAAAGAAGTTCCGCTACAGCCGCAAGAAGGTCCTGATCACGGCGCGCGAGCTCGTCGAAGCGAGCGATCCGATCGGCGAGGACGACGACATCGACGGCAGCCTCTACGTCGCGGCATACACGGAGTTCGAGAAGTCGCTCGACGAGCTCACCGAATACGGTCAGGGGCACAAGGCGGAGCTCGCGCTCGCCACCAACCCTGCTTTTCCGATGAGCGAGTCGAACTACAACCAGTTCGTGAAGGAAGCGGGCGACTTCAAGCGCGCCGCGAAGGATTTCTGGCGCTGCCTCCAGGACGCTCCCGCGAAGGCGAAGACGCCCTCCGGCAAGATCGACATGGACAAGCTCGGCAACTGCAGCAACGGCGTCGCGTCCTGGAAGACGGGCGACGAGGTCATCAAGCAGTACAACGAGTTCATCCGCACCTCGAATTCACGCCAGTTCCCCTGAGCGCCGTCTCGGCGGGTCGGCAAGCGAAGCGACCGCCGATCGCGTCATGAGGGCCGTCGAAGCGGGCCGCGTTCGTCGAGAACGCGGCCTGTTTTGCGTTCCGCGCCGACGTCGTTCGTCCGGGCGACACGCGGGGGTCTGGCTCGCCCGGGTGCCCGCGACGTACGGTGGAGCTCGATGCTCCGTGCTCGTGGCTTGCTCCTGGGTCTCGTCGTAGCGCCTGCGGTGTTCGGTTGCGGAGATGACGTTGCGACGTCGACGGAGGGACCGCCACCCGACGAGATCACCTACGAGCTCCAGCCCTGGGCACGCGAGCTCGACGCGGCAACGCTCGCTCTGGTGACCAGCACCGGTCCGGACGACGGGACGCTCCGCTTCAAGGGGTCGCCCGCGAAGCTCGCCGGTCTGAAGAAGGACGACGTGCTCGTCGGCGGAGCGAGCTCGACGACCCCCGACGGCATCCTGCGACAGGTCGAGTCGGTCGTGACCGAAGGCGACGAGACGGTGGTCAAGGTGCATCCCGTTCCCGTGCAGCTCGCATTCAAGCACCTGCACGCCCGGGTCACGACGAAGGCGACACGCCTCGACGGAACGCAGAGCAGCACGGCCTCCACACCGACAAGACCATCGACGGAGGATGGCTCGTCGCCGGCAAGGGGATCCAGGGCGTCATCAAGATGTCCGAGAACGGCGACGTCCTCTGGGCGAAGCGGCTCCGACTCCCCGGCGTCGGCGACGAAGAGGTCGCGTTCGACGAGGCGAAGAGCGCATTCGCCGTGCAGGCGCTCGACACGAACATCTGGGTCGCGAGCTCGCGCTTCACCGTGATGAAGGTCGATCAGGACGGCGATCTCGTCTGGGCGAACCGATACCGGCCCGCCGACGCAGCGCTCCCGTTCGCGATTGGACCGACGGGGCTCGTGCCGATGCCGGACGGAGGGGCCCTCGTCCAGTACGGGATCGAAGAGACGTCGAAGGACGGTCCGGCGATCCTCCTGCGGATCGACAAGAAGGGCCAGCTGCTCTGGTCGAAGACGTTCCAGTGGGAGACGGCGAAGACGTATGCGCCCGTCCTCGTGGCCGACGGTGACGAAGCCACGCTCGCCGGCTACTCGTGGGCGGCCGGGTCGATGAAGGCGCATGTCGCGCGCCTGCGAGCCGACGGCTCGGTGGCGTACGCGAAGACGATGAGGGTCTGCGACGACACACGCGTGCGGCCGAGCCACGGGATCCGACTCGCGTCCAAGGCGGTCGCGCTCGTCGGGACGTATCACCAGGGGCCGGAGCGAGCGTTCATCGCGCAGATCTCGCCCGACGGCGCGAGCGCATCGGTAGGCACGTGGTCGACGGACGACGCGTTGAAGGACGACCGCACCAACGCCATCGCGCAGCTTCCGGTGACGGGCTTCCTCACGGCGGGAATCGGCGTCCCGATCAAGGGGACGTCGCTGCTCCTCGCGCATCACGACGCGCAGGGCGTCGTCACCTCGCAACGCGAGCTCGCGTTGAAGGACGCGGGAGGGGCCTGGGACGTCAAGACCGGCGCGCTCCGGATGACGAACGACGGCGGCGTGCTCGTCTTCTCGCACGCCACGACGTCCGCGAGCCATGCCGGGCCGAGCCGCTCCGGTCTCTGGATCAGCAAGCTGCCCGCCCGCACGCTCGATGCTCCCTTCGACCCGGCGTTCGTGGAGCCCGGCACACAGGCCGCGCCCATGACGACCTGCGCGATCGCGCTGAGCCCCGACGACTTCGCGCCGGCCGATCTGCCGTTCGCCACGGTCGATGTCGGCCCGTCGATCGTCCTCGAGAGCCTCACGCCGTCCGTCGAGAAGATGATCCCCTGACGCGCACGCGTCGCGCTGGTCCGTCCCGGCGCTCGCGCGCGCGTCGCGCCGCCTCCGAACGCACCGAAGGCCGGCCCCCCGACGTGAGAGGTGGACCGGCCTTCGACGATTGCGCCAGATGCAGCGAAAGCCGACCACCCGCTGTGAGGTGACCGGCCTTCGACGATGTGACTTGCGGCTCGCTCCATCCATCCAGGATGGGAACGAGCGCGCGCGGAGCAGATCAGCGCTTGGAGTACTGGAAGCGCTTGCGGGCGCCCGGCTGACCGTACTTCTTGCGCTCCTTCTTACGAGCGTCGCGCGTGAGGAAGCCCGCGCGCTTGAGCACGCTGCGCTTCTCCGGATCCATCGCGATGAGCGCGCGGGAGATGCCATGACGCATCGCCTCGGCCTGCGCCGAGTGACCGCCGCCGCGGACCGTCGCCCAGACGTCGAACTGGTCGATCGCCTCGATGAGCTCGAGCGCCTGCTTCATGACCATGATCGAGGTCTCGCGCTCGAAGTACTGGTCGGCCGGACGATCGTTGACGGTGACCTGTCCCGAGCCGGGCGAGAGCCAGACACGGGCGATGGCCGTCTTGCGCTTGCCGGTGGCGTACGTGCGATTGGAAGCGGTGCTCATCGTTTGCCTTACTTGATCTCGAGGGCCTTGGGCTGCTGCGCGGTGTGCGGGTGGTCCGGGGTCGCGTAGACCTTGAGCTTGCCGAACATCTGCCGACCGAGGACGTTCTTCGGGAGCATGCCCTTCACGGCCTTCTCGATCGGGAACTCCGGCTTGTCCTGGAGCAGGGTGCGGTAGCTCACCTGCTTGAACCCGCCCGGAATGCCCGAGTGGTGCGAGTAGAGCTTCTGGTCGAGCTTGTTGCCCGTGAGCTTCACCTTGTCCGCGTTGACGACGATGACGAAGTCACCAGCGTCCTCGTGCGGGGTGTACGTCGGCTTGTGCTTCCCACGAAGCACCGACGCGACGTGGCTCGCGAGGCGACCGAGCGGCTTGTCCGTTGCGTCGATGACCCACCAAACACGATTCGCGATCGCGTCCTTCGGGGTAGCCACGTAGCTACGGTGCAGGTTCCTCGGTTTTGCGGCCTTCTCGGCCTCGGGCGTTGCCATCTCTTGCCTCTCGAACAACGTCAGGATCCGCCTGAGGCGGAAGGGGGCGGGAACGTACGCGCCAGTCGCGCATCCGTCAAGCCGATCTCACAGCTCTCTCGCTGATTTGGCAGGGCCACTGCCAGAGGAGAGAGAGGAACGACCTTCTAGCCGGCCTCGAGCCGTTCGTGAAGCCGCACCAAGCGTTCAGGTCTTTGTCCCGGCCGATTCTCGAGCAGCGGCCGACGCCGCGTAGCGGAAAGCGCGAGCTCGAGCACCACGTCTGCCGTCTGCGCGAGGTCTGGCCGTCTCGATCGGCTCGGTGCGCTCAGACGCAGCCCCAGTGATCCCGCACGAGATGACACTCCATGCCTGGCGGGCACGTGTCGTTGTTCTCCTTGAACGGGCTGCACTCGTCGGGCGGCGGCTCTGGAAGGCCCGAGGAGCCCGAGCTCCCGGAAGACGAGGACGTGTTCGCAAACGGGGACTCCACGCAGATCCCCGTGCGCCAGCAGCCCATCGAATCGCAGCGGACCGTGCCCGGCATTCCATCGGAGTCGCCGCACACCAGCCCGTCTTCGCGGCTTCATGGGCGTGGCTGCACTGGCTCTGACACACGGTGGCGTGGCGGCAAGCACGGACCGCTGCGCGGGTCGTTTGCCGTACCGATGTTTCGCACGTAAAAGATTGGCTCATGATCAGCTTCCAGCCCACCGAGGACCAAAGGCTCATGGTGGAGTCGGTCGCGCAGTTCGCGCGCGCTGTGCTGCGGCCGAACGTCCGCGACTTCGAGAAGGCGCGCGAGCTCCCCGAAGCCGTTCGAAGGACGGCTCACGAGCTGGGGCTCGGGCTCGTTGCGCTTCCCGAAGCGCTCGGCGGCGCAGGCCTCGGGTTCACGACGGCCGTCCTGCTCGAAGAGGAGATCGCCTGGGGAGATCCCGCAGCGCCGTTCGCGCTCGCTGGTCCTGGAGCGTTCGGGCTCGCGCTCGTCGAGCTCGGCACCGAGGAGCAAGCAGGTGCTGCGCTCGCACCGTTCGCGCGTGACGACGGTCACGCCCGGTTCGGGGCGGTGGCCTGGGGCGAACCCAAGGCACATCCCGAGCGCCCCGGCTTCTCGACGATCGCAACGAAAGACGGCGATGGTTGGCGCCTCGACGGCGCGAAGGCCTACGTCCTGAACGCCGATCGCGCCGAGCAGTTCGTCGTCTTCGCGCAACCGCAGCTCGACGAAGCGGCCGGCTGGAGCGGGATCGGCGCTTTTCTCGTCGACCGGAGCGCCGATGGGCTGACGGTCACCGAGCGAGCCTCGACGCTCGGCCTCGACGCCGCGAGCTTCGGCGGCATCGAGCTCCGAGGCGTCGTCGTTCCGGAGTCGGCCCGCCTCGCCGGCGGCGCGGACTTCATGGCATCGCTCGTCCGCTTCTTCGCGAAGAATGCGCTGCTCGTCGCAGCCCGCGGCGTCGGGCTGTCGCGCGCCGCGTTCGAGGTCACGCGCGAGTACGTCGACACGCGGAAGGCGTTCGGAAAACCGATCGGTCACTTCCAGGCGATCGCGTTCACCATCGCGGACCGCGCGATGGACGTCGACGCCGGCCGCGGCCTCGTCTGGCGCGCGGCCGCTGCGTGGGACGCGCTCGGGCGCGGTGAAGGAAGCGCGAAGGATGCGCTCCTTCTCACCGCGCAGGCGGTCTCGTTCGTACACGAAGCGGCGATGCGCTGCGGCGACGACGGCGTGCAGCTCCACGGCGGCGCGGGCTTCATGCGCGACTACCTCGTCGAGAAGCTGATGCGCGACGCGAAGCAGCTCGGGCTGTGCGGGATGACGGCCGAGCAGGCCGACCAGCTCGCGGCGGCGGTCACACTCGGCGTGCCGCTCGATCCCGGGCTCGTCCTTCCCACTCCCGAGACGCAGAACGCGTTCGTCTGACCGGATCACGAGAGAGGCGGCATTCACCCATGACGATCGAGTTCTCGTTCAGCAAGAAGCACCTCGAGATGCGCGAGGCGATCCGTGGCCTCGCGAAGAACGTGATTCGCCCGCAGGCGCTAGCCTGGGATCGCGAGGGCGGCGTCCCGGAGGACTTCCTCCGCAACATGATGCTCGCTTCGTCGATGGGAGCGCGCGGCATGATGGGCGGCCTCGGCCCGGACGCCGACGACGGTGGCAAGGAGGACGGTCGCGGCAAGGAGAGCAGCAAGGAGAGCTCCGAGAAGACCGACAAGAAGCGCGGCGGCGCGAACCTGTTCGGCGTCCTCGGGGCCGAGGAGCTCTCGTGGGGCGATCCCGGTCTCCTCTTGTGCCTCCCGGGGCCCGGCCTCGGAGGACCGCCCGTCCGCGCGAGCGGCACGCCCGAGCAGAAGAAGCGCTTCTTCTCCATTTTCCGTTTCGACGACGAGACGCCGCTCCGCTGGGGCGCTTACGGGCTCACCGAGCCGGCCGCAGGAAGCGACGTCGCCGGCATCCGCACCACGTGCCGCAAGGACGGTGCGCACTGGGTCCTGAACGGGCGCAAGTGTTACATCACGAACGGCGCGCGCGCGTCGTGGACGGTGATCTTCGCCACCGTCGACGCTGGCCTCGGACGCGCCGGACATCGCGCGTTCGTCGTCGAGAAGGGCACGCCGGGCTTCGGCGTCGGCCGCATCGAAGACAAGATGGGCCTCCGCGCGAGCGAGACCGCCGAGCTCGTGCTCGAGGACTGCCGCGTCCCGGAGGAGAACCTCCTCGGCGGCGAGGCTCGATACGTCTCGAAGGAAGGCTTCATGACCGCGATGAAGACCTTCGACAACACGCGTCCGCTCGTCGCGGCCATGGCGCTCGGCATCGGGCGCGCCGCATACGAATACACGTGCGACTTCGTGAAGGAGCACTACGTCCTCTCGCGTCCGATCCCGCGCTACTCGGCGATCGCCGAGCGGCTCGCACGCATCGGCCGGAGCCTCGAGGCCGCCCGCACGCTCACCTGGCGTGCTGCGTGGATGGCCGACGCCGGCGAGCCGAACGCGAAGGAGGCCAGCATGTCGAAGGCGATGGCCGGACAGGCCGCCATTCGCGCGTGCATCGAGGCGATCGAGATCTGCGGCGCCGAGGGCTCGATCGCGAAGGACCACCAGCTCCTCGAGAAGTGGTTCCGCGACATCAAGGTCTACGACATCTTCGAGGGCACCGGACAGATCCAGCGCATCGTCATCTCGAAGCGGCTCATTTCGGACCTCAAGTCGTTCTGAGGTCGGGGTAGTGGAATTCCCCTAACCAGCGCCCGCTCGGTCAAGCGGCGCCGGGTCACGTGGTCGCGTGGTGCCTCTTCGCCGTAGTTGCCGAGTTAACGAAACCAGGCAACTCCCCCGCGAGGGTTCCCCGGTCACGTGGCCACGTGGCCACTTCGCCGAAGTTGCCGAGTCGACGAAACCAGGCAACTGCGCCGCGGAGGATCGCGTGCTACGGATTTCTCATGCCGCGCCACTTCTCCCGACGCGCTGCCGTGATGGCTGTTTTCCTTCTGGCCGCGAGCGCTTGCAGCTCCTCGACGGACAGCGCGCCGAACGACGCCGGCGGCGACGAGGTCGCGAGCGAAGAGGAGGCCCCGTCGTGTGCGACGGCGGACGTGCCCACCGGAAGTTGCTCCGCCGGGGCACGTTGCTCGCATTCCTCCTCGACGTGCGGCCCCGGCGTTCGGATGGTGTGCAACACGCGATGGATCTGCACGTGCGCCTCGGGCGAGTGGGAGTGCGCGATCGCTCCCGGCTCCGGCCTCGGGTGCGTGCCCTGCCCCGGGTACGAAGAAGCGGATGCCTCCGCGGACGCCGAGCCGCGCGACGGCTCCGCCGATGCATCCTGACGGCAACCATCAGGAAGATCGCGGATGCACCCGTGACGAATGCCATGGAGAGCGTTCGGGCGATTGATGTGCAGTCCCGACAGCTCGGATGGCAGGTCGCAGTGGCAAGGGAAGGTCGGGTGGCGCTCGCACCTCCACGTCCTGGCTCCTTCGCACATTTGTGCGACACCTTGCTGGCGCGTGGCTCTACCCAGCGTCGAGTCGGTCTATCGAGAGGATGCTGATGAAAGCTCGTTGCGTTCTCATGACGTTGGGACTGCTTCTCGGGTGCGCGACCACGTATTCGGTAAACAAGGCAAAGGCCATGTACGTCGCTGAATTCCAGTGTTCCGAGGGCGACGTCCAGACGGAGAATGTCGACGGAGCAAGCGCGGTGCTCGTCAAGGGATGTGGCTACCAGCAGCTTTATGCGTGCGCGAACGGCGCCTGCGTTGCCAACGGTCCCCGCCGAGAGTTGGGCAGCAACACCACCAGCAAGTGACGACTCGTCGTCGGTCGATCGTGCCGCACCGCTCTAGTACCGCGGCACAGAGGTAACGATCGATTGCGGAAGCAGCCGGGGAATTTCTTCGGCTGCCACGCACAATTCGATGCTGCGTGATTGGCGCGGCGTTCGCCGGATGAGTCCGCGACGCTCTA
>JAFAER010000120.1 GCA_023423895.1 Pseudomonadota bacterium
CCGTACGCATTCGACATGCCGTCAGGCGTCTCAACGATCTTCGCCACATACGGCGCGACCGGGATCAACTGCTCGTTGAAGAGGTCCATGCGACATCGGCGCCTTGGGCCGACTTTGACGTGGCCTCGGCCGCGGAACTGCCGACTCGTGAGCATATGCAACGACGGGCTCACGATCACGAAGCCGTCGTCGACGGGCACGCCTGCGGCGTTCGCGTGGCCGGGGCCGAACCCGTACGTGGTCAGGATCTACGACACGTTGCCGATTGCTGACCGCTGCTCGAGCCTTGACCCCAAGCTCGCGCTACTTGCAGCGGGCCACGCGGTAGACCTGACCCTTCGAGCGAGCGGCGCCGTCGAGGCCGTGGCCGGTCCAGAACACGTGCGTGGCGTTGACGGCGATGCCGTTGTTTCCGCTTGTCGGCTGTAGCTCGGAGACCGTCGGCTTCGAGGTCAGTGGCTTGAAGCTTTCACCGACGCGCGCCCAGTGGACGCCAGCGCTGCCCACGATGAAGACCTCGTCGCCCTCGACCGCCATGTCCACCGGGCCGAGGATCGCCACCTCCAGCGGCGTCGTCGCAACGAGCTCCATGAGCTTCGGCTCGCCACCCGCCTTCGGCATGTAGAGGACGCCCTTCCTGTTCGGAAACGCGAAGTCCATCACGTGCGGTCCGACCGTGAACAGGTGCGTCGCGTTGCTTCGGAGCGTCACGTTGGCGGCGAGCATCAGCCGCTCCTCTGGCGACCCGTCGAGTGGGAAGCGAATGACCTCCGCCCCTCGAGAGGCGTCGTATACAGCCGTGTCGTCGAGCGCGATGGTACGGAAGCCGGACCAAAGCCCAGCGCGCTCGCCGAAGTACTTGTTGTTCGATTCATTCGAGGAGTAGGTGGCCCTGCCGTCCGAAGTCCACGCGACGTTCCCACCGTGAACCGCGATCCCACGCGACGTCTTCCCGCTGCCGACGACCGTCCTCGTCTTCGCGGTCTTGTCGATCGCGACGAGACCTTCTTCGCTGGCGACGTAGACGTTTTTGTCATCTATCGCGAGATCGAAGCGAGCGGCCTTCTCCCAAAAGACCTCGATGTCGCCACCACCGACGGGCGCCCGTACGAGCGTCGATTCTTTGAAGCGAAGCCAGTAGACGTGGGTCGCGTCGGCGACGATCGCGCTTGGCCCAGACTCGTCATCCGCGAGGAGCTCCGGTGCCCCAGGCACGCACGGCGTGCTCGTCTTGGCGTCACCGCCGTCACTCTTCGCACCGCCGTCGTTCTGTGGCGCGGACGGTGACGGCGATTGACCATCCGTTTCGGTGATCGAACATCCAGATGCGATGACGATGACCAATGAAAACGTAGCAAGGCGCATGAGAGGCACTCCATAATTCCGATATTCAGCGTCATGCCGAGACATTGGGGCCAAAACGACTCGTCCCTTTCGCGCGCTGTGCAGCTGGTCGACTACAGCCCGATCCGCTTCAAGAAGGTGGTCGTCGCCGTGTCGGTACTGTTGCGTCCGAAGCCACCGAGCACCACGGCGGCGGGTCGAGCGACACGAACAGCCCAAGAAGCGATGAGATGCCTGCGCGTCTACCGACGGTGAGAGAGGCGAGATGAAGGGATGGAGAATTCCGGTGTCCGCATGGTTGACCGCGGGTCTCGTCTGGCGGGGTGACGAACGTGACGCCCGCGGCGATCATCCGCCGGCGCGCGGCGTCGAAGTCCTCGACGCGTAGGAAGAAGCCCACGCGCCCGGCCATCTGCTGTCCGACGGAGGCGACCTGGGTTTCACCGTCGGCGCGGGCCAGGAGGATCCCGGTGACCGCGCCCGGCGGTCGGTCGTACGACGATCCAGGGACAAGGAAATCGAACCACCCTCCGAAGTTCAAGGCGCCGTGGCCGCCCGTAGACGTAATCCTGGACAATGCGAAGTTGCAGCGGCACTGCACGCCCGACCGAGTTGGCGGCGACGCGGCCTGGCTCACCGACGTCGCGGGGCCCTTGATGGCGCGCGCCCGAAGCTGCGCCTGCTCGTGCATGCGCATCACCTCGTGACCGAGCTTCGGATGGAGAACAAGGACGGCCTCGCGTCCCTCTCATCCTCAAGATGAAGGCGGCTCTCGCGGTGCGACCAACTGCGGCGGGGCTCACTCCATCGCGAACCGGAGCAGCTTTCCCTCGGCCATGAAGTAGAGGAAGCCGCCATCTTCGATCATGCGCGCCTTCGGGTCCCCCGCCTGCCGGGGGCCGGTCCGGGCGACGATCTCGGCGGTGCCGTTCACGCGGTCGACGCTGAAGACGGTGCCGTCGCACAGCGACTGGAAGTAGAGCTTCTTCGGGGCGAGGTGGAGATCCCAGGCGCCGTTGGAGTCGACGAGAGCGAGCCGACGGCTCGCTCCGCCGGGCGTCTCGGGAGTCACGATGACGCGGATCAGCTCGCGCGTGCTCGTCACGTGGGTGCACGTCGTCGTGCGGGCGCCGCCGACGAGATAGACCTCGTTCGCGTCGGCACGGACGCCGAAACGCGGCCCGTGGGGGAGCGCGTGCCGGCCGACGCTGTCGTACGGCTGCTTCGTTCCGTCAGGCAGCCGCCGGTACAGGCCGAGCCAGTCGTCGTCGAAGCTGTAGATCGCGCCGTTGGCGACGCCGAAGCTAACGGAGCCGACGCCCGGCGACCCGTCGTCGTGCAGCGACGAGTCCTCGATGGTCACGCCGACATCGTCGACGCGCCAGAGTGTCGACGACGACATGCCGTAGATCGATCGACCGTCGCTCCACTGCCCCCAATAGGAGCCGTAGGGGACCATCTCCTGCCTCTGCGCGCCGGTCACCCGATCGACGCGGTACACGTTGTTCCCGGCGAAGAGGACGACGTCCTTGTCGAGGACGAAGAGGCCGTTCGCGTGGAGACCGACCGTCGCGTGAAGCCTCGAGGCGAGGACACGATCCTCAGCGTCGGTGTCGAGGCGTCCGACCACGAGGTCGTGGTGCATCGCGCTCGGGTTCCCTGCCAGCGGGGTGAGGTAGTAAACGAGCCCGTCGCGGACCACGAACGAATCGGCACGCAGCGGCCGGACCGGCGAAGTCGTGGTCACGGATGATTCGACCGCGGTCGCGTCGTCCGAGGTTCGTTGCTCAGCGCCAACGCACGCGGGGACGACAGCAACGGTCAACACCAAAAGGGCGGGCAATCGCATGATGAACCTTGGGTCTCGTCTGGAGGGAGTGGCTCGTGCGCCGATCCCGCGCTCGCGGCGGTGTGTGGGCGCTGCAACTACCTTTCATTTACGGCCCGCCGGGCCGCACGCCAGTAAGACTCCGGTAAGAGATTCGCCAACTGGTCAACGCTCTCTCGTCGTGCCCGACGCACCGTCTCCTACGCGCCAACGGGTCGGCGGTTCCGCTCTCGTTGAGATTCGGGATCACGTACATCCGGGCGCACCGTCTCGAGCGGCCGGTCCTCGTCGGGCACAGCCTCGGAGCTTCCCTCGCCTACGGCGTGGCCGCGAGGCGCCCGAAGTGGTCGGTGCGGTCGTCGCCGTCGACGGGCTGCCGTTCCTCCCCGACTATTCCGTGGAGCCGCTTTGGGATATCTCACCGGAAAAAACGGCGCGATGGGAGGAAGACTCACTCGCCATCCGCAAAGGCAACGCGGCGAGCATTCCACCCGATCCGCCGCTCGCCCAGAGCTTACCGCGGCTCTTGGATCTGGTTCGCGATGCGGCGAACAAGCTCGAAGATTTCTGAATGCCGCTGTTTCACCGCGTCGCCGCGGTGCGCGGAATCGCGATGGAGCGAGAGCGAGAGCGAGAGCGAGAGCGAGAGCGAGAGCGAGAGCGAGAGCGAGAGCGAGAGCGAGAGCGAGAGCGAGAGCGAGAGCGAGAGCGAGAGCGAGAGCGAGAGCGAGAGCGAGAGC
>JAFAER010000152.1 GCA_023423895.1 Pseudomonadota bacterium
GAAGCAGCTCCACGTGGAGATGCGCGCCCCGGACAAGTTCGTCCTCATCTGGAAGCAGTCGGGAACGGTCATCAGCACCGTCGACGTTCCGCGGAAGGACAACCTCGTCGTGAAGGAAGGGAAGAAGACGATTCGCTTCCCCGAGCTCGCGGCCAAGATCGAGGCGGAGTGGAAGGCAGCCGGCGGTCACCGTGACGCGACCGACAAGAAGTTCGATCAGGCGATCCTCCACACCGACAACGAGACGCCCTACGTCTACTTGATCGGCGTGATCGACGCGATCTACCAGCCGCATCGCCCGCTCAACGTCGCGGGCAAGACCGAGCAGGTCCCCGCGTTCAACGTCACCTTCGCGGTCAACTGAGTGAGGTAGCAGCCATGACGATTCAACAGCCCGGTCGACGGCTCCTCCACGGGATTCCGCTCAAGTTCGTCCAAAAGAAGGTCTCCGGTGGTGGACACAGGGCCACGAACGCGAGCCTGAACCTGACGCCGATGATCGACTTTCTGATCGTCACCGTCGTCTTCCTTCTCATCACGTTCAGCGCTTCTGGCGAGACGGCCCTGCCGAAGGGGATCAAGCTCCCCGACGCCGAGAACACGCTCGACATGATCGACGCGCCCATGGTCGGCATCACGGGCAGCCTCATCCTCGTCGACGGCAACCCGGCCGGAAACACGCGCGCCATCGAGGACAGCAAGCGCCTCCAGCGCATCGACGAGCTCTTCAACATGCTCAAGGCCAAGCGCGAGGTCTGGAAGCAGCTCCACCCCGGCAAGGAATTCCCGGGCGTCGTGGTCCTCCAGATCGATCAGGACGTGCAGGCCATCGTCGTGAAGAGCGTGTTCCAGACGGCAGCGTTCGCGGGCTACCCGAACGTCAGCTTCATGGTCAACGGCCTCCCGAAGACGGGCACCGGCGGCTGAGAGAACGCCTCCGTGTGGCGAAGAGCTCGCGACCGCTCGGGTACGCGAGCTCTTCTTCTTTAAGGGCAATCGGAAAGACGGCGGGCACACCGATCATGCTCGAATCACCTGCGCGACCTACCCTCTCGTCCGGAGATCCTTCTTGAGCGAACACGAAAGCTCCAGCGACAAGCCACGCAACGTCGGACTCAGGGCCATCCGCGACGCGCGTATCGAACGCGGAGCGTCGAAGCACGGACGCGTCTCGACGAAGGCGTGGCTCTACGGCATCAGCGCCGTGCTCGCAGTCGTCACCGCCGCGTGGCTGTTCCGCGATCGCTCCCTCGCCAATCAGAAGGAAGAGCTTCTTGCCAAGCAGCGCGCCGCGCTCACGACGGTCGGCGCCGAGTGGGCGCCGCTTCGCGACAAGATGGAGAAGACGACGCTCGAGGCAGCCGGACCGTACAAGGGCGATTTCATCGATCCCGAAGCGGCGACCTGGGACTTCCGGAGCGCACCCGGCATCTACCTGCGCATGCGCGTCGAGGACGCGAAGGACTCCGCCTCCATCCGCAAGAAGGCCGACGAGTCGGCGCGCGACTCCTTCGTCGGCTGCCTGTTCCGCGAGAACAACCCCACGGCGGCTGCGGCCGCGCGCGGCGAGGCCGACGCGGGCTCCGGGTGGAACGACCAGCCCTGGAATCTCCGGCTCGCCTACTTCTCGACGCGCATCCTCACGGACGAGTGGGTCAACGAGGTGAAGGAAGCGGAGGACGAAATTCACCTCCGGGTCTTCGTCCAGCAGTACGAGAAGGCGAAGAACGAAGAGATTCCCCTCGCGATCGACATCATCAAGAAGGCGCAGTTCTTCTTGCTCGTCCTCGACGAGGACGTGCCGGAAGCGATGGAGCTCGTGGCGGACGCCGGCAAGGTCACCGAACAGGAGCTGCAGCAGGTCCCCCACCCGGCGCGCATCCACCTCGTCGACCTGCGCGCCGGCAAGGAAAAGGAGATCGTCCGACTGCGACGCGAGTCCGAGGCGGAGTTCCGCTTCGCCGGCGAACATCGGCTCCGCGATCCGCGGGTGCTCGCTGCGATGAAGCGCCAGGTGAACAACTGCGCGCTCGCGCAGGACGTGTGGACGACGATCCGACCGACGAGCGCGAGCGGCGCGGCCGATGCGGGCGCGAGCGACGCGGCGGCCAAGTAGGGCAGCGCCGCTTCAGAGGTCGTCGCGCTTCCCGACCGGGCCGCTCTGCGGAACGCAGATCGTCGAGCGCGCCCCACGCGCGAAGAACGACCAGGTGTCGCAGCCGAGCTTCGTCTCGCCGCCTTCCAGACGGTTCTCGAAGAACGGCATGCCTCCATTCGTGTCCGAGCATGTCGACGTGCCAGCCGTCCAGATGCTGCTCGTCGTTCCGCCGGCGGCTGCGACGAGCGGAGCAATCCACGCCGCCTCGTCCGCCGTAGGTAGGCGGTTCTCCCAGCCGTTCATGTCGCGGCACGCGTCGCGTCCGGAGTCGTGCGTCGTCTCCGCGCCATCGCGAACGACGAAGGCACGCATCTTCACGATGCGCCCCGTGGAGAGGTACTCGGAGACGGCCTTCATGCCGGCCGCGTGCGCCGGAAGCCTGAGCGGGTCGACGCCTGGATGACAGTCGGAGAAGTCGCCGAGCTTGGCGTTGTCGACACAGCGCGAGATGACCTCCTGCACCTTGGCCGTCTCCGTCCCGACGTCGAGGCCGTCGTCCGTGCGAAAGCGCTCGGCCCACAGCGACGCGATCGGACGAAGCTCGGACGAGAAGCGCTTCGGCGCCGCCGGCGGCATCAAGTTGAAGCTTGCCTGCGCCTCGAGCCCGGCTTCCTGGAAGGGCCGAATCTCGTACCGATACGCGTGCTCCATCTGCATGCGAAGCTGACCGAACGTGCGGAGGAACTTCTCGGTCGCGCGGAGGAGCTCGTGGTTGCGTCGGAACGGCGCGCTCGTGTCGACGCCGGTCGGTGCGTTCGCGGCATCGCCGTACCGCATGAGCTGAACGCCGGCGGGAATCGCGCTGCGGAGCGAGTTGTTCGCGTAGCCCTGGACGTCTCGGTCTCGATCCGCGCGCAGCGACGCGCCCATCTGGCCCGCCACCACGTCGATCCTCGTGAGTTTGTCCTCGACCGTTCCGCCGATACCGACGAGCGCTTCGTTGCCGGTGATATCGAAGCCCTGTGCGGTCACGGACACAGTCGTGCTGACGCCGCTGCGCTTGGATGCATCCGCGAGCTTCGCCTTCATCGATCCGTCGAGCTGCACGACGCTGGCCGGGCCGCCGCCTGAGATCGAACCTTGGAGGCTGAGCGCGCTCTCCTCGCTCTGCGTCTCGAAGGTGATCAGCGCCTCGATCTTCGCCTGGTAGACGACGCCGGTCACGAACCGGTCACCACATCGCACCAGGAAGTCGTTCGGGCGCTCGCGGAGCAGCGTGCTCGCCTCGGTCGTGAGCACGAAGGGCGCGTTGGTCTGCACGGTGTACGACTGGACGGCCTGGACCAGGTAGTTGACGTTGCTCGTCGCGCCTTTGAAGCTGCGCAGAAGCGACGCTGCGCCCTGCGCCGATGCCATGGGTGCCTTGAGCGCGAAGCTCGTGTCGACGCCGAGCTCGCGCGCGAGCTCCACGTCGGAACGCACGCTCTTGATGGTCGTTTGCTGGAACGCTTGCCCGACGAGCGCAGGCCGCTGCTCGAGTGGCTCCACGCAGCGAGGCCGCCTCAGATCGAACAGTGTGTTGTAGCCGTCGAAAAGCGTGATCCCTGGCTCCGTGGTCGGCAGCTGGTCATGCCCGACGCGATCGCCGAACGCGGCCTCGCCTTCGTTGACCTCCTCTTCCTCCGAGGCGACCGAGCAGCCGACGACGGCAAGACACAAGGCGAGAACGATCGACGCGCGAGACATGACGCATGCGTACGCAACAGCCATGCCCCTCGACCACACAAGCACTTACATGCTCACCGGGGCCGCCCCCGGGGCCTCCGACGACGGATCATGGATCCACGCGTCCGAGGAAGGTGAATCAGATCACCCCCTCGGACGCACGCGATGAACGGCGCCGGTCACCCCATCCCGCATGCCGGGCACGGGTCCTGACCCAGCGTGCCCGGTCCTCCACGCGGCGCGGTCGGCCCGGCCCCGTACGGCATCATCGGTCCGCGCCCGATGTCGAGCGGCATGTCCTCTCCGAACGCCGGCGCATCGATCTCGTCGTCCGCCGGCGTGATCGGCGGCTCGCCTTCGGGAGGCGATGCGGTCGACGAATCGCCGCTGGTCGCGACTTCCGCGGGATCGGCGCTCGACGGTGATGGCGCCGCCGCTTCGGCTTTGCGCGCCTCCGCTTCCGCTTCCGCTTCCGCTCTCGCGGGCTGCTGCGTCTCGATGGTCTGGTCTGTCTTGTTCGGGCTGGGCTCGGGCACATCGCTCGCGCATCCGACGATGACGGGCGCCGCGGCAGCCGCAGCAATCAATCCGAGAATACGGCAAGGTAATTTCATCACGAACCTCGACTTCCGGCTCGGGCAGTGGCTCTGACGGAGCATCGGCGGTGCTGGAATTGTTCCGCCGACCTCGCGTCAATCGGGCCACCTCGCTCGGCGACCGCGGCGGGAGCTCGGACCACGCGACACGTTCGCCGCGCGGCCGTCTCGAGATCGGACGAGGACGTGAAGGTCGGCGAGGTTGTGACCGCTTGGCCGCGCGTCGAGCGCGGTGCCCGCTGCGCGATGAAGCGAACCCGTGTCGTAGCGATCGAGCGCTCGGACGATGGCAGATTCGCTCGCGTGCTCGCGGAACGTGGCATCCACGTGGGCGCCCGCCGTTCCGCTGCGACCGTCGACACCGTCGGTGGCCGCAGCGATGAAGCGCACTCCGCGCGGCAGCGACAGGCCGACCAGCGCTGCCAGATGCGTCGAGCGTCCTCCCCTACCCGTTCGCGCGCGCGACACGGGCACCTCCAGCGAGGGCTCCGCAGCCCGCACGATCGCGCTACCGGGACGGAGCCGCCGCGCGAGCTCTAGATACTCCGCCGCGAGATCTGCGACGGGCGCCGCCGAAGGCGCGAGCACCCGTACGCGGAGGCCTGCCTCGCGGAGCTCCCGCGCAACGTGCCTCGCGAGCTCGTCGGGCGATGCGACGATTCGCGCGAGCGAGACATTGCTCGCCGGGCCTGTTGCGACGAGCGGCAACCCTGCGAGACGCGGCGCATGACGCCGGAGCAGTGCGCGTGCCTCGGCTACCGTCGATGGATCGCCGACACCGGGCCCGGAGCCGACGTCCGTCACGCTGCCGCCGAGGACGTCGCTGAGCACCAGCGTCGACACCGGTGACGGGCGAGCCGCGCGGGCGAGACCACCTCCCTTGATCCGGGAGAGGTGCTTACGAACGACGTTGATGTCCTGGATCGACGCGCCGCTGCCGAGCATCGCGCGCGTGAGCGCCTGCTTATCGCGAAGACGCACGCCCGGCGCCGGCATACACACGAGCGCGGAGGCACCTCCCGAGATCAGCACG
This sequence comes from Pseudomonadota bacterium, assembly GCA_023423895.1. Classification (GTDB taxonomy): domain Bacteria; phylum Myxococcota_A; class Polyangia; order Polyangiales; family Polyangiaceae; genus Labilithrix. The sequence goes on from JAFAER010000152.1 coordinate 5,453, forward strand.
AGGACGGGTCCACCTTCGCGTCCACGCGCGCTCGCGCGACCGAGGCACCGTGTTGCCGCCGCAACGCTGCGTCGATCCGGTACCGGGTGCGCAGCCCGCACGATCTCGACGCGAGGATCGTCCTCGATCGCCGATGCGTCGGTTCCGTCCGAGGTGACCACGAGGACGTCGGCGATCCGATCGCCCAAGCGTCGGAGCGCTCCTTCCGCCATCGCCGGGGCGGCCTTGCCTATGGCGATCACGGAGACGGGACCGTGCGCGTCTGGCCCGCGCGACCAGCCCGAGAGCGCAGCCGCGACGCGCTCGGCTGGATCCATCGCGCCCAGCGCGCGCCGGATCGCTCGCTCGAGCTGCGCCCTGGTCATCGACCGGCCGTCTTGCGCCGGTCTCCCATGTCGACGACGTGACCGCCGAAGAGCTGCTGCCACCCGATGGCGATCGTGAGGTAGAGCGAACGATCGCTCGGACCGTCGAGCGGTCCGCCGGAGAGCGCCGCGTCGCTCCAACGCGCTCCGCCGTGGAGCCCGAGGAGCGGCCCGCTGGCCGTCGCGAAGACCGGCAGCTCGAGCCCGATGCCGGCCTGGAGCCCGGGGCGCGCACCGAAGCGCGCGCCCTCCGGCTGTGCGAAGACGGCGCCGAGCTCGAGAGCGAGCGAGTCGATGAACAGATCGAGCCGAGGAAGTCCGAGCTCACGCCCGGTCGCCCACCGCGCGAGGAAGAGTGGTCGGAGCTCGAGGCCGAACGCCGCCGCTCGACGCGGCTCCGCGTCCGAACCGACGAGCGGGCCGTCCTCGTACGTCCCGAACAGCCCGGCGGTCGAGAGATAGCGGAAGCGCAGGTCACCGCTCGCACGCGGTCCGCGCGCACCGACGGTCATACCCGCAGACGCGACGACCGCGAGGTCGCCGTCGAAGCGGCCGTGCGAGCCGTCGTTGCCCCGGTCGTTCCTCCCCGCTGCATCCGCCGAAGACGCCGCGCTCAGGACCGCGACCATCGCCGCCGCGACGACGAAGCTGTATCGACCGACGCGCATCATCCTCCGGAGGGCGTCTCGGACGAGGACGAGAGCGCTGCCGCGATCTCGTCACGGAGCTCGGGGGCAACGATAAGACGAACACGCGACATCACCTGCCCCGCGAGACGGGCGAGGAGGAACGAGACGTCGCTCAGCGGGCGTGCAGGCCCCTTTGCGAAGACGACCACGAGAGGGTCGGGCTCCGCGCCGAAGGGCGTGTCGGCAGCGACGTCGAGACCGATGTAGAGGTTCGGATCGAGCCCGTGCGCGCGGGCAATGTCCTGCGCGATGTGGAACGCGCGCTCGCGGCCCTCCGGGAGCGCCTGCTCGCCGAACAGCTCGTACGTCTTGAAGAGCTGCCGCAGCCGGACGCGGCGAGCGATGTCCGCGAGCGAGGCGTCTTTCGAATCCTCCCAGGCACGCATGGCGACCGTGAGAACGGCGTCGTCGAGCTCGAGGTAGTCGGAGAGCGAGACCGGCTGGCCGTGGGCGGCGAGCTCGATCGCGCGCGGCGTGCCCGCGAGGCGCACGCCGTCAGCGACCACCGCGGACGCATGAGCGAGCACGGTGCGGATCATCCACTCTGCCGCGCGCGTCGCCTTGTGGAGATACACCTGCTGGAACATGAACAGCCGCCCGAGGATGAATGCCTCGATCGCGGGCAGGCCCTTCGCGCCGTCGATCGCGAGGCCGGGGGCCTGCCCCTTCTCCGCGGGCGCGAACCGAAGGCTTCGGAAGAGCCAGTCGAGATCGAAGACGCCGTAGCGCACGCCTGTCGAGTGCGCGTCACGAAGCAGGTAGTCGCAGCGATCGACGTCGAGCGTTCCGCTCACGGCGCGCGCGAGGTACGGAAGCGCATTCTCGCCGCGGACGAGAGCGGCGACCCGCTCGGGGAGGCTCGGGTCGACGCCAGCAAGGACCTTGTTCACGCCCGTCGACGGGTCGAGGACGATGCGCTCCGTCCACTCCTCGTGATGCGACGAGCCGGCGATCGCATCCTCGAACAGGTGCGAGAGCGGACCGTGGCCGACGTCGTGGAGGAACGCTGCTGCGAGCGCCTCTTGAGCGCGTTCGCTCGTCACCTGTTGCCAGAACGGCAGCTCTCCGTGGATCTGTCGGAGCCGCGCGAGAAAGAGCTTCATCACGTGGGCCGCGCCGATCGCGTGCGCGAAACGCGTGTGCTCCGCGCCGGGAAACGCGTACGAGGCGACCCCGAGCTGGCGGATACGCCTGAGGCGCTGCACCTCCGGCGTATCCATGAGCTGCGGGATGACGCGCTCCTCTTCTGCTTCGAACGAGATGAGGCCGTGTACGGCATCGCGCAGAATCATGACGTTGCTCCTCCCGCCTGCTCTTCGGACTTCGCCTTTGCGCCCGGCCCCGTCTGCAGCGCGCTGGTCGACCGGCGAGCGGCCCACGTCCCGACGCTGCCATCGTCCCAGAACACGCGAACGCGGAGGTTCGACGGCGCCACGTCGGGTAGCTGCGCCTCGAGCGTGGCGGGAACCGGCTTCGTGCCCGGTACGCGCTCGGCATGCCACAGCGCGTTGAAGACGCCGTCGTGCTCGGTCCCGACCGCCCATGCGAGCGGCTCGGTGGGCGCGAGCAGCCGGACGGAGCTCCCCTTCACCGCGACCTTCACGCCCTTCCCCTCTGGCGCCTTCGTTCCTTCCGCGGATTCGACGGAGAGCGGCGCATTCGCCCGGAGGAGACGCGCCCGCGCGGTCGCGATAGCGACCGGGCTCGCGTCGACGAGGATCGCTCGACGACCGAGCGTATGAGCAGCAACTCCGGTCGTTCCGCTGCCGGCGAACGCGTCGACGACCAGAGCGCCGGGCTCGGTGGCGCACGCGATGATCCGTTCGAGCAGCGCCACCGGCTTCTGCGTCGGATAGCCGGTCCTCTCCGAAGAGACGGAGTGCCGGAGCGGCGGCACGTCCGTCCAGAGCGCGTCGACACGCCGCTCGCGACAGAGCACGCCTTCGGCGTTCTTCACGAGGAAGTACTTGATGTACACGCGCCCGGTCGAGGTCCGGTGGACGCGCCCCTCCGCCTCGAGCTTCGCGATCGACGCGTCGGTGTAGTCGCCGCGCGGAGCGCTCGTGAAAGGACGGCCATCACCGTCCCAGCGGATCGCGTTCGGCTCGATTGGCTCGAGCCGCGTGGGTGGGCGTAGTGTTGCGTGCTCGCGGCCGTAGACGATGATCGTGTCGAGCGTCCGTCCGAACTGTCCGCTGGCGGCTTGCCGCCCGAGGTTGGGAGCCCGCCGCCACACGATCTCGTTCTTGAAGGCGTCACGACCGAGGATCTCGTCGAGGATCGCTCGAACCAGGTACGCAGCGCGCCAGTCGAGATGCACCCAGATCGTGCCGCGCGGAGAGAGGAGCCGCGTGAGCGCCTCGAGACGCGGAGCCAGCATGTCGAGGTACGCGCCGACACCACCGCGCTCTTGCGACCATCGATCTCCATACGCGAGCGTGCGCAAGGCGCGGCCGTCTGCGGGCCCGTCGAGCCTCGCTTCAGCGACGTAATCACGATCCGACGCGTACGGCGGATCGACGTAGACGAGATCGACCTCGCCGCCGAGGCCCTCCCTCTCGAGCGCCCCGAGCACGTCGAGGCCGTCGCCGTGTACGAGCCGATGACGCTCCGAGCCGCCACCGGCAATCTCGACCGCGCGAAGCGTCGTTCCGGGGGCTGATGTAGGCGTGGAGGCTGTGTCGTCGGCGCGCCACAGGCGCCCTGGCCAGGAAAGACGGACCGCGCTCGGATCGGCGCCTCCCGAACGAGCCGAAGGAGCTCGGCGAACCTGGCGAACCTGGCTAGGTGCGCGGCGCGACACGGGTTCCGTTGATATCACGCCTTTCGGACGAGCGGCGGAGACCCGAGCAGTACGGCGCGAGCGACAGAGGACAGAGAAGAGAAAGGATGGGCCGTCGTTCACGGTCGTGATCATCCATGGCGCTTCCGGCCATTGATATCTCGAGCCCGGGCACAATCTGGGTGCCTCGTGGGTTCGTACCGTCAGCCCGAGATGCGTGCCGCCAAACACAAGCGATGCCAGACGTACTGACGGACCGGGCGGACGAGAGGGGCCAAAGCAGGGCAAGCAGCCCTGGCGGCGACGATCAATCCGCGTGTAGCGACGAGGACGCTGTCACCATCGTGGAATCCGTGCATAGTCTCGTGCGAGAATTTGGGCTAATAGTGTTCAATTGCGGTGGGGGCTAAATCGCGAATGCCGCTTCGTCTCGTCGACATTCTGAAGGCGCTCCCGAAGACGGAGCTCGAGTCACTGGTCGCGCGACTTGGTGTTCGCATCGACCCGGCGAAGCGGCTCGACCCGCCCGCGCAGATCGCGCGTGCGCTGGTCGCGCTTCCCGAGCTGCGCGATCCGAGCCGTCTCCCGCAGCCAAGCGTGGAGCTGCTGCACCGTGTCGCAGAGGCGCGAGGCACGCTCGTCGTGCCGACGGTGCCGCCTGCGCTGCAGCCGCTCGCCGAGCGCGGGATCGTCTTCGCGCGCGCCGAGGGGAAGAACCGGGTCGAGCTCGTTCTCCCCGCCGCTTACCTCGTCCAGCTGCGCTCGTGGGAAGGTGAAGATCCCCGAGGCATCCGAGCGCTGCTCGCCCAAGCGCCCTTCGAGACGGTGAGCGCCGTCGCGGGCCACTACCTCGGCCGTCCGGCAACGCCTCCGATCGCGCTGTCACTCGAGACGGCTTGGGAGATCCTCGGCGATCCCGAGAAGCTCGCCGAAGAGATCGAGAAGCTGTCGGCGACCGAACGACGCGTGCTCGAAGGCGTCGAAGAGCTCGGCGGTGAGGTCGACACGGAGGAGCTTCTCGAGCTCGAGCGCGAGCCGCTCCGCCTTCGAACGGCCTCGGGCGCGACCCCGTCGCGTCGTGGCGTCGGCTTTTCGCTCGAGCGGCGAGGACTTCTCATCCCGGTCCACCCGAACCGGCACGTCGTTCCGACCGAGGTCGGCAGCATCATCGGCGCCACGCGCAACGCGGAGCGTGAAGCGCGTCGCGAGCAGGTGAAGAGCTTCGTCAAGGAAGGCGATCACGCTCCACGCCGCGCTCGCTTCTCCCAGGATCCCGCTCCGCTCGCGATGGCGCTCGCTCTCGCCGCGCGCGAGCCCGGAATCGAAGTTCGTGCTGGCATCGGGACACCGAAGTCGCTCGTCGCGAAGCTGGGGACACGCTTCGGGCGCGACCCGTACCATGTCGCGCTCCTCGTCGCGCTCTCGCGTGCCGTTGGTCTCTGGGATGCCTCCGCGATCAACGCGAGCGCGCCGCCGGGGGCCCTCCAGCTGCACGAGCTCTCGAAGCTTCTCTGGACGGCGTGGCGCCGCGGCGGCGCATGGGACGAGGCGCGCACGGAGCCCGAGACGTTGCGTCTGCCTTCGGAGCAGCGCGACTCGAGCGCGAGCAGCGTCGTCCGCGACCTCGTCATCGAGGCCCTCCGCGACCTCGGCGAGAGCCGGTGGATCCCGTGGAAGAGCCTCGAGGGATACCTCTCCACGGATCACCGCATCCCGGGCGTCGATCGACTGCTCCGGCGGTGGGCCGAACGCGTCGGTACCGACGTGCCCGACCCGATGACCGTCGCACGGCGCATCGTGCTCGAGAGCCTGCCCGCGCTCGGCATTCTCGATCTCGGCGAAGATGAAGATGACGGGGACGGATCTGACGGCAAGCCGCAGCTCGCGCTGCGACTGACACCTCGGGGTCGTGCGCTCGTCGCGGACAAGCCGGCGCCGACCGACGCCGCCGCGTCGAAGTTTCTCGACACGCACGTGCTCCGGCTCGGCCCCACCGCGAAGGTCAGCGCGATCCTCGGCATCTTCGGGTTCGTCGACGTCGGACGCGTCGCGGAGGCGCTCGATCTCGTCGTCGCTCCGCAAACGCTCGCTCGCGCGCTCTCTGCGGGCTACGAGGCCGATTCACTCCGGCTGCGCATCGAGGCGATCGCGCCCTTGCCGGAGACGTTGTCGCGCACGCTGGCTCAGGCGAGCGTCGTCGTCGGACGCGGAAGCTTCGTGCCGTCGATCGGGTTCTTGTGGGTCGACGATCCGAACGTTCGCGAGCTGCTCCGCACCCGCCGCTCGACGTCGGAGCTTTTCGTCGAGCCCTCACCGCAGGGTGGTCTTCTCGTGTCGTCGCAGGTGGATCTCGATCGGCTGGCGCGCCGTTGCCGAACGGTCGGCGTCGAGGTCACCATCGAAGGCCAGGTCGTGCGCGCGCGGACGATGCCGCCGCCGAACACGTCCGGCGAACGCCGTCGCTCGTCGTCTTCGCGCATGCCGAAGCTGAAGACGGGCGACTGACGTCGAAGCCGGCGCGAAGCGGCGCTCAGTTGTCCTTCGCGCCCTGCTTGATCCAGTTGCGGACCACGTCACGATCCTTCTTGTCCATCATCGCATTGCCGCTCTTCGGCGGGTCGCCAGGCGGCATCTCCGAGCGGCGTGCGCTCGTGCACGAGTCAGGCAGCTTCTCCTGCTCGTTGTCCATCTTGAGCATGACCATGCTCTCCTCCGGCTTGCCCGGGACGATGAACTTCGAGCTCGGACACGTCGGGCTCGTCTTCATGAGCTCCGAGTACATCTGCGCGGGCTCGTACGTGATGTAGAAGTTCAAGTTCGACTCCTTCGAGGAGTGACACGCCGCGAGCGCGCAGTTCGTCGCGAGCAGCGGCGCGACGTCGTCCTTGAACGACACCGGCTCGGAGCTGCCGCCGGACGATGATCCGCCGCTCGAAGAACCCGACGGCGCCGGCGCATCGGAGCACGCGACCGACGACGACAACAACCCGAGGAGGAGACAACCGGAGAGCCAGAAGGAGCGCGCCACGCGTCGATGATAACAGAACCGCGCGCAGCGCTCTTTCCGCCTCAGAGGCGGTCGTCGACCCAGGCGGTCACGGGCTTTCGGGGCCGCACGGTCGCGACGGTCCCGGCGCGCAGGAACACCTCTGCGGGGAGGGCCCGACCGTTGTACTGGCTCGCCATCGAGTAGCCGTATGCGCCAGCGTCGAGGAGCGCGACCTCCGCGAGGTCCCCCTCCGGGAGATCGTGCACGCCGAAGTCGTCGGAGCTCTCGCAGACCGGACCGACGACCCGGTACGGGAGGAGCTTCGCGCCGGACTGCAGCGCGACTGGAACGATGCGGTGCCGCGCCTGGTAGAGCGCGGGTCGCATCAGGTCGTTCATGCCCGCGTCGATCATCATCCAGCGTCGCGGCGGCTCTCCCGCAGCAACCTTGCGCTGAATCACCTTCGCGAGCAGCACGGCATACGAGCCGACGAGCGCACGGCCCGGCTCGCAGTAGAGCGCCAGATCGTCGAGGCCCTCTTCACGCTGGAGCGTCCGTGCTGCGCGGATGAAGTCCGCTGGCCGGACGGGGCATCCGTCGCCGTAGTCGATTCCGAAGCCACCGCCGGTGTCGACGAACTCGAGCGCGAACTTGGCGCGAAGCCCCTTTGCGGTCGCGAACACGGCACGCGCCGAGGCGAGGTAGGCCTCGACCGACGTCAGCTGCGACCCCGCATGCGCCGTCACGCCGACGAGCCGGACGGAGGACCGCGCCGACTCGAGCGCGGCGCTCGCATCGGAGAGACTCGCGAGCGGGATGCCGAACTTGGCCTCGTCGTGACCGGTCGCGATGTAGCTGTGCGTGTCGAGCTCTGCGGCGTCGACGCCCGGATTGATCCGCAGCGTCACGTTCGCGACTCGACCCTGCGCAGCAGCGCGCGCGGCGATGCGCGGGATCTCCTCGACGCTCTCGACGTTGATCGCTCGGATGCCCACGTCTCCGACGCCGATCGCGAGATCGAGCTCGTCGTCCCTCTTGGCGACGCCGCTGTAGACGATGCGGTCCGGCGACGCACCGCACCGCATCGCGAGCAGAAGCTCTGCACCGCTGACGACATCCGCACCGCAGCCCTCTGCAACCAGCGTGCGGACGACTGGACCGGCGCTGTTGGCCTTCACCGCGTAGGCGACGAGATGCGGCGTGCCTTCGAACGCGGCCTCGAGCTCGCTCGCCTCGCGCGCCATGCCGTCGAGGTCGTAGACGTAGCTCGGCGTTCCGACGCGTGCGCTCGCGTCCCCCGCCGACTCGGCCAGCCGCCGCGACAGCTCTCCGAGGGGAACGCCGCCGAGCGCGAGCTCTCCGGTGGCGAGACGCGTCACGGAAGGGCCATGCGGCTCTCCTGCAGCGGGTTTCGCCGGACCATTCGCCGGAGCAGAGGAGCCAGGAGTTGCGTTCGGACCACTCATTCGTGCCGGCGTGCTTGTCGCACGGGCGAGGGGGCTTGCCAAGCCCGGCTCGCCGTTGGATGCTCCCGGCGTATGCCCATTCGACGCGCAAAGCTCGTCTGCACGCTGGGCCCGGCCTGCGACTCGACCCCCGGACTTCAGGCTCTCATCGACGCTGGCATGGACGTCGCGCGCCTGAACTTCTCGCACGGCACCCACGCCGAGCACGGCGCTCGCCTTGCTCGACTCCGCGAGGCCAGCGCAGCGAAGAACAAGCCGATCGCGGCGCTGCAGGACCTGTGCGGCCCCAAGATCCGCACCGGCTCGTTCCCTGCCCCCTTCGATCTGGCGACGGGCACCGAGGTGACCCTCATCGAGGGCGACGGCGTCGGCAACGAGTCCGAGATTTACATCCAGTACGAAGGGCTCGGCGAGGACGTTCATGCGGGCGACCGCATCATGTTCGATGACGGCCGGATCGTGCTCGAGGTCCTCTCGACCCAGAAGTCCCGCGTGAAAGTGAAGGTCACGCAGGGTGGCGGGATGCGCAGCAAGGTCGGGGTCCATCTCCCGACGAAGACGATGCGCATCAGCCCGCTGACCGAGAAGGACAAGACGGACCTCTCCTACGGCCTGTCGCAGGGCGTCGACTACGTCGCGCTCTCGTTCGTGCGCCGCGCCGACGATCTCCGGCTCGTTCGCGAGATCTGCCAGGAGTGGGGCAAGCCCACGCCGATCATCGCCAAGGTCGAGACGCCAGACGCCGTCGAGAACCTCGAGAGCGTCGTCGCTGCGTCGGACGGCGTGATGGTCGCCCGTGGCGACCTCGGCGTGGAGTTCCCGCCGGAGCAGGTCCCGGTCATCCAGCGTCAGATCCTGCT
>JAFAER010000157.1 GCA_023423895.1 Pseudomonadota bacterium
TGCTCCGACGCACACGTGCGATGTCGCCGACGGAACCGCCCGTACTCGTTGCGTCACCGCGGGGACCGCGCCGATTGGCCATCCTTGTACGGCGACCGCCGGGTGCGCGCTCGGGCTGACGTGCATCTTCGGGACGTGTCATGCGTTCTGCGACGAGAAGATGGCGTGTTCGGAGCCGGGCGCGGGCGTGTGCACGCAGATCGAGACGTCGAGCGGCACCGCAATCCCCAACCTCGCGATCTGTCGGGTCGCTTGCGACCTCCACGATCCGACGAGCTGTGGGGGCAAGACGAACGCCGGCATCGGCGTCTGTTACGTCGACGACCAGGGGAACACGGACTGCCAGGAAGGTGGACGGCGTACGGAGAACCAGACGTGCTCGGCGACGCAGGCGTGTGGACCGGGTCTCGTGTGCACCACCTCGAGCTCGAGCAGCACGTGCAAGCGCTGGTGCCGTGTCGGTCAGAACGACTGCGGTTCAGGCAAGACGTGCACGGGCTTCTCGACCGAGGTCAAGGTTGGGGGCGTCGTCTACGGCGCGTGTCCCTGAACGACGCTGGCGAGACGCGAGCGAGATGAGCCGGGCGAGACGACGAGAGGACGAGACAGTGACGAGCGCAACCCAGATCGCTTTACACGGGACATAAAGCGCGCGAAGTTCAGGGCTGCGATGTCTTCCGCGAAGCCGCCTACGGCGCAGAAGCGCTCCGAACCGCCCGTCACGATCGCGCAGCTTCGCGAGGTCGGGCTCTTCGGCGCGCTCTCCGACGAGTTCCTCGAGCATCTCACGCAGACGCTCACGGTCATGCGGATCATGGTCGGCGACACGATCTTCCGTGAAGGGGATCCCGCTCGCGAGATGTACGTCGTGCTCGACGGCGAGATCGAGGTCCTCAAGAAGAGCCGACGCGGACGGGAGACGCGTGTGGCGATCCTCGGCCCCAACGACACGTTCGGCGAGATGTCGATCATCGACATGCAGCCGCGGTCGGCCACGGTCCGGGCGCTTGGATCGGCGCGCCTCCTCAAGATCTCCACGGAGGAGATGGATGCGCTCTACAGGCACGATCTGAAATCGTACACGCTGATCGTGCTCAACATCGCGCGGGACCTTTCGCGTCGCCTGCGCGTGACCGACGGTCTGCTCGCCGATTTCACGGCGAACGTGCTCGAAGAGTACGTCTCGAACAAGCCGACGCCGAGCAAGCCGTAGCTCGCACGCCGCGCGGCGACCGAGCCCGTCCTGCGTTCAGTCGCTCTCGGCGTCGCCGCCGTCGGGATCGCCGCCGTCGGGATCGCCGGCATCGGCGTCGGCGCCGCCGTCGAGCTCACCGTCCGGCGGCGCGTTCGCGTCGGCGCCCATGCCGGCATCGTCGACGGCGCCGGGCTCGTCGTCCTGGCGCGAGCCACTGTCCTTCGTCGCGAAGCCGCCGCCGGGAGCCGCGGCACCTTCCTCGATGGGCGGAAGGGGCTGCGGATTGAGCGTGCACGCGACGCCCGCGGTCACGACCGCGAGCGCGCCGAGCAGGTAAGTTCGCCGTCGCCGCATCATCGAGCTCCGTCCGCGTCGCCGTCATCTGCCGCGTCCGCATCGCCGGCCGTCGCGGCGTCCCCCGTTCCGGACGTTGGGGGCGGGCCAGCCGACCCACTGCCGTTGTCGAGGCCGTCGGAGGGGAACGGCTCCGGCGGATCGCCCGGAGGAAGCGGCTGTGGGTTGAGCTTGCCGTCGGGGTCCCCGTCGCTCAGACACGCCGGCACCCCGTGCACGAGCACGGCACCGACCGCGAGCATGGGAAGCCAGCGACGAACCATTTGGGCCGGGATCATGGAAGCACCCGAGGTGCCAGATGCAAATCAAAAGGAAAACCAATGGCCTGAAGGCAGCGGAGGCACGACGGACCACGACACCTTGCGAGGTGATGGCCCACGTTGGCACAATCCGCGGATGACGACGCCGGACCCCGCGACGGAAAAGGATGCGGCGCGCAGCGAGGTTCCCGCTGTTCGGGTCCAGAACGTCGTGAAGCGGATCAAAGACGGAGCGACCCGCCGGACCGTCCTCGACGACGTGAGCTTCGACGTGAAGCGCGGCGAGCTCGTCATCGTGCGCGGCCCGAGTGGCAGCGGCAAGACGACCCTGCTCGCGATCGTCGGCGCGATGTTGTCGCCGACGAGCGGCGAGGTCCATCTCGACGGCGAGGCGACCTCGCGTCTTCGCGAAGGCCACCGCGCCGAAATCCGTCGCAAGAAGGTGGGCTTCGTCTTCCAGGACCTGCAGCTTCTCGACGGGCTCACCGCGCTCCGCAACGTGCTCCTGCCACGCGTGCCGGACGGAGTGACGCGCAAGGACGAGGAGCGCGCGCGCGCTCTCCTCCAGCAGCGGGGGCTCGGCGCGCTCGCCGACTCGAAGGCGAAAGGGCTGTCGGGGGGCGAGCGCCAGCGTGTCGCGCTCTGCCGTGCGCTCTTCACCGATCCGACGCTCCTCGTGCTCGACGAGCCGACCGCGCATCTCGACGATGCCCATGCGGTCGCCATCGCCGAAGAGCTCGCCGCGCTCGCGAAGGACGGACGCGCGCTCCTGGTGGCGACGCACGACGCGCGGATCGCGAAGAGCTCGGGCGTCACCCGCGTGCTCGACCTTGCGGGTGGCAAGCTGGTGGACCAAGGTGCCGACGCCGCAGCGTTGCCCGTCCCATGACGAACTTACTCGAGCCCTGGGTGCTTCTTCGCCTGTCCGCAGGCCTCGTGGCGTTCGTGCTGTTCGCGCGCGGGGCGCTGACCGCACAGAAAGTGCTCCGTCACTTCGACGTGCGGCGCGCGACGGAGGGGCAGCTCGCTCTCGAGAAGCAGCTCGAGCTCGCAGCGACGTTCGCGCGCATCGCCGCGGTCGTCCAGGCGCTCACCCTCGCGTTGAGCGCGCTCGCGGCGGACCGCATGAGTCACGGCGTGCGCGGCGCGATGTGCGCCTACGGCGTGTTCTCCGCGCACGAGTGGGGATTCCGCTCCCTCGCCGCGACGACCGGTGTGGCGCTGGTCGCAGGCGTCCTCACGCAGCTCTACGCGTTCGACGCCCGGGTTCGGTCCCTCGACCTCGCACGTCCACTATCGATCGCGACGTGTTTGATGGCGCCGCTCTCGCTGCTCGATCTCGCGGCGGCGTCGAAGTTCCTCCTCGGTCTCGATCTTTCCGTCGTCGCGTCGTGCTGCTCCGTGCAGCTCGATCCCGTTGCGGCGACGGGTGAGGCGCACGCCACGGGTCCTCGCGTGCTGTTGACCGTGATCGCGGTCGTCGGGACGGTGCTGTCGATCGCGGCAGGGCTGCTCGCTGCGCGGACGCCTTCTCGGCCGCGCGTCCTCGCTGCGGGCGGCATCTCGCTGCTGACCTTGCCCGCCGCGCTGGCGGCATCGGTCCTCGAGGTCGCGCCCCATGCTTTCGAGGTACCGACGCACGTCTGCCCGTTCTGTCTGCTCAAGGCCGACGTGCTCGCGATCGGTTATCCGCTCTACATCGCGCTGTTCTGCGCGACCGCCTGGGCCGCGGGCGCGGCGGTGAGCGCGGTTCTCTCTCGGGGAGCTGCGGCGAAGGCGGCGCTCGGAGCGTTCGCGTCGCGTCGGCTACGTCTCGGCGCGATCGCGTGGTGCTGTGCGCTTGCGCTTGGTGCGTTCCCGGTCGTCCGGTTCGCCGTCGTCTCCGGCGGGGCCTCGCTGTTCCACGTGCACGGGCAATGACGTTGCTGCGTCGGTGAGCTAGGAGCAGCTTCGATGCTCCGCCGCGACTTCCTCCTCCTCACCGCCGCGACGATCGCCACCGCGGCGTGCAAGAGCAAGCCCGCCGAACCGCGCTGCAAACACTGCGGGATGAAGATCGATCCGTCGAGCCCGTGGCGTGTCGAGCTCGTGGCCGCCGACGGGTCCACCACCAGCTTCGACACCCCGCGCTGCGCGTTCACGTCATGGCGCACCGGGAAGTCACAGGCCGCATCGCTGCGTGCTCAGGAGTACTACGAGCGGCGATGGCAGAACGCCGAAGAGCTGCGGTTCGTCATCGGTGGTGACGTCGTCGGACCGATGGGACCGGATCTCGTGCCGGTGGATCCGTCGCGTGCAACGAAGTTCATCCAGGATCACGGTGCGGATCGAGCGCTGCGACTCGACGAGATCACCACGGATGTGCTCGGCAACATCCAGTGAGTCGCGTGCCACCCGTCCGCGCCGCGTCGCTACAAACGAACCAAGTTCGAGCAGGGCGTCCCTTGCGGCGCGCAAGAGACGCGGTAACGTTGCAGCCTACAACGATGGAAGAAGCGCCGGTTACACTCCCACCCCGACTTCGCCGAACCCTCGAGCTGGTCTACGGCGTCGAAGGAGTGACCGCTGCTCGCGTCTGGCACTGGCCGGGACGCGTCGCCGTGGGCGTTCGCCCGGCGATGCTCTCAGCGCCCTCCGAGCTCCTTCGCCGCGTCGAGTCTGCCGTCGCCGGGCTCCGCGAGCCGGAAGAGACGTGGGACTTCGGCCTGCTCGAGACCGAGTAAGCGCTCCTTTCGCTCACGTATGAGCATCGCGGAAGCGCGACGCTCTCACGTTCGCGCGTCGAGATCGTTCGTCTGCGCTCGCGCTCGAGGAAGCGTCCGATTCTCTCGCGCATGAGCGAGGAGGTCGTTCGCGGCCTGCTCGCGTTCGTCGCTCTCGCGCACGTGGGAGATTGCTCGCGGCCATCGGTGACGCCGCAAACGTGCCGTGACGGACGAGCTCGAAGGTCGCTCGAACCGCGCACCGACAAAAGCGAAACGCGCGCGAGGCTCGAGGCCTGGCGCGCGTTCTCGAACCGAAGGTTCGGCTCAGTTGCTGACGAAGATCGATTCGATCTCGTTCTTGACCTGGTCTTCGGTCTGCTCGCGGGCGATCGCGATTTCCTTCACGATGAGCGTGCGGGCGGTGTCGAGCATGCGGCGCTCGCCGAAGGAGAGCTGCTTGTCGGTCTTGAGACGGTAGAGATCGCGAAGGACCTCGGCGACGTCGTAGATCGAGCCCGTCTTGATCTTGTCCATGAAGCCGCGGTATCGACGGTTCCACGTCTGGTTGTCGAACGCGATCGTCCTCTCCTTGAGGATGTCGAAGATCTCGCGAATCTCCTGCTCACTGATGACCTGACGGAGACCCACGGCGCTCGCGTTGGAGACCGGGACCATGATCTTGCGATCCGTATCCATGATGCGGAGGACGTAGAAGGACTGGCGCTTCCCAGCGATATCCTTCTCCTCGATCTTGATGACCTCAGCCACACCCTGAGCCGGGTACACAGCCTTGTCACCGACCTTGAACTTCACGTCCGTTCCAGCCTGCATAGCGTCTCCTTCGTTTCCTGAACCCTTTCGGGTCCGGATTGATTCGTTGCATTCTGCAAGCGAATCACTCATCTACAAGGTCACTGCGTAAGCGCCAACCGCACGCCCAACTGCCGGCCTCGCACGTCGCGAAACCTCAGGCCTTTTCTCCGGAGCACGCCCGCGTCGGCGCGGGCTCAAGCTACTCGGCGCCACCGGCCACAACTCCAGGCGGGCGTACTCTAGCTCCAGAACCTCGCTCCTGTCAAACTCTTTGTGGAGAAAAGCGCGGCATGTAGTATGCGCACGCATGGAGGTGCCTGGAGAGGACCGCCGCTCGGCGCCTCACGACGTTTCGTGACTGAGCGAAGCTCGCGCGGTTTCAGCAGCACTTCTCGCGGTGGTTCAGTTCTCGACCTCCCGGTCTGGACACGCAGAATTGGCCCAGACTACAGTGGGAGTGTGTAAGGAAAGGGAGGCTCGCGCAAGCGCAATAGGTCGATTTCCGAGGGGAACTCGGACCGACATTGCTTCTGCTTGCCGATGTCTGCAGTGCAGCGCTCCGCTGGAGTCGAGACGCTCAGCTCGCCTCGAGCTCCGATGCCGTCGAGAACCGCGTGCCCCGTTTAGTCGTTCCCACGATCGAAGCGAGTCACGTCGAAAGGCGGTTCATCGCAGTTTGGTCGGGCACCGTGATGACGACTCGCACCACGACACGAAGCGCGAGGTAGGAGCGTCTGCGCCTCGGTCCCGGCCGCGGACTCCCACCTCCGAGGAGGCGCGTCAGCTGCGCCCCGCTGATCCGAGCGCGACGCGAGCGCGCGCTCAGGTCGCGAGCTGCTCGGCGAGGCCCCAGCGAACCCCCCGGTCCGAGATCATGACCTCGCGCGCGCCTACATGCTCGAGATACGCGAGCGCGACGAGACCGCCGGCGACGATGACGTCTGCACGCTTCGGCTCGAGGCCAGGCACGGCGCTGCGGCGATCGTGAGGAAGGCGCGCCAGCTCGGCGACCACGCGCTCGACTTCATCGACGGGCATCGTGAGCCCATGGACGCGCGCGCCGTCGTAGGTCGTCATCCCGAGCGACACGGCCGCCAGCGTCGTCATCGTCCCCGCGATCCCGACGGGCGCCACGTCGCTGTCGAACGGGGGAACCGATGAGAACGCGGCGCGTGCGTCGGCGCGCACGGCCTCGAGCTCGCCGTCGAGCGGCGGATCGTTCTTCACGTGCCGCTCGGTCAGCCGCACGCTGCCGACGTCGTAGCTGTGGGCGAACACGAGGTCGGACTTGCCGCGCTCGCCGTGCACGACCTCCGTGCTGCCTCCGCCGATGTCGAAGACGCGTACGCGAGACGACGCGGACACGCTGGCCACGCCGCTCAGCGCGCCAGCGAACGTCAGCCGTGCCTCTTCGTCGCCCGAGATCGTCCGCGCCTCGACCCCGAGCTTCGATCGCACGTGAGCACGAACGGCCTCACTGCCGCCGGCGTCACGCATCGCGCTCGTCCCGACGACGTCGATCTTCGAGACCCCGAGCCGCTCCACGATCTCGGCATACCGATCGATCGCGGCGTTCGTGCGCTCGATGGCCGCCGGAAGGAGCGTGCGCGTCTTGTCCACGCCCTCGCCGAGCCGCGTGATCGTGGCGCGCTCCTCGACCGCGACGAGCTGCCCCGAGGCATCACGCTCGGCGACGAGCAGGAGGACGGTGTTGGTTCCGATGTCGATGGCGGCGACGGGCATGGGGATCAGGCTCCAGGATTCAGGCGCCAGCTCCAGGGAGAAGAGATTGGGGCTCAGGCCTCAGGCTTCAGAGTTGGAGAGCGAGAGAGAGTCGAGAGCTAGCGCGAGCGTAGCGTGAAAAGCAGACGAGCGAGAGCGAGGGGGCTCGGGGAGGGGACCACAAAAGAAACGGGGCCCCAGGAAGACATCCTGAGGCCCGCGGCTGCGGTGGGGGTTGCCCCTACTTGATGCTTCCGAGGTTCAGCATCTCCTCGACGTCCGGCTGGACGACGAGCTCGACGCGCCGGTTCTTCTGCATCTCGTCCTTCGACTGCTGCTCGACGCTGCCCGCGATGGGGTCGAACTCGGCGTAGCCGACGGACGCCCAGCGGCGCGGGTTGAGCCCGCCGCCGGCGACGTCGCCCTTCTTCTTCGGATCGGCCTTGTGGTCGTCGACGAGGAAGAGGGTGACCTGACGCGCGCGCATCAGCGAGAGGCCCCAGTTGTCCTTGAACGGGCCGCCCGCCGGGTACTTCACGTTGTCGGTGTGACCGGCGACGAGGAAGTAGCGGTTGTTGAGGTCCTTGTCGCTGCGGATGACCTCGGCGACCTGCGAGAGGACTTCCTTGCCCTGCTGCTTCAGCTCGTCCTTGCCCGAGTCGAAGAGGATGTCGCCAGGGAGCTGGACGACGAGGCGGTTGTTTCGCGGCACGACCTTGACGCCGAACTGCGTCAGCTTGTCGAGCTTCGCGCGGAGCTCGCGGAAGCGCTGCTCGATGACGGCGAGCTGGTCGGCGCGCTGCTTGTACTCCTTGAGCGCCTGCGCGAGCTTCTGCGCCTCGCCCTGCGACTTGTCGAGGGAGACGCCAGCCTGCTTCAGCTGCTCCTTCATCTTGTCGATCTGGTTCTGCGACTCGGAGAACTTCGCCTGGTCGTCGGCGATCTGCGCCTTCGCCGCCTTCAAGTCGGCAGCGAGCTTGTCGATCTCGCGCTGCTTGGCAGCCATCTCTTCGTCCGTGTGCCCGCAGCCGCTCAGCGCCAAGGCCAGGGCGGTCACCCCCGACCAAACCAACAACTTCCTCATGTGCGTCGTCCTCCTCAGTCGACCCGTCTCGCGGGTGCAATCAACAGTAGAGAGCGCGTCATCGAGGCAGATCGAACGCGATCTCGGGAGTCTGAAACTGCGTCGACGGTATCGACGTCACGCCTTCCACGTCAACGGCCCGCTGACGATCACGAAGCGCGCGTGGACGACGGACGAGCCAAAGATTTTTTTTGTGCGCGTCGCTCGACGCCGAGGCGCGCCGAGCACGCTTCATGTGCGCCGCATCGCGACTCCAGATTCGGACAAGACTCTGGAATCGGTGCCGATCGCGCTCACGTGACTGGAAACCAAGTGCCGAATCAACAAATCAAGAGGCCTCGACGCCGCCCGTGACGATTCCGAGGCGGAGTGCTCCGAACCGGTCGGAGCACCGGAACGCCTTCTCAGCCTGCTCGCCCGTCAAGTTTTTTTTGTTTGACATGTAACGTAGGTGACCATATACGTCATGTAGATCACCTCTGCAGGAGGACATACGAATGGCTGCTAAGAAGAAGGCTGGCGCAAAGAAGACTGGCGCGAAGAAGACGAAGACCACCAAGAAGGCCGCGGGCAAGACCGCGAAGAAGAAGGCGGGCGGCAAGAAGCGCGCTGCCTCCAAAAAGGCTGGCGCCAAAAAGGCTGGCGCCAAAAAGGCTGCCAAGAAACCAGCTAGAAGCGCCGCCCCCAAGGCGGCGAAAACTGGGCGGTCCGCGGCAAAGCGTTCGTCTGGTGCGGGCAAGAAGGCCCGCGGCAAGGCAGCTCCGCCGGCCGGTGTTCCGTCGATGTTGGGCGGCGCTCCCACGTCCAGCGCTGGGCTGGACGAAGGCGAGGAATAGTCTCGCCGGGACCGGATCGCTGTTTTGCCTGCGCTGACCCGGGCATTTGCGGGTCAGCGGGCAACGGGACGAGAGGGCGTACCCCCCTGGGGACGCCCTCTCGTCTTTTGTCGTTTTGTCCTTTCGAGCTCAGGCGCGGGTCGAGCTCAGCTGTAGCCGCGGGACGAGGTGCCGCAAGCGGGGGCCCGGGCGGCACTCCTCGGACGATCAGCTGACGCTCGGCCCGTACGGGGAAAGTGTGTTCAGGGGATGCAGGCGAGCACCCCGAACACCTGGTGTGGCCTACCCGGCCGTACAGTGCCAAAGCCCGGGAATTGTCGAGTCTAGTCGCCGAGGTAGAGCTTGAGCGACTCGGCCGCTTGCCTTCGGTCGAAGGGCACGCCGCGGAGCTCGTCGCGCTGTCCGATCTGGTCGAACAGCTCCGTCAGGAAGACGTAGAAGCGCTCGGCTTCACCGACCGCGCGTTCGAGTCGTGCCGGATCGAGTAGGTCGGTCTCCTCGAGCGCGGTCAACGCGGCGATGAACGCGTCGAAGCGCGGGTAGTCCGCTGCGCGAAGGAGCGGGTAGCCCATCGCGTCGAAGTACGCGAGGAACTCTCGGACGAACTGGATGGATGAAGGGCCGCTCCAGCGATCTTCGCGGCTCGGTGTCGCGCGTGCCTTCGCTCCGAAGGCGCGGACGATCTGCGCGAACATCCAGACGTCACGCCGAAGGCGGAGCGAGAGCGAGCGTTTCGCGGCGACATCATCGAAGACGCCGTGCTCGTCGAGCCGCGCGCCGAGCGCTTTGCCGAGGACGAGCACGGCGTTCTGCAGCGCTGGACGCAGGTTCGAAGCGACGGTCGCGACCGACTTGCGGATCTGATCGAGCGAAACGCCCGCCTCGGGCGCGGCGAAATCGTGCTCGAAGGCGCGTCGGAGCTCGAGCCGCACGTTCGCCGCGATGCCCCCGAGCGTTGCCTTGATCGACACGAGCCGATGCGCCTCGGCGAACAGCTCGTCGTATCGAGCCCGGATCTGCGACGCCGGCACCTTGAACAGCTCTCGCTCGAAGCTCTCGGCGAGCTGCCGGCCGGTTTGTTTGCGGAGATAGTCCGTGAGCGCCCGCGCGTCGGAGCGGAGCACGCTGAGCACGACGTACACGAGGCCGGCGGGGCGCGGTTCGCGCACGACCTGCTCGAGCAGGGCCACGTACCGGAGCATCCGGAAGAGCGCGAGGAAGGTGAGAGCGACGAGACGACGGGCCTGCTCGCCCGGAACCTGGCGCATGAGCTCGAGAACGCGCACGTTCGTGATGCGGTCGAACTCCGGGCGGAACTCCAGGGCGACGAGCGGATTGAAGAACGCGGACTGCGCGACCTCGCGGTGCGCCATCGACATCGCCGCGTAGAAGAGCCGGAACGGAACGCGCGGAAGCCGCGTGATGCCCCCGGTCACCTCGAGCAGGTTCGTGAGCGAATGCCGCAGGATGAAAAGAGATTCTTCGGGCGTGTCCTGGGTCGCAGCCCCGCGAACGAGCCGCGTCCGCGCCGTGTCGTCTGGGAGCAGCATCTCGAGATAGCGCTGGAAGACGAAGGCTCGCTCCTGCTCGCCGAGCAGCTGCCGCGAGAGGTAGACGATCCGGTGCATCGCATCGCGGGCGAGCGCCAGCGCGTCACGATAGTCCTGCCCTACGATCGCGGCTCGTCGAGGCGGACCCGCGTGGTTCCTCGGGTTCGCGAAGCATGCGAGGCCTTTGAGAAGCACCTCGAGCTCGAAGAGCGTGTCCTCTCGGCGTGCGCTGTCGATTCGCGAGAGCCACTGCTCCCTCGCGAGCGCTTGCTCGCGCCGCAGGCCGCGCGTGTCACGGAGCAGGTCCGCGTAGGCGTCTCCGCCGCCGTTCGCGGGCGGGATCGTCCGCGGCGTGGCCGAGAACGTCGACGCGCCGCGAGCGGCGACCGCCGAGCCCGCGCCCTGGGGCGCGCGTCCGGTGGGGGGCGCGACCGGCAGCGAGAACGGCGACCGAGGCGGCACGCTGTCTCTCGGTGGGAACCGCGAGTCGCTCATCTGGACGCCTTTGGCCGTGTGCTTCGCGGCTCTGCGTCCTTCCTCGACAACAAGGTGTCCAGTCGGCCGACGCGTGGCCCGAGCATCTTCGCCATGACGCCCTCGATGTCCCGCTGCGTCCGCTGCGACAGGAGCGTGATGTCGAGCGCCACCTGGCTCGTCGCGATCTCCGCGATGGCGGGCGTCTCACTGACGACGGCGTTGTCGGTCTCGGCCATCTCGGTCGCGCCGATGAGCGAGCGGCGGTCGTCGGCGATCACGACGAGACGGTGCTTCCAGAACTCCTCGAGGCTCTCTTCGTCCAGGCCGTAGCTGAAGACCTCGCCCGGGAGCGGCGGCAGCTCGGCGTGCGAGAAGATGACGGCGTACACCTTGCGCTTCACGGCGCGCTTGAGCTCGCCGGAGAGCTGGTCGATCTCGCGCGGCCACCCGCTCACGACGACACGCTGCTGCGCGCCGCGGATCAGCCGCTCGGCCTCTTCGAGGATCCGCTGGTACCCGCGCACGCTGAAGGCATCGGGGGTCGGCGGCGTCACGTCGATCCGACGGATCGCCTCTTCCAGATGTTCCGCTGAAGCATCGAAGCGCTTCCGGAGCAGGACGAGGAGGTCTTCGGCGGGCGCGGGGGCAAAACGCTCCGGCGCTCCCGCGATCGAACGGGCTGCGCCGGCCTTCACGAGGCGACGAAGGACGCCGTAGACGGCGGAACGCGGAATTTGCGCGCGCACGCCGACTTCGTACCCTGTTGCAGGACTCTCCTGGAGGAGCGCGGCGTACGCACGCGACTCGTTGAGGCTGAACCCGAGAGCCACGAGTGCGGGCACCACGTCCGGCTCGGTCATGCACTTCTTCTCCCATGAATCGCGCGTCTTCACCAAGTCTCTCGGCGTCCGTGCGAATCGCTCTTCGCGGCGGCGCTCGGAAAAAATTGTCGAGCTCTTGGATACCTCGATAGGCTTCGTGCGTAGGGGCCAGGGCGAATCGATCGCAAACGCGGTCGGCCGGCTCGATCACGGGGAAAAGAGGAGGACAACGAGATGAACCTGGGCAAAACGTTGGCGATGACGGCAGTGACGGGGATGATCGCGGGTCTGGCTGCTTGCGGAGGCGAGCAGAAGCCCGCAGAAGAGCCCAAGGCCCCGACGACGGACGTCGCTCCGCCGACGGACAAGAACTGCTGCACCGGCAAGAACGAGTGCAAGGGCAAGAGCGGCTGCAAGACCGAGACGAACGCGTCGTGTGCTGGCAGCAACGAGTGCAAGGGGAAGGGCACGTCCTGCCCCAAGGCCTGAGCGACCGCTGACCTTACGCGGACGCTGGCGAGCGCCGAGCGCGGCCTCTCGTCGAGGGGCTGCCCGGCGCTCGTTCCGCTTCGCGCGTTCACGCCCGGCGTCTCGGCAGTCGTCGGCCCAGGAGATACCATCTCGCCGTGAGCTTCCGCGAACGACACGCGATCCCCGACCTCGGCGTGGGCGTCGGCTTCCGAATCCCGCACTACGGGCGGGTGCTCGGATCGGACGAGCCGCTGATGGACTGGTTCGAGGTCATCAGCGAGAACTTCCTCGTGGACGGAGGCCGTCCGCTCGAAAACCTGGGCCGGTTGGCGGCCAAGTACCGCGTCGTTCCGCACGGCGTCTCGCTCGCGATCGGATCCGTAGCGCCGCTCGACGACGCCTATCTCGCGAAGCTGAAGTCGCTTCTCCAGCGGCTCGATCCCCCTTGGGTGTCCGACCATCTGTGCTGGGGCCGCGCGCCCGGCGTACACATCCACGACCTTCTCCCGCTGCCGTACACGCGCGAAGCCCTCGACCACGTCGTGGAGCGCGTGAAGCGTGTGCAGGGCACGCTCGAGCGCCCCTTCGCGCTGGAGAACGTGTCGAGCTACATGACGTATCGCGAGAGCACCATGACGGAGTGGGAGTTCCTCGACGAGGTCAGCGAGCGCGCGGACTGCGGGATCCTGCTCGACTGCAACAACGTCTACGTCTCCGCGCGAAATCATGGGTTCGATCCCGTGAGCTACATCGACGCGATTCCCGCCGATCGCGTCGTGCAGATGCACCTCGCGGGTCACACCGACAAGGGCCGCTACGTGCTCGACACCCATTCCGATCACGTGAAGGACGAGGTCTGGGAGCTGTATCGACGTGCGATCACGCGCTGCGGCGCCGTCTCTACGCTCGTCGAATGGGACGAGGACATTCCCGAGTGGGACGTCCTTGCCGCCGAGGCCTCGAAGGCCCGGACGATGCGAGCGGAGCTCATCGCCGGCCGGGGTCGAGCGGCGCTGTCGCTGCCCGGCGAACGTGTCTTGCAGACCGAGGCGGAGTGATGACGAGCCTCGCCGAGACGCAAGAACGCCTCGCAAGCGCCCTCCGCCGGGCTTCGTCGCTGAAGGACGATCCGGAGCTCACTGGTTTCGCCGAGCGCATTGCGACGGGCAATGACCAGCTCTCTCCCGTCGAGCAGGTCGACATCTACCGCGAGCAGTTCTGGCTCCGTCATGTGGACGTGTTGCGGGACGACTTTGCGTCGCTCGAGCACGCCATCGGAGAAGCCGGCTTCGAACTGCTCGCGCGGGAGTATCTCACGGCGTGCCCGTCCGCTTCGTTCAGCCTTCGGGATCTCGGGCAGGACATGGTGCGCTTCCTCTCTGATCGGGCGCCTTGGACGGACGACCCGTTCCTCGCCGAGCTTGCCAGGGTCGAGTGGGCGTTCGTCGATGCGTTCGACGGGCCGGACGCGCCGCCGTTCGATCCGTCGATGATCGCGGGCCGTTCCGAGGACGAGTGGCCTCGTGCGCGTATCTTGCTGCACCCGGCGCTGCAGCGCCTCGAGCTCGCGTGGCCCTCGCACGACTACCGAATCGCGGCGCGCAAGGACGAGGCGCCGTCCCGACCGGAACGCCGCGCCTGTCACGTGGTGGTGTATCGGGGGCCGGAGCTCCTGCACTGCCTCGAGATCGATCGCGATGCCGCGGCCATGCTCGACGAGCTCGCGCGTGGCACGCCACTCGGGAACGCGTGCGAGCGGGCCGCGTCCGTGTCGGGGACGGACCTCGCCGCGTTCCAGGGCAAGCTCGCCCGGTGGTTCAGCGAATGGACGTCGCTCGGCTGGATCCGAGCGGTTCAGTTCGAGAGCTGAGCAGCACGGACGCTGGCGAGGGCGCGAACGCCCGCGCCACGTCGGAGCGCGGCCGAAGCCGCCGGGGCGTCCTACTTGCCCGCGTCCTTCGCCGAGAAGGTCTTCGGGTGGAAGTTGAACGGATAGTGCGCCCGCGTCTCGTAGCCCTTGGTGCTGGCGGCGAACTTGATCTTCTTGATGACCTCGATGATGCACTGGCCGACGCTCGGCTCGAGGATCGAGGACTTGGTCGTATCGACGGCCGCGTCGGTGACGTTGCCCTGCGGATCGATCACCCACTTGATGTCGATGTCGCCCTCGATGCCGGGATGCGCCGCGAGCGCCTTGTCGTAACAAGCGCGCGCCTCGTCGCGTCGTGCCATGACGATGACCCGGATGTCCTCCGCGCTCCGGCCGGGCTCGCGTGCGCTCTGCCCGTGCGTGCTCTTCGGACCGCCCTCGCCCTTGCTCTCCGTGGTCGTGTGAACGCTACCGCCGAGCTTCGCGCCCTGGAGATCGCCGCCGTCGCCCAGCTGCGTCGTCGTCGTCGTCCCGCCGTTGCCTCCCGACGGACCCGCGCTCCCGCCGGAGCCGGTCGACTCCGAAGAGCCCTCCTTGCCATCGGTCGCGCCCGACGTCTGCGCAGCCTCCTTGGGATCGGACGTGGATCCTTCGGGCGCCTTCGCACCCTGGCCGTCCTTGCCGCCGCCGCAAGCGACGGCAGCCACGACCATGACCGACGAGAACATCGCGAACCCGAGACGGAAAAGCGGCGTGCGCATGTGCACGACGCTATCGGATTTGTCGCCGCTGCCCAATCGCGAACACTCGATCGGGATGTCCGGCCGCCAGAGGCGACGCGGATGGTGTGGGATTGGAAAAGGCGCGCGTCACTGGAGGTGGTGACGTCCACGTCGAGATCGCGCCCGAGCGCACGCGAGGTGGCGAGGACGCTCTGGGGTGATAGACAGTCACCGCATGGTGCGCCGGCGCGGGCTGCTCGGAGCGATCATCGTCGGCGCCGCGATGGGGATCGGCCTCGTCGCCGGGTGTGACGACGGGCCGGTGCCGGAGCCGTGCTCGGACATCCCGGCGGGCGGCTGCCCGCTCTCGCGGGGCCTCGCGTGCGAAGATCCCGCGTGCGAAGCGGTGTACCTCTGCCGTCCGAACAACGTGTGGGAGCTCCACGAGCACTGCCCGCCGCGCGAAGCCGGTGCCCGCGGGGACGCGAGCCTCGATGCCGGAGACCCGGCGACCGGGTTCGACGCCTCCGTCGACGCGCCCCCTGGAGCATTCGGGGGCCCGAACTGCAGGTCGCTACAGGTGCCGGAGTGCCCGCTCGGTGTCGCGCTGGCGTGTGGCGCCGGTTGCTGCGGATGCGAGGACCTCTTCGTCTGCGAGGACGACGGCTGGACGATCTGGGGATCGTGCGGCGAGGGTGGCCTCGTACCGGAGCGCTGACGGGCGCGAGTCACGCGAGCGACGGCACCTCCTGGACCGAGACCGGGCCCGACGATGCCTCGTGCTCGAGCCACTGCGGGTAGGCTCGGTTCGCGCACTCGTAGCCCGTGTCGACGAGGTGTTGCACGGCATCGATGCGTGGAAGCATTCGCCGAAGGATGCTGCCGAACTTCAGGTTCGCGGGCGGCGTGATCGCCAGGAACGGAACGCCGCGAAAGCGACCGTCCATGATCTCGGCATCGACGAAGCCCACGTTGGACGCGCGACGGAAGAAGATCTCGGCGTAACGCCAGGCCGATCCGATCGTGGACCGCTTCCTGAACCCAGCGCGCGGGATCGCGTGTACATTGCACACGTATACGATCGACGTCGCCCCGAGCTTCACGGCGGCATGCAGCGGCGCGTTGTGCAGCAACCCGCCGTCCGCGAGGAGCATTTTCCCGTGGCTCACCGGCGGAAGGAGCGGCGGCAACGCATAGGCGCCACGAGAGACCGCCCGCAGCGCATCGACCGAGGGCTCGGTGCGGTTCCCGCGGACGGAGACGCGGCCGGTCTCCATGTCGACCACGAGGAACGAGAGAATCTTCGGATCGCGTGCGAGCCGGTCGAAGTCGACGCCATCCTCGACGCGGGCGCGAAACCAGTCGGGATCGAGGATTCCTTCCGACCAGTTCTTGCCGTGGAACACTCCGCGCACGAGGGTTCGGAAGTGGGCATTGGCTTTCCAGAAGCGAATCGCCTCCTCCGCGCCGCCGACCGTCCAGCGGAGGAGGTTGATCCCACCCGCGCTCGAGCCGATGATCGCGTCCGGCTGGAACTGGTGCTGCTCGAGAGCGGCGAGCGCACCCGCCGAGAACGCGCCGAGCGTGCCCCCTCCTCCGAGGATCAAGACTCTCATGCTTCCTCATTGTAGGGCTCTCGCCCGCGTGGAGGCGCGGCGTGCCCCCCGCTCACGCACTTCCGTCCCTGCGCCGCACCACCCTTTGCATTGCGCGTGCGGCCAGGCGCTCCGCGCACCTGGTGATGATCCGACCACTCGTCGACGAGCTCGTCGACCATTCGCTGCGTGCGGCTCCAGATGTCCGCGTGGAGGTCCCTCACGGTGTCCTCGGACCTCGGATGATCTTCGGGCAGCGCGACGGGCGGCCCGATCCGGAACCAGAACGGGACCGGACGAGGGAGCGGGCCGAGCCCCCACACGAGCGGAAGATCATACTTTCCGTGGCCCATCAGCGCGTGGCCCGTGCCTTTGACGTGAGCCACCACGCGGTAGGTGTGGTCCACCCCTGCGGCCGCGAACGGCACGACCGGGACGCGAGCGGCCATGGCGAGCCTCACGAAGCCGAGGCTGTTCCGCCACAAGCATCGATACTTGTCCCGCTCGTGCTTCAGCACCTCGCGTGCGCCCCCCGGGTAACAGACGACCAGATCGCCTCGTCCGAGCGCGCGGAGGGCATTGTGTGTGCAGCCGTAGGCGCCTCCCAGCCGTACGAGGAGGTCTCGAAGCCCGGGGACGCGGAAGAACCAGCGGTCTGCCAGACCGATCGGCATCCGCCCCGAGGCCGCGAGCACGCGCTCGAAGAAGAACGGCGACTCGTAGCCGAGCACGCCGTGGTTGCCGACGAGCAGAGCCGGACCCTTCGGCAGATGGTCGCTGCCTTCGAGCCGCAGCGGATGAAGGCGCGCCAGCATCTGCACGATCGGCCGCGCGAGCTGGATGAGCTTCGGCTCGACGCGCGCATCCCAGGCGATCTCGTCGAACCGGTTGGCCAGCGACATGGCGCCGGTGGATGCGAAAGACGTGCGCAGGCGATCTCCGCACGCACGGCCGACCTCGAACGGGCGCCATCACCCGCTCGACGCGTGCGTCACGACGCCTTCAGGATGCTTTCACGACGCCTTCAGGAACGGATCCCACTCGCGGTACTTCGTCGCGGAGCCGAGGAGGATCTGCGCCGTCATCGACCACTTCGGACGGAACGGCCGTCGCTGGAGGCGCATGTTCGCCTCTTCTGGTGTGCGCCAGCCTTTCCGCAGATTGCAGACACGGCATGCGGTCACGAGGTTCTCCCACGTGTCGTCGCCGCCGCGCGATCGCGGAAGCACGTGATCGATGTTGAGATCGCGCAGCGGAGGCTGCTTCCCGCAGTACTGGCACTGATGGGCGTCGCGGAACATCAGGTTTCGCCGCGTCAGCCGCACGGTCACCTTGGGCGTGCGATCGTAGCGATGGAGATGCAGCACGCGTGGGACGCGGAGCGCTCCTCCGATGATCGGAACGCTGTCGTCCTCTTCGCGGACGGGCAGCGACCGCCAGAGATCGAAGTCGTATTCCTCGCCCGACTCGTCGAGGGCGTGCGCCGCACCTCCGTACATGAGGACGAACGCCCGCTTCGCCGTGGTCAGCTGGACAGGCTGGAACACGCGATTGAGGACGAGGACCGGTCTCGAAAGTACGTCGGTCATAAGAATCAGACGACCTTCTGTCCTGGAGCATAGCAAGATTCGCGCGGATGGCCGGCGATGGGGGCTATTTTTCCGCGGCGGAGGGGGAAGGATCGGGCCACGGATGACGTTGACCGGCCGTACCCTCCAGGTAGTCTCAACGGCACGCATGATGGGAATCGAGCGATGAGCGACGAGAAGGCGCAAGCCGAGGAGAACACGGAAGATCCGGCGCCGAGTGAGCGCGCGGTCGAAGTCCCGGCGCGGCGTCGTCGCGATGAAGAGGAGGATGACGAAGGCGCGCGCAAGCGGCTCCTCCTCGTCGTGCCGCTCCTCATGGCCGCAGCTGCGATCGTCGCCCTCGTCCTCGTCGGCATGCAGGACAAGGGCATCTATTCGAAGCCGGTCGACGAGCTCGTCGTCCAGAAGGACAAGTTCGTCGGCAAGTCCGTGCGGGCCGAGGGCAATCTCGTTCACGGCACGCTCGTGAAGCGCGAAGACCCGTGTGAATACCGCTTCAAGATGGAGAAGAACGCGACCGAGATCCCCGTTCGCTTCGCCAAGTGCGTCGTGCCGGACACGTTCCGCGACGTGCCGGGGATGGATGTCGAGGTCACGGTCGAAGGCGAGCTCCAGCCGGACGGATCGCTCGAGGCCTCGCAGGTGCTGGCGAAGTGCCCGAGCAAGTACGAGATGAAGCAGAAGGCCGCGCAGGGCGAAAAGGCGCCACACGCCTCGATGCCTTGATGACGCCCTGACCTCACCGCAAAAGCGCGGTAGGCTCGAGCGTCGTGCCGGGCCCGCTCTACTGGATCGATACGTTCGCGCGGTCGCGAGGTCTCCGCTACGAGCCCGAAGCCGACGAGCGGTGGTTACGTGCCTGGGAGCCGTACACCACGCTGAAGGTGCCGTTCCGCTACGAGCACGCTCTTCATGCGACGGGCGGGAGTGGATCGATCTCCATCGCACGCGCCGTGCTCGAGGCGCCTTCGCCGGTCGCCACGCCTCACGCGCTGCCCGCGTACGAGGTCGGCTCCTGGATCGCGATCGTCCAAGACGTTCGCATCAAGGCGAGGGCCGCGGTCACGAGCGACTTCGGCAGTCCTTTCACGGAGCCGCTCGATCTCGTGACGATGCCGAGGCTCGCGACGGGAGACGCGGCGTTCGATTCCGTCTTCGCGTCGTTCGCGGCGAGCGCGGAGGACCTCTCGACCGGGATCACGCCGAGCGTCCGCAAGTTGCTACTTGGCTGGCGCATCCCGGTGCACGCCGAAACCCGCGCGGGCGGCTTCATCCTCGCCCCGGTCTCGCTCAGCCCGGACGATCGCGGGCTCGCGTGGATGCTCGAAGCGGTCCACCTGTTCGGCGAGAAGGCGACAAAGCCTAGGACTTGAACGGCGCGTTTTGTATGCTCGCGTTCTGCTCGCGAAGGGAACCGTCGTGCGCATCGTGAAGGCGGGGTCGATGCAACGTTCAGCCCGCGCGTTCCCGCTGCTTGCCGCGAAAAGAGTCATGCGACGAAAGCACATCATCGGCATCGGTCTTCTCCTCGCCGCGGTGACGTCCGTGCCCGCGTTCGCGCAGCCCGCGGGGCAGGGTTATCCGTCGTGCACGAAGACGGTGACCTCGGGTGAGAGCGAGCTCGCTCACCAGAAGTACATTGCCGGCAAGCAGGACTACGACGAGGGAAACTACGACTCGGCGCTGCGCCGCTTCCGCGACGCGTACACGCTCGATTGCACGAAACACGAGCTTCTCATCATCATCTCCGCTGCGTACGAGCGCAAAGGCGACAAGAAAGAAGCCGTCGGCGCGCTCGAGGCGTATGTCGCTCGCTCGCCCGGCGCTCCGGACGTCGGGACGTACCAGGCGAAAATCGAGAACTTGAAGAAGCAGATCGCCGCTGCGCCGCCGCCGACGGCGACGACCTCGCCCACTTCGCCTCCGCCGACCACGGCGCCGTCGAAGAGCGAGACGCAAGAGCACACGGTCTATCCGTGGCTCCTGACGGGCGCTGGCGTCGTCGCGCTCGGCGTCGGCATCGCGGTCATCGCGACCGCTCCGAACCTGCCGCGGGATTGCGACGAGCAATCGAAGGTGTGCACCCGGCGCGACGGCGAGCCGGAGGACGAGTTCAAGGATCGCCAGGCCGAAGCCGGGAGGAGCGTGGACCAGCCGTTCTGGGGCACGGTCGCCGTCGTCGGTGGCGGAGCGCTCATCGTCGGTGGCCTCGTCTGGCACTTCCTCGAGCCGACGGGGCCGAAGGAGGCTGCGAAGCCGAAGCTCCGCCCGAGCGTTGCGCCCGGATACGCGGGCCTTGCTCTCGGCGGAATTTTTTGATGAACGTTTCCGGGTCGTGCGTGAAGTCCCCGCCAGTGTGACGTTCCCGGTCGTCCTCACCGAACGGCGCACGTCCGGTCCAGGGCTCAGCCTCGTGACCCTGACCCCTTCATCCGAGCACGCGAAGGCGTATCGCGCGCCGGGGCAGTACATCGAGGTTCGGGCCGAGGCGAACGGGTACTTCGTGCTCGCCGGTGAGATCGGCGCGCCTTCGTGGGAGCTCCTGGTCCGGACGAACGGTGGAGCGTCCGATGCGCTCGCTGCGGCGCCCGAAGGTACCGTCTTCCAGGTCGTCGGTCCGCTGGGAACCGGCTTCCCGCTCGAGCACGCTCGCGGCCGCCATCTCGTGGTCGCCGTCGCCGGCAGCGCCCTCGCCGTCACGCGGCCGATCCTGCGCGACCGCATCGCGCGGCTCGAGGCTCGCTCCACGAGCGTCTACATCGGCACGCGTACCGCGCAGGACGTCGCGCTTCCGACCGAGGTGACAGGCTGGATGCATGCGGGCGCGCGCGTGGTCCTCTGCCTGTCACGACCGGATCTCGACGATCCGCGCGTCCTCCCCGACGCACGCCGCGTGAGCGGGTACGTCCAGAGCGTCATTGCGCGGGACATCGACGAAGGACGGGTCGGCGAAGGGATCGTCTTCGCGGCCGGGCCCTCCGGCATGCTCGAGGAGCTCCGCGCGCTTCCGCAGCGCGCGAGATCACGCTCGTCCGGAGCTGCCGAGCTCGAGGTCATCACGAACGTGTGATCCTGCCGAGCGGGCGGGTAATGCCCCGGCGATTGCTCGAGAGGCGGGGCTTCTCCGGCGCGTGACCGTCGTATACCCTCCATCGTTGAATGAAGAGCGCGATGGAGTTGCCCAAGGGCGCCGTGCGCCAGGGCGGGAAAGAGGAGCTTCGCGCGTCCATCCTGAAGACGTATCTCCTCCGGATCCGCACCGAGAAGGGCGATCGCGCCGTCCGGACGATCCTCGCGAACGCCGGCATCGACCCCTCGATGGTCGACAACGAGACCGGCTGGGTGAGCACCCAGGCAGCACGCAAGGCGCTCCGAGGCATCTGCGAAGCGCTCGGATCCGTCGACATGTTGCGACGTCGCGGCGAGTGGGTCACGAACGCCGAAGCCCTCGGCTCCCATGTCCGGATGCTCCGGACCGCGGAGCAGCCCGTCGATGCGTACCTCTACCTCGCGGACAACGCCCGCGAGGTCACGCGCGTCGGGTCGTGGGACTTCGAGCTCGCCGGTGCTCATGGCAAGAAGAAGCCGGCGAGCCCCGTCGACGACGGAGCGGAGGCGAGCGACGCCGAACGGGAGGACGCGGCGAAGAAGCTACCGAAGGACAAGACGTCGGTCCGAGCCGTCCGCCTCGTCTATCGGCCGCGCGGAGACGGCTACGACGATGCCGACAAGCCCGACGCAGAGTCCGAGCTGCTGTTCTGCGCGGCGCGCGAAGGTGAGCTCTCGGCCATCCCGCGGATCTGGGGGCTCGACGACGCGCGCGTCACGCACGAGACGTGTCTCGCGAAGGGCGACGATTGCTGCTCGTACCTCGTCGAGTGGTCTCTGCCTGCACCGAAGAACACCGCGGCGCTCGCGGCAGCTGCGGCCGCCGTCCTCTCCGGAGGAGCGATCGGCGCCGCCGGCGGCGCGGTCGCCGGCGTCATCGGAGCCGTGATCGCCGGCGCGCTCGGAGCGGGCGCCGCGAAGATGTGGGATCGCACGAAGACGGAAGCCGTCGGACGCGCGTTCGAGAAGAACCGCATCGCCGCGCTCGAGCGCGGCCTCGACCTGCGCGGCGAAGCCACGAACGCCGCGAGCCCTGGCGAGCTGACGGGCACGGTTCTCGGCGGCAAGTATCGCATCGGCAAGAAGATCGGCTCCGGCGGCATCGGCGTCGTCTACGCCGCCGAGCACACGACGCTCGGCCACGAGGTCGCCGTGAAGGTCCTCCGCGGAGCGGCCGCTCGCGACGGCGGCGAGATCGCACGGCTCCGGCGCGAGGCCTACATCCAGGTCAACATCGACAACATCAACGTGTGTCGCGTGCACGACCTCGATCAGATGCCCGACGGCTCGATGTACGTCGTCATGGAGCGGCTCCACGGCCGATCGCTTGCCGACAAGCTCTCGCGCGAGCACATCGTCACGCCGGGCTTCGCGCTGCCGGTGTTCACCGGCGTCTGCCGCGCGCTCTCGGCTGCGCACAAGAAGGGCGTCGTCCACCGCGACCTCAAGCCCGGCAACATCTTCCTCTGCGACGACGGGACACCCAAGGTGCTCGACTTCGGGATGAGCAAGCTCACGACGGCGGAGTCGCTCACGCAGGCGGGGTACACGCTCGGCACGCCCGAGTACATGGCGCCCGAGCAGTGCATCGGCGCGAACGTCGTCGCGCAGACGGACATCTACGCGTTCGGCGTGCTCATGTACGAGGCGCTCACGGGTGAGCTTCCGATCATCGCGCAGAGCCGGCGAGAGCTGCTGGATCTCCATCAGCGCCAGGTCCCGATCCCGATGCGCCAGCGGCGCCCCGATCTCGACATTCCCGAGGCGCTCGATCAGGTCGTGATGAAGTGCCTGAAGAAGCGCATCGCCGATCGGCCGAAGAGCGCAGAAGAGCTCGAGGCGATGCTCCTGGCGATTCCCATGGAGGGGCTCACTGTCTCCTACGACCGACGCCCCAAGCGCGTCGCGGTCGCGACCGCGACCGAAGACTCCGGGACGATCCCCGCGTTGACGAGCAGCGAGCCGCCGCCACCCGCGAAGTGAGGCTGAGCCTCGCGGCCGCACGCCAGCCACGCCCCACGAACGCTGCGATGCGCGGTAGTGTGCATCGTCATGCCCGAGTCGTTGATCCCGCCGAGCGGAAGCGTCCCCGAGCCCGAGCGCATGTTCCGCTTGAACTGGGTCGCGAACCTGCGAAAGACGCCGAGCGGCGTCCCCTTCGTGACCGCCGACTTCACGGCGAAGCAGGGCAGGAAGGTCCGCCTCATCGACGTGCGCGAAGCCGCGGAGCTCACTGGCGCGCTCGGCTACGTCCCGGGTTCCGACTGGGTACCGCTCGAACGGATCGGCACCCTCCCCGATCGCATCGGGGCGGACGACCCCGTCATTCTCGTCTCCGGCGGTGAGGAACGAGCGCACGATGCGGCGGCGCTCCTCGCGAAGAAGGGGATGCGCTTCGTCGCGTACATGGTCGGCGGCGTGATGGCCTGGCGCGATCTCGGCTACTCGACGCTGCGCGACCTGTCGATCCTCGATCGGAAGGACGTCATCCGGACCGTCGAGGTCCTCCAGCCGCCGCCGGAGACTCTGAGCGCCGAAGACGTGCAGCGGCACGTCGGCGATCGCCTCACCGTCAAATGGATCAAGCTCCCGGCTTTGCTCGTGCGCGGTCTCGTATCGTGCGTCGACGGGCGGGACGACAGCGGCATCATCGGAAGTCCCGGTGGAGACGCAGGCGAGATGTTGGTCGGCCTTCGCGCGCTCGAGAAGATGCGCGGCCGCGAGCTGACGGACGCCGAGGTTGCGACGTTGTTCGCGCGGCGGCTCGACGTGTTCGGTCGGTTCTACATGCACACCGACATGGACGCGTCGAACGCGGCGCTCGAGAGCATGCGGGCCGACCGACGCTTCGCTGGCGTCCTCGACGGGGTCACCGATGCGCTCGATTGGCGCGCCTTCCTCGCATCACCTCCACGCGAGGTGCAGGGCGCGTTGCTCGAGCACGCGCTGAACCCGCACCATATAGGCTGCGGGCACATCCGCCTCTCGCTCACGGAGTCGCGTGCCTACGACACGCGCGAAGGCCTGGTCGCGGCGCTGCTGCGCTGCTTCAACGAGAAGCGGTGGGAGGGGGCGCCGGAGCCGGAGGTCGTCGCGCTCGCAGGCGGGCACACCGAGCGCGCCGTCATCAACGTCCGCATCGGCGGGCCGTTGATGCCGTTCTCGCGCATCCCCCTCGTCTCACCGGCCGTCGGCAGCGCTCAGGTGTTCGTCAATCATCCTCGCATCACGTCGTATCTCCGGAAGCAGCTCGCGCAGTTCCTCGCGCTGCAGACGGACATCATCGGGCAAACCGCCGCTGTCGACGCCGATGAGCTGCATCTCGAGATGGAGCGGGTGGCCGCCGTCCAGCTCGGCAGGACGCTCGGGGCTCTCGCGGCGGGCCTCCCCGTCTACAACGTGACCTTCCACGGCGAGGAGCGGGTCGAGGTCCGTCCGGGAGGCGTCGTCGGAGAGTGAGCGCGTCCATCGCGTCGAGGCAGCATCACGAACGCGAATGACGAGTCTCCGTCCTCTTCTCGGCCGGCTCTCCGCGGCCGGGCCGCTCGCTCCGGACATCGCGCGTGGTCTGCGCGCGGCCATCGCGACGCTCGTGCCGTTCTACTTCGCGAGGGAGCTCGGCAATCGCGATCTCGTGTGGGTGGCGCTCGGAGGCTGGCTCGGGACGCTCGCCGACCACGGCGGAGCGCGTCTCGCACGCGCGAAGACGCTGGCCGTGTTCGCGATCGTCGGAGCGATCACGGTCGCGGTCTGCCGCGCTGCAGCCGGCTCGTTTGGCCTGGGCGTTGGCATCCTGGCCGCCATCGCCTTCGCGGGCTCGATCATGCGCGCGGTCGGCGCGACGGCGTCCGGCACCGGGACGCTCGTCGTGGTCGTCGCCGCCATCTCCGTCGGCACGCCGCCGGGCGATACGGTGCGCGATGCCGTCGCGTTCGCGATCGGCGCGGGCTGGGCCGTGGTGCTCTCGTCGATCGTGTGGCCCGTGTGGACGCATCTCCCGCTGCGGGTCGCGATCGCGAAGGCGTACCGGGCGCTCTCCGACTACGCGTTCGCTCTCGAGGACGCGACTGCACGAGGGCTTCCGCAGCACGACGCCGCTTGGATCGACATCGCCCGGACGTATCCGCGCAAGGCTCGCACCGCGATCGAAGAAGCCAGGTCGATGGCGCTCGCCACCCGCGCTCGGCGGTCTGGTGAGACGGTCCTCGGCAGCAACCTCCGCACGTTGCTCGGCTCGACCGAGGTCCTGCTCCCGCTCGTGGTCGCGCTGGGCGTGGAGCTCGAATCGACGTCTCCCGACGACCGGAGCGCGTCCACCACCGCGACGCTGCGAGAGATCGCCGTCACACATGCCGGCGTCGCCGAGGCGGTCGGACGGACCGTGATCCGATCGGAGCCGCGCGACTCCCTCGAGCTGGAGGCTCCGCAGTCCGAGACGGGAGCGGCGCGAGCGGACGTCCTCGCCCGGCGCCTCCTGGCGCATACCGTTGCAATGGCGAACATCGCGTTCGCGCTGTCCTCTGCGCCGGCCGCTCCGCCTTCGCAGCACGGGCTCAGAGCCGAGGCGCGTCGCGCGCTCGCCGAAGACTTGCGGGT
Organism: Pseudomonadota bacterium; assembly: GCA_023423895.1. Taxonomy (GTDB): domain Bacteria; phylum Myxococcota_A; class Polyangia; order Polyangiales; family Polyangiaceae; genus Labilithrix. Next base: position 25,769 of record JAFAER010000157.1, read on the forward strand.
GCTCCGTGACGCGCTGTCGCTGCGCTCGACGTTCTTCCGTCATGCCGTGCGCGTGACGCTCGCCGTGATCGCGGCGCAGCTCGCCGGACAGATCCTCACGATCGACCATGCGCAGTGGGTGACGGTGACGACCATCGCCGTCTTGCAGCCATATCCGGGCGCGACGATGACACGCGCGATCGAACGTGTCGTCGGGACGGTTCTCGGAAGCCTCGTTGCGGTGGCGATCACCTTCACCATTCACGATCCGCTCGCGCTCGCGGCCTTGATGTTGCCGCTGTCCGTTGCAGGCATCGCCACACGTCCTCGGAGCCACCGGCTCTTCACGTTCTTCATCACGCCGGTGTTCGTCCTGCTCGCGGAGCGCTGGCATGGGGACTGGTGGGTTGCGGCCGCACGCGCAGGTGACGCGTTCCTCGGAGGGACCATCGCGCTCGTTGCAGCGCTCGTGTTTCCCTCGCGAGAGGAGAAGCGTCTGTCGGCTGCGCTCCAGGCCATGGTCCAGTCCGTCCGGAGCTACGCGGAGATCGTGGTGGCGGCTCAGCTCGATGCGAAGCCCGCTTCTCCGGGGGTGATCGCCGCGCGACGCGAGGTCGGCATCGCGCTGGGCAGCGCCGAGACGTCGCTCGAGCGGCTCATCGCCGAGCCGCTGCGTTCGCGAACGGAAGCGCAGGACGCGATGTTGCTCGTGACACATGCGCGCCGGCTCGTGGCCACCTTCACGACGCTCGACGCGCACCGCATTCCCGCAGCGAACGCGGCTCTGCTTCGCGTCGTGCTCGCCCACGTGCTCTTCAGCCTCGACGGCGGGCGCGGCGCGGGAACCGTGACGACCGTGCCCGATCTGTCGACCGCCTCGCCGCCGTGGGTCCGCGATGCGCTCGCGCGAATCATCCGCCAGTCCGAGCTCGTCGGTGTGTCGCTCGCGGCCACGCTCGCGCCTGAACGCGACGCGTCGCCCGCAGCGGGGTGGGCTCCCTCGGAGCTCCGGCAGTCGAGCACGAGACCGCGCTAAGAACTGTGCTCCGCGCGCCGTTGTCCAACGACGCCGCTCGCCTCGAGCACGCGCATGGAGAAGCCCGTCTGGACCGATCGCCTCGGAGCGGTCATTCACCTCGCGCCGGACGTGGCGCGCGGAGTCCGCGGCGTCCTCGCGATGCTCGTGCCGTTCTTCGTCGGTCGCAAGCTCGGCAGCGACGAGCTCGCCTGGGCTGCCCTCGGAGGGTGGCTCTGCACCATCGGCGATCCGGGCGGCCCGCGGAGCTCACGTGCGACGACCCTCGTCTCGTTCACGCTTGCAGGCACGCTGCTCGTCCTCATCGGCGAAGCCGCGGCGCGCACGCCGGCGGGCGCCTTGCTCGCCATCGGAGCCGTCGCGTTCGGCGCCTCACTCTTCCGTGCAGCCGGCGCGACGGCGTCGTCCCTGAGCACACCCTGCGTGGTCGTGATGGCGGTGGCCGTGGGGGATCACCCGGCCGATCCGATCCCGCACGCGCTCGGGTTCGCCGCGGGCGCGGCATGGGCGGTCGGCCTCTCGTCGATGTTCTGGCCCGTGTGGGCGCTCCTTCCGCTGCGCGTCGGGCTCGGTGCAGCATGGCGCGCGCTCGCGGGCTACGTCCGCGCGGTTGCCAGTGCGATCGACGAAGAGCTGCCGCCGCACGATCCGCGCTGGACGGCGCTCGCGCGGGCGCAGCAAAGAAACGTCCGTGCGGCGATCGACGCGGCGGCCTCGGCCGCGCTCGCGCTGCGTGCGCGTCGTAGCGGCGAAAGCGCGCTCGGCAGCAATCTCCTCGTCCTCCTCGGTGTCGTGGACGCGCAGCACCGCCTGCTGGTCGCCTTCGCCGACGAGATCGAGGTCGCGTATGGCTCTGCGCGCCGCGCCCGCGCCGCCGCGGTGCTCGTGGAGCTCGCGGCAACTTACGAGGCGATCGCAGAGGCGCTGACCACTCCCCGTCGAGCGTGCCCGAGTCGCCTCGAAGAAGCCCCGCCCGAGGTGCGTGATCAAGCGAGCGCGCTCGGCCGTCGCCTGCTCGAAGCGAGCGCCGCCGCATCGAGGATTGCCGCCCACCCAGGCACCGCGACGACGGCGGACGCGACCTCGCTGCATCTGCTCGTAGGTCATGCCGTGCGGAACGACCTGCGCGCGTTCCGAGACGCGCTCGCGCTTCGGTCGACGTACTTCCGTCATGCCGTTCGCGTCACGATCGCCGTCGTCGTCGCGCAGGCCGTCGGGCAGCTCCTCTCACCGCATCACGTCGCGTGGATCACGGTCACCACCGCGGCTGTGCTGCAGCCCTATCCAGGCGTCACGGTCACGCGGGCGATCGAACGCGCGCTCGGGACGGTCGCGGGCGGGATCGTGGCGCTCGTCGTCATCGTCTTCGTGCACAGCCCGCTGGTGCTCATGCTGCTGCTCGTTCCCTTCGGGATCGCTGCCGTCGCGATCCGCCCTCGAAGCCATCGGCTGTTCGTATTCTTCCTGACACCGCTCTTCATCTTGCTCGCGGAGCGCTGGCAAGGCGACTGGTGGACGGCGGCCGCGCGTGTCGGTGACGCGCTCGTCGGAGCGACCATCGCGCTCGTGGCGGCGCTGGTCTTTCCTTCGAGAGAGCAGCCGCGTCTCGTCGACGCGCTTGGCGCCGTCCTCGATGCGCTTCGGAGCTACGCGGTAGCGGTCATCGACGCGCATGTCGGCCGCCGCTCCGGATCACCGGACGTGCTGGCTGCGCGGCGTGACTTCGCGGCCACCATGGGCACGGCAGAGGCGTCGCTCGAGCGTTCGCTCTCGGAGCCGCTTCGCCCAAGACGACAGGTCGAAGCGGCGCTCATGCTCGTGACGTACGCGCGCCGGCTCGCGAGCTCGCTCACGGCGCTCGACGTGAGCCACGCGTCGCCGGCGGACGGCAGAGTCGCGAGCGAGGTGGCGAGCTACGTGCGTGCCGTCGTCGAAGCCCTCGTTCATCGGCGCGAGCCACCGTCGCCGCCGGAGATCGATTCCGCCGTCGCCGCTCACGAGCTGCTCGGACGGATCGTCCGCCAAGCCGAGCTCCTGGGCTCGCGATGCCTTCCGCCGCGTCTCTCGACGTCGTCTCGGTCACGCGGGCAGTCGTGGGCGGCGCGACGGAGGCACCGGACGCCGTCGCAGTCTTCGGCGGCGAGTTAGCGCAAGACCCAGACGAGACCAGCGATGCTTGCGCCGATGATGGCGATGGCGATCGTCACCACCATCACGTCGGCGGCGGTCCACACACGTCGCGGACGGCGGACCACGGTGGTCGCCGTTCGCGAGCCGACCTCTGCGATCGGCGCGGGCGCTGCCATCCGCGATTCGGGCGGCGGCGCTGCGCTCGGGGGTGGTGGTGGTCCGGGGACGGAAGGCGCGACGATCACCGACGGTGGCGCCGGCGGTGGAGGCGCGGCCGCGTCGGGGACGATCTCGTCGGCCGCCGCTTCGAGCTCGGCGAGCACGATGCTCACGGGCTCGTCGAGCGCCAGGACCGATTGGCCGATGCGGACCATCGTCGGCGGTCTCCACGCGACGTCGCGGTCCGGCGAAAGGCGCATGTCACCGAGGTACACGCCATTGCGCGAGCCGAGATCGCGGATGAGCACCTGTCCACCACGGCGGACGATGGCGGCGTGCTCGCGCGAGGCATCTTCGTCTGCGAGCGGGAGCTCGCACTTCTCGGCTCGGCCGACGAGATACAGCCGCCCTTCGTCGAGGAGCGGGAGCTCCGCCCCGATGTCGGGTCCTTCGGCGACGCGCACCTTCGCGATCGTGTCATCGCCCACGGCGTCCATCGCGCTCCGGACGAGCGCTAGCGCTAGGTCGCGCGTCGCCAGGCCCAGGTCAGGTGTGGCTGGCCGATGCCCGATCGCGATCTCGAGCCACACGCGGCCGACGCGGACGAGGTCGCCGGACTTCACGAGGCGGGGTGTCTGCGGACCGAGCTTCACACCTCCGACCCAGGTGCCGTTCGTGCTCCCCTCGTCGACGATCGCGTATTCCGCGCCCTGCGCACGGATCGTCGCGTGACGCAGGCTGACGCTCGGATCGGGCAGCCGTACATCGGCGCCCACGCTGCGGCCGATGACGATCCGCGCGCCGTCGAACGTCAACGACGGGGCCTCGCCGCCGCTCGCGGACCGGACGACGACGGTGACCGGCATCGATCAGTAACCGGGGATGCTCTTCATGTCGGGCCGAAAGTCCTCGGTCTTCCGCTCGACCCACTGGATGACGTCGACCGCGAGGTCCCGCCCGTGGTGTTCGCTCATCTGCTGGATGCCCGTCGGCGATGTCACGTTCACCTCGGTGAGCCGTCCGTCGATGACGTCGAGCCCGACGAAGAAGAGGCCGTCGGCCAGGAGCTTCGGCGCGAGGTCGGCAACGATGGCGCGCTCGACGTCCGTGATCGCGTACGGCTCGACGCTGCCTCCGACGTGGATGTTCGAACGGAGGTCGTCCGAGCGCGGGACGCGGTTGATCGCGCCGAGGATCTCCCCGCCGAGGACGAGGACGCGCTTGTCGCCCTTCACGACGTCGGGGATGAACTCCTGCACCATGACGAGCTTCGTGCCCTCGACGGAGAGGAGCTGGACGATCGACCGGGCGTTCTTGTCGTCCGGCCGGAGCATCATGACGCCGGAGCCGCCGGCGAGATCGAGCGGCTTGATGACGCCGACACCACCGTTCTGCTTCACGAAGTCGAAGATGACGTCCTCGTGCGACGTGACGATCGTGCGTGGCATCCACTTGGCGAAGTTCAGCGTGTAGAGCTTCTCGTTCGCCTCTCGCAGCCCGCGGGGATCGTTGACGACGACGGTGCGCCCGCGGACGCGCTCGAGCAGGAGCGTCGTCATCAGGTACATGTTGTCGAACGGCGGATCCTTGCGGATGAAGACCGCATGGGCGTCGGCGACGCGGATGTCCGTCGGTGCACCGAACGTGAAGTAGGGCGCCTCGTCGCTGACCGTCAGCGTGCGCACCCGCGCATGGAGATCCCCGTCGCGCATGAACAGGTCGCGCGGCTCGCAATGCAAGTTCTCGTGGCCGCGTCCCTGCGCTGCACGCAGGAATGCGAACGTCGTATCCTTGTCCGGCAGCACACGGTCGACCGGATCCATCACGTAGACGAACCGCATGAAAATGACCTCGCGCCGCACATTAGCAGCAGTGTGCCCCGTTCGCTGCACGCAACTCGCGGTGATCGGGCTCGTGGCCATCACGCTCGGCGGGGGCCTCACGGCGACGTTCCCCGGCCTCGCGAGCGCGGCCGCCCCGCCAAGCGCCACAGGGCAGAGCTATGCGGCGAGCACGGATCAGGCCGACGCCACACGGGCCGCGCTCGACGTCATGGCCCGGGGCGGGAACGCCATCGACGGCGCCATCGCCGCCGCCCTCGCGCTCGGGGTCGTGAACCCGTCCGCGAGTGGGATCGGCGGCGGCGGCTTCGCGCTCGTCTACACGGCGAAAGACAAGAAGGTCACTGTTCTCGACTTCCGCGAGGTGGCTCCGGCCTCGTTCTCGTCCGACGTGCTCTGGCCGAAGAAGCCCGTGGCCGCCAGCGAGCAGCCCAAGCCGCGTTGGGCGTTCACCGGCGTGAACGGCGGCGTCGTCGGCGTGCCCGGGGAGCCGGCAGGCCTCGAGCTGCTGTCGCGTCGTTTCGGAAAGAAGTCCCTCGCCGACGATGTCGCGCCCGCGCTGACGCTCGCGCAAAACGGGTTCTACGTCGGCGCTCACACCGCAGAGATGGTCGGCCGCTTTCAGGACCGCGTACAGGCGGCGCCTTCGCTCGCGTCGGCACTGCTGCCGGGAAAGGTGCCTGCCGCGTATGGAGCGCGGGTCCGGCGACCGGATCTCGCCGCAACGCTCGCGCGCTTCGGTGCCGAGGGAAAGCGATCGATATACGAGGGCGCCACGGCGGAGAAGATCGCCGGCGCGGTCAAGGCGGCGGGCGGCACGATGACCGTACAGGACCTCGCCGACTACCAGGTGAAGGAGCGTGCTCCGCTCGTGCGGACGTACGACGGGCGAACCATCTACACCATGCCTGCCCCCTCCGCCGGCGGGCTCATGCTCCTCCAGGCGCTCGGGATGTACGGCGCCTCCCCGAGCTCGCCCCTCGCGCAGATGGGCCACGGCTCGAGCGCGTACATCCACACGCTCGCCGAGGTGATGCGAGGCGCATTTGCCGACCGGGCTCGCATCGCTTCCGATCCCGACATCGAGAAGAGCGTCGACGCTGCTTACGACAGCTCACTCGATCCGGCTCGACTCGCCGCTCGAAGGGCGCAGATCGACCCGAACAAGACGCATGCTCCCGTCGACTTCCTCACGAACGAGAAGGGCACGAGCCACCTCGTCACCGCCGACGTCGAAGGAAACGTCGTCGCGCTGACCACGACGATCAACGGCCCGTTCGGCGCGAGCATCGTCCCCGAGGGGACCGGCATCCTCCTCAACAACGAGCTCGACGACTTCACACATCCGGACGACGAGAAGGCGTTCTTCGAGAAAGACCGCAGCGCTGGCCGGCCGAGCACGATGGCGTCGGCCAGCCTCAATCGCCCTCGGCCCCGTGCGCGTCCCGTCTCGAGCATGACCCCGACGATCGTGTTCGAGAACGGCGCTCCCATCCTCGCCGTAGGCGGATCCGGCGGCACACGCATCGCGACCGGCGTAACTCAGGCGACGCTCGCGCGGCTCGTCTTCGATCACGATCCGAGCGCCTGCGTTTCGGCGCCGCGCTTTCATACGCAAGGGACGGAGCTCCTCGTCGACCGCGAGATCGCCGCAGACGTTCGCGATGGGCTCGCGCGCCGCGGCGAGACCGTCAAGGAGGAGCCGTTCATCGGGTCGGCCGTGCAGATGATCGCCTGGCGACGCCAAGAAGGGCAGCCGCTCCGCATCCTCGCCGCGAGCGACCCGCGCAAGGCGGGCTTCTCGGCAGCGCGCTGAGCCGATCGCCGGAGCTACGCGCAGTATCGGCGGACCACGTCGATGAGCTCCTCGACCCGGAATGGCTTCTTCAGCCACCCTGCGTAGTGAGGAACCTGCACCCTTCCAAGGGCCGTCGTGTCTGCGGTGAGGACGATGATCGGCAGCGTCGCGAGCCGCGCATCTTTCGAGAGCTCGGCCGCGAGCTGAGCGCCGTTCATGGGTGCCATGTTCCAGTCGAGGAGCATGACGGAAGGAGCCGCGTGCGATCGTAGCCAGTCGAGCGCCTCGCGGCCGTCTCTGGCCTCGATGACCTCGTAGCCTTCGTCCTCGAGCGTCATTCGTACGGCTTCTCGAATGTCGTCGTCGTCATCGACGAGCAGGAGCGGGCGCCTCGCCTCCATGATCCATTTCCTCCGCTGAGGTTAGAGAGTGGTCGAGCGGAAGCCGCACGATGAACGCGGAGCCCTGGCCGCGCTCGCTGCGGACGCCGATCGAGCCGCCGCTTGCCTCGACGATCTGCCTCGAGATCCAGAGCCCGAGGCCAAAGCCTCCGAACTCACGCGTGCCGACGGCGCGCTCGAACTTCTGGAAGATCCGTTGCTGAACGTTCTCGTCGATGCCGATGCCGTGATCGCGCACGCACAGCACCGCCTCGTGGTTCTTCTCGAGGTTCACCACGACGGGCTTGCCGCGCCCATACTTGAGCGCGTTGCCGATCAGGTTCGTGATGACCTGATCGATCCGGGTCCGGTCCCAGCACCCGCGCACGTCACTCTCTCCCGTGACGGCGATCGGAGAGTGGACCTTCATGCTCGCCTCTCGGAAGCGTCCCACGACGTCACGTACCAGTTCGGCGAGATCGAGGGGCTCCGGCTCGAGCCGCAGGTTTCCTCCAGAGATCCGCGTCACGTCGAGGAGCTGCTCGATGAGCCGCTCCAGTCGCCTCCCGCTGCTCGCTACTTTCGCAAGTCGCTCGCCGACGGCGACTTTCGGGTTCCTCGCAACGGCGCGCTGGAGACCTTCGACCTGGGTCAACATGGCCGCCAGCGGCGTCCTCAGCTCGTGGCTCGCGACGGCGAGGAAGTCGTCGCGAGCGCGTACGGCCCGGGTCCGATCGGCCACCGCTCCGGCGACGACCAGCGGAGTCAACACTGCACATCCGAGGAACGTCTGGAGCTCGAGCAGGCTCCTCGCAAGCGTCGGCTCGATGAACGGCCCGGTCCCCTGAACGGTGCCCCAGACGGCGAACCCGGAGACGACCGCCGCGGCCGACGACGCGCCACACACTCCGAACCGGTGCGCCGCCCAGAGGAAGAGGGGGAAGAAGAGATATGGGTTGTCGAACGGATATTTGATGTCATCCCGGAAGAAGATCGCGATCGACGTGCCCACGAGGGCGAGCCCGAGCGCGGTCGCCTCCACCAGCTTGGCGGCGGAGATCCTGAACGAGCGCACGTTCGCCCAGGAGATGATGAGCGGCGCGACGATCAAGTTGCCGAGCAGGTTGCCGACCCACCACGCGCGCCATGTCCTCACCATCATGCTCGTCGAGACGACGCCGCCGAGGATCAGGCTCCCCGTGCACATGACGGCGCTCAAGAGCGACGCGACGGCGACGGCCGCGACGAGCCCCAAGACGTGGCCGAGGCCGTCGAGTGATCTCTGGTAGCCCGTCATGCGGCGCAGCAGGTAGGCCGCGAGCCCGGTGTCGACCACGTTGCCGAGCGCGACCACGGCGATGACGAGCGGAGGCATGTTCCAGCTCCTCATCACGAGGGCGCTGCCGATGAGCACGGCAGGAAGGAGGTGGTAGCCGCGCAGCAGCACGGCCGCGAGGGCGATCCCGCTCGGCGGCCAGACGAGCGCCGCTATCCCGCTGACCGGCTCGAGCTCGAGCACGACGTGGCCGACGCTTGCGAAGGCGACGACGAGCGCGATGCTCTCCAAGAACGTCCCTCCCAGGCGGCGCCAGCGCTCCTCGATGAGCATGCTTCGGCAACCGTAGGCCGGTATTCTGAAGCGTCGAGTTCTGCGGCACGCGAAGGCCGTCTGTCGTCAGGCCCAGGTGGGTTGGTGGCGCGCGCGAGAGAGATGCTCGCCGACGAACGGCTGCGCGCCCTCGACTCGAGGAGCGCGCACCGTCGAAGAGGACGGCGATTACTCGCGATCGGCGGCGAGGGCGTATTGAGCGCTCGCGTCTTCGAGATCGCTTGCGACCGCGTAGCCGATGGAGCCGTGCTGCGCGACGGCGACCGAGTAACCGTGGGCGCGGCCCACGCGGACCTGTGCCGTGCCGACGGCGCGCGGCTGGAGCTGTTCGGCGCCGCGGATCTGAACGCGACGAGGATCGTAGATGAAGACACTCACACGCTGGACGCCGCCGCTCGGCTGAGCGACCTCGTACTGGAGCATCGCTGCGCGCTCTCCGCCGTGGACCGGCAAGAGGCGCCCACCGACGAACTTGGCGTTCTTCTCGAGCTGCGGGACGTGGACCGGGACACCGACCTCACGCTCGAACGCGCGGACCTCTTTCGGGTCCGGAGTCTCGGGACGGAGCGGCCGGCGATGCACGTCCACGAACTGGTTCACGAGCTCGTCGTTGCTGAAGCCGGCTCCGAGCCGAGCGCTGCCGTCGGCGCCTGCCATCGGTTGCTTTCCCGCGAAGCCCCACGCCACGGCGATTGCCGCTGCGCTCGCGAGCGGGAGCATCGTTCGCCAGTGCCGAAGCATCGAGGGGCGACCCGAGCCGATGCTCGCGGGCGCACCGAGGACGTCGGCGCTGACGGGAGCAGCCTCCGCGGCGACGGCATCTGCGCGCTTCTCGTCGCGAGCCGTCTGAGCCGCCATCGCAGCGAGCATGCGCGCGCGAACGTCGGCGGGGGCGGAGGTCCGTACGGCCTTCTTGAGCGATCCGCGAATGGCGCAATCCAGCGCGACGCGCTCGCGGCACGTCTCACACTGACCGAGGTGATCGTCGACTTCGAGGGTTTTAGCAGCGTCGAGCTGACCGTCGGCGTGGGCGCCGAGGAGACGAGCCATGGAGCTGCAACGCGAAGCTTCTCGATCCACTGGAGGAATCACTGCACCAATCAAGCGGAGGCCCTCCTTTTGGCCCGGTAAGCCGCGAGATCCGCGGGCTGATCATCTCGTTTTTCACTCACCGGTTCACCCTTCACGATACCGAGCGCCAGTGCGTGATTGTACAGCGAACGCTGCAGAAGCTTGCGACCTCGATGGAGGCGACTCATCACGGTCCCGATCGGGCAGCCCATGATCTGCGCGATCTCCTCGTAGCTGAACTCCTCGACGTCGCAGAGGATCACGGCGATCTTGAACTCCGTCGGGAGTGCGTCGAGGGCGCGCTGCACCTCGCCTTCGACGATCGGCATCAACGCCGCCTGCTCGGGGTCGCGGAGCTGGCGCATCGTCGACGCGCTCACCCAGCCGTCGACCAGCGGGTCGGCATCCGGCCCCTCGAGCACCGATCGTTCCAGACCGCCGCGGCGGTATTTGTTGATGAAGGTGTTCGTCAGGATACGGAAGAGCCATGCCTTGAGGTTCGTCCCGGCATGGAACTGCTCGCGGGCCCGCATCGCCTTCAGGAGGGTGTCCTGGACGAGGTCCTCGGCCTCCGACGGATTGCGCGTGAGCTTGCACGCGACGGCATAAAGGGCGTCGAGATGCCCCACTGCCTCCTCCGCGAAAGTGTCGGCGTTCGGGTTCGTAGCGGGCGGCGAGGTCGGAAGAAGGCTCATCGTGGGTGGTTACGCCTTTCTCTGTTGGGCGTAACCCCCATGGTAAGTCCGCTATTCCTGCGATCTAGCTCGGCTTTGAGCTTTGCCTCTTTGTCGACCCAGCGGCGCCCGGGTCCCCGATCCGCGTCAAAACGGCGCTCGGGCACGCTACAGCCGGACGCATTTCCGCGCGGTTGCGGAAGCGCGACCGGTGCCCCCGCTCAGGGCTCTTTGTTGCCCAGCGACTTGAGCTTTTCTTCGAGCTCTTCGATGCGGGCGTTGAGCCGCTTGATCTCGTGCTGGAGCTGCTGCCACGGGAGAAGGTTGGGAACGACGGCCTTCACGCGCTCGTCGATCTTCGTCTGCCAGTCCTCCCAGGTCTCTTTTGCCTGCTCGACGAGGCTGGGCTTTCCCGGGGACGAGGGCGGTGCGGCAGGCACCCCGTTCTCTTGGTCGTCGGACGCTGCCTTGGCCATCGGCGTCTCCGCGAGCGTCGCCTTGCCGCCGGCGGGAGGCTCGCTCTTCACGCTGCCCGGAATGAGCCGGCCGATCGGTCCTTCGCGGAGGTCCGACAAAACCTTCTCGGTCCGCTGGTGGATGAGGTCCTTGAGGGTCTGGAGCGGGACGTTGCGGCTCGAGGAGGCCTTCTGCTTCTGCTCCTCGTAGATGATCTGCGCGAGGGTGACCTCGGTGAGGTCCTCCTTCGTGTTGTTGTCGATGATCTGGACTTCCTCACCGCCGCGGACCATCTCCGCGATCTGAAGGAGCGTCACGTACCGGCTGTCTTTCGTGTCGTACAGCTTCCGGTTCGAGTACCGCTTGATGACGCGCCGCGGCCGTTCATCCGTCGCGTTCTCTTGGGCCTTGTTGTCCACGGGAGCTCCTGGGATCCAAGATACACCAACGCGGAGCGTCGAGAAGCATCCTCGAAACCTCCCCGAAACGTTTAGCTCGTGAAAGTTTCTCTTCTCCTTCATGCGGTTACCGCTGGCTATTCGGCCGGACGGCCCGGCGAAAAGGCGTCCAGCAGTCTTCCGCCTGCAGAGCTTCGTGATGTGACCCTCGAGGTCGCTGCGGGCCAGATGCTCTGCGTCCTCGGCCCGAACGGCGCTGGCAAGACCACGCTCGTTCGCGTTGCTTCCGGCGTCTTGGCTCCCCGGTCCGGAGAGGTTCGCTTGCTTGGCGAGCCGCTCGTGGGGCGCTCCAGGAGCGACGTTGCGCGTGTGCTCGCCGTCGTCGAGCAGACGCAGGAGATCGCCGGCAGCTTCACCGTTCGCGAGGTCGTCGCGATGGGCCGCGCGCCCCATCAAGGGGGCTGGATGCGCTCGTCGGAAGAGGACGAGCACATCATCGATGACGCGCTCGCCCGCTGCGACCTCGTTGGGCTCGCGTCGCGTCCCGCGCGAGCGCTCTCGGGAGGTGAACAGAAACGCGTCGCCGTTGCGCGTGCGCTCGTGCAGGAGCCGAAGGTGCTTCTCCTCGACGAGCCTGGCGCGTTTCTAGACGTTCGTCATCAGCTCGATCTTTACGAGCTCCTTGCGACGGAGGTGAAGGAGCGCGGGCTCGCGTGCCTCGTCGTGATGCACGACTTGAACGTTGCCGCGCAGTTCGCCGATCGCGTCGTGTTGATGAAGGACGGCCGGGTGATCGCGGCAGGCGAAGTAGCCGACGTGATGACGTGGAAGACGCTCAAGGAGACATTCGACACCGATCTATATTGCGGCGTGAACGATCTGACCGGCGCTCGCTTCTTCCTGCCGATGCGGCGGAAGACCAGCGCTCAGAGGTAGCGGCGAACGATCTCGTCGAGCGCGCTGTCGCTCGTCACGCCACGGCGTACGGCCACGACCTTTCCGGTCTTCGACACGACCACGAGCGTGGGCAGGCTCGAGACGCCGTACTGCTTCGCGATCGTGTTGTTCTCGTCGTAGACGATCGGAAAGCCGAGCCCCTTCTTGCGGACGAATCGCTCGGCCAGTCCGTCTTCGTCGCTCGTGTTGACGCCGACGACCGCAAGGCCCTTGTCCTTGTAGCGCTGTGCGATCGCATTCATGATCGGCGCCTCTGCCTGACAGGGGCCACACCAGGTCGCCCAGAAGTCGAGCACGACCGGGCGACCTCGAAGCTTGCTCAGCTCGAGGTGGGTCGGGGCAGCGCCACCTGCACCACCTCCGCTGCCGAGCGCATCACCGTTCGCCACGATCCGCGCGGTGAAATTCGGAGCATCTTCATCTAGCGCAGCGCCTTCGCAGCCGCGCGTCATCCTTGGAACGAGCGCGAAGCCGGCCGCCAGAGCAACGACCGCGAGCGCGGCACGGAGGCTGCTTCGGGAGCTTTGCCGCTCCGGCGGAGCTTCAGGCGTACCCTCGAAGGTGGTCGCGAGATCGTCGGCGTCGGACACGGCGAAGACATAGCAAGCGCCATTGCGATGCGCCACGACACGGGATACGAACGACAGGCCGCCGATGAGCGCCCCTCCAAGTGGACCGAGGTCCCCCAGCGACCTCGCCAAGCTGTCTCTCGGTGCCCTCGGTGTCGTCTACGGCGACATCGGAACGTCGCCGCTCTACGCGATGAAGGAGTGCTTTTCGCCTCCTCACGGGACTGCGGTCACCGAGCACAACGTCCTCGGCATTCTCTCCCTCTTCTTCTGGGCGCTCACGCTCGTCATCGTCGTGAAGTACCTGACGTTCGTGATGCGAGCGGACAACGGCGGCGAGGGCGGCACCTTCGCGCTGATCGCGTTGCTCGATCCGAAACGTGCAGAGCGCACGCGTCCCGGGATGTTGCTCGTCCTGCTGGGTCTCTTCGGTGCGTCGCTGTTGAGCGGCGAGGGGATCATCACGCCCGCCGTCTCCGTCCTCGGCGCCGTCGAGGGGCTGAAGGAGGCGACCGACAAGTTCGAGCCGTTCATCGTCCCGCTCTCGGTCGGGATCATCCTGGGTCTCTTCATGATCCAGAAGCGTGGGACCGGCCGTGTCGGCGCGATCTTCGGGCCCGCGATGCTCCTCTGGTTCGCGACGATCTCCGTCATCGGCCTGCGGTGGATCGTGAAGCGACCCGACGTGCTCGCCGCGGTGAACCCCGCGTACGCCGTCGAGTTCATGCAGCACCACAAGGGACATGGCTTCCTCGTCCTCGGAAGCGTGGTCCTATGTTTCACCGGAGGTGAGGCGCTCTACGCGGACATGGGCCACTTCGGAAAAGGCCCGATCCGGTTCGCCTGGTACGCGGTGGTGTTCCCTGCGCTGCTCTTCAACTATTTCGGCCAGGGCGCGCTCCTCCTGGAGAAGGGCGCCGTTCCGCACACGTTTTTCGGTCTCGTCGACGGATGGGCACGTTACCCGCTCGCCGTCATCGCGACGGTCGCAGCGGTGATCGCCTCACAAGCGCTGATCTCGGGATCGTTCTCTCTCGCCCGCGCAGCGGTCCAGCTCGGGTTCTTTCCGCGCGTGAAGATCGTCCACACGTCGGGGTCGAGCGAGGGACAGATCTACGTCCCGGAGGTGAACTGGGGGCTCGCCGTCGCCTGCATCGCGCTCGTCCTCGGCTTCGGCTCGTCGTCCAAGCTCGCGGCGGCCTACGGAATCGCCGTCACGGGTACGATGAGCATCACGTCGGTGCTCTTCTTCGCGGTCGCGCGTGGCCGCTGGAAGTGGAGCCTCCTCACCGCGGGGCCGCTCGTCGGCCTCTTCCTCGCGGTCGACCTATCGTTCTTCTCGGCCAACCTGGTGAAGCTGACGCACGGCGGCTGGGTGCCGCTCGTCATCGGCGCGGTCGTCTTCACGGTCATGACGACGTGGCGGCGCGGCCGCGAGCTGCTCGGGCAGGCCTTCGTCGCGCAGACGTTGCCGCTCGATCTGTTCATGGGGGACTTGAAGGAGCTGAAGCCGATGCGCGTGCCCGGCACCGCCGTCTTCATGACCTCGAACCCGAAGGGAGCTCCGCCCGTCCTTCTCCACCACTTCAAGCACAACAAGATGCTGCACGAGCAGGTGATCCTGCTCTCGATCGCGACGCAGCACATTCCCGAGGTGCCGCACTCCGGGCGCATCAAGGAGCTCGTCGACCTCGGCGACGGGTTCTGGCAGGTGGTGGCGAGCTACGGCTTCATGCAGACGCCGAACGTCCTCGAGGTGCTCGAGCAGTGTGCCCTCCGGGGCCTCCTCACGAGCACGTCCGACACGAGCTACTTCCTCGGCCGCGAGACGTTGATCATCACCAACAAGCGCAACCTTGCGCGCTGGCGGAAGATGCTCTTCACGTTCATGAGCCGGAACGCACGACCCGCGAACGCGTTCTTCCAGATCCCTCCAAACCGCGTGGTGGAGCTGGGTACGCAGATCGAGCTCTGAAGGTCGAGGTCAGGCGCCGACGCCCGTCTCGACGCCCTGCTGGCGGGCTCGCTCGCGTGCTTCGCGTGCGGCGGCGGCGATCGCGAGGATCTTCAGCCCGGGTAGGTGAAGGACGAATCGCGCGCCGCCGAGGCGCTCGCTCCGCTCCGCTTCGATCTGGCCTCCGTGCTCGACGACGACCTTCTTCACGATGGCGAGGCCGAGGCCCGTGCCGTCGGCCTTGGTCGTGAAGTACGGATCGAAGATGCGGCCGCGCATCGACGGCGCGATGCCGGGGCCGTCGTCTTCCACGTCGATCCGCGCGCCGTCGCCCTCGGGCGATGCGCTCACCACGACGTGCCCGATCACCTCGTTGGCTGGGAGATCGCCGGTGAGCGACGGCCGCGATGCACGGGCATGATGGTCGCGGATGGCCTGAACCGCGTTGCGGACGAGGTTGACGAGGACCCGCCGGAGCATCTGGCGATCGATCGCGACCTTGATCGTCTCGGTCGGCAGCTCCCAGCGGATCTCGACGTTCTGTGCCGGGATCGGCTCGGCGTCGGAGGAGCCCTCTCCGAGCGACGGATCCTCCAGGTGCCCGAGCTGGTTCTCGCAGTCGTGGAGGAAGGCGCCGAGGTCGCCCTCCTCGAGCTCGGCGTGCGGCAGCCGGGCGAAGCTCGAGAAGTTCCCGACCAGACGGCGGAGCGTGCCGACCTCCTCCTCGACGATCTCGAGAGTCGTGTCGAGGAGCGCGCGGTACCTGCCGTCTTCGCCGTCGTACTTGCGATGGCACTCCTGCACCGCGAGCTGGATCGGCGTGAGCGGGTTCTTGATCTCGTGCGCGAGCCGCTGCGCCATGTCCTGCCAGGCGCCGATGCGCTGGAGGAATTCGATGCGTGAGCGTGATTGCGAGATCTCGCCGATCATGCGGTTGAACGTGCGCGCGAGATCCGTGAGCTCGTCGGAGCCCGTGACGGGGACGCGGACCGAGAGATCTCCCTCGGCGACGAGGTTGATGGCGGCGGAGAGGCGGTTGATGCGTCGCGTGACACCGCGCGCGAGCAAGATCCCGAGGGGCACCGTGAGGAGCAGCGTGATCCCGAGCAGCAGCGCGAAGACGTTCAGGTAGCCCTGGTACACGTCCTCGCGAGACGCCTCGATCTGGTGATAACGCTTGACGACCTCGCCGGCGCTCTCGAGCTCGTCGAGGCGCTTGCTCGAGACGGCGAACGTCGCGACGAGCATCGGTGCATCGGGATCGTCCGTGAGCGCGCGACGGACCTCGAGGCTCCGCTCCTTCGTCGTATCGACGGGACGTCCGCGCTCGCGACGCGCGACGATGCGACCCTCGGCGTCCTCGACGAGGAGCGTGACGAGGTCGGGGAAGTTCGGGAACAACGTGTCGAGCTCGGACTCGACGGTCTCGATGTTCCCTTTTCGCGCGGCCTCGCGGAGGACGGGATCCGCTGCGATCGCCACCGTCTGGTGCTTCAGGTCGTCTTTGATCGCTTTGACGTAGTCCCGGTAGACGTCGACGCCGCGATCGAGCTGCGCGCCGATCTCCGGGTTGAACCAAACGGCCGACGCGCGCCGGAACATCTGCGTGCCGAGGTAGAGCGCCGCTGCGAGCGGCACCATCGTCGTCACGAAAATCACCAGCGCCAGGCGGCGCTCGGTCTTGCCGACCAGAAGATTGCGAATCCGCTGACCGGCTGTCGCTTTCACGGCCCCCACCAGAGCAGCTCGATGACGGACTGCGTTCCGTCACGCGAAAGCAGGATCTCGAGCTTCTGCTCCGAGCCTTCACCCTTCACGCGGAGAAGCGGCGCCGGGAACGAGTCGCAGGGCCAGAAGGCAGCCTTCTCGAAGCCTTCCTTCGTGAGCCAGAACACGTGCAGTCCCTGCTTCGTCGGTCCGTGCATGACGAGCATGCGACCGCCGCCGACGAGATCGAGCGAGAGCGACGTGAGCTCGAGCTGCGCGAACCGCTCCGGGGACGGAAAGGCCTCACCGAGGTCCTTCAGCTCCGGCAGGTGCGCCTTGAGGTACTTGTAGAGGACGTCGTAGCGGGCGGCCTTCGAGATCTTCGGCAGGGCGCGATCGGGCGGCGCGATGACGGGCAGCTCCTCCGGCTTTGCGCAGGGGACCTCGACGTACGCCCGATAGCGATCGGCCAGCGTCGCCTGCGTGGCGTCGCCTGTCGGGTCGGCGAGGGACTTCAGCCACCAGTGGAACACCGGCAGATCGGCCTCACCCGCACGGGACACGAGGTGGACGAGGCTCTCCCAGAGCGGTCTCCGCACCGCCCAGACCCCGCCGTGCGAGCGGATGATGCAGGCGCCGAGATAAGCGGCGCCGTGGACGATGAAGTTGAAGAAGACGTTGTCCGCCGTACCGCGCGTGCCCTGCGTCATCAGCCGATCGCGGCGCTCGGGCGTCAGCGCGGCGCTCAGCCGGTGAACGCTGGCGTCCGTGAAGTCGAGCTCGAGCGTGCTCGCCGGGACGCCGAGCGCGGTCGGCGCCATCTGGGCGAAGACGTGCGCAGCGTCGCCGAGATGGGCGAGCACGTTCGGATTGTTTGCAGGGTTTGCGTCCTCGCTACGCGCACGGCCGAGGTCGCTCTTCGCGTCCTCCGGATAGAGCGGAAGAAAGAACTCGCGGAAGAGCGACTCGACCGACACGGCCATGTTCGATGCCCTACTACGGCTACTGCGAGGCAGCGACGGCGACGAACACGAACATCGCGAGCAGGATGCCGATCACCGCCAGGACGAAGCCGACGATCGCGCAGATGATCTCGATGATGAAGGCGGTGCTCATCTTCTGCATCGCCTGCATCAGGTGCATGAGATCGTTGCCTTGCGTCGAAACGACGGCCCTGAGCGAGTTGCCCGCGCCGATGAACGTGACGCCGACGACGATCGCGACGATGCCCGCAGGCAGATAGGTGGCGAGGGTAGGGCTCGCGAACATCCCGCAGCTCCCGACGACCTGGAGCGCTCCGATGGTCGTCGAGATGATGCCCCAGAGCTTGGCGCGGCTCGCCGTCTTCTCGATGATCGAGTTCTCGTAGTCGTTGAACTCGTAGGTCCCGTACTGGGGCGTCGGGCCCATCATTCCGGTCCCGTGGGGCGTTCCGTAGGGATTCGGCGGCGCATAACCCTGACCCGAAGCAGGGCCGTACGGGTTCGGCGGACCCCCCATGCCCGGCGGTCCTCCGCCCGGAGGTGGTGCACCGTACCCTCCGGGCGGTCCGTATCCGCCGCCACCCGGCGGGGGTTGCCATCCTCCTTGCATCGGATCCTCCTTCGTCTGGCGCGAGGGATGAGAGGGCCCCCGTGCGCGCAGCGGGGACAGTAGACCACGCGTGCCGGCCGCCGACAAAGCGGCCGGGCCTTCAGTCGAGCTCGATCGTGCCGCCGCAGGGCACCATGACGGCTCGCTCGACGCCGGCGCTGCCCACGCGGATGCGATGGCGGCCGCACGCGATCGTGTGCTCGCGGCCGCCCTCGCCGATCACGCGGCCGTCGACGAAGATGCGCCGCCCGAGGCCCTTTGGCGTCTTGAGGATCGCCGTCTTTGCGGGGGCGCCGCCGTCGGCTGCCGCGAGCGGCGTGGCGGCCTCCGGGACGGCGCTGCTCGCGGAGGACGCGGCAGCGGTGGACGAGGCGCTCGCGAGCGCCGGTCCGCTCGTCTCCGTCTCGGTTTTCGTCTCCGTCGCTGCCGAGGAGAGCGTCCGTGCGCCCTCCGTCGTCGTGACGGCCGGCTCGGGCTCGAACAGCGTGCGCGAGCCGAAGACGTAGGCGGCGGTCGCCGTGAGCGTCAGCGACGCCATCCATCCGGCGAGGAGTGCCGTGCGGCGGCGGCGCGGCCCTTCCGCCGGAAGATGATCACGCGAGGGACTTGGTGCGCGCGTGCGCGGGTGAGTCGCCGGCGCCGGTGCGGTCGACGCCGACGGAGGGCGCAGCGCGGCCACGGGTGGTCGCTGCGGCACGAGCGGCTGCGTCACGGTCACGGGCAGCGGCTGGGCGGGCGGTGGCGAAGACGCGGCGGTCGACGGCTTCTCTTCCGCGATGGACGCCGTCTCCGCGGTCGCCGCCTTCTCCTGCGCGGGAGTCGTCTCGGTCGACGCCGCCTTCGCGACCATCGGCGCCGTCTCCTCGGGGGGAGGTACTCCGTCGAGCGTACCGTCCGGCGATGGCACATTTCCGCGCCCGGGCAGGACGACCTGCGAAGGCGTCTTCGGCGGAGCCGCCGGCTCGAGGCTGGGCGACGTCGGGACGGAGGTTCGAGGTGCCTCCGTCGTCGTGTCGAGCAGAAGAGGCACGATCGCGTCGAGCGGCGACCGCGAGAGTCCGCGCGCCTTCGCGCGCTTCTGCGAATCGCTGATGGAAGGGCCGCGGCGTCGTGGCTCGGTCACAACACGCGCCGCGAGCTCGCGCGCGAGCATGTTCGCTTCGACGAGCGTGGTGTCGAGGGTCACCGCTCGTCGGAAGAAACGGAGCGCGTCGGCTTCCTTGCCGTCGTGCATCGCGCAGTACCCGAGGATCGAAAACCCGAGCTCGGAGCTGCGCTCCACGCTCACGAGCTCGGCCGCCAGCGCCTGGATCTCGTGCCGCGCCGCCTCGTCGCGGAACGTGTCGTTCACGAGGATCTGGGCCCACTTCACGTGGAGCGCATACTCGCGCTCGTCGGGACATAGCTCGAACGCTCGATGCAGGCCCGGCAGCGCGCGCGCCGCTTGCTCCGCGCGGAGGTTCGACCGTCCCTGATGGAACGCCGCTTCTGCCATCAATCGGCGCTCGCGATCGTCTCTCGGGTCGGGCCAGCGCCCGCGCTTGCCCGTCGGTTTCCGCTGTTCGAGATCGACCTCGAGGCGCTCGAGCCCATGCCGAGCCCGCATCGCCGCCTCCTCGTTCGGCGGCGCGAGGGAATCGCGGGACGACCTGCGCTCCTGCGTCGGGGCCGCGAGTGTCGAGAAGCTGACCGCGGACAATCGTGACAAACGTGCGCTCGCCGTCGAGGGACGTATGCCGTCGTCGCCGCCGGCTCCGCCTGGAGTCGCCGGGGCGACGGGGGGGAGGCTCGTCGGCGTCGTCCAGCTCTCCGGAACGATCGAGCGAGCGCGTCGGGCGGTGCGGAACTCGGGCGGGATCGGACGGCTCTCCGACGCCGTCCGCGTTCCGGTCGGCGCGCTCTTCAGCTCGACCCCGCCGCCGAGGACGAGCGCCGCGAGCAGCGGCATCACCGTGGGCGAAGGTGCCTTCGAGAGGATGAAGTGGATCGAGCTCGTTCCGTCGAGATCGCGCAGGATGCGAGCCTCGGTCTTCGAGAGCTCGAACTCCGAGGCGACGATCGTCTCCGGCGCGACGATCTCGGGGTAGCGATTCTCGTCCAGGCGGAGCACCTCTTCGATCCGCCGCTCGGGGAGGTGCATCGTCGCCTCGACGAGCACCGGTCGTGTACGGACGACGTAGCTGCGGACGCCGACGCTCGCGCGCGACCGATGCTCGTCTGGAACGAAGGTCCACGAGGCCTTGCCTCGATGAACGCACCCGATCAGCTTCTCCTTTACTTGCTGTGTGAGCGCGAGATCGAGCTCGCCTGCGTCGAGGAAGCCGTAGTCGACGGCGATCTCGCCGAACCGGAGGTGTGTGCCGTCGACGAGCGCGTCCGTCATCCGGCGGATCACGGCTGCGACCTGCTCCTCCGTGAGCCGCCCGGCGCGGACGAAAATCCGGCCTAGCGTCTCGCCGATCGACCCGCCTTCGGCGAAGACGATCTCCCCGGCCCGCGCGTGGATCCGCGTGGTGATGCCGCGCGCGGAGACCTCGAGGACGCCCGTGAGATCCTCCCGCTCGATCGCGAGCAGCGGGTCGATCGCCGAGCCTTCGCCGGAGCTCTCCACCTCGACAGAATCACCTTGCTGCCGCACCGAATGCAATGCCGGGGCTCCACTCGAAAATTCCGCCGCGTGAAGGTCTGCCGGCGATGTAGCGTAGAGGCGTGCTCACGCCCGACGTGCGCTTCGAGGGGTGGACGACCGAGACCTGGACGCGGTTTCTCCATCTCTGGAAGCCTCGGGCCACCCCGGATCGCGAGGCGACACGGCCGCGCGGCGGTGTCATTGCCGTCCACGAAGGTGGGCGCCTCCGCAAGCTCCTCCATACGCGGACCGGCCGCCTCGATCCCCGCGGTCCATGGCCGATCCCGCTCTCGGAGCTCGCCGAGACCCATCACGCGAGCTGGGCCCTCGCCGCCGAGAGCGGCGCGCTCGAGGAGATCATGGAGCGCTTCGGCGCGCGCCTGAGGCGCTCCGACGACTTCACGGCCCAGGCGCTGCTGCTCGTGACGATTGCGCGCGAGATGATCCAGGAAGGCGCCATCGAACGTTGGCCGACGCGGCTCCAGGGCGTGCCGCCGCCGAACGCGACGATGGTGCATCGCGCGCTCGACTCGATCTGCCCCGACGGTCACGCCATGGTCCTCGGCGTCTTCCGCCACGGTGACCTCTGGACCGCGGGTGTCGCCAGGCGGCGGGGCGCTGCCTTCGACGTCCTCGCCGGACCGGAGGACATTCGCATCCGCATGGGCCTCATCTCCGGCGACTGGCGGCGCGACTATCGCCACGTCGCTCGCGCCGTGGAGGAGCAATACGCCCCGGTTGCGATGGGATGTTTCGCCGAGGTCGATCGCTTCCGCGAGCTGCAGGTCGACGCACGACCCGGCGCATGGGGACGAGCCGCGGTGGTGCGTGACGTCATCCTCTCGCCGATGCCCGTCGGGATCCGGCTCGCGCTCGGTGCCGACGGAGCGCGCTTCGCGTTCGAGAGCTTCCGGGCGATCGCCGGGCAGAGCAACACGCTGCGTAGGCTCGAGCCGTTCATGGCCCATGCGCGCAAGCGTCTCGGCGATGCGGTGGGCGACCGCGACGTGTCGAGCACGCTCGGCTTCGATCCGCTCGCGGCGCTGCGCGCGCTGCTACGTCGCTGAGCGTGCCGTGATCACGGGTCCCCCGCGTCCGGCGGCGCGGGGGCCGGCTTGGAGGAGCCGCCGTCGGCAAAACACGTGTCGTTGCGCTCGAAGGCCGCGAGCGCGCTCGGACACGCCGGGTCCGTTCCGGAGGCGTCGAATCCGAACGGATACGGGGCGCACATCCTCGAGACGTAGATGGCGCGCCCGCCGTCGCTCTGCGGATGCGTGAGGCAGGTCGGCCCGCAGTCGCCGGGGGCATCGCCCTCGACGACGTCGACGCTCGCGGTCGTTCCGAGGCACTGCCGGTGCTCGAGGAACAGGCGCCCTTCGTACACGTGCGACGGGTCCCCGCAGGCGACGACCAATTGAACGGTCAGACCCGCGAACGATACGAGTCCGATGGCGAGCAGGGGGCGCCGCATGCCCGGGCCGTGATGCTCGTTCGCATCGACGGAGTCAAGGGCGTGGCTCCTCGAGCACGCGTGCTCGTTGCGTCTTCCAACGTCGCGAAAGGAGGCATCTGCGCGAGCTCGAGCGGCGCGCGTCCGCGCTGAACGCCCTCGCAGCACGTCCCCCGTTTTGTGGACTTCGCTCGACGTCACGGGCGACGATTTCGTCGGAGCGCCAGCAGCCAGGTGCTCACACTCGTTCGTAAATCCTCGTTCACGATGGGCAGGCCCGACCATCGGATCCTCGGCGTTTTCATCGGAAAATCCGTGGAACGGGGGTTGCTCGGCTGTGTGGAGGGAGCTAAGGACGGGCCCGCACGTATCACGTGCGTGCTCTCTCGGGTCACCAGCCGTTCGATGGATCTACCTAGCCGCCGCCGCTCACCATCCTCCGGGATCTCCGGGATCGCCGCGCTTGCCGCGCTTGCGCTCTCGAGCCTCACGGCATGTGGTGCAGACGAGCTTCGCGGCACGGAGGGGCAGCTCGGCACCCTGCACTTCGAGTACACGACCGCCGGTGTCTGCGATGGCTGCGCGGTCGACCGTGAGATTCTCCCGGGCTCGATCCTCGACGTCGACATGCACCGCCTCCATCCCCGCGTAGGCGTGCTGGTCCGGTCGACCTCGCCGGACGTCGCGGAGTTCCAGCTCGCGTCGCGTTGCCGCTTCGTCGGTCAGGATCACTGCCGCGACGGCGTCGTCGTCACGGCGAAGGCGGCGGGTGACGCAGACCTCGAGGTCTACGATGACTGGACCGGCACGGTGCTCGATCGGGTGACGATCAAGGTCCGCGATGCCGCGTCGCTCGAGACGGTCGTCAAGGCGACGCACGCGCATACTGGTGTCCAGACGCTCGCCCCCGCGCCGGACGGCACCTACGAGGTCGAGGTCGACAGCGACGTCGAGATCCTCGCGAAGCCCGTCTCGGCGAGCGGTAGCTATCTCATCGCCACGAGCGCGGCGATCAAGAGCGCTTATCCGGACGCGGACGTGCTCGCGCCGCGCTCTGTCGAGAGCAGCGCGGCGCCGGCCGAATACGCGAAGGCGAAGAGCCCGGGCGTCGCCAGTGTCGCCCTCGTCGGCGGCGCTGCGCGGAGCGAGCTCGCCTTCCGCGTCCTCCAGTAACGGATCCCGGAACCATCCAGGCAGGCGCCGTTCAGTCGCGCCGCAGGGGCGCGACTGCACCACCGTCGCCGCTACGATGGGCGCGCGTTCAGCTGCACTGGCAGGCGTTCGGGCCTTGCGCGCCGTTCCCGAACGGCTCCGACTTCGTCTTGCCGAGGGACGTGCACATGTTGGTGCAAGCCGCGGCGCTGACCGTGCCGCTTCCGGTGCAGAAGCAGTTCGTCTCGTGAGGCTGCGCATCGACGCGTGAGCTGGTGAACCCCGCGCCGGTGCAGAGGTCGGTGCAAGCGGTGGCCGGATCCTTCGATGCCTCGTCGTCGGAGCCGCACGCCGCGAGCGTGATCAGGAGCGCAGTCGTTGCGAGGGTGGCGACACGGACGGTCCAGCGCGAACGAGGGAACGGAAATACGTGCATCGATCCATCACGCCATGAGCGTCGCCAGACCCGCCATCCCATGTTCATGGCATGGGCGTGCGTATCGCGACTCTCTAGTCTGAGCGACGATTGGAGGTCCTCATGCCGAGGAGAATTGCCTGGAGCGTGCCCTTCGCCATTGCGATGGTCGGCGTGCTCCAAGGCTGCAGCGACGTCGTGCGCGCGAACATGTCCAGCTCACCGCGCCGTTCGAGGCGCGCGCTGAGCGTACTCTGGCTCCCGGCGGCCTTCGTGTTCGCCTGTGGCCCCAGCCCGGAGCCGCACGCGACGGCGCCGAAGTGCGGAGGCGAAGAGCGGCCGGCGCTGAACTGCGAGAGCGAGTTCAAGTACGAGGGCCGGAAAGTCGAGGGCGGCTTTTCGGCCGTGGGTCTCGGCGGGGCGAACGCGAAAACCGAGGAGTCTGCGCTTCGAGCGATCGACAAGGAGACCGAGCAATACGCCGCGCAGGCGCGACGCTTGTGCGACGAGTACAACAAGTGCGTTCTCGACAAGGAGACCTACTCGACGCGCAGCGAGAACCTCCGCCGGCGGATGAGCAAGGCGCCCGAGCTCCTCGACGAGGTGAAGGGCGCGTCCGACGAAGATGCCCGGCGCAAGGCGCTCGCGAAGGCGTACACGGAGCTGGTCCCCGACGAGGCGCGCCGCGAGCTCGCCCTCGATTTCTCGGTCGAGGCGCAGCGGCCGAGCGACGCCGCGCCGTCGGCGATCGCCCAAGGCGAGAGGCTTCCGACGGGGACGAAGGTCGCCTTCGTCGTCCGCCCGTCGAAGAGCGCGTACGTCTACCTGTTCCAGAAGAGCCCGGACGGGAAGGTGAACGTCCTCTTTCCGGACACGCGCATTCCGACGAAAAATCCGCTCGCGGCCGGCTCGACGCTGCGTCTCCCGCCCGGAGCCGCGAGCTTCAAGCTCAACGACAAGGACATCGGCACGGAGCGCGTCTACCTCGTCGCGTCGCTCGATCCCGTCGTGTCGCTCGACGGCGCGATGGAGAAGGTGAACGGTGGCGCCGCGCCGTCCGGGGCGCTCGCGCAGGTGACGCAGGCCGACGACCGGACGTCCGGCAAGGGATGCACGCGAGCCCTGGAGCTCGACGAGGGCGATGCCGCGAAGCCGCGGTGCATCCGCTCGCGAGGGCTCGAATACGACGACGCGGGCGGAGCTCCGGCCGCGAAGCAGGCCTCGTTCCGCGCGCGCACCGAGGCAGCGGATTCGGTCATCGTCCAGGTCTTCGCCTTCGAGCACACCAAATGAGGGCGCGAGCTTTCGTCCGGAGGCTGGCGCCTCCGCTCATCGCGCTGCTTTCGACCGTCGCGCCCGCCTCGGCTGCGGATCCGCCGAAGAAGACGACGGTCTACGTCCGCCCCGAAGACATGGAGGCCGCGGAGGCAGCGCGGAAGAAGGCCGCCGACGGTCGCGCGCTGCTCAAGCAAGGCAAGCTCCGTGAGGGCGTGAAGATGGTCGACGAGGCCGTAGGCGAGCTCGAACGCACGACGGGGCCCGACAGCGACTTCTCTCGGGTGAATCGCGACGTCGCCATCGCGATCTACGAGCAACTGAACGAGCCCGACAAGGTCAAGGCGGTCAACGCACGCGCCGAGGCTGCTCGCAAGAAATGGTCAGCGCCCCCGCAACGTTTCGCGAACGAGAACACCGCGAAGGCGCTGGTGAAGATGACCGCCGGCCTCGAAGCGCTGAAGAACAACGACTTCACGAGAGCAGCGGAGCTGCTCGAGCAAGCGCTGCCCGATGTCGCGAAGAGCGACGCCAACGACAAGCAGTACCTCATGATCGCGGGCGTCCTCGCGAGCCTCTACGACCACTCGCAGCAGTTCGCGAAGGGCGAGACGCTTCGTAAGGAGGTCATCGCCAAGATGGAGCGATCGACCGGGGAGTCCTTCGAGCTCGCCGATCAGTACGAGTTTCTCTCCACGCACTACATGATGCGGGCCGAGCCGCTGAAGGCGCTTGCAGCGCAGCGACGTTGCGTCGAGCTCACGCGCAAGACGTTGCCGAATTCATCACCGCTCGTCGACCGCCTCGTCACGCAGGCGGAGCTCGAGAATGCCGCGGGGGATGCGAAGAAGAACGAGGCGCTCCTCCAGGAGGCGATGCTCACGGGGCGTGCGATCCGGCCGCTCGACCCGCTCCGCATGGTGCGTGTCGCTCACTCGCTCGCTCGCTCTTACGACGTCCAGCTCCAGACGGCGAAGGGCGATCAGATCGCCGAGGGCGCCTGCGAGATCGCGAAGGCCGTCAACAATCCCGAGGTGACGGAAGAGGCCGAGCCCGACTGCATCCGTACGGCGCTGGCGAAGAAGGACGCGAAGGCCGCCGGGGTCATCGCGGCGCAGCGCTTCGCGCGCGTGGAGAAGAAGTTCGGCAGCAAGCCGGGCCTCTACGCCGCCGCCGCACACGAGCTGGCGCAGGTCCGCTGGGCGGAGGGCAGGAAGGACGATGCGACGTCGCTGGCGAAGAAGGCGGCCGACGCGCAGGAGAAAGACCTCTCGCGCCTCCTCGAGGTGAGCGGCGACGCGCAGAAGCGCGCTCAGCTCCGCCTCGTCGTGGCACAGGCCTATGACCTGATCTCGATGGGAGGCGACGGCGTCGGCGCCGGGCCGGCTCAGGTGGCTCAGGTGCGCCTCGCGTTCGAGACCGTACTTCGCCGCAAGGGCCGTTCGCTCGACGCATCCGCCGACGCCGCACGTGTCGTCCGGCTCTTCGACAAGCCCGCCGACAAGGCGCTCGCGGAGCGCCAGCTCGAGCTCCGGAGGCAGATCGCAGCCCTCGGCCTCCGAGGCAGCCAGGGCGGTGGGGCCGACCTGCCCGGCGTCGACCCCGCCGCGCTGCTCGCGAAGCTCGAGGCGGAGCACGACGAGATCGGCAACAAGCTCGCCGCGGCGAGCCCGCGTTACGGCGCACAGGCCCGTCCGGTGACGATCGAGGCGGTCCAGGCGGCGATGCCGGACGACAGCGTGCTCGTCGAGTACGTCTACTACCACGCACGCGACACGTCCTCGCCGACGTTCGCTCCGAAGGAGGTGCGCTTCGTCGCGTACGTCCTGCACAAGTCGGGCGATCCCGTCGCCGTCGACCTCGGCGACGGGATCCCGATCGGCCGTGCCGTGAACGATCTTCGAGAGGGGCTCTCCGAGCAGGGCGACGTCCTTCCCCACGCGAAGCGGGTCCACGAGCTCGTGGTCAAGCCGCTGGAGAAACATCTGCGGCCGACCGACAAGCGGATCGTCGTGTCGCCGGATGACGACCTCAACCTCGTGCCGTTCGCGGCGCTCGTGGACGCGCACGGCAAGTTCCTCGTCGAGCAGTACGAGCTCACGTACGTCACGAGCGGGCGCGACCTCCTGCGCATCGCAGCGGCGAATGCGCAGAGGGCTGCCAACGGCAAGGCGGTCGTCATCGGCGATCCGGCGTTCGACGCTTCGCCGTCGTCATCGTCATCGTCGTCGCCTTCTTCGACGCGCGCCGGCGACCTCGATGGCGCTCGCTTCCCTCCTCTGCCCGGAACCGCGGTGGAGTCGAAGGCGATCGCGGACGTGCTCGCAGCGTCGAGCTTCACGCAGGCCGAAGCGACGAAGGCACGCCTCGCGGGTGTGTCGAGCCCGGTCGTGCTTCACGTGGCGACCCACGGCTTCTTCTTGAAGAAGGAGCGCGATCCGGGCGCTAGCGGCACGCGGGCTCTCGAGTACGACT
Organism: Pseudomonadota bacterium; assembly: GCA_023423895.1. Lineage (GTDB taxonomy): Bacteria > Myxococcota_A > Polyangia > Polyangiales > Polyangiaceae > Labilithrix. The sequence continues at coordinate 53,476 of JAFAER010000157.1, forward strand.
CCGGAAAGCCCGCGTCCGCGCCTCCGCCTCGCAGCGACAACCCGCTCATCCGGTCCGGTCTCGCGCTCTCAGGCGCGAACCAGCGGAGCTCCGCGGATGGTCTTCTCACCGCGCTCGAGACGTCGAGCATGAACCTCGAAGGGACGAAGCTCGTCGTCCTCTCCGCATGCGAGACCGGCGTGGGGCAGACCGAGGTCGGCGACGGCGTCTACGGCCTCCGCCGCGCCCTCGTCGTCGCCGGCTCCGAGAGCCAGGTCATGAGCCTCTGGAAGGTCGACGACGAGGCCACACGCGATCTCATGATCGCGTTCTATCGCGACCTCGAGGCAGGCACGGGCCGCGCGGCGGCGCTCCGCAAGGTGCAGCTCGCGATGCTCTCGAAGAAGGAGACCCGGCACCCGTACTTCTGGGCGGCGTTCATCCCCTCCGGTGCGTGGTCCCCCATGAGCTTCACGCTGCAGAATGCGCCGGCGGTGAGCGGGCCTGCCGGCTCACCCTCCTCGGCGCCGGTGCCGCGCGACCGTCCCGCGTCCTCCTCGCATTACGAGCCGGTACGCGAACGGACGACCCAGGTGTTTCTCGGCCTGAACTACATGACGACGACGAACCTGCGCGATCAGGTCGACCGCGCCGGCGTCTTCGTCAACCTGGACGTCGAGATCCCGGTGATCTCGCGCTACGTCGGCGGAGGCCGCGGCTTCGGGCTCCACGACGCGGGCATCACCTCGCTCCTCGTCGGCGGCCGCACGAGTGACGCCACCAAGTACCGCGGCGGCGAGGAAGAGGGCGGCCTCTCCGGCGGCTTCCGCGGCGGCTACGAGCTCGCGCTCGGCGCTCGCGGCGGTGGGTTCAGCGCCTTCGTCGGCGGACAGGCGATGTACAACACCTTCGTCCTCGGCGACGTGCGTACGTACGGGACGACGCTGCCCCTCATCGCGCTCCTCGGTTTTCGCGCAGGGCGCACGACGTTCGTCGGCCTGCGCGGGCAATACGGCAAGTGGCTCCTCGATCAGGAGACCGCGAGCGCTGCGCTCTCCGTGGATCTCGACGGGTTCGTCCTGCGTGGCGGCGTCGAAGAGCTGAAGATGCCGACGACGGTGTCGCTCGACGGCCAGGAGACCCGCGCCGGCGCGGGACGTCAGGTCTCGACGATCGGCTCGTTCCAGCTCGGAGGGACCTTCTGATGACCGCTCGTGCTCTCGCCGTCGCCGTGCTTCTCGGCCTCGCGTCAGCGGCGCTCGCGGCATGCCTCGAAGGCGATCCGAACCCACTCTCGGAGCAGACTCCGGGCTCATCGGGGATCGCCAGCTCCGGGCAGCCATCGCCGTCTCCGACCACGCAGCCCTCGAACGCATGCTCGCAGAACGCCACGCAGGCAGTGAACCTGCCGTTCCGCAACAACTTCACCGATCGCTCGGTGCGGCTCTACTGGGTCGACTATTCGTGCAAGGAGGTCGCGTACAACGTACTCGGCCCCAAGCAGACGCACGTGCAGCAGACGTACGTGGGCCATCCCTGGCGCGTCCGCGACGAAATGACGAACGCGCTCTACGAGGAGGTCATCCCGACCTCGACGGCGCCGCCCGAAGTCGTCGTCCCGTGACGTACGGAGTGGTCCTGCTGCGATCCGGTGCGGTCGATCAGTTGACCGAGTGCGTTGCGAGCTCCACCTTTCTGGTCGTGGCGGACGTATGGCTTCTCGTAGGCGAGTCGGTCAGCGTCGTTTGCGCTGGCCACCTCTGGTTAAAGGCGCACGGAAGCATCTTGAAGAAGCTGCTCTGGACGCCTCTCATTCTCTTGCCCATCCTGGGGCCGCTCGCCTACGGCGGACTCTACGAAGCCCCCGAGATCCAACCGGAAGATCTCCGAGCAAAGGAAAGGGACATGGACAGCGAGCGATAGGGGAGCACTCAGCTTCCCCGAGCATCTGGCGCTTCGAGCCTGAACGACATCGCCGCCAAGAGCGGGCTAACCCCGATAGAAACAAAGCGTGACCCCCGGCTCGCGCCGAAGGTCACGCTGAGGTTCTCCACTCTTCGATCGAGGGCGCGGCGACGCGTGGTCAGGTCGGCGGTTCGACGACGCGGACGTGGAGCTCGCGGAGCTGCTCCGGCTCCACCTTGTTCGGCGCGTCGGTCATCAGGTCCTGGCCCTTCTGGGTCTTCGGGAACGGGATGACGTCGCGGAGGCTCTCTGCGCCGGAGAGGAGCATCGCGAGGCGGTCCATGCCGACGGCGATGCCGCCATGGGGAGGCGCGCCGTAGCGGAGCGCGTCGAGGAGGAAGCCGAACTTCTGCTTCGCCTCTTCGTCCGAGATGCCGAGGGCGCGGAAGACCTTCGCCTGCACCTCCGGATCGTGGAGGCGGATGGAGCCGCCGCCGATCTCGAAGCCGTTGAGCACGAGGTCGTAGCGCCAGCAGAGGACCTTGCCGGGGTCCTTCTCGATCAGATCGACGCAGTCGTCGTGCGGGCGTGTGAAGGCGTGGTGCGCGGCGGCCCACGTCTTCTTCTCGTCGTCGTACTCGAACAGCGGCGGGTTCACGACCCAGAGCAGCTCGAACTTGCCGCCATGACCGACCTCGGGGATGAGCCCGAGCTTCTTGCCGAGATGGACGCGGAGGTTCGCCATCACGGTCTGGACCATCGCCTCCTTCCCGAACTGGAAGAGGAGGATGTCGTTCTCCGTCGCGCCGGTCGCCTCGTTGATCTTCGTGCGGAGCTCGGGCGTGATCGTCTTCGCGAGAGGCGACTGCGTCCAGTTGCCCTGCGCGTCGACCTTCGCGCGGGCGAGGCCCTTGGCGCCCATGCCCTTCACGAAGTCCTCGAGCTTGTCCACCTCGGTGCGCGACAGCTTCGACGCGTGCTCGGCAGGGATGCGGAGCGCCTTCACGATCTCGGTCGGCAGATCCTTGCGGTACGTGCCGTTGCTGAACTTGTCCGCGATCTCCTTCCAGAACGGGATCCCGCCGCCGCTGTGATCGACGACGATGCCGGTGATGTCCGTGTGCGGCATGCCGAAGCGCAGGTCCGGCTTGTCGTTGCCGTACTTGCTCATCGATTCCTCGAAGGCCATCCGCGGGAAGCTGCCGCTCGGGTACTTCTCCATGAGGTCGACGCCGAGGACTTCCTTCCACACGCCGAAGATCATCCCTTCGATCGTGGAGAACACGTCGTCCTGGTTCACGAACGACATCTCGACGTCGATCTGCGTGAACTCCGGCTGGCGGTCGACACGGAGCGCCTCGTCGCGGAAGCACTTCACGATCTGGAAGTAGCGGTCGAAGCCCGCGCACATGTAGAGCTGCTTGAACAGCTGCGGGCTCTCTGCGAGCGCGTAGAACTTCCCGGCGTTGGTGCGGCTCGTGAC
>JAFAER010000098.1 GCA_023423895.1 Pseudomonadota bacterium
CGAATTCCTCGTCGCTCATCTGGTGGCGCAGATCGCTGAGCAGCGCGCGGCTGAAGCTCGCGATGATGCCACGATTCTTCGCCAGCTCTGCGCACGCCTCGGCGCGACTGAAGCCGCCCGACAAGGCAACCACGCGGAGCACGCGGGGATGCTGGACCAGCGAATCGAAGAGACCCGCCTCGGCGGGCAGCGACAGCTTCAGCATCACCTTGTCGTCATCCGGCAGCGCATCGAGATGACGGAGGACTTCGTCGAGCAGGATCCGGTCCGCCTCCGCGCGCTCGGGTGAGTTGATGTTCACCTCGGGCTCGAGGATGGGCACCAGGCCAGCGACCAGCACCTGCTGCCCGATCTCGAACTGCTGCTTCACGACGGCGGCGATGCCATCCCGATTGGCGAGGTTGATGACCGAACGTTCCTTGGTGCCGAACACGCCCAGCGACTTGGCGCGCACCAGCAGCGCGTCCAGCTCCGGCATCGGCTTCATCTTCCGAACGCCCTCTTCTTCGGCTTCCAGTCCCCTGTCGATCTTGATGAAGGGCACGATGCCGCGCTCCAGCAGCACCTGCGGGGTGGGCTTGCCGTCCACGGCGCCGTCCATCGTGCGCTCGAACAGGATCGCCCCCAGCACCTTGCCGCCGTTGAAGGCGGGCGAAGTGATGATGCGGCTGCGCATCCGGTGGATCAGGCCGAACATCTCCTCCTCGGAGGTCCAGGCGTCTCTCCCGATGCCGTAGTCCTCGAGCGCCTTGGGCGTCGATCCGCCACTCTGGTCGAGCGCGGCGATGAACCCGCTACCCGCAGCGATCTTGTCGGTCAATTTGCGATCGAGCATCTGCACATCCTCTGCAGGCCTCTGGGCGGAGGGCGGGGGTGATTTCATCGCATGAGCATCCGACGTGCTTCGAGCTCGTCGGTACTGCGTTTCGAGTACGTCGAGAGCAGCAGTCTTGGCATCGCGATTCCCGTGCGATCCATCGCGAGCGTCATGCGGCCAGCGTGGCGGGGCGTGAAGGCGCGGGCCGGCCTTCGAGGCCACAGGCGGCTGACTCGAGTGCCAGCAGGACCTCCTCCGGGGCGTAACCGAAGTACGGTAGGCCCATGCGGGTCATCGAGCTCCAGACGCGATTTCCTTCCCCCGCAAAGTGGACGTATTGATGCTCGCGAACGACGCTCAACGCCGGGATGAGCGCCGGGCCTACACGGGGATCGATGGAGCGGATGACGAAGCGCGCGTCGAGCTGCGGATTGCCCGTCGTGACTTCGCGTAGCTCCGGTCGGTCCGCGAGCTCGAGCGCGGGCGGGAGGTATTCGTTCGGGTTGCGCAGCACGACCTCGAAGGCCGGAAGCGTCACGTTCGTCTGCGCCTCGAGGAAGCAGCCGAAGCTCTGCGTGATCTTGCGGACGACCAGGTAGTCGTTGGTCTTCTGACCGTCGAAGATGAGGAAGTTGGTCGGCCTGCCGTAGGGCTGTCCAGTGAGGCGGATCTTGCGTTCGAAGTCGCCCGCGGGCTGCTGGAAGAGCAACAGGTTGAGGTTGGGGTCGCCCTCGACCACGGTCATTCCGAGACGCGCGGCGACGGAGCCGAGGTTCTTGTCTGCATTGGCGACCTTGAATTCGCCTATGCGCTTCTTTTGATAGATCGCAAAGCCGATCACGAGGGCGAAGACCACGAGTACGTAGGCGATGTTCATTGATGGGTTGGATGCTCGATGGCTGGCGAAGTGATCGACAAAGAAGCTCAGGCGATGCAGCGGGCTCTGCCCTACGAAGATAGGCAGCACGCGTTCCGTGAAGAATGATGCAAATGGACTACACGAAACGCGTTCGACTTGCGCAGGGTGCGCAAACTGGACGCCGCTCCTTCCCGCTCGATTCGATGCTCTGCTGACTCGACCCCCGCGCGGGCGCGTGCTGAGGTGCAGGTTCAACATCCTCGATGTCGTCACCCGCGGCCCCGGTCACGCTCTCGAATCTCGGAGGACCTCGCTTCGCTCGCACGCGGCGGCGCGAAGGCGATTCCAAGCGGCGCATACGTGAGGTGGCGGCGCCTCGTGGGATCGCGACGGCACTCGTCGTGGCGATCTCGCTCATTGGGGAGAATGCGCACGCAGACGGGGCGAAGCTCACGTACACACGCGGGCGTGGCGCCGAGGCGTGTCCGGACGAAGGAGCCTTGCGGGAGGCCGTCGCACAAAAGGTGGGGCGAGATCCCTTCGACGGTGAAGACGTCCACGTGGAGGTGCATGTCGAGCGTCGCGCCGACGACCTCGCGGCCGATGTCGAGGTGCGCGAAGGCAGCGTCGCGCGTGGACGACGCACGCTCTTTTCGAAGAGCTCGTCGTGCGACGAACTGGCGAGTGCTCTTGCGGTCACCATCAGCGTCGCGCTCGACCCTGCGCGTTTTGGCGAGCCACCTCGAAGATGGGCTCCGCCGCCGACGCCGAGCCCGGCGGATCGGCCCTTTGCCGAGGAGCCCCCGCCGCCTGCCCCGTCTTCGACCCAGGACCACGCCCCGAAAGGCGTGACCTGGCAGGCAGCTGGCGGTGGTGGCGTCGCGTTCGGCGCGGCGCCGGCGCCTGCAGCTGCCTTCCTTCTCTCGTTCGGCGCTCGCTGGAGGCGTGTTTCGCTCGATCTCGAAGGCCGTACGCATCTGCCTTCGTCCGCGGCCGTTGCTGAAGGAGGTCCTGGAGACGGTCCTGGGGCCGGCGTTTCCGCGTCATCGTCCCTCGTGGCGCTCGTTCCGTGCTTTCACGTCGGGCCGGCTGGACTCTGTGCGGTTGGTGCAGCGGGCGTCGTACGCGGCGAAGGGAAAGGAGTTGCCCTGCCGTCGACCGACAGCTCCTTCGGTGCCGCTGCCGGAGCCCGTCTCACGCTCGAGCTCGCGTTGCTCCCCGAGCTGGGGCTCCGCGCAGGGATCGACGGCATGGCGACGATCCACGGGACGCGCCTGACGCTGGCGGGGCGCGAGGTCTGGGCATCGCCTTCGCTCTGGGCATCGAGCTGGATCGCAGCGGTCGTGTCTTTTCGGTGACGGATGTCGGGCCAAGCTCCCAGATCTCCGGGCGAGCACGTGACCGTGCAGGAAGACCACCGAGAGTTCCGTGTGCTGTTCGAGGCAGAGTGCGCTTACGTCGTTCGCGCGATGCGCCGTTTCGGCGTCCCGGAGAGGGACTGCCCCGACGTGGCCCATGAGGTATTCATGATCGCCCTGCGTCTGCTTCCGTCCTGCGACAAGACGCGGCCCATGCGCCCGTGGCTGTTCGGGATCGCGATCCGCGTCGCGCGAGACTACCGCCGACTTGCACGGGTCCGCCGTGAGGTTCCGGACGCATCGATGGAGATGTTCCACGAGGGACCGTCGCCCGACGAAGTCCTCGTGGCGCAGGAACAGCGAAAGCTGGTCAACGATGCGCTGGCGGCTCTCGACGACGATCAGCGCGAAGTGTTCGTGCTGCACGAGATGGTCGGGCTCAGCATGCCCGAGATCGCGGAGGCGCTCGGGATCGCGCTCAACACCGGATACTCCCGCCTGCGCCTGGCGCGGGCGGACTTCACTTCACGCGTGAAGCGTGCGCGGCGGTGTGATGTCGTCTGAGCTCGAGCCGCTCGACCTGGACGTGCGCGTGTTGCTCGACGATGTCGACCGCGTGGACGCGAAGGCGGATGACGCGATCATGGCGCGCATGCGCGAGCGCATCGATCTCGCGCTCGCCGTTGCAGCGGTCGAGGTGCCCGTACACGCGGCGTCGGGTTCAACGTCGACCAAGCCCCCGGCAAGAACGTCGAGGCGCGCCCTCTCCTCCGCCGGCACCTTCGCTGCGGGCGCTATCGTGGCTCTCGCCGCACAACGCCTACTTGCGCCAGCTTCTACGGCTCCGACGGTCGCTCTGGTCCCGCCTCCCGCTCTGGTCGTCGCGCCTTCCGGAACGCCGGTCCCGCCTCCGACCTCGACGGCGCCGGCCCCTTCGCTTCCGGTCGCCACGCCGAGCGGGGAGACAGGTCGACCTTCTCGCTCTGGCAGCGTCATGCCCGCACGCACTCCGCCGCGCGCTCTTCCAGCTCCAACGTCCGTCGATGAGCCACGCGACGAGGACCTCGCGGCAGAGTCGCGCCTCGTCGACACGGCGCGCTCCGCGCTCGCGCACGGAGACTATGCAGCAGCGCTCGTCGCCGTGACGAACCATGAGCGTCGCTTCCCGTCTGGACGGCTCGCGGAGGAGCGTGAAGCACTCCAGATCCAGGCGCTCGCCGGTGCACATCTGGACTCCGAGGCGCGGACTCGGGCAGAGGCCTTTCGTGCCCGTTATCCGGAGAGCTTCTTTCTGCCGCTCGTGAATCGCGCGCTGAGGTCGATATCCGGGCGCGAGCCTTGAGAGGCACGTTTCGGTGACGGATCAACCCGCCTGTTCCAAGACCGATGTCATGGTTGAACGATATCTTGCCGAGGATTCATTGATGCTCAGTCGCCGCCGTTCTCGCCTCCCGTCCTTCCTGCTTGGTCTGATGACGGCGCTCACGGCGTGCGGAACGTCGACGCAAGATCTGGGGCGTGATGCTCCCGGCACTCCGCCACCGGGTTCCTCGTCGCAGCCGACTCCTCCTCCGCCTGCCGAGGAGCTCCCCAGCGATGGCAATGTCGCTTCTACTTGGGAGTGGCTGAACCCCGCGCCGCAGGGCAATCGTATTCGGGGTATGGGCGGGAGCGCCGACGACGACGTCTGGCTCGTCGGTGACGGCAACACCGTCTTGCACTGGGATGGTGAACGATGGAGCGATCGGCACGGGGCGCTGCGTGGTCTCGATCTCTACTCTGTTTGGTCGAGCGGTCCCGACGACGTTTGGGTGGCTGGCGACCACGGCGTCTCGTATCGATACGAAAGTTCGCTCTATTCGACTCACCTCAATCCAGAAGGTGGCGTCGTTCTTCACTTCGACGGATCCGCCTGGAAGCCGGACCCGCAGATCGGGAACCGCTCTGCACATGCGATCTGGGGAGCGGACGCGAACCACGTCTTTGCGCTGCTCGAGAATGGCGATGTCGGCCAGTTCGACGGGACGAGCTGGACCATCACTGCCTCGCCGGCAGGAGCGGTTCTCCGTGACATCTGGGGAGCGAGTCCCACGGATGTCTGGGCCGTAGGCGAACGCGGAGCGATCGTACACTTCGACGGGACGAGGTGGACGACCGTAGCGCGAGGTTCGGGCGATCCGTACAGCGATCCGACAGCGCAGACGAATACCTTCTACGGGATCTGGGGAGCTTCGGCGGACGACGTCTGGGCCGTCTTCGACGACCTCGTCACCGACGACCCCGCACAGTGCTGCGAACACATGAGCGGCCTCGTGCACTGGGATGGGGCCTCATGGAAGGTCGCCCAGACGCTCTTCTTACCGGACGGCGAGCTCGAGAAGTATCCGTTCAAGCGAGACCCGTCAGCACCTCTTCGACTCGGTCACCAGCTCTGGGGTGGAAGTGGAGGACGAGTTCTCTCGCTCGTCTACGGCACTACCTACGTTCTCAGCTTCGACGAAAAGACTTGGCGCTATGAGACGGCCTTACATCGAGGGATCCGCACGCTCTGGGGACGGCCGGGCCTCGGGTCGCTCTTTGCTGCCGGCGAAGGCGGAGTGCTTCAGCGCTTCGACGGCGGAGCTTCGGCCTCCAATCGAGTCTCCGACGTCTTTCATGGGTTCCGGCAGTCGCTCCAGTCCATCGTCGCTGCTGGCGACGACCTCTGGGGGATCGCGCTTCGCCATGTGAGCCTCCTACCTTTCTACCATGGTGACTTGGGGGAGGTCGTTCGCTGGACGACGGGCGGCTGGGCGCATGTCCGTTTGAACGTGGTGGATCCCAAGGGGGCGTCATGCCCCGTCTCGGTGGGCGCCATCGTCGCGGCTGGCACCGACGATGTGTGGGTGAGCGGGGCGCACCTGACATCTTGCTCCGAGGACTCCAGCGAGATGACTCCTGACGTGTTTCACTGGGATGGAGCGACATGGACGGCGATGCCGCTTCCCGAGGAGCTCAATCGACCATTCCCGCGGGCCGGCGCTTCGAGCTTCGAGATTCGTATGCCCAATGGCGGAAAGGCCCCGTGGCTCGTCTCGAAGTGGCCCAGAACGAATGTACTCCATCGCTGGAACGGCGCGGCGTGGACGGAAGTGCGGTTGCCCGCCGGGCTCATGGCGGAAGGCGTCGGCGGATCGAGCGATGAAGACATCTGGGCCGTCGGCCGCTCTCGCAGTGAAGGGCGCGAAGCTACCGCTGTACTTCATCTCGAAGGATCCGCCTTCGTGGAAGTCCATCGGGAGACGGGCGCGTACCTGTCTGCCCGGATCCAAGCGACGTCGCCCAACGATGTATGGATTCAAGCGAGGTTCGATGATCGAAGCTCGCCCACGCGGACCTTCCACTGGGACGGGAAGGACTGGTCGATGCTGCGCGATCTGAAGGCTACTGCGGTGTGGCCGATGGGCGACGGCACCGCGTACTTCCTCAGCAACGACGATCAATCGGGCGATGAGATCTTCGAGCTCGCCGACTCTCGCTACGTCCTCGGCCACTGGAACGGTACGAAGAAGACGATCCTGGGAGAGACGTCTGCGGTGGTTCGCTCCTTGGCGGCAACGAAGGATGCGCTGTGGATCGGCGGCGAGTGGGGCTCGACCTTGCGCTTCCCGCTCTCGATGTCTCCACGCTGAAACGTCCACACGAACGTGCATGAGCCTTGGCGCGCCCGCTCGGCGCGCGCCGAGGTGGCGTGTGCCTTCCGTTCGCGACGGAGTCTTTAGCTGAGTTTTGTCAAACGACCCAATGTGGAGAACGAACAATGCGACTTTCTTGGCTTATGGCGACATCACTTGGATTCGTATTCCTGGCCATCGCCTGTGACGAGGAGCAGCCGACAGCGTCCGGGACCGAGGAGCCTTCGGTGGATGGCGGGACGGATGGCGGGACGGACGGAAGTGGCAATCCGTCGACCGAAACGCCAAAGCGCTGTGAGCCCGGCACGCACGTGATCGACGGCGATCCGAGCGCCTGCGCGGCATGCAGCAGCGGAACGTTCAGCACGGCCGCCGACGCGACCACCTGCACACCATGGCGGACCTGCGCGCCGGGGACCTTCGTGAGCACGGCTGGTAGCACCGTGTCCGATCGCGACTGTACGCCATGCCCGTCGAATACGTATTCGACGTCCGAGAACCAGTCGAGTTGTCTTCCGGCGACCGCGTGCCCGGCCGGGACGGTGCAGACGAAGGCGGCAACGGCGACGACCGCCGCCGAGTGCGCCGCCTGCGAAGCGGGGACCTACTGCGCCGGAGGGGCCGCATCAGAACAGCCGTGCGCGAGCACGACGTGGGATCACGATGGCAATCCCGCGACCGAATGTGCGGCGAAGACCAACTGCTTGCCGGGCCAAGCGGTGGCCTCGAGCGGGAGCGCCATCGCGGACCGCACATGCAACGCATGCGCGCTGGAGACCTTCAGCGATACGACCAACGCTCCTGCATGCACGCGGTGGTCGGATTGCCAGCCGGGGACACACGTGGCGGCACAGGGAACGGCGACGAAGAATCGCCAGTGCGCCGCTTGCCCGGCCGGCAAGACGACGACGTCCACGAATGCCTTGGAGTGTACCTTCTCGCCGGTGCAGATCGCGGCGGGAGGCGGGCACACGTGCGCGCGCCTCGCTGACGGAAGGGTCTCGTGCTGGGGGGACAACGGCCAAGGGCAGCTCGGCGATGGCACGCGAACCAGCCGGCTGGCGGCTGTCGTCGTCCCGAACCTCGAGAACGTGTCGCGGATCGCTGCTGGTGCCGGCCACACCTGCGCGGTGCTCGACGACGGACACGTCATGTGCTGGGGGCGCAACGACAAGGGACAGCTCGGGAACGGAGCCACGACGGACCGGCTCAGCCCCGCGCTCGTCGCGGATCTCGATGATGTGCGGGAGATCGGGGCAGGCGCGTATCACACGTGCGCTCGCCGTCTCGACGGTACCGTCAGGTGTTGGGGCTACAACTGGGATGGGCAGCTCGGCAACGGCACGAGGGCCGACAGCCATGTTCCCGTCCAGGTCGACGGGCTCGAGGACGCGCTCACTCTGGCCGGCGGTGACGATCACACGTGCGCGGTCGTGGCGGGCGGAACGGTCAAGTGCTGGGGCGGGAATGCCTTCGGCCAGGTCGGCGACGGCACGGCCACGTGGCGCTGGACGAGGCCGGTGTCGGTCGTCGATCTCGAGAACGTTGCCGAGGTCGACGCGGGCCGGACGCATACGTGCGCGCGTCTACGGAACGGCAGGGTGAAATGCTGGGGCGAGAACGGCTTCGGTCAGCTCGGCGACGGAACGACGACGCGCTCGAATCGGCCCGTCGACGTGCCGCTTCCGGACGGAGCCTCCGAGATTGCCTTGGGGGGTGGACACACGTGCGCGCGTGGCCCTCAGGGGCAGGTGGACTGCTGGGGCTTCAACGCCGTCGGCCAGCTCGGCGACGGCTCGGCGCAGAATCAGAGTAACCCGGTTCTGGTCGTGGACTTGATGTCCGCGGCCGTCGACATCACGGCAGGCTTCCTGCACACCTGTGCCGCTCTCGCTGACGGCAGTGTGAAGTGTTGGGGAGCAAACGCGACCCAACATCTCGGCGACTGAGTCGGGGCGAGCGCTGCGGACCTCGTACGCCCGCAGCGCTCCGTGCCCGCCTTCGACGCTTCAGAATCCGAACGAGACCGGCCGTCCCAGGAGCGCCAGCCCCGACTGCAAATGCCAGCCGTCCGCGACGCCTGCATGCTGAGCCAGCGTGTGGATGTCACGGAAGCGCTGCTGGAGCGGCGAGCTGTCCCGGGCGGCGTTGCCTCCTGCCGTCGAGTAGCAGGCATCGACCACGCCGGCGGTCGTCTCGGCGATCCACGCCAGCGACGACATGATGCGAGGCATGAGACCGAGGACGGCGGGCGGATCCTTCTGTGCCGTCTCCCAGAGCGACTCGGCCTCGTCGTGCAGCGCGGCGCGTGCAGCCCGCAGCGCCGCATCGGCGCGGCCCAACCGGTGCTGGAACACCGGACTGTCCGCCGTCGAGCTCCGCGCGTACAGGCGCTTGGTGCCTTGCTTCATGAGGGTGATGAGCTCGTCCAGGGCGCCCTGGGCGATCCCGACGGCGACGGCGCCCATGTGCAGCCCACACTGGAGAGAGGGCATCACGTAGTGCGGGCTCGGGATGGACGGCATGCCTGTAAAGATGTCGAAGCTGTGCTCGGACGGCACCTTCAGACTCTCGACTGCGATGTCGTGGCTCCCCGTTCCCCGCAGGCCGAGGGCGCGCCAGGTGTCGAGCACGCGAACATCCCCGGCGCGGAACATCATGCCGCGCGTCTCGGGGATCCCTTCTGCGGGGCCGGGGCGGGGCTTGCCGTCTTCCATGACCACGCAGTTGCCGAAGAGCCAGTCGGCGTGCCCGCATCCCGTCGCGAACGCCCACTTCCCGGTCACCTCGTAGCCATCCGCCTGCCGATGAGCCTGACCTTGTGCGGAGAAGCCTCCGGCCAGGATGACGTCGGGACCGCCGGAGTAGATGGTGTCGAACGTCTCGCGCGACATCAGCGAGAACAAGAGCGGGCTCTCGCACGCGAGCATCATCGTCCACCCCACCGCTCCGTCGGCCCGCGACAAGGCCTCCAGCACCTCCAGCCCCGTGCGGAGGGACACGTGTAGACCACCATGGCTCTCCGGCACGAACATGCGAACGCAGCCCGCCTCCTTGAGCCTCTGAAGCAGGTCGGCGGGGATCCGACGTTCCTCTTCGACCTCGCGACGGCGCTCGGCGATCTGCGGCGCCAGTTCCTTCACTCGATCCAACACGCGTTCGTTTTGCTCCAAGGCTTCCTCCGATGTGCTGCACGGACCACGTCCGCACGACGCGCAACGGGCGTAGCCGAACGAGCGTGACTGAACCGTGACCGGAGACCTGGAGTGCGGGCAGATCGCGCCCAGGAGGGCGACGCGCGCCGAGGGACGAAGGGCGGGAACGCCTTGGGGGGATCGTCGGTTCTGCGGTAGATGGGGAAACCGCGGAGGAGGTAGGTGGCAACGGAGCACGAGAGACATGGCGTTGGTTAGGCTGGAGGCGCTCGGAGGTGCTCGGCTCGTTGCCGGCGGTCAGTCCATCCACATCGAGCGAAAGGTCGCCGCGGCCCTGTCGTATCTCGCCGTGGAGGGACGCACACCCAAGCCGCTCTTGATGGCGCTCCTCTGGCCGGACGCGAACTCCGTCACTGCGGGCAGCAACTTCAGGCAGATGCTCCGGCGCCTCCGTCGCGCAACTGGAGACGAGCTGGTGGTGGGCCGTGGCCACGCCGAGCTCCCGTCGCACGTCACTTGTGACTTGGTGGAGCTGAAGGGGCACGCCGTCGCCGGACATCACGCCGACGTGTTGTCTTTCGACGGAGTGCCTCTTGCCGGCTTGGACTATTCGGATTGTCTAGAATTCGAAATATGGTTGGGACATATCCAGGAGCGCGTGGCCGGGTATCGCGCCCACGCCAGAGCATCGGAGCTCGTTCGGCTCGAGAATACGGGCGATCTCACGGCGGCCTTGGCGCTGGCCGAGGACTGGGGCTCGAAGGACCCCACCAACGAAGAGGCCGCACGGGCTCGCATGCGACTCCACTTCTTGTCGGGCCACCGCAGCACCGCGCTCGTCGTGTACGAACGCTTGAAGTCTGCGCTGGCGAACGAGCTCGGGGTCGCGCCGATGCTCGATACGCAGCAGCTCGCACGAGACATCGAGCGAGGCGGGCAGGTCCCCGAAGCCGCGGCGACCGTCTCACCGCCACGTGTCCTCCCGGCTCGGATCCTGCGGCCGCCGGTCCTGGCGGGACGAGAAGACGTCTGGCGGCAACTCGAACGAGCTTGGGCGGGCGGCCAATTTCTCTGCATCGCCGGCGATCCTGGAACGGGAAAGAGCCGGCTCGCGACCGATTTCGCCGAGTCCAAAGGACCCTGGATTCGCCTCGAAGGTCGGGCCGGCGATCGTGAGGTTCCCTATTCCTCCCATACCCGTGCTCTGCGCCGTCAGCTGGCCTTGAGACCGGGGGTGACGTTCCCGGATTGCGTGCGGCGCGAGACGGGGCGCCTGCTCCCGGAGCTCCTGCGCGAGGGGGAGCAGCCGCCTCCGCTGCTCGACGAAGCAGGTCGACTTCGTTTCTTCGATTCGCAGGTCGAAGCGATGCGACGGACCCTGGAAGGGTATGCGACCGTCGTCACCGACGACATGCACTACTGGGATCAGGCCAGTGCCGAGGTCTTTCTCTACGTCTTCGCTCGAACCTTCGAGCCATCCGGTCGCCCGCGGCCCCGTCAGCTTCCGCGCTTCATCGACTGTTATCGCAGAGGTGAGCTTCCAGCGTACTTGCAAGACGTCGTCCGTCACATGGAGGAGACGAGGCTCGGTTGCCACGTCACGCTGGAACCACTCTCCGTCGAGGCCGTGCGAGCCTTGGTCGCCGGGCTGGATCTTCCCGGTGCGGAGGCCCACGCGGAGCGTCTGGCGCGGTACACCGGCGGCAATCCGCTGTTCATCGTCGAGACGGTGAAGCACCTGCTCGAGACGGGCGGACTGGAACGCGGTTGGCCTGAACAATTCCCGCCTCCGGGGCAGGTGGGGCCCCTCCTCCAGCGGCGACTCGAACGGCTGTCACCGATGGCATTG
This sequence comes from Pseudomonadota bacterium, assembly GCA_023423895.1. Taxonomy (GTDB): domain Bacteria; phylum Myxococcota_A; class Polyangia; order Polyangiales; family Polyangiaceae; genus Labilithrix. Next base: position 11,713 of record JAFAER010000098.1, read on the forward strand.
CGAGCTGCACGCGTCGTCGCGCTGGCGCGCGCGCACGCGACCGTCGACCTCGTGGCGGCGGTGCTCGGAGCGGACACGCTGGAGGTGGCCGAAGCGCTGGCCGAGCTGGAGGCCGCGCAGATTCTCAGAGGCATTCGCTTCACGCACGATCTGATCGAGGAGGCGGTGCTCGAGGCGCTCCCTGCCTCCGTTCGCCAGACGCTGCACACGCGGCTCGCGGAAGCGCTGGCTCGAGCGAAGGTGCCGGTCGGGACGCTGGCGCAGCGCTGGCTCGAATGGCTCGAAGCCGGCAAGAGCGGCAAGAGCGGCAAGGCGCCGTTCCTCGTCTGATCGAAGCGGCGGAAGAGGACGACAGCGCGCGGTTCGAGAGAGCGCGCGCGATAGCTCATCCACAAGCTGCATGCAGGGCATGCGTGGCTCGTGTGGGAGAGAAATGCGGAAGGCGGCGAAGACGGCTGTAACGAGGCATGTGCGGTCGATATAGTCCACCCTCGCGATTCTCTCATTGCCGCGTCGATCGGGCTCGCGCCCGCGTGCGAATGCACGGGCGTCCTTTCGTCGCCGAGGTGCCATGCTCTCCAGAAAACGTCTTTTCGGAGGCGCCGTCGTCGGCGCCACGTCCTTGCTCGCGCTCGTTCATGCGTGGTGCCCCTCAACCAGTGCTCCTCGCCCGACCGGCGCTGATGAGGTGACGGGAGGAGAGGCGCATACGCCGCCGGCAGCCATCACGACGATGGCGACGCCGGCGAATGCGCCTGGAGTCGAGCACGAGGCTGCCCCCGCGGCGCAGGTGCCGTCGTCAGCTCCTTCTCGATCGACGGCGGCGTCGCGGCGGGCCACCCGCGCGGCGCGCTCCCACGTGCGTGCGCGCGCGGAGGACTTCGGTCTCGACGCCCGCGACGTCGACGCGCTCCAGCATCGCGATACGTACGTAGGTCGCGAGGGCGGCGCGCGCATCGTGCGCTTTCGCCAGGTCGTGCGCGGTCGACCCGTCCTCGGTCGCGAGGTGAGCGTCATCACGAATGCGAGCGGGGAGCTCGCCGGCATCACGGGCCGCCTCGCCCCGTCGATCGCGCTCCGTCGTGCCGAGCTCGCCGACGCGCGTGCTGCTCGCAGCGCACGGGAGGCGGTTTCGTCGCTCATCGGCGAAGACGTGCACGCGCTGTCCGGGAGCGCAGGGAACGGCTTCGAAGCCTTCGGGGCGAGGCAAGCGAGCGGCCGTGTGCGGTCGGTCTTCTTCGATCACGGGGGCGAGCTCGTGCCCGCACATCAGGTCGAGCTGGAGGCGCGAGGCGGCAACACGCGCGAGCCGAGCGTGTCCTCGGTCATCGTCTCGGCGATCGATGGCAAGACGCTCCACACCCAGACCCTCGTGCACGCCGACACGTTCCTCGCGTACGCCGACCCGTGGGGCACGCCCTACGACTCACCGCTCGGCGCCTCGATGACCCCGCATCCGACCGGATCTCCCGACAGCTCGGCGCCCGCGTACGTGGACCAGCAGCCCGTGACGCTGTCGAGTCTCCAGTTCTCTCGCAACGACCCGTGGCTCCCGTCGGGCGCGAGCAGCCTGTCAGGGAACTCCGTCTTCTCCTACGTGAAGCGTTCGGCATCGAACGTCTTCGATCCGGCGGTCGATCTGAGCGTCGCCCCGACGGCGCCGGGGGTGTTTGCGTACACGTACAATCCGAGCCTTTCTCCGACGGCGTCGGACGACCAGAGCCGCGCCGCCGCGACCCAGCTTTTCCTCACGACGTCTTTCCTGCACGACTTCTTCTACGACGCGGGCTTCGACGAGCTCGGCGGCAACGCGCAGGCGAGCAACTTCGGCCGCGGCGGGCTCGGTGGTGACCGACTGATCGTCACGGCCCAGGACCCCACGCTCGAGAACCGCTCGCTCGCGGTCATCCCGCCGGACGGGAGTACGCCGCGGCTGTCGCTCGGCATCTACAAGGGGCAGGGCGGCCGCCCCGATCGGGACGGCGCGGTCGATGCCACGGTCGTGGCCCACGAGTGGGGACACCTTTTGGCCGAGCGTCTGGTGGGAGACGCGATCGGGCTCGGCAATCCACAGGGGCGCGCGATCAGCGAGGGCACGGCCGACTTCGTGGCCCTGCTCACGGTGATCCGCCCCGAGGACATCAACGTCGTGACGAATGCGAACTGGAGCGGTAGCTACGCTGTCGGTGGTTACGCCGCCTCGGCAACCGATGCAGACGCCCAGGCTCACTATTATGGACTCCGTCGCGTTCCCTATTCGGTGGACTCGACGAAGAACGCGCTCCGCTTCCGGCATATCAGTCGTGGAGCGGCCTTGCCGGATACGACGCCCATGCGCCCGAGCGACCCGCTCGCGAACGCGCTGCCGCACAACGCGGGCGAGGTCTGGGCCGCCTCCCTGATCGAGTGCTACGTGTCGCTCTTGCGGGCGCACCCGTTCGCGGAAGCCCAGGACCGCATGAGGAGGTATCTCGTTGCGGGACTGCGTGCGATGCCGTTCGAGCCGACATTCACCGAGGCAGCGGCGGCCATGGGCGCGGCCGCAGCGGCCAGCGACCCCGCCGACGGACAGAGGCTTCTCACTGCGTTCGCCCTGCGCGGGCTTGGCTCGGGGGCGGCGTCTCCACCGCGGACGTCGACGGATCTCCTGGGGGTCCGAGAAAGCTATCAGTTCGACACGAGCTACCTTCGGATCCACTCGATCACGCTCGATGATTCCGTCACGACGTGTGACGGCGACGGCGTGCTCGATCAGGGCGAGGTCGGTAACCTCCGCGTGACCATCGAGAACATCGGCGACGCTCACACGTCCTGGTCGTTCGAGGGGACGGTCGCAGCGAACCCAACGTCGGCGGCGCTCTCGTTCCCGAATGGCAACACGCTGCGGTTCTCGTCGCTCGCGCCCGGCGCGCGGGCGACGGCCGTGATCCCGGTCTCGCTGACGAGCGCCGGATCCGGCGAGATGGCGGACCTCCAGATCGCGTTCGACCAGGGGATGTCCGTGGTCGGCTCGCCAGCTCGGTTCCGCGTTCCGGTCAACCACGACGAGACGCTGTCGTCGACGACAGCCACGATGTCGACCCACACGAGCTCGCTTGCGTTCGAGCGCAACGGCGTCCGCGTGCCCTTCGTATCGACGCGCGATGCGAGCGACGAGTTCGCCCATCTCGACGACGGCCCCGTGCGTGGCACCACCGCGCTCCTCACCGGGCCGCTCCAGGTCACGTCGAACCTCGGCGTCTCGTTCCGGATGCGCCACTCGCTCGTGCTCAGCGAGGGCTCGTCTCCGCTCGATGGGGCGGTCGTCGAGATCAGTGAGGACGGGATCCACTTCGAGGACGTGACGAAGGGCGGCGCGAACGCGGGCTACAACGGCGCGCTCGCGAACGAAGCGAACAGCCCGATCGGCGTGCGCCCTGCCTACACGGGTATGAGCGCGGGCTTCCCTGCGTTCGTCACCCGCTCCATCGACCTCGGTAACGCGTACGTGGGGAAGAGCGTCGTCCTTCGCTTCCGCGTCGGGGCCGCCAGCTCGAGCAAATCGGCCTACGGGTTCGATGTCGATGACCTCTCCGTGACCGGCATCGCCGGCACGCCCTTCACCGGCCGTGTCGACGAGACGTCGGACGGCACCGTCTGCAACCGTCCGCCCGTCGCCGATGCGGGGGAGGACTTCTCGATCATGCAGTTCGACGGTGATCCCGCGCTCGGAGTCCCCACCGTCGCGAAGCTGGCCGCCACGAACAGCTTCGATCCGGACGGGACTGCGCTCACGTACGCGTGGACGCAGCTCTCCGGCCCTGCCGTCGTGCTCGATGACGACACGCTCGCGTCGACCACGTTCGCGGCGCCGGCCGTCGCGAACGACACGATGCTCGTCTTCCGCGTCGCGGTGAGCGACGGGACCGACACGACGACGGACACGGTGCGTGTCACCGTCCGCCGGGTGAACCGAGCGCCCACGGCGGTCGCATCGGGGCCCGAGACCGTCACCGCGGGCGCGACGAACGTCGTGCTCGACGGTGCGCTCTCGAGCGATCCCGACGGCGATCCGCTCACGCACGACTGGACGCAGACCGGGGGCCCGCCCGTGACGCTCACCACGACCGGCGCGGGCGCGACCTTCACTGCTCCCGTGGTCGACAAGGACACGCCGCTCGCGTTCTCGCTCGTGGTCTCCGACGGCGTCGCGACGAGCGCGCCGTCGAGCGTCGAGGTCCTCGTTCGCCCCGCGCCGGTGGTGCCGGACCCGAAGCCGGACGCCGGAGCTCAGCCGTCGACTCCCGATGCCGGAACGGACGCGGGCTCGATCCCGAACGCGCCCGTCGATGAAGACAAGGACGACGACGAAGGCGACGACGAAGGCGACGACGAAGGCACCGCTGCAGTGAGCGACGACGACGGCGGCTGCGCGATGGGCGGACGGCACCCGAGGTCGACGTCGGCGCCCGCCGGCTTCACCGCGTGTGCGATCGCGCTCGGTCTCCTGCTGGGGAGGGCCCGCAGAAGGCGCGGCTGATCCCCGGCCTGATGCGGACGTTCGACGCGCGCGCCTGCGACAGCATCTCGAGGCGCGCGCCTCGTTCGGGCGGCCAGCTTGGGCATCACAGTGCCCAAGACGCGTGCCCGAGACGCGTGACACGACGTGCTGGTCTGGCACGCGACCGTGCGTTCACGCCTCTCCGGGCGTTAGTTACCTACCGAGCGAGGATTTCGAGCGCGAAACTGCACGGAATATCGACGGTACGTTGCTTGCTCCTCGTGGCGGCCCCGAGAAGTGTCTACGCTGGCACTTCTGAATCTTGCCCGCCTGCCTGCCTGCCAGGAGCTTCCGCCCTCGATGAACGCCCGACCGCCGATCCGCGTGGTGCGCCTTCTCTTCGTGGGGCTCACGTCCGCGGTGCTCATGGCATCGTGCGCTCGAGCGAGCAGCGAGATGCCGACGGAGTCGTTCCAGTTCGGCGAGCGTCATTACCGTAGCTTCTGCATCGAAACGGAGTGCCCTGCGCCGCTCGCGACCTGCCCCGGCGTCCCCGGCCTCTGCACCGTCAATCTCTCGAACGACGTCGAGCACTGCGGCGCGTGCGATGCGCGCTGTCCGTCGCGGCAGCCCGGGATGCAGGGAATGTACGTCTGCAGCGAGGGTGAGTGCCGATTCACCTGCGACGCCCTCTCGGCGGACTGTAACGGCGTCGTCGAGGACGGTTGCGAGACGTCCACGGCCAACGATCCCAAGAACTGCGGCGCATGCGGGAACGCGTGCGACGACGGTGTCCTCTGCTGGAAGGGCGCCTGCGGGTGCCCGAACGGCTTCGTGCAGTGCGGTGACGACTGCAAGGACATCCAGTCGGACAACGATCACTGCGGGGCGTGCGACACGAAGTGCACCGCGCCGGCGGACGACGCGGATCCCCGATGGATCTGCGGACCGAAGGTCACGCCGGACAACACGCGCTGGTCGTGTGCGAACGGCGACTGCACGCTCCAGTGCAAGCCACCCCACGGCGACTGCAACGACAACTTCTGCGGTGATGGCTGCGAGACCGATCTATCGAGCGACGAGCAGAACTGCGGCGCATGCGGGAACGCTTGCGCGCCGGGACAGACGTGCAGCTTCGGAACCTGCCTCTGTCCGCCGGGCACGACCCGTTGCCTCGGGCGGTGTGTGGACCTCTCGAGCGATCCGGACAGCTGCGGCGAGTGCGGATTCATCTGCCCCGGCCCTCCGAGCACGAGCGGCACGGGCGGTCCGCTCTGCGAGAACGGCCAGTGCAGCTACGTCTGCTTCCCGGGCTTCGCCGATTGCGACAAGCGGATCGACAACGGCTGCGAGGCAAACCTCATGACGAGCCAGCGCACGTGTGGTCGTTGCGATGTCGCGTGTGACATCGCGGCCGGCCAGCCGTGCGTCGACGGCACGTGCTTGACCCGAGCTTGCGAGGAGCCCGTCCTGCGATGAGACGTCGATCGGAAGTCCACCACGGCAGTCACCGGCTCGCGCTCGTCTCCTTGCTCGCGCTCGCCCTGGCTTCGACCGCGGTGGCCTGCGCGAGCAACGAGCCCGTGCGGAACGGCTTCGTCGAGGACGAGCCCGAAGCGGGGCCGCCGCCGGTCGACACCACGTTCGGCGACGCGAGCGGTCCGATCGACGACGATGTCGAGTGCGCTCCGGGCAACCAGAAGATCTACGTCGTCGGGACGGACAAGGGCTTCTACCGCTTCGACCCGGAGAAGCTCGACTTCGAGCGCATCGGCACGCTCGGGTGCCCGACGGGCGCCGGCACGTTCTCGATGGCGATCGACCGGCGCGGTACGGCGTGGGTCGAATACACCGACGGGCGCCTCTACGCCGTCGACACCCGCGATGCGACCTGCAAGCCGACGTCCTTCCAGCCGGACCAGACGGGCTTCGAGACGTTCGGGATGGGCTTTGCCCTGAACACCGACGATCCGAAGGGCGGCGAGAAGCTGTACGTCGCCGGCGCCGGTCTCGCGACGATCGACACGAAGACGTTCGGCCTGAACTTTCTCGGCTCGCTCACGTACGGCCGCACGGAGCTGACGAGCATCGGCAGCCAGCTCTACGCGTTCAGCGTCGAGTCCGGCGTCGTCGCGCGGCTGAACAAGACGAACGGCGCAACCGAGGTCTCGCACCGAACGACCGCGATCGAGACACGGGCAGCCTTCGCGTTCGCCCACTGGGGCGGCATCTTCTGGATCTTCACGGGCCAGACGACGTCCAAGGTGACGACCTACTCGCCCGACACGGACGAGTCGAAGGTCGTCATGCCCAACACAGGCATGCTCATCGTCGGCGCAGGCTCGTCGACGTGCGCGCCGATCACCCCGCCGAAGTAGGACCGCCGCGCATCGTGCCAGTCTTCAAGTACCGGCTGTGCCAGCTCAGCGCCTCGTCCAGCAGGTGAGGCGTGTGCTGCCCACTCGCGCCCTTCTTCGCCCGCGCGAGGTAGTCGTCCAGAGCATCGCGGTAGTCGGGATGTGCGCAGCGATCGATGATGATCCGCGCGCGCTGCGTGGGTGAGCTGCCGCGCAGATCGGCGAGCCCTTGCTCGGTGACGATGATCTGCACGTCGTGCTCCGTATGATCCACGTGAGACGCCATGGGCACGATGCACGAGATCGCGCCCTTCTTCGCGACCGACGGCGTCATGAACATCGAGAGGTAGGCGTTGCGCGCGAAGTCGCCCGAGCCGCCGATGCCGTTCATGATCGCGGAGCCCATGAGGTGGGTCGAGTTGACGTGACCGTAGATGTCCGCCTCGATCATCGCGTTCATCGAGATGACGCCGAGGCGTCGGATCAGCTCCGGGTGATTGCTGATCTCCTGCGGGCGCAGCACGATGCGCGTTCGATAGCGGTCGATGTCGCGCATGAACTCGTCGAGCCCCGCCGGGCTGAGCGAGAGCGCCGTGGCCGACGCCGACCGCAGCTTTCCCGAGCGCAACATGTCGAGCATGCCGTCCTGGAGGACCTCGGTATATGCCGTGAGGTTCTCGAAGGGGCCTTCGTTCAGACCGGCAAGGACCGCATTGGCGATGTTCCCCACGCCTGACTGAAGCGGAAGAAGGTCTTTCGGCACACGACCGCGGCGGACCTCGTGCTGCAAGAAGTCGATGATGTGCTCGGCGATCCGTCGTGACACCTCGTCGGGTGGCGTGAACGCCGTGTTGCGATCCGGCTGGTTCGTCTTCACGACGGCGACGACCTTGTTCGGGTCGCATCGCAGATACGGCTCGCCGATCCGGTCGTCCGGTTGGACCATCGGGATCGGGCGGCGGTTCGGCGGGCGATCCGTGCCGTAGTAGATGTCGTGCATGCCATCGAGGGCGAGGCTCTGCCACTCGTTGACCTCGAGGATGATCTTGTCGGCGAGGTCGAGCCACGTCTTGTTGTTGCCGACCGACGATGACGGGATGAGCCGTCCGTCGGCGGTGATCCCCGCGACTTCGACGAGCGCCACGTCGAGATGGCCGAGGAAGCCGAACCACACGAACTGCGCGACATGCGACAGGTGGATGTCGACGTATTGCATCTGCCCGGTGTTGATCTGCCGCCGGCAGGTCGGGTCCGACTGATACGGAAGCCGCATCTCGATCCCGTCGACCTTGGCGAGCGCGCCGTCGAGCTCGGGAGCGGTCGACGCGCCGGTCCACACGCCAATGCGAAAGCGCTGGCCCTGTCTCTCGAGGTCCTCGATTCGTCGTGCGAGCGCGAGCGGGACCGCCTTCGGATAGCCCGCGCCGGTGAAGCCGCTCATTCCGACGTTCGAGCCGTGAGGGATGAGCGCCGCGGCGTCCTCGGCCGACATGACGCGCGACTGGAACGCGGGATGAAGGATGCGATCGGCGTGGGTCATCCGCGGCGGCCTCCGTGTGCGCTCACCGAGATGAGCGAACACCGAGACCTTAGCGCGGCGCTGGAAGTCTTTCCGCGCGCGGCAGGCCATCCCGAGCGTCCGCCCGTGCGGCAGACTTTAGGCTGCTCAGGTCACCACGCGCGCGCGCGGGCCTGGATGTACGCGTAGAAGAAGACGCTGTTCGGGTCGCGGGCGACACGCTCGAGCTCGCGACGCATCCCGTCCACCACCTCGCCGGAGACCTCGTTGGCTGCGAGGAGCTCCGGTGCGCCCGAGAGAAGGAGATCGGTCCAGTACGCGAGGAACTCCGCGCGCTCGGCGGGGGCTCGATTGTCGTAGTGGAACGACTTCACCTCGGTGGTCACGTCGCGGAAGCCGACGCTCTGGAGGAGGTTACCGAGCTTCGCCCCGACGAACGGATCGCCGCCGAGCGCGAGCTGCCGCTCGTTGAAGGCCGTCCAGTAGCGGAGCGTGTCGGGGCTGTAAGGATCGATGAAGAACGTCGCGTTCAGCACTTCGCTGCAGACGACCGGGCTGCCCGGCACGAGCACGCGCCTGACCTCGGAGAGGACCCGGGCCGGATCTTTCACGTGCTCGAGGACCCAGCAGAGGAACGCGCTGTCGAACGTCTCCGCAGGGAAGTCCAGCTGGCCGGCGTCTCCCTTCACGAGCGTGAAGCGGTCCTTCGCCCAGGGCACGGTGTCGAGGAACCGCGCCGCTTCGGCGAGCTGCTCGTCGTTCAACTCGAGGCCGGTGACGTGGATGTCCGGGAAGTGTCGGAGGAGGATCTCCGTCTGGCCGCCGACCCCCGAGCCGACCTCGAGGAGACGCTTCCGTCGGCGGAAGGGCAGGTTGACATGGACACTCGGCTCGAGGAACCGCGCCTGCCTTCGGAGGCGATCACGTTCTTCTGCGCTGTAACCGTGGAGGTAACCGGGACGTTCACTCTGCGACACGCGGCGAGCTTAGCGCGCTGCGACGCGATCCGATCGCGTCGAACTGCGCGGGAAAACTCGAGCGTATGCACTTTCTCCGCGCGGACTCGGACGCGGACACATCGCTTCGCTGACCTCTCGATCGGCTTCCTCCGGCGCGCATGACGAACGCAGCGTCTTTGCAAAGGCGGCCGCGTTCGGTACTTTGAAGCACGCCCCGCTCCCCGTTCGGCGGCATCGTGCGAGGGGCAGACCGACCTTGGACCTCGTCGCCGATGGACGGATCTCCGTACCGAACCGCTGCTCCTCCGCGACACGCCCCGACGTGGATGTGTTCGACGTGACCCGGCGGGATAGAACGTCGTGAGCGGCCAACCGGCTCGGCCCGAGGACGACCGCGGCTCGCTCGCCCCGCCGCCGGCGTCGATTCCGCCTCCCGCGCGTCCGTCGCGTGCGCCGCCCGCGCGAGTGCTCGTCACGGGGCCCTCGCTGCCGCCGCCCGCTAACGTCGCCGAGCCGAAGGCGGCCCCGGCGCAGCGAGATCGAACGGTGCCGCTGCTCGTGGCGGTCTTCGCGATCGGCGTCGCTGACTTCGGCTTCCCGCTCCGCGTATGGGCGTGTCTGCCGCTGAACGTCCTGCTCGCCGCGCTCTTCGTGCCTTGGGTGGTCCTCGTCGTGCGCCAGACGGCCAACGCGCCGGTCGTGGACCGCTCGCGTGCGCTCCGTACGTTCGCGTTCCACCTCGCGAACGTCGCGCTGGTGCTGGCCTTCATCGCCGCGAAGTGGCTCACGATCGTCGATGCGCTCTCGGACCAGGACATCGCTTCGTACGTCGCGTCGTATCGGACGTACACCGTCGCGTCGTCGCTGCTCATCCTGGCCGGCGGCGCGCTCCGCGGGGAGCGGCTCGCGCGGATCGTCGCTTCGAGCGCCGACTACCCTGCACGGCTCATGGCGGGCTCGTTCGGCGTGGCGAGCATCGTCGGCGCGCTGCTTCTATCGCTGCCGCTGTCTCTCCATCGCCCGAGCGAGGTGTCGTTCGTCGACGCGTTCTTCGTCTCCGTGAGCGCGGTGTGCGTGACCGGGCTCACCACCGTGAACATCGCCGAGACGTACACGATCGTCGGGCAGGGGATCATCTGCGCGCTGGTCCAGGTGGGCGGCCTCGGCATCATGGTCATCACCGCGGCGGTGACGATCCTCTCGGGACGGCGGCTCGGCGTGAAGGGCTCCGCAGCGCTCGCGGAGATGGTGGACTCACGCTCACTCAATGACGTGCGTCGCACCGTCGGCATGATCGTGACGTACACGATCGTCTTCGAGGCCATCGGCGCAGGCCTCCTCTACCTCGAGTTCGAGCGCATGCCCGAGCTCGGGATGGGGCCCGAGGCCGTCCCCGGGCTCGCCGGACCCGGCAGCGCGCGCTGGGCCGCCGTGTTCCACGCGGTGAGCGGGTTCTGCAACGCGGGCTTCTCGAACTTCAAGGACGGGATGGTGCCGCTCGTCGGCTCGCCGCTCGTGTGCTTCACGATCAGCGCGCTGGTGTTCGTGGGCGGGCTCGGCTTTCCGGTCGTTCACGAGCTCCTCTTCCGGTGGACGCATCGACTGCGCGGTCATCGTCCTCCGCGGGTCACGCTCAACACGCGCGTCACGCTCGCCACGAGCGCGGCGCTCCTCGTCGGCATGACGCTCGCGTATCTGGTCCTGGAGAACGGCGCTTCGTTCTCGAAGCTCGGCATCTTCGAGCGGCTCAACGCCGCGTGGTTCCACTCGGTCGTCGCGCGGAGCGCAGGATTCAACGTCGTGGACGTCGGACAGATGCGCCCGGCGACGCTCTTGCTCACCTGCTTCGCGATGTTCGTCGGAGGAGGCTCCGGCTCGATCGCCGGCGGCATCAAGGTCACCACGCTCGCCGTTCTGTTCGCGGCGCTTCGAGGCGAGCTTCGCGCGCAGCCACCGCGGCTGTTCGATCGTACCGTGCCCGACGCCGTCGTCCGGCGCGCCATGGGCGTCGGCTTGATCGCCGCGTTGTTCGTGATGGCGATCGTGTTCGTGCTCCTCTTGATCGACGAGCGCATGCCGCTCGCGGTCTTCTTCGAGGTGGTGAGCGCGTTCTCGACGGCGGGCCTGGCGACGAACCTCACGCCCGAGCGATCCGCGGTCGCGAAGCTGATCCTGACCGCGACCATGCTGGTCGGGCGCATCGGGCCGCTCACCGTGGCGTTCGCGCTGTCGAAGCGGGCACGGCGCGAGAGCTTCCAGCTACCAGAAGAACGGGTGATGATCGGATGAGCGGCGAATGAAGCAGCAGACGGTTCTCGTTGTCGGCCTCGGACCCATGGGCGCCTCGCTCGTCGAGGAGCTCTGGGACACGACGGTCGAGATCCTGGTGATCGACAAGGACGCGGCCGCGATCGACGCCGTCAAGGACCGCGCGAGCGCGGCGTTCGTCGCCGATGCGTCGGAGCCCCAGGTGCTCGAGGGCGTCGGGGCGAGAGACGTCCACGTCGCGGCGGTGACGTTCGGCGAGGACTTCGAGGCCGCGGTCCTCACGGTCTCGACGCTGTCGCAGCTCAAGATCCCCACGATCATCGCGCGTGCGAAGAACGAACGTCAGGCGGCGGTCCTCCGGGCAGTGGGAGCCACGCGTGTCGTGCTCGTCGAACGCGAGATGGGGCGACGGCTCGCGCCCGAGGTGCTGAGCCCGGCGTCGTCGGAGCTGCTCGAGGAGGCGGCCGCGTTTCGCGTGTTGCCGTGGACCGCGCGCGGATCGGCCGTCGGCCGAACGCTGGCGGATCTCGATCTGCCGCGCCGCTACGACGTGACCGTCCTCGGCTACTGGCGCGGGCCGATGTCCGGGCGCAAGCGTGGCGTCACACGGCCGACGCCCGACTACCGCATCGAGCAGGGAGACACGCTCCTCATCATCGGCCTCGCGGAGGCGATCGAGAAGTTCCTGGCCGAGGACTGAGCCGCCGCCCGAGCGTGTGTGAAACGCCGCTCAGGCGGTCGCCTCGAGCGACTCGTTCATGGCAGCGCGGACGAGCTGCATCGCCGTCGTCTCCTTGGGCAGATCCCCGGCGAGCTCGATCACCTTCGCGCCGATGTCTTCGGCAGCATCGACGATCGCGGCCTTCTCGTCGCGCCAGAGCGAGCTCTCGTACGCTACGACGGTCGGGCGAGCGTCGCGGATCGTCCGCGAGGCCGCGATGCCGTGAGCAACGCGCACGAAGCCCACGTCCACCTGCGCCGCGAATGCCCTGGTCAGGCGCGCCGTTTCGTCGTCGACGCCGACGACGAGGAGCACGGGCGAGCGGAGCGAGACGCCGGACTCGGTCGGCGCCGGACATCGCGTGCGCTCGTCGATCGGAACGAGACCCGCGCTTCCGAAGCGTCGTGCGACGAACGACATGCGCGTGCGGTCTGCAAGCGCCGGACCTCCGCGCCGACGACGCGATCTCCGGAGGTTGCGGCGCACCTACCTCGGCGCCGTGTGCCGAGTCATGCCACGGGCAGCGTCAACTTCCGATCACACGGCTGCGGCGGCGCACGGGATCACGGACGTGAGGAGGGCGCGAGGCACTCGCGGTTGATCTCCTGCGCCTGATCGTGGATGCGCTCGTTTCCCGGGTCGAGCTGCTGCGCGCGCCTGAGCGCGCGATCGGCCTCTTCGCAACGTCCGTTGCGGGCTGCGCGCATCGCTGCATCGAGCCGCTCGTCGACGTTCATGAACAGGTACGGATCCGTCCGGTTGCGGACATAGACCGTGAGCCCGGACACGATGACGACGGCGACGCATGCGCCGACGATGATCTGCTGCGCCTGCGTGGAGTACGTCACGCCGCGCCGCCACGTCGCCGCGATGATCACACCGCCGAGCGCTCCGCCGATGTGCGCGGCGTTGTCGACCTGCACGACGCCTCCCTGGAGGTTCTTCGCCAGCCCGAGCACGAACAGGAATGCGAGCCATCCGGCCATCTGCCGCGCGAGCGGACCACGCCAGCCCTGGGTCCGAGCCCCGAGGACGAGCATCGCGCCGATGAGGCCGCAGATGGCCCCCGATGCGCCGATGCTCAGCGAGGCTCCGAAGAGCCGGCCCGCGATGGCGCTGAAGGCGCTGCCCATGATGCCGGCCCCGAGATAGAGCGGCAGGAAACGCGCGCGTCCGATGGCGCGCTCGAGGAACGGTCCGACCTGCCACAGGACGAGCAGGTTGAAGCCGAGGTGCAGGATCGACCCGTGGAGGAAACACGACGTCACGAGCGTCTCGAGGCGCGTGTCGGCGATCGTGAACGTGGAGTCGTTGCCGCCGAGCCACCGGAGGATCGCATTCCACAGGACGTGGTCCTGCTGGTCCGCTCCGCCGAGGGCGAAGCGAAGGTTCCCGGCCAGCGACACCTGCGCGGCGAACACCCCTGCGTTGGCAGCCAGGAGGGCTCCCGTGATCGGCGCTCCGCGGAGGCCGCGAGTCTCCTCGATCTCGCCTGTCGCTGCGGTCTGGCTCCGTGTCGCCTCGGTCACTCGGAGAGTTCTACGCACGCGGCTCGCACGATGCACGCGCTGTTTGCGTCGAGCTTCCCGGGCGTGCCGTTCCGGGGACCCTCCGTGCGCGGACGAAGGGACGGCACGGAGGGAATGGCAGGGCTCGTTCGGTTGTCAAAGTTCTTGCCGAGATCGTCGTTCGTTTGGCCGGGTCGTTCGGGGCCTGATACCGGACGGAAGAGATGGACTCGCTCGTTCGCGCGACGCTCCTCGTTCGCCGCCTGGCCCGCGGCGGCTACGGGCTTCTTGCGACGTGCGCCCTTGCCGCATACGTCGTGTTCGGTGGCGCCATGGAGCCGGTCGGGGTTGCGCCCGTCACGGCTGCGGCTCTCTGGGCGCTCCTGCTCGGCAAGCGGCTGAGATCGAAGCTGCGGATCACGGGCGAGGCGCCGTTCCTCGTCGACTTCGAGCTGGGCGCGCTCCTCGCAGTCGGGCTCGATGCCGCGCTCCTTCGGTTCGACGGCACGCTCTCCGGGCGATTCTCGCCGGCCACGTACGTGCTCGTCGCGCTCGTCGCCTCGTTCGGGCGCCCGCTTGCCGGGCTCGCCGTCGTCGGTTGGGTCGTCGTTCTCGACGCGCTCATCCGCTACAAGACGCTCGGGCAGGCGAGCCTCGAGGCGCTCGCGACGCAGGCCGGCTTCGCGTCTGCCTTCGCGCTCCTCAACCTGCTGCTCCTCCGCGCGGAGGTCGCGCGCATCCGCGTGACGGCTCGCTCCCGCGTGGAGCGCGAGCTCGAGCGCCTGCGCGAAGACGCGCGCAGCTACCGGCTCCTCGGCGCGGGCGAGGCCGCCGCGAAGAAGGAAGATGCCGAGGAGCGCCTCGCCCGCTCGAGCGTCGAGGAGATCCACCAGTCCGTCCACTACGCGCTCGAGCTCCTCCGACGCTCGCTCGATCTCCACACGGCCGTCCTGCTCTGGCGCACCGACTCCGGCACGCACCTTCGCATCAGCGAGCTGTCGACGGCGTCCGACGAGATCCACGACGCGCCGTTCTCGATCGGCGACGGCGTCTGCGCGGCGGTCATCGCCAAGAAGGACGCCGTCCTCCTCGAGAACCTGCGGCCTTCGTACAAGGTGCCGTATTACGCCGGGCCGTGCCCGATCCGCGCGCTCGCTGCCATTCCCGTGATCGAAGACGGCGTCGTTCGCGGCGTCCTCGCGCTCGATCGCGTCGACAACAAGCCGTTCACGCCGCACGAGCACGATCTCGCGGCGCAGGCGGCGCGCTACTGCCTTCGTGCGATCCAGAACGAGCGCGTGTTCGTGCAACTCGAACGCGCGAAGGTCGAGCAGGGCAAGCTCTATCGCGCGGCGCAGGCGCTCGGCGCGGCGCTCAGCGAGCGGGACGTCGTCGAGGCCGGCGTGCGAGCGGCCCGCGAGATCGCGAGCTTCGACCTCGCTGCGGTCACCGTCTGGGACGAGGGCACGCGCATGCACGAGGTCTGCGCGGCGACGAGCAACGGCGGCGAGATCGACGCGCTCGTCGGCCAGCGCTTCAAGCACAACACCGGCCTCGTCTCGATGGTCGTCACGAACCGCTTCCCGCTGCCGTACAAGGGCGAATACGACGCGGCCCACCAGATCGTCCTCACGAAGCGGCTCGCGTGGCCGGCCGTCCCGTCGCTCCTCGTCCTGCCGCTGCTCCATCACGGGCGCGTGCTCGGCACGCTCATCCTCGGCGCGCGCCGCCGGCACGCCTTCGGCGACACCGTGCGCCCGACGCTCGAGGTCCTCGCGAGCCACCTCGCCGTCAGCCTCTCCAACGCCCGCATGGTGCAGAAGCTGGAGACGATGGCGACGACGGACGGCATGACCGGCCTCCTCAACAAGCGCGCGATGCTCGATGCCGCCGCCCAGAAGGTCGCCGCCGCGCATCGCTTCGGCCGCAAGCTCAGCGTCCTGGTCACCGACATCGACTGGTTCAAGAAGGTCAACGACACCTACGGCCACGACGTCGGCGATCTCGTCATCAAGGGCCTCGGCGACATCCTCAAACGCGTGAAGCGAACCACGGACGTCGTCGCGCGCTTCGGCGGCGAGGAGTTCGTCATCCTCTGCGAACAAACGGACGAGCAAGGCGCGCTCCTCCTCGGCGAACGCATCCGTGAGGAGCTCGGCAAGACGGTGTTCCAGACTCCGAACGGCCCGCTCTCGGTGACGTGCTCCGTCGGCGCCGCGACGTTCCCCGCGGCCGGCCAGAAGTGGGACGAGCTCTTCAAGGCCGCGGACGAGGCGCTCTACGCGAGCAAGCGTGGCGGTCGCGATCGCGTGTCCATCTACGTTCCGTCGTCGCCCGCGTCGACCGCGCGCGTGAAGAGCGCGTAGCGGGAGCCCGCTCCTCGAGCCGAACCGCCGGGAGGTGGACGGCCAGCCGGCGGGTGCACGTCCAAACGAACGGTTGTCAGCCATAGTCCCGTCCTGTCTGGACACGGCGTTTGCGGGTGGTCATCATCGGCACATGAGCGACGACAAGCCGAGGCCGGTGGACGATCTGAAGGAAGGGCTGGGGCTCCTCTTTCGCGCAGCGAAGGGTGCGGTCGAGAAGCTCCCCACCGACAAGCTCGAGGATGTCGCGAAGGACGCGGTGAAAGAGGTCGGCCGCGCGTTCGAGTCCATCGGGACCGAGATCGAAAAGGTCGTGGGTAAGGTGTCCGGCTCTCCGCAGCAGCAGCAGCAGGGGCACCCGCCTCCGCCGGCTCCCGAGGCGAAGACCGAGGAGGCGCCGGCTGCCGAGCCGCCGAAGTACGACGACGGCTACGCGCCGGAGCCGCCGAAAGGCCCGCGCGTCGGCTGAGCTCTAGGTCGGTCTTCCCGGTCGCTCAGAACGTGCGGCCCGGGATGCAGAGGTCCTCGGGGCCCTTCGCGTAATTGTCGCGAGCGAACGTCTCGAGGGTCGGCATGTCGACGCAGTCGGCCTGATACGTCTTTCCCCAGGCCGCAGCGGCGACCTTCGTCGTGATCGTCGTGCTCGGCGCGATGATGAACCGCTTCGTCCCGCCGGATCGGAGGCACACCGGATCCGCGGCGGCGTTGTCGCGAACCTTCCTGAGCTGCTCGACGACGTCGGGGCACCCGGGCGGATCACACTTGTAGAGGAGGACGACGGCGCCGTGCTCCATCGAGTGCACGAGGTACGGCCACTCGATCGGCGCCGAGTACTCCTGGAACGAGGCCCAGTTGCCGTAGTGATCGCCGCTCGACGGCGGGTTCGTGCAGTACGTGATCGCCGTGCCTTCCGGCAGGTGCTTGTTCCCGGCGATCGGAGGTGACTCGATCGTGACGTTGCACGCGGCGGCGGGCTTCTCGGGCGGCGGCATCTCGGCACAAACGGGCGCGGAGG
Organism: Pseudomonadota bacterium; assembly: GCA_023423895.1. Classification (GTDB taxonomy): domain Bacteria; phylum Myxococcota_A; class Polyangia; order Polyangiales; family Polyangiaceae; genus Labilithrix. Next base: position 28,906 of record JAFAER010000098.1, read on the forward strand.
CGTCGCCCGTAGCTCCGTCCTCCGGAGAGGCATCGTCGTCATCACCACACGCGACGACGGAGAACAAGGGGAGCGCGACCAAGGCCGCCTTGCTGAAGAAGCGAGCGTTCACGGCAGACACCATACTCCGTAACCGCCCTGGATGAAGCCTGCTGTGCGCTGCAGCGATGGTCGCTCCGCCGCGTCCCGTTTGACGTCGCACGGAAAAGCTCTTCTCCTGGGGCCGTGACGCAAGCGGAGGTCCCCTCGAGCTCCGGAAAGAGCGAGCGCGACGTGTCGGGCGAACCCGACGCCCGGAGCACGCACGCTCCGCCGGTCTCGTATCGCGCCTCGCAGCTCCCGCTCCTGCCCGACGACGTGCTTCATCCACGCGGGCGCATCTGGCCGCCGCTTCCGAAGTCCGCGCCGCGCGGTCGTCGCGTCGGTCGTGCGCTCGTGCGGCTCGGTCAGGGGCTGCACTACCACGGCGTCTTCCGCGCAGCGCCGGCCATGGCGTTTCACTTCTTCCTGAGCCTCCTGCCGCTGCTCGTCTTCATCGGCTACGTGCTCGGCCTCGTCGCGCGCCGCAGGGGAGTGTCGACGGTCCTCGGCCTCGTGCTCGACAACGTCCCGGCCGCGAGTGAAGCGATCCTCCGCAACGAGGTCACGCGTCTCGCGAGCGCCGATCGTCTCGGTCCGCTCGCGGCGGTCGGCTTTCTCTGGGTCGCCTCGGGCGGAACGCATGGGCTGATGGATGCCGTCGAGAGCGTCGTCGGCGCGCCGCGAAGGAAGTGGTGGAAGCAGCGGCTCTTCGCGCTCGGCTCGGTGATCGCGGCGCTCGGCGCGCTCGGGCTCGCGGCGTTCGGAATCGTCGAATGGGACAACATCGTGCACGCGCCCGAGCGGACCGCCGTCGTGGCGTCTGCTCCCGCTTCGGATCCGGCTGCGGTGAGCGCCGATACGAGCGCGCGATCGAAGGACGGCCCCACCACCGCCCCGCGACGCGCGCGGAAGATCCTTCGGAGCGGCGGCGAGCGCGTGCTTGCGATCACGAGCTCGCTCGCAATGGCCATAGGCGGGCTCAGCGCGTTTTATCGGTTCGCGGTGACGCACGCAAAGCGTGTTCGACGGCGCGTGCTCCCTGGAGCCATGCTCGCGGTGGCGCTGTGGATCGTCGTGTCGTGGGGCTTCAGCCTCTATCTACGAACACTCGCGAGTTACACGGTCTACTACGGCAGCCTCGCGGCCGTCGCCGTCCTGCTCGTATGGCTCTGGTTGGTGAGCCTGTCGATCCTCGTTGGAGCCGAGCTCAACTCGCAGCTCGAGGGTTTGCGCGACGAGCTCCAGCTCGACGAGAGCTGATGCACCGTTCGCCGCACGTTTCCCGATGAGAACGTGGTCGAGCTGTTGCGACCTCGAGCGGGGCATTCTGGATAAAGGGCGCGAAGGTATGGAGCCGCACACCGTGTAGGCCTGTTTTTGCGAACTATTTTGTGCGTCTCACGCTCGCGAACATCGAGGCGATCGTGCAAGCTGAGTGATGGGTGTGAGGCAGTCTTGAACGAACGCGAGACTGCTGCCGTTCCACCATCAGACATGACGCACGCAA
>JAFAER010000194.1 GCA_023423895.1 Pseudomonadota bacterium
TCCAGAGGCCCTGCTCCTTCGCGTACGCCTCGACGAGCGCGAGCTGCGCGTCGGTGCGGCCGCTGAACTTCATGTAGCGGATCGTCTCCGCGTCGATCGGGAAGATGCCGCAGGTCGCGCCGTACTCCGGCGCCATGTTCGCGATCGTCGCGCGGTCGGCGAGCGGGAGCTTCGCGAGGCCGGGGCCGAAGAACTCGACGAACTTGCCGACGACGCCGTGCTTGCGGAGCATCTGCGTCACCGTGAGGACGAGGTCCGTCGCGGTCGCGCCCTCGGCGAGCGTGCCGGTGAGGCGGACGCCGATGACGTGGGGCACGAGCATGCTGACGGGCTGCCCCAGCATCGCGGCCTCGGCCTCGATGCCGCCGACGCCCCAGCCGAGGACGCCGAGGCCGTTGATCATCGTGGTGTGCGAGTCGGTGCCGACGAGCGTGTCCGGGTACGCGAGCGGCAGCGCGCTGTGCTGCGCCGGCGCGCACATCACGACGCGCGCGAGGAACTCGAGGTTCACCTGGTGGACGATGCCCGTGTCCGGCGGGACCGCCTTGAAGTTGTGGAACCCCTGCTGACCCCACTTGAGGAAGCGGTAGCGCTCCTGGTTGCGCGCGAACTCGAGCTCCGCGTTCTTGCGGAAGGCATCCTTGCTGCCGAACTCGTCGACCTGCACGGAGTGGTCGATGACGAGCTCGACCGGCTGCAGCGGGTTGATCTTGCGCGGGTCGCCGCCCATCTTCTTCATCGCGTCGCGCATCGCCGCGAGATCGACGACGGCAGGGACGCCCGTGAAGTCCTGGAGGAGGACGCGGCTCGGCGTGAAGGCGATCTCCTGCGTCGGGTCAGCCGAGGCCTGCCACTTGGCGACGGCAGCGACGTGACCCTCGGTCACCGACACGCCGTCCTCGGTACGGAGGAGGTTCTCGAGCAGGATCTTCAAGGAGAAGGGAAGCTTCGCTGCTTCCGGGTACTTCTTGTAGACCGCGTCGAGCCGGTAAATCGTGTACGAATCCGCTCCGACCTTGAGCGTCGCCTGGCTGCCGAAGGAGTTCTTGGACATTTCGGCCGGGACTATAGGCGCGACGCGTCACTGGCGGCAATGGGGCGGGGCTCGGTGAGAGGATCCGCGAGATCCGGCCGCGTGTCTTCGCTCACTCCGCGACGCCCCTCGCGCCGCACGTGCAAGTCGCCACGGAAGCGCTCGCGAGAACGCTGGCCGACATCGACTTCCCGACCGACGTCATGCCCCAGGTCGAGGATGGTCGGATGGGAAGGCGGCGCCCGACCAGTCCACCGGCCCGTCTCGTCAGAGCGAACCGTCGAGGGGATCGAACCTGTTCGTGTTGCGAAGCGCCTCCCATCCCGCCGGTTCGGCGGCGGCGGCGGGAGCAGCCATGTTTCGGTGACGCCCCGAGCTCCCGTGGCTGCCCAACGTGGCTTTCAACGGACGACCGGCTTCACGCTGCCGCAAGCCGTCGCGGCGCCCGGCGGACCGGCGCGCATGGACGCTGGCCTCCTGGTGCAGGGGCTCCACGCTCGAAGCCGGGACGTGTCGGACACGGTGTGACGCGGACGCGGGCGCCTTCGCCGACATCCGAGCTCCGAGCGCGAGCGTGTCGCTCGGCGCGTCGAGCGACGCTCCCAGAGCGACGACACCTGCGAGGGCAAGCACGGTCGCCGCCGCTGCGAGCAGACGGCGCCTCATCGTGGTGCGGCCGGACGAAAAGCTCGGCATGAAGTCCGGTCGGGAGCGCTCGCGCGGGTCGTCAGAGCCCACTGGCCCCTCGAGCTCGACCGGTACGAGGCTCGACGTCGCGCAGGAAGGCGGAACCGACAGGCCGGCCACCTCACCAAGCGTCTCCCAGATGGGGCTGCTGACAGCTCGCACGCGGGTGCGCGCATCCACGAGCCCCGAGCGGAAGACTTCCTCGAGAGCCGGCCCCGTCAGCACCTCGACGTCACCGTTCGAAAACAGCGTCAACCAGGTCTCTCGTTTCATCCTCCGAGGCAACATCGTCATACCGCACAGAACGACCATTCCGGAGTGGACTTGAAGGCTTCGTCGGACGAGATTCGCGCGCGGCGCGTGACGAACGGGAGGTCGATGCCTGGTCACTGTAGTGGCCGCCCTCCGAATGGATGCTCGCGCACGAGCGCGGTCGCCACGCGGCCCCAGCGAGAGCTGACGATGCGGGCCGTGACCGCGTGTCGCCATGGCCCGGTCCCGCGTCGATCCTCGTCACACTAGCGGTCTGCCCTCTTCAGGGATGCGTCATCGTCTCCGGCCTGACGACTTCGTCGAACTTCTCGGTCGTGACGAGGCCGAGCGAGACCGCCGCTTCCTTCAAGGTGATGTTCCGCTCGTAGGCGGTCTTCGCGATCTTCGCCGCGTTCGCGTAGCCCACGACCGGCGAGAGCGCCGTCACGAGCATCAGCGAGCTCTCGAGGTGACGCGCGATGACCTCTCGGTTCGGCTCCATGCCGACGACGCAGTGCTCGCCGAAGCTCTCGCACGCGTCCGCGAGCAGCTCGACGCTCTCGACCACATTGCGGACGATCACCGGCTTGAAGACGTTGAGCTGGAGGTGCCCGGTCGCCCCGGCGATGCCGACGGTGACGTCGTTGCCCATGACCTGCGCGGCCACCATCGTGAGCGCTTCGGCCTGCGTCGGGTTCACCTTGCCCGGCATGATCGAGCTCCCGGGCTCGTTCGCGGGGATGAGCAGCTCGCCAATCCCTGCACGCGGACCGCTAGCGAGGAGCCGAACGTCGTTCCCGAGCTTCATGCATGCGGTCGCGAGGACGCGCAGCGCGCCGCTCATCGCGACGAGTGCGTCGTGCCCCGCGAGCGCCGCGAACTTGTTCGATGCGGACCGGAACGGCGTGTGCGTCAGCGCGGCGATCTCGGAGGCCACGCGGGTCGCCCACTCGGGATGCGACGTCATCCCGGTCCCGACCGCCGTTCCGCCGAGCGCGAGGTCGTAGAGCCCGTCGAGCGACTCGACGATCTTCCGCTCGGCGAACGCGAGCTGCGCCGCCCATCCGCTCATCTCCTGGCCCACGGTGAGCGGAGTCGCGTCCATCATGTGCGTCCGACCGATCTTCACGACGTCGGCGAACGCCTCTGATCGATCCTCGAGCGCAGACCTGAGCGCCTCGAGGCACGGCAGCAATCGCTCGCGGATGCGCGCGGCCACCGCGATGTGCATCACGGTCGGGAACACGTCGTTCGACGACTGCGACATGTTCACGTGGTCGTTCGGATGAACGGGCCCACCCGTGCCGAGCCCGTGGCCAGCGAGCTCGTTCGCACGGTTCGCGATGACCTCGTTGGCGTTCATGTTCGTCTGCGTACCGCTCCCGGTCTGCCAGACGACGAGCGGAAAGTGTTCGTCGAGCTTGCCCGCGATCACTTCGTCAGCCGCACGACCGATGACGTCGGCGCGCGCTTCGTCGAGCTTGCCGAGCTCGCGGTTCACGCGCGCGGCTGCCTTCTTCACGATGCCGAGCGCATGGGTCACTGCCGGCGGAAAGCGGTGTCCTCCGATGCGGAAGTTCTGGAGGCTCCGCTGGGTCTGGGCTCCCCAGTACCGGTCGGCCGGCACCTCGATCTCGCCCATCGTATCCTTCTCGATCCGCGTCGCCGCCATGCGTCCGGTGATAGCACGCGCTCCGCCACGGTCCGGCGCCGCGCGCTGCGGCGTTTTCTGTCGGTCGTCACCGCGACTCGGGACCGCGCCGCTGCAGCGTCGCGAGCTACCTGTCGCCGAGCACGCGCGGGATGCGCCGGACCGCGCTGCGAACCGCCGCGTGCGCGACCTGCTTGCGGAGCTCCATCGACGCGGGGCCTTCGGCCTGCGCACCTGCCTCGATGATCGCGATCATCACGCCGGTCTTCGCGTCGCGCAGCATCGCGTTCACGGTGCACGCGAACGGCCCCTCTGCGATGGCGCGCGTGATGGCGAGCGAGACGACGATCTTGCGTCGATCGCGGAGGCGCGAAAAGTCGATCTGTTTAATCTCGGCGGCCGCTGCCTCGCGCAGGACCGAGGCGTCGATGCCGGAGCCCGCGGGCGGCGGAGAGACCTCGCCGACGGCGATCGGCGCGTCCGTCGCCTCGGCATCGCCACCCACCGTGAGCGACAGCGCGATGACGAGACACGCCGCCAGTGTGCGCGCACCACGAACGACTCGCGAAGGGTTCGGGCGTCCGTCGAGCTTCATGCTCCGGACAACAGCAACCCTCGGGCCGCGGGGCCAACTTAGGAAAGGCAAAAGAGTGGGACTCTGTAAGCGCCACCACACGATTTCCCAGGAGAAATGGCTCTGGTCGAGCGGCGTCGATGCATCGCGACTGCAAGGACGTCACGCTCGGACGAACGGCGCACAGCGACATCAAGCGCACATCAAGCGCACATCAAGCGCACACCAAGCCCATCGTCGATCGGCCGTCATCCCGACCGGGCGAGGAAGTCCGCCCCGAAATCTCCACGCTGTTACGACACGTCTCGGATGCGGTCGAGCCCTTACGTCGCTTCCGTTGCTTCCGCGGAAGCAACCGTGGCTCTGGCTCTGCTCGTCCCGCCCGCCGCCGCGACGTGGTAAGGCAGGGGGTCTCCGCAGGAACCTCGAAAGAAAAGAGAGCGTCGGAAATGAGCCAGAAGAACCTCCTCGAGCAGCTCAAGAGCATGACCGTCGTCGTTGCAGACACCGGCGACATCAACTCGATCGAGAAGTTCAGGCCGCGGGACACGACGACGAACCCGTCGCTCATCACGACCGCTGCTGCGATGCCGGCCTACGCCAAGCTCGTCGACGACGCGCTGCTCTGGGGCCGCAAGGAATCGAAGAGCGGCTCGACGAAAGACATCGTGGACCTCGCGATCGATCGCCTCGCGGTCGAGTTCGGCCTGAAGATCCTGCAGATCGTCCCCGGCCGCGTCTCGACGGAGGTCGACGCTCGGCTCTCCTTCGACACCCAGGCGACGCTCGACAAGGCGCGTCACCTCATCTCGATGTACGAGGCGGCAGGCACGAAGCGCGATCGGATCCTCATCAAGATCGCGTCGACGTGGGAAGGCATCAAGGCTGCCGAGATCCTCGAGAAGGAAGGCATCCACTGCAACCTCACCCTTCTCTTCGGGCTCCACCAGGCGATCGCCTGCGCCGAAGCGAAGGTGACGCTCATCTCGCCGTTCGTCGGGCGCATCCTCGACTGGTACAAGAAGAGCACCGGTAAGGACTACGCTCCGCACGAGGACCCGGGCGTCCACAGCGTCACGCGCATCTACGAGTACTACAAGCACTTCGACTACAAGACCGAGGTGATGGGCGCGAGCTTCCGCAACATGGGCGAGATCGTCGAGCTCGCAGGTTGCGACCTGCTCACCATCGCGCCGAGCCTCCTCGCGGAGCTCGAGGGCGCAACGGGCGACCTCGAGCGCAAGCTCGATCCGAAGAAGGCCAAGGACAAGAAGGTCGAACGGATCGAGATGAACGAGCAGGTCTTCCGCAAGATGCACGAGGAAGACAAGATGGCGAAGGAGAAGCTCGAGGAAGGCATCCAGGGCTTCTCGAAGGCGCTCGTCTCGCTGGAGAAGCTCCTCGAGGAGCGCCTCGCCGCGCTCGGAGAAGCGACGTCCTCCGCGGCGAGCTGAGTCGAGCCGTGCCATCTCGACGCGCACGTCGGGATGGGGCCGCGTAGTATCGAGGCCATGTGGAACCGAACCGGGCGCATGGCCTCGCGTGCGCTTGCCTCTGCGGCGCTCCTCGTCGGCGTGCTCGTCGCGTGCAGCGGTGGTGGGACACCGCCCATCCCTTGCACGAGCGAGAGCTGTGCGTGCGCGGAGGGGGCCCGTTGCGATCTCGACTGCGGGGGCGCCGATCGATGTGCGCCCGCGTGCAAGAGCTTCAGCAGCGACTGCACCGCGCGCTGTCAGGACCACTGTTCCTACGCCTGCGAGAGCGGGCCGAACTGCAACGTGACGTGCGGCGCCGACTGCGCGGTGCGCTGCAAGAGCACGAGCACCTGCGGAGCGACCTGCGGGGAGCGCTGCAACTATGCGTGCGAGAGCGTGAACGACTGCGCCCCCACCGTCGGCGCCGCGAGCAACGTCACGTGCACGTCCGTCGGCAACTGCAACGTGACGTGCAGCGGCACGTGCCGCGTGCGCTGCATCTCGACCGGCAACTGCAACGTCGGCTGCCCGAGCGGCGTCGAGAAGACGAAGTGCGACGACGGCTGGTCGTGCGGCCAGGCTTGCTGACGGCAGGACGGGGCACGCGTCACGTGAAGAAGGCCGCGTGGGAAGACGATTGCCATCCGACCTCCACGCCGCGGAGATGACGCGCGTCCGGGAATTGCCGCTTCGCCGCTCCCCACCCTGAGCGCCGGTGTCGGATGTGGCTGTTTTGCCGAATTTCTCGCGGGAAACGAGGCAGCGAACGGCGATTGCGGTACGCTGCGCGCATGCGGGGTTCTTGGCGCTCCATCTTCGTTCTCAGCATGCTCTCCACGACGTTCTCCGCGCTGTGCATCGCCGCATGCAGCGGTGGTACGAGACCGCCGACGTACGAGGACGGCGACGGAGGCGGCATTCGCCCGGTGAACGAAGCGGGGAGGTCGGGTGAAGGTGGCGATGCCGAGGCCGGCGTAGTCCCGGAGGCCTGCAACAACACCGTCAAGGACGGCAACGAGACCGACGTCGATTGCGGCGGCAACGTCTGCGGGAAGTGCATCGACGGCAAGACCTGCATCGCGAAGACCGATTGCGCCGGCGGTGCTTGCCTGGATGGCAAATGCGCCACCCCGAAGTGCGATAACAAGGAGACCGACGGCGACGAGACGGACATGGACTGCGGCGGCTCCATCTGTGCGCGCTGCACGATCGGAAAGCGCTGCGCGACGGGCAACGACTGCGTCGGCGGTGCCTGTACGAACAACGTCTGTCGTTGCCCGAAAGGTATGGTCGAAGTCCCCCGAGCAGGCGGCGGCGGCGCCTACTGCATCGACGAGATCGAGGTCACGAAGTACCAGTACACGAAGTTCATCACGGCCAACGTGAACGTCCAGGATCAAGACCCGGTGTGCAAGCCGCCGGTGAACGACAAGTTCGTTCCCCGCAATGCCTGGCCAGTCATCGAGGCTCCTCCGGCGCTTCAGACGCCCGGTTCGGGAACGGCGTTCAACTACTCGTTGCCCGTCCACTACGTCGACTGGTGCGACGCCTACGCGTACTGCAAATGGGCGGGCAAACAGCTCTGCGGAAACGTGACTGGCGGGCCGGTCGCCTTCGACAAGGCAAACTCCGCCGATGCAGGCGCCTGGTACAACGCGTGCTCGGCCCCCCCGTGTCAGGGAAGTTGTCGCCTCCGCCGTATGGCGGTTCTGACCGTATCTCTGGGAGCGGGATCTGGAACTTCTTGTGAATTACACGGAGAGCTTCAAGGCGAAGATGGTGCAGCGAATGT
>JAFAER010000106.1 GCA_023423895.1 Pseudomonadota bacterium
CGTCAAGCAGGTGAAGGCCGCCGAGGCCGCCGAGGAGGTCGCGAAGCACGCGGCCCGTCAGAAGTCGATCACCGCGGAGGCCGAGCTCGAGACGGCCGACAAGCTGGCGCGCGCGAAGATCCGTCTCGCCGAGGGTACCCAGGCCGAGACCGCCGCCGAGGGCCTGGCGAAGGCCCGCGTGAAGGAGGCCGACGCCGTCGCGACGGAGAAGCTCGGCATGGTCGAGGCGCGCATCTCCCTCGAGAAGATGCAGTCTGCAGCGGCCGGCGAGGAGAAGCAGGGCCTCGCGAAGGTGAAGGTGAAGGAGGCGGACGCGCAGGCCGTCGAGAAGCTCGGCATCGCGGAGGCCGCGGCGCTCCGGGAGAAGCTCGTGGCCGAGGCCTCGGGCGAGGAGCAGAAGGGCCTCGCGCTCGCGAAGGTCACGCGCGAGAAGCTCGTCGCGGAAGCGGCGGGCATCGCCGAGAAGGCCACCTCGATGAAGGCGCTCGACGAGGCGAGCCGCGAGCACGAGGAGTTCCGTCTGCGGCTCGAGAAGGAGAAGACGATCGAGCTCGAGACGATCCACGCCAAGACGAGCGTCGCCGAGGCGCAGGCGAAGATCCTCGCGCAGGCGTTCTCGAACGCGAAGTTCAACATCGTCGGCGGCGACGGCGCGTTCTTCGATCGCTTCGTCAAGGCGGTGAGCGTCGGACAGGCGATCGACGGTGCGGTCGACTCGAGCCCGCACGTGAAGAGCCTGGTCGAGTCGGCGATGCGACCGGACGACGAAGCCGTCCTCGGGCTCGTCGAGAAGCTCCTCGTGAACGATCCGGCGGCCACGGCGCGTCTCAAGGCGGCGCGCACGGGGCCGGCGGGCACGGGGGAGTGAGGGGGGAGCAGGCTCCAGGCTCCGGGGCGGGCCCGCGGGCTTTGGGCTTCCGGCCTTTTCCCAACGAGACGAGAGAGTGAACAGGAAGACCTTCGCCGCGTGGGGATAGGCGAGTTACGCGATGACCTCTCAGATCGAGATCTCGAAGGCCCCCGGGGGCGCGCCTCCGCCGGCAAATGGCAACGGCAACGGCAACGGCAACGCCGGCGCGGCGGCCGCTGCGCTCGAGGGCGGAAGCTACGACGTGATTCGCAAGCGCCTGCTCGAGCAGGCGGCGGAGCTCGCTTCGAAGGCGGAAGCGCTCAACGAGAACCGGAAGAAGGTCTTCGGCGGCGCCGAGCTCGCGCTCATCGCCAACGAGCGGGTGCGGACGGAGCACAACTGCATCGCGCGCGATGTCGTCAGCGTCGCCGGGCACTTGCTCTTCGGCTTTCAGGTCTTCCTGGGGCTGAAGACGGAGACGAACGTCACGGACGTCTTCGCGTTCTACAAGTGCGAACGCAAGGACGGCTCCGACGAATGGGATCTCGGTCAACATCCGTTCGAAGGGCCGGGCGCATTCCTCGCCGACGAGGCGTTCGTGAAGGAGCTTCGCGATACGTTCAAGTACGCGAAGGACGCGCGGCTCCTCCGCCTCAAGCGAACGGACACGCGCCTCCTCGCGACGGTCCAGACCGGGGCGACGGCCAATGACGCGAAGGTTCTTCGCTGGGCGATCGACGCCGCCGGACGCGTCTCGTACATGGATGCGCGCGGCGACGAGGAGGCGAGGCCGCCGAGGCAGCACGACTTCGCGTGGACCCAGACGGGGCGCGAGGACCAAGTGCCCGGGCCGCATCCGCACGTGAACGTGCTCGATACGTGTTTCGTCGAGACCGTCGGGGGCGACCTCACGATCAAGATCGAGAACAACACGAAGGACGGTCGCGGGATCTACCGCGAGCCGGTGGACGATCCGAACCAGACGCTCGACGACGGCGACATCGCCTACGCGAAGGTCGGCGACCTGATCCTCCTCCGCGTGAAGCCGTTCCGCGAAGCGAAGTACCGCTACCTCGTCTTCGATCCGCGAGCGAAGCGCGTGCTCCGCATCGACGCGATCGGCCAGGCCTGCCACGAGCTGCCCGAGGACCACGGCATCGTGTTCCCGAGCGGCTACTACCTGAAGAGCGGGGAGCACAAGCTCTTCGACGGCGCGAGCGACGACCTGCAGTTCGAGCGCGTGACCCGTTCGCCGAACGGCGAGGACGTCCTCTACGTCTATCACCGGCGCGACGAAGGCGAATACGTGCTCCTTCCGTACAACGTGATCCGCAAGGAGATCGCGAGCCCGATCCGCTGCCACGGGTTCAGCCTGTTCGCGGACGGCACGATGGCCGTCTTCCGCGCCGTCGCCGAACCGACACGCGTGCACCCACTGCAGATCTGGCGGACGCCGTTCAACACCGTCGAGAACGCTGCCGCGAGGCCGAAGGACGGGAGCTACCTCGCGAAGGTCGGCAACGCGGACCTCGTGCGAGGCATCTCCGACGCGCTCTCGCTTCGCAAGCTCGCGACGACCGAGCGCCCCACGCGGACGACGTACGAGGACCTCGTCGCCACGGTGACCCGCGCGATCGACACGCACTACTGGCTCGGACACGCGGAGGCGGGAGATCTCGCGAGCACGCTCCACGCGATCAAGAAAACCGCAGAGCTCGTCCTCGACGAGTTCGACAAGGTCGAGGCGATCGAGAAGCGCGCGAACGAGGCGCTCGAGCAGGCGACGGCCGCGCAGAAGGAGCTCCTCGTCAAGGTCCGGCCGGACGATCTGCACGTCGTCGAGGACTACCTCCGGGCGCTGACGACGCTCCGCCATCAGCGCGGGCACCTGATCAGCCTCAAGGACCTACGCGGGATCGACGTCCACGCCCTTGCCGGTCTCGAGAAGCAGCTCGTCGAGCGCTTCGACGAGGTGAGCAAGGCGTGCGTCGATTTCTTCCTGAAAGACGACGCGTTCAAGCCACTCGTCGAGCGGCTCGATGTGGCCGTCGAGAAGATCGAGCACGTCACGAAGGCGACCGAGCTCGTGCCGTTCGGCGAGGAGCTCGACGTGATCCAGCAGGGACTCACGCTTCTCGCGGAGGTCACCGGCTCGCTCAAGATCGACGACGCGACCGCACGGACGCGCATCCTCGAAGGCGTCAGCGCAGCGTTCTCGCACCAGAACCGCGCGCGCGCGATCTGGCAGGCGAAGAAGAAGGAGGTGTCGGGCAACGAGGCGCGGGCCGAGTTTGCAGCGCAGTTCCGGCTCTTCGGGCAGGCGGTCACCGGGGCCGTCGCCTTGTGTGACACCCCCGAGAAGTGCGACGAGCAGCTCTCGAGGCTGCTGCTCGGGCTCGAAGAGCTCGAAGGCAAGTTCGGCGACCTCGACGAGTTCACCGCCGAGCTCACAGCCAAACGTGAAGAGGTGAACGACGCGATCGGCGCGAAGCGACAGCAGCTTCTCGACGAGAGGCACCGGCGCGCGCAGAACCTCATGACTGCCGCCGATCGCATCCTCTCCGGCGTCGCGCGCCGTGCGAGCACCTTCAAGACACCCGACGAGCTGAACGCGTACTTCGCGTCCGACGCGATGGTGTTGAAGCTCGCCGACGTCGAGGGACAGCTCCGGTCGCTAGGCGACAGCGTGCGTGCTGACGAGGTCGCGTCTCGCATCAAGTCCGCGCGACAAGACGCGCTCCGAGCGTTGCGCGACAAGACGGACCTGTTCGACGGCGACGAAAACGTCATCAAGCTGGGAGAGCACCGCTTCAGCGTCCACACGCAGCCGCTCGAGCTCGTGCTCGTGCCGCGCGGCGGTGTGATGACCCTCCACATCACCGGCACGGACTTCTTCGAGGAGATCGACGATCCGGACCTCGCAGCGGCGAAGGACCTGTGGGACCAGACGTTGCCGAACGAGTCCGCAGAGGTCTATCGAGGCGAGTTCCTCGCGGCCTCGATGCTCCTCGACGCCGAGGAAGCCAAGGGCGGGCTCGGCCTCACGATCGACACCCTCACCAGCGCGGCACACGGCGGAACGCTCGTCCAGGTCGTGCGCGCGTACGCGCAAGATCGTCTCGACGAGGGTTACGAGCGAGGCATCCACGACGCCGACGCTGCGCTCATCCTGGAGAAGCTCCTGAATCTCCGCGCGAGCGCGGGGCTGCTCCGCTTCTCGGCCGACGCGCGCGCGCTCGCGATCCTGTGGCTCGTGTCGATGGCGGCCGACGCGAAGAAGGTGCTGCATGCGCGCGCCCGGAGCCTCGGGCGTCTTCGCATCGAGACGCAGCACGCGGCAGCTCAGGCCGAGCTCGCCAGGGAGATCGAGCCGGCCATCGCGGAGCACACGAAGGCGCTCGGCCTGACGGTCACGCGGGGTGAAGTGTCGAGCGCGGCGCGCTATCTCGTCCTCGAGCTCGAAAGCGAGCGGCTCCGTCTCGTGGCGAGCGCCGCGGCCGAGGAGCTGCGGCGCGGTCTGCTCGCGTTCCTGGACGAGTCCGGCAGCCGGCGTGCGTTCGAAGACGAGCTCCGCGCGCTCGAGGGGCACATGCCCGAGCGGCTCGGCGTGGCGCTCGCTTACACGACCGCGTTCGTCTCTGCGAGCAAGCGCGACGACGCGAGACCGTTCGTTCGTGAGGCAGCAGTGATGCTCGTCACCGACGGTGCGGGCGGCGCCCGTATCGAGCGCGAGCCGAGCGCGGCGGTGGTCGAGACGCAGGTGGACGGCCTCCTTGGCGCGCATCCGCGCATCCAGAACCGATCGATGCGGCTCGCGATCGACGAGACGCTCTCGCGGCTCGTTCCGTTCATCACCGAAGCGGCACCGCGCTTTCGTGCTTTCCGCAAGCTGAAGGTCGACATCGTCGAGCGAGAGCGGAAGCGCCTCCGGATGAGCGAGTTCACGCCACGAGTGCTCACGTCCTTCGTGCGCAACCGGCTGATCGACCAGGTGTACCTGCCGCTCGTCGGCGCGAACCTCGCCAAGCAGATCGGATCCGTCGGCGCGAAGAAGCGCACCGACCTGATGGGCATGCTCCTCCTCGTCTCGCCGCCCGGTTACGGCAAGACGACGCTGATGGAGTACATCGCGAGCAAGCTCGGTCTCGTGTTCATGAAAGTGAACGGACCGGCGCTCGGCCATGACGTCACCTCGCTCGATCCGAAGGAGGCGAAGAGCAGCACCGCGCGTCAGGAGGTCGAGAAGATCAACCTCGCGTTCGAGATGGGCAACAACGTGATGCTCTACCTCGACGACATCCAGCACACGAGCTCGGAGCTCCTCCAGAAGTTCATCTCGCTCTGCGACGGACAGCGGCGCGTCGAGGGCGTCTGGAAGGGACAGACGCGCACGTACGACCTTCGCGGGAAGAAGTTCTGCGTCGTGATGGCGGGCAACCCGTACACCGAGTCCGGCGCGCGCTTCCAGATCCCGGACATGCTCGCGAACCGCGCCGATACGTACAACCTCGGCGACATCCTCGGCGGCCAGCAGGACCTCTTCGCGTCGAGCTACATCGAGAACTCGCTCACGTCGAACCCGGCGCTCGCGCCGCTCGCGACGCGTGAGCCGGGCGACGTCCAGAAGCTCGTACGCATGGCGAAGGGCGAGGACGTTCCGCTCACCGAGCTCTCGCACGGCTATTCCGCTGCCGAGGTGGAGGAGATCCTCGCGGTGCTCCGGCGGATGATGAAGATCCAGGCGCTGCTGCTGGACGTCAACCAGGAGTACATCCGCTCGGCCTCGCAGGAGGACGCGTACCGCACGGAGCCGCCGTTCAAGCTTCAGGGCAGCTACCGCAACATGAACAAGCTCGCCGAGAAGGTCGTCGCGGCGATGAACGAAGCGGAAACAGAGCAGCTCATCGACGACCACTACGCGAGCGAGTCGCAGACCCTGACGACTGGCGCAGAGCAAAACCTCCTCAAGCTCGCGGAGCTGCGCGGTCGGATGACCGACGTCCAGAAGGCGCGATGGAAGGAGATCAAGGACGCCTACGTCCGGACGGGGCGGGCAGGGAAGAAGGGCGACGATCCCGTTGCGCGTGTCACCGGGGCGCTCTCGGGAGTCGACGAGCAGCTCCAGCGCATCCGCGAGACGATCGCGCACGCGTCGATCGCCGCGGCGTCCGCGGCTTCGTCGAAGACGAGCGACACCGAGGCCTTGGCGCCGGTGCTCGAGCGGATGCAGCAAGCGCTCGCGAAGCCGCCGCGCGTCGAGCTGCGGATCGACGATGGCAGCGCCGCGGCGGCCGTCGCGGTGGTGAACGTCGTTCGCGAGCACACGGCAGCGTTCCAGCGTGTCATCGCGAGCCTCACGGAGCTCGCCAAGCGGGCTCAAGACGTGCCTGTCCCTGCGCCCGGCGCGCTGCCTCCCCCGCGCGTGCCGGAGCGTCCGACGAATCCCGGCTTCCCCGCGCCGCCGTCGCTTCCGCGCAACGCAGGTGCGACGACGCCTCCGCCGCCGGGCAGCCTCGTGGACATGAGGCTCGAGGAGCTCGTCGGCGCGGTGAAACGTCTCGAGCAGCGCCTCGCGACGCTGTCGACGGCGCTGCCCCGATTCACCGTCGTGCTCGATGCCTCGAGCCCGAGCACGTTCTGGCGGAGCATGGACGGCGAAGACGTCGTGCGCCACGGAGGCGTGTTCGTCGCGACGTACGCGAAGCTGCCGCCGCTCGGTGCGATCCTCGCGCTCGACCTCGAGCTCCCGGGCGGCGTCCGCGCCGAGTGCCAGGCACAGGTGGCCTGGGTGCAGGAACATCTGAGCGACGAATCTCCCGCAGGGTTCGGCGCAAAGCTCGTGAGCCCCTCGGGAGATCTGTGCGCGATGATCGCGCAGTTCGTCCGCTACCGCGAGCCGCTCGTCCGCGAGTGAAATGCGCGTCGCGTGCCGCAGGCGGCACGTGCGCCTGCAGGAAGGAGGCACGCGCGCTGCAGTGGAGCCTGGCGGAGGTAATCATGTTCAAGAAGCTTCTCGTGCTCCTCGGTCTTCGCCACGCCCCCACGCCCGTTCGCAGCTACCTCGTCGCGTCGAGCGCCGTCGGCGCTGTTCCGGCTGCGCTGTTCCTCGCGTGGAAGTATCGAGGAAAGATCGCGCCGATGCTGCGTCGCGCCACGCCTCAGCGGTCGGCGACGGTTCAGCCCGCGATGTAGCGTGAGCCCGAGTGGCGGCGCGCCGTTGGTGCTTGCGGTGCCTGGAGCGCCGCCGTAAGAAGGCTGCGTGGTCAAGTCGAGCTCGTGGATCGTTTCGGGAATGGTCGCCTGCGCGACGCTGGTGGCCCTCGTGCCGATGCCCGCGTGCAACGACAGCAAGGGCTACCACGAGCCTTCGTCCACGCTCCGCATCGTGAGTGTGACCGGCCCGAAGGACAACGCTCTCACGTGCGACTCGCGTGCGAACACCGGCGCCTGCCCATTCTCGGTCAACGTGACGTTTCGCCTTCCGGCGGAGCAGTTCGTCTGGAAGGCGTACGTTCGCTTCCAGGGAGACGGTGACGATGTCGGGGTGGACCGCGCGTTCGACGTCGTCGGGCTGAACGACGCGGGTGCGAGCGGTCGCGTCTTTGGTGCGGGGCCCGAGACGGACGTGGCGGTGCGCATCGATACCGCGGTGCCGCCGACGGTCCTGGGCACGAACACGCAGCTCACGTATTCGGTTCGCATGGTGACCGGGGCCGGCGACGAATCGACCGAGGCCACGCTGAAGCTCACCGTCCAGGAGCCCCTCCGCGAGCAGGACGGCGGGGCGACCGACGGTGGCGACGCCGACGCGACGTGAGCGTCCGCGCGCGGGAGGCGTTCAGGCGATCTTCTTCGTCTTCCAGCGGCCGCGCCTGAACAGCGCCCAGCTCACGAGCGACTGCGCCGAGTAGGCGACGGTGATCGCCAAGAAGACCCCGCGCGGGCCGAACCCAAAGCTCGTGGCGAGGGCGTACGCGATCGGGATCTTCACGAACCAGAAACATCCCAGGTTCACGAGCATCGGCGTGACCGTGTCGCCGGCGCCGTTGAAGGCCTGGAGCATGACCATCCCGTAGGCGAAGACGATGAAGCCGAGAGCCACGATCCGGAGGCACTCGGCGCCGTACGAAGCGACGTCCGCATCGTGCGTGAAGAGGCTCACGATGACGTGTGCGAGCACCGCGAACAGAAGGCCGATGCTCCCGAGGAACATGACGTTGTACCGTCCGATGGTCCGGACGGACCGCTCGGCGCGGTCGGGTTGGGCCGCGCCGAGGTTCTGGCCCACGAGTGTCGCCGCGGCGTTCGCCAGGCCCCACGCGGGCAACAGCGCGAAGATCGCGACGCGCATCGCGATCGTGTAGCCGGCGAGCGCATGGCTTCCGAACGACGAGAGGATCCGGACGAGACCGAGCCAGCTTGCGGTCTCGATGAGGACCTGGAGGCTCGCCGTCGACGAGAGCCTCAGAACCTCGACGATGATCTTCGGACGTGGTCGGAGGTGCCGCGCCTCGATCGCGAGGCGCCCACGACCTCGCTTCAGCATCAGCACCTGATAGCCGACGCCGACGCCGCGGCTCAGCGTGGTCGCGACGGCGGCGCCCGCCACTCCCATCTTCGGGAATGGGCCCAACCCGAAGATGAAACACGGCGCGAGCACGATGTTGAGTCCGTTCGCGAGCCACAAGGCGCGCATCGCGACCGCCGCGTCACCGGCGCTCCGGAACACGGCATTCACGACGAAGAGGAGGAAGATCGTGACGCTCCCGCCCAGCATCACCGCCGTGTATCCAGTTCCCGCCGCGACGACGCTGGGCGTCGCGCCCATCGCAGCGAGCAGGTGCGAGGACAGCGCGATCCCCACCGCACCGAGCGCCGTCGCGCCGAGGAGCGAGAGCAGGATCACCTGGCCGGCCGCCGTGGCGGCGCCGTCGAGATCCTTCTCGCCGGTCTTGCGCGCGACTATCGCGGTCGCACCTGCCGACAGGCCCATCGCGAGTGTGTAGACGAGCGAGAGCATCGACTCGGTGAGACCGACCGTCGCGACGGCATCCGATCCGAGCTTCGAGACGAAGAAGATGTCGACGACCGCGAACAGCGACTCCATCGACATCTCGAGGACCATCGGGATCGCGAGGAGCAGCACCGACCGCTGGATGGGAACGGACGTCAGATCCTGCTCGGTGCCGCGAAGCGCGTCGCGGACGGTGCTCCAGAAGGTCGGTGTCGCAGGCGACTCGGACACGGCGCAGACGCTATACCTCGACCCGAGCGCAGGAGCTCAGGACTTCGACGTACACGCTCGCGCGGCGAAGGCGGCGAGCTTACGGTTCTGCTCGCTCGACAGGCCGCCAGATCGGTAGCGCGCGCGGGGGCGGCCGACCTTCGAGCAGCTCGTGCGGACCGAACTTGCCCTTGTAGGCGAGCGACGCGCATCCCTCGACGCGATAGCCGAGATAGACGTGGGCGAGGCCGCGAGCGCGGGCTTCCTCGACGAGCATGACGATGTGCGCCGTTCCGAGCGACGACGGCGCGTGCTCCGGGTCCCAGAAGAAGTAAACGGCCGAGAGCGACACGTCGGTGTCGTCCACGATGCCCAGACCGACGAGCCGATGGCCTTCGTCCGGATCGCGGAACGTGACCTCGCGCACGCATGGATGCTCGAAGGCGAAGTCGAACGCGTATCGCTCCGCGTCGAGAGGGCTCTCGCCCCATCCACGGGACTGCTCGCGCTGGGCATGCCAGCGCGCGTACAGCTCGAGGCGCTCGTCGTCGATGACGGGGCGCCCGACCGTCCGGATCAGCCGGGCTGCGTTCTTCCGGGCGCGTCGCTGGCTCTTGCTCGGCCGAAACGTCGTCGCGGGGATCCGCAGCGTGACGCATTCACCGCAATCGGCGCACGCGGGTCGGAAGTAAACGGGACCGAACCGGCGCCACCCGCGTTCGAGCATCGACTCGAGCTCGTCCGGGCTCACGTCGACGAGAAGCCGCATCTCGAGCGACGCCTGCCTCTCCGGAAGGTAGATGCAGGCGTGCGGCGGCTCCTTGATGTGCTGGAGAAGCCTGGCCAATCACCAAGACGCTGACGCATCGGCGCCGGCATCGCAAGGGGGGAAAGGCACGGGATGACGGTGCCCGCAGCCTCGCGTAACCTCGAGAGCTCGCCCCACGTGCTCGGGGCCAATGGAAAGCCCATGTACAAGGTGCTCTTCACGTCGGACTACGAGATCCACGGCAGCGGCATGGGATCCCCGAAGGATCTGGTGGTCGACCCCACCAAGCGCATGCTCGATCAGCTCGACCGTTACGGCGCGAAGCTCACGATCATGGCCGACGTCGGCGAGATCCTGAAGTTCAAGGAGTACGCGGAGCGGACGGGCAGAGATCGCTTCCACTGGGGCTCCATCGCGCGCCAGATGCAGCGTGCCGTGAGGACGGGGCACGACGTCCAGCTCCACATCCACTCGTCGTACTTCAACGCGACGTGGGACGAGGCCGGTGGCTACTGGAAGCAGGACTACGCGGAGTACGACCTCGCGAGCCTGCCTTACGATCGCGTCCGCGACATGATCCGGCAAGGCAAGCGCCTACTCGAGGAGACATGCCGCGTCGCGCGGGCCGACTACGAGTGTTTTGCGTTCCGTGCGGCGAACTGGTCGATGCAGCCGTCGCCGAACATCGTCCGGGCCCTCGTCGAAGAGGGCTTCCGGATCGACACGTCCGTCTGGAAGTACGGCGTCTACGACGACCTCGTGAAGTTCGACTACCGGGCGGCGTACAGTGACCTCGTCCCGTGGCCGGTCGATCCGAGCGACGTGTGCCGTCGCGACCCTTCCGGGCGCCTGTTCGAGTTCCCGATCTACACGGAGCAGCAGCCCCTCTGGGTCTTCCTCACCGCGAACCGCGTGTACCGCGTGATCGCGCAGCGCCTGAACCCGTTGCCCAATCCGGATGCCGTCGCCGACCGCGCGGAGGGCGTGGCGAATGCCGCCCGCACGGGCGGCCCGCGCTCGCTGGCCGACAAGGTCCTCGGCAAGGCGAAGGCGCTCGTGCGCCAGCATCCCTGGAAGGTCGATTTCAACCAGTGCACGGGCAAGCAGCTCGTCGACGCGCTCGAGCGGGTCGAGGCGCGCTACGGGCACCCGGAAGCGCCACTGCCCTTCGTTCTCATCGGTCACTCGAAGACGTTCACGGCTCACAACGAACGGAGCCTTCGTCCGTTCCTCGAGTTCGTCGCGGCGCACCCGGATCGGTTCTCGTTCGGGACGTTCGCGGATTTCGACGCCGAGCGCTACCGCGCGCCGGTGGCGGCGTAGCGCCTCGCGTTCGTTCGAGAACGTTCGTCAGACGTCGATTCGATCTCGGCCCGTGTAGACGGTCATCGCTCCGTTACGGACGAAGCCGAGGAGCGTCACGTTCGCGCGGCGCGCCAGATCGACCGCGAGGGACGACGGCGCGGAGACGGACGCGACGACGGGGATCCCGGCAGAGAACGCCTTCTGGACGATCTCGAAGCTCGAGCGGCCGCTCACGACGAGGACGTGGTCGTGCCCGCGAGCAGGGAGGACGCCCAGCTCGCCGGCGAGGACGCGTGATCCGACGACCTTGTCGACCGCGTTGTGGCGTCCGACGTCCTCGAACGTCGCGACGTGCGTCCCGTCGAAGGTGACGAGCGACGCCGCATGACAGCCACCGGTGCGTGCGAAGAGTGGCTGCCGCTCGCGCAGCCTGTCGACGGCCGCCGACAGCACCGCCGTCGTGACGCGACCCGCCCCGGCGGGCAGGGGAGAGATGCGCGCGAGCAGGTCGTCGATCGACTGCCTTCCGCACACGCCGCACGCGCTCGTGACGAGAGTGCCGCGGCGCGCGAGCATGCCGGTCTCCGCGTCGATCGGCGGCTTCACGCCTGGTGCGAGCGTTACGTCGATCGTGTTCTCGCGTCCTTCGTCGGTCGTACGGCCGCAGTGGACGACGCTCGCCACGTCCCTCGAGCTCGTGATGATGCCTTCAGCGAGCAGGAAGCCGAGCACGAGCTCCCGGTCGTTGCCCGGCGTCCGCATCGTGATCGCGAGCGTCTCGCCGGAGATCCGGATCTCGAGCGGCTCCTCGACGGCGACCTCGTCCGCGCGCGCCTCCACGACGCCGCCCGCGAGGCGTTCGACGTTCGCTGCGCGGATGTTCCGGCGGCTCGACATGGGGGGAGTATCGCGCACGATCGGGTGGGACGCGATCGGGACGAGGGGCGAGGGCGAGGAAGGGGCGCGCCCGCGCACGAGCGCCCAGACTGGCGCGCCCGGAGCGGTTGCGCTCGAGGTCGAGGTACGCGATCGTCGAGGGTAGATGTCATCCGCAGCGCGATTCGGCTCGAGGGCACTGACGCTAGGCTCGCTCGTCATCCTGCTGCTCGCGAATGCATGCAGCAGCTCGTCGGAAGACCAGGCGGGCGGGGGGACGGCGCCGGGGGATGCGGATGGTAGCGTCTCGACGGGGCCGGGAGGCGACCCGACGTGCGGTGCGGCGGCCGGGACCACGTGCGACATCGGCGCGCCGTGCGCGGGCGACGACGACTGCGCTGGCCTCTGCACGAACGGCGCGTGTGCTGCGCCCTCGCATGAAGACGGCAAGAAGAACCTCGACGAGACGGACGTCGATTGCGGTGGCGCGAGCGCGCCGGCCTGCGCGCCCGGGCGTTCGTGCGCTGGCGACGACGACTGTACTGGGCTCTGCACGACCGGCGCGTGCGCGGAGCCCTCGCACGACGACGGCAAGAAGAACCTCGACGAGACGGACGTCGATTGCGGCGGTGCCGCCGCGCCGAAGTGTCTGGTCCAGAAGGCGTGCGGCACGAACGACGACTGCAATCTCGGCTATTGCGCCTCTGGAGCGTGTGCTGCGCCCCTCATCGACGATGGCATCAAGAACGGCACCGAGACCGACGTGGACTGCGGAGGCGCCGAGCAGCAAGAAGGCGCGCTCGTGGTCTCACCGCCACGCTGCGATCTCACGAAGACCTGCGCCGTCGACGCCGACTGCGAGAGCGGCGTCTGCTCCGACCTCAAGAAGTGCATCGAGGCACCGAGCTGCCGGCGCCTCCGTGGCGGTGCGACGTGCGGTTCGGGCGAGACGGGCGCTGCGGGCGCGATGCACGAGAGCTGCTGCAAGACGTTGCCCGTCGCCGGCATGACCATGAACCACGGCGGGGTGGCCAAGCAGGTCTACGTCGACAAGTACGAGATCACGGCCGGACGGATCCGCGCGTGGGTCGACGCGATCAAGGCCGCGAACGGCGGCGTCCCGAACATCCGCGCTTGGGTGCTCGCGCGCATCGCGACGGACACGCTCGTGTCGACGCAGCTCAGCGGCAAAACGCAGTACCTGCCGACGAAGAACGACGGCGAATCGTTTGCCTTTCCCGGGAACCCCGCCGGCACGAACGTCAACATCGACATCGGCCTATTGAACCAGCTCGGCCCGACCTCGTTCTATCGTGGCGTCGCCGCTGCGGCCATCAGCGCGACGAGCGGCTGCGGGATGTACACGGGCTCGTACGGCCATCGCACGTACTGGTTCGACGCTGCGGAGCGTACGTACTTCGGCGAGATCGATCGGCCGCACACGACGAAGGACCTCCTCGACGAGAAGGCGATGAACTGCCTCACGCCCGTGATGTACGCCGCCTTCTGTGCGTGGGACGGCGGGTATCTCGCGACGCGCGAGGCGCTCCAAGCCGCGTACGGGCCGGCAGCTTGGCCGTGGGGCGCGACCCCGATACCGGCGGACGATCCGCTGAAGCGCTCGAACTTCAACGCCGGCGTCGGAAGCTTCTCGCCCGCAAACCCGCCGCGCTACGTCTTTCCGGCCGTCAACTACGGCACCTTCGCGCAGGACTTCACGCCCGTCATCGCCGCGCCGGGACGCTTCCCGGGCGACGTGAGCACCGTCCGCCCCGCGGCCGACTCGTGGATGGACCTCGGCGGCAACATGATCGAGGTCGTCGCGAACGGCGCGAACTTCGCCGGCTACGCCGGAGCGTCGTGGGAAGGTCACTCGTACGGACGCGCGATGGGGAGCAACGTCGTCGCGTACGACAAGTACGGCAAGACGGGCGCTCGCTGCATGCGCCTTCGTTGACGCGTTCGCGTCGTCTCGCCGGGTTGCGCCGACCTCAGGACGCGCAGCGCTCGACCGTGACGACGATCGACTTGGAAGCCGGGGTGTTACTGACCTCTGCGACGCTGTCGAGCGGGACGAGCACGTTGGCCTCGGGGAAATACGCGCCCGCGCAGCCGCGCGGGATGGCGTATGGCACGACCATGAAGCGCGCTGCGGTGCGTTCTCCATCGGGCGCGTGGCTCGTGATGTCGACGAGGTCGCCCTGCACGAGGCCTCGCTCCGCGAGATCGGTGGCGTTCATGAAGATGACGCGCCGGCCGTTCTTGATGCCGCGGTAGCGATCGTCGAGGCCGTACACCGTCGTGTTGTACTGGTCGTGGCTCCGCATCGTCATGAGGAGCAGGCGGCCCGGGCCGAGGTCGTGCTTCGGGAGCGGGTGTACCGTGAAGCGCGCCTTGCCGGTGGCCGTCCGGAACACGCGCTCGCGCACGGGATTGCCGAGGTAGAAGCCGCCGGGCTCGCGGACGCGGGCATTGAAGTCGGCGAAGCCGGGGACGACCCGCGCGATCGCGTCGCGGATCCGATCGTAGTTCGATGCGAGGCCCGTCCAGTCGATGCCGGAAGCCTCGCCGAGCGCTGCCTGGGCGACACCAGCAACGATCGAGACCTCGCTCCGGAGCTCTTGCGAAGCGGGAGCGAGCCGCCCGCGCGACATGCTGACGACGCTCATCGAGTTCTCGACCGTGACGAACTGCTCGCCGCTCGGCTGCGTATCGACCTCGGAGCGTGCGAGGCACGGGAGGACGAGCGACGTGCGGCCGGTGACGAGGTGCCCGCGATTGAGCTTCGTCGAGACGTTCACGGTGAGCCGCGTGCGTCGGAGCGCGTCGGCGGTGCGCTCCGTGTCGGGGGTGGCCGAGAGGAAGTTCCCGCCCAGTCCGAAGAAGACCTTCACTTCGCCGTCGAGCATCCCGCGGATCGTGTCGACGGTGTCGCGTCCGTGAGCCCGAGGCGGCTCGAAGCCGAACTCGGCGCCGAGTCGATCGAGGAACGCGTCGGGCGCCTTCTCCCAGATGCCCATCGTGCGGTCGCCCTGCACGTTGCTGTGGCCACGGACGGGACACGCACCCGCGCCTGGCTTTCCGACATTCCCGCGGAGCAGGAGGAAGTTGACGATCTCCTGGACGTTGGCGACGCCGTTCTTGTGCTGCGTGATGCCCATCGCCCAGCACACGATCGTGCGCTTCGCCTCCCACGCGGTGCGTGCCGCGCGCTCGATCTCGGCGCGCCCGACGCCGCTCTCGCGGACGATGTCGTCCCAGCTCACGTCCTCGAGAGCGCGGATGAACGATTCGAAGCCGTCCGTGTGCTCCTCGATGAAGGCGCGGTCGAGCACGGTGCCGGGAGCTTCGGCTTCGCGCTCGAGCATCGCCTTCATGATCCCCTTGAAGACCGCGACATCGCCGTTGACCTTCACCTGCAGGTGCAGGCTGCCGATCTCGGTGGAGCCGCCCAGCACGTCGACGGGATCTTGCGGATGTGCGAAGCGCACCGAGCCCGCCTCGACGAGCGGGTTCACCACCACGATCGCGCAGCCGCGCCGGCGCGCATCGCGGAGCGTCGTCAGCATGCGCGGGTGGTTCGTGCCCGGGTTCTGCCCGACGAGGAAGATCGCGTCGGCCTCTTCGAAGTCCTCGAGCGTGACCGTCCCCTTGCCGACGCCGAGCGTCGCCAGCATGCCCGCGCCGCTCGACTCGTGGCACATGTTGGAGCAGTCCGGCAGGTTGTTGGTGCCGAAGCGCCGGACGAAGAGCTGGTAGAGGAACGCCGCCTCGTTGCTCGTGCGCCCCGACGTGTAGAAGGCGGCCTCGTTGGGCGACTCGAGCGCACGTAGCTCCCGCGCGACGAGCGCGAACGCTTCGTCCCAGGCAATGGGCTCGTAGTGCGTCGCGCCGGGACGGAGCACCATCGGGTGGGTCAGCCGCCCCTGCTCGTTGAGCCAGTAGTCGGACTGCTTGGCCAGCGCTTCGACACTCCACTCGGCGAAGAAGGCGGGCGTGACGCGCTTCGTCGTGGCCTCGGACGCCACCGCCTTCGCGCCGTTCTCGCAGAACTCGAACGAGGACCGATGCTCGTGCGGCTCCGGCCAGGCACAACCGGGGCAGTCGAAGCCACTCACCTGGTTCGTGAGAAGCAGCGTGCGGGCGCCGCGCGCCAGGCCGAGGTGGTGCTTCACCTGGAGCGTCGCCTGGAAAACGGCCCCGGCGCCGCCAGCCACTTCGGCGGGCTCGTGGACCTCCGGCGGCTGAGCTTCGAGCGGCGGTTGAGCTCCGGTGGGCGCGCGCAACATGCGTGCAAGGTAGCACCGTCCCGCGCTGGATCGCGGTGCGTGCATGCGACGATCGTCGTAGCATTCGCTCCGGCTCGATCGCCTGCTATCCCAGACCGAAGGTGCATCGTGCATCTACTCGTCGGCATCTTCGTGGGTGGCAGGGCGCGTCGCATGGGCGGAGCTCCCAAGGGCCTCCTCTTGACCCCAGAACCAGAAGGGGAGCGCGAGCGCGAGCCGATCGTCGTCCGTACGCGGCGGCTGTTCGAGGAGATCGGCGCGGAGTGCGTGCTCGTCGGAGCGCATCCGGCGTACGAACACCTCGGGCTCGAGACCATCGAGGACGACCCGTCGGCAGAAGGGCCGCTCGCCGGTCTACTCGCGCTTCTCGGCCGTCTCGCCATGGCTCCCGGCGAGGAGCGCTGGGCGATCGCGGTCGCGTGCGACATGCCGTTCATCGAGCGCGATCTCGTCCGCCGTCTCGTCGATGCGCCGCCGGCGCCCATCGTCGCCCCACGTCGTCGTGCGGAGGACCGCGATCGCGACGTCTGGGAGCCGCTCTTCGCCCGCTATGCCCCGGAGGTCGCCGACGTCGCGCGCGAATACGCGCGAAGGGGCGGCAGGAAGCTGCAGGCCCTCCTCGACCGGGCGGGAGCACGTCCGCTCGCGCTCGGGCCGGAGCACGAGGGCTCGCTGACGGACTGGGATAGCTTGCCACTCGCTCCGCGTCGTGCGAGCAAAGGGACATGAAGCTCCGGATCCGCGGGGACTCGATCAGGCTCCGGCTCACGCAGTCGGAGGTCAAGCAGCTCGCCGATGCGGGTCGTGTCGAGGAGTCGACGCACTTCGGACCCGACGAGCGATTCACCTACGCCATCGTCACGTCCGGCAACGCGCACGTCGAAGCGAAGCTGGAGGCGCGCACGATCGAGGTCTCCGTGCCGGCCGCCACCGCACGCGCGTGGGCGACGAGCGACTCCGTCGGCATCGAAGGCTCTCGTGACCTCGGAGACGGGAAGGCCCTGCGCATCCTCGTCGAGAAGGACTTCGCCTGCTTGACGGAGCGGCCGCACGAGGACGACGCGGACGCGTTTCCGAATCCTCACACGTCCTGTTGAGGCGGCGGCCCGCGTCGCGTCAGCTTCGGATCTTCTTGACGGCCGCGCCCACGTCGTTGCCCGACACGGCCGCGCCGCTCGCCTTCAGGTGCTTCATCGCGATGCCGGTCGCCTGACCGTCGTTCTTCGCCGCCTTGATCGCCTCGTGCGCCGGCGCGAGGTTCGCGACGATCTCGTCGACGGTGAGTTGCTTCGGGAGGAGCGCGGAGAGGACCTCGATCTCGCGCCGGAGCGTGCTCGCGCGCCCGTCGTCCGTCGTCAGACCGAGCGTCTCCTCGTTCGACTTGATCAACTTCCGCAGGGCCGCGACGGCCTCTTCTTCCGTCGCCGGCGCGCTCTTGCGGGCTTCGGCGGTCTGGATCTCGCCGAGCGCGAGGCGCAGGACATCGCGCGCGACGACATCTCCCGATTTCATCGCCCCAGTGATCTGCTTCTTGAGGTCGTCTACCAGCACGGCCGAAGCCTCCCACGTTCGAGCCGCTTCGGCCACAACAGACCGCGGGGGCGCGGGATCACGCGGCGCGATGGTCCGCTTGCTGGTCTACTTCCATGCCCGCTTCCATCTCGATCACGATGGGCCGGCTGACCGGCTCGTGCGCGCGGACGAACACGCTGCTTCGCAACGTCTCGGGGACGGGCTCGTCGTCGAGGTCCTCACCCGCGTGGTACATGGGGGGCTCTTCCTCCTCGGCGGGCGCAAGCTGTGTTTCGACTGCTCCGCGCGGCGCTAGGGGCGCGACGGCGGGGAGCGTCGGAGGCGCGGGCTCCACGAGGAGGCTGCTGCCCGAGAACAGCTCGTCTCCTTGGGAGGAAAGCAGCACGATTCGGTTGGTCGTCGACATCGTCCGTCCTCTCCGTAACGACAACAAGAACCCCGCCCGCATTCCCCTGCGAGCGCCAGATGTTGCCTCTGGGCCTGCAGCAGGCATGCCACGAAGAGGCATCGCGCGACGTCCCGAAAAGTCCGTGTCGCGGCGCTGTTGTCGACGAGATCCCGTGCGAATCTTCACGCTCGCGTCTCCTCCGTTTCGACTGAGCCATGACCGCAGCGTCGCGGGGCCGACGGAGGTGTTGGTGAGCTGACACCGTGGCGTTCTTGAATGCCCACGAGCGCGCGACCAAGGCTCTTCAGCTGCGATCGTCGTCTCTTCCGTGAAGGCGAGTCTCAGGCGGAGCTCGGCTCCGAATGGCACACGTCGTGCGCGCCGCGAGGCATGGGCAACGGAATGCGCATCGGACGGCTCTTCGGGATCGAGATCCGCGTCGATCCGAGCTGGCTCTTCATCTTCGTTCTGGTGGGGTGGAGCCTTACATCGCTCTTCGGCGCGTGGCATCCGGACTGGCCGTTCGCGACGAGCCTCGTTGTCGCCGTGACCGCAGCGCTCGTGTTCTTCGCATCCGTTCTGTTTCACGAGCTCGCCCATTCGCTGGTCGCGCTTGCCTACGGCATTCCCGTTCGGGACATCACGCTCCATCTGTTCGGAGGAGTTTCGAACATCGAGAAGGAGCCGCCCACGCCCGGATCCGAGCTCCTCATGGCGATCGTCGGCCCGATCGCGAGCATCGGACTGGGCATCGCGATGGTCGTCGTGAGCGCGATCCTCATCGACATCCGGACGCCGGACGCCGTCGAGTCGGCAGAGGGGGTCATCGCTCATCTCGGCCCGCTCGAGACGTTGCTCGTCTGGCTCGGCCCCGTGAACATCATCGTGGGCGTCTTCAACATGCTCCCTGGCTTTCCTCTCGACGGCGGCCGCGTGCTCCGCGCGATCGTGTGGAGGATCACCGGCAGTCTCGAGAAGGCGACGCGCGTCGCGGGCGGCGCAGGACAGGCGGTGGGCTGGCTCTTCGTCGTCCTCGGTCTCTCGATGGTGCTCGGCTTCCGCGTGCCTCTCTTCGGTCGAGGCGTCATGTCCGGCCTGTGGCTCGCGATGATCGGCCTCTTCTTGCGCAATGCGGCCGTCGCTCACCTTCGCAGCGCGGCGATGGACCAGGCGCTCAGCGGGGTCCACGTGCACGACCTGATGCGGACGAAGGGGGCCTACGTCGAGCCACGGCTCCCCGTCCGGCAGCTCCTCGACGACTGGTTTCTGCGCCACGACGAGCTCGCCTGGCCCGTGATCCAGAATGGCCTGTTCGTGGGCATCGTCTCCGTCGACGACCTCCGCAAGGCGCGCCCGGAAGAATGGGCGACGAAGACCGTGAGCGAGCTGATGACGCCGGCGGACAAGGTCGCGTCTGCCAGCCCCGACGAGCCGCTCAACGAGGCGTTGCGGATCCTCGCTTCGCGAGGCGTCCGGCAGCTACCAGTCCTCGAGGGCGGCATGCTCGTCGGCATGCTCTACGACCGGGACGTCGGCCGGTGGCTGGAGCTGCGGACGCAGGTAATGCGAGAGCCGCCCGCACGCGTTCGCCCTGCCTGATGATGATGATGATCGTCAGGAGGTCGGTTCCGGCGAGCGGACAACGAGCACCGAGCGGTCCGCGTGATTGACGACCTTGGCCGCCGTCGTCCCGAGCAGTCGATCGAGCAGACCGTAGCCGTGCGAGCCGATGACGATGAGGTCGGCGTCGTGCTCGCGCGCTGCGGAGCAGATGGCGTCCCACGCGACGCCGACCTGGGCGTAAGCGCCGTCGAGCAGCTCCGGCGGTACGGTGGACGCGGCGTCCTCGATCTCGCGTTTGGCGGTTGCGAGGAACGTCTCGGTCACCTGCGCCGGAGGGATCGCCCAGACGTTCGTGGGGAGCTCCGGCGGGAGTCCGACGCACCGGAGAAGGCGCACCTTCGCCCCCGTCCTTCGGGCGAGGTCAATCGCTGCAGCGAGAACCGCCGGGGCACGAGGGGACGAGTCGAGCGCGACGAGGATCCGGTTCATGCTTGCCCTGCATCCACGACGCGTGCCCGCTCGCCGAATACGGAGCGCACCGCGTTCGACGAGCTCTGGCGCGATGTTCAAGCGCAAGCGTCGTGTGCAGAGACTGCCGTCGAGTGTGGCCGAACGACCCGCTGCGCGTGGGAATGAAGCGATTGGTCGCGATCCGACGAGCACCCGGGTGAGGTTTCCGCTAGCCTGACCGGCACCCTCGATGTCGATCCTTTCATGAGCGTGAGCGGCCCTCGAAGATCGAACCTCCCGCCGAAGCTCGAGCTTCCGATGTCGTGGACCAGCGAATCCGTGAGCGGCGCGCCGAACGTGTCGGCGGCCTGGATCTCGCGGCCGCGCACGGGCGAGAGCGTCAACGGTGACGCCGTGATCGTGCGCGAGTTCGGCAAGGCCGTGCTCGTCGCGGTCATCGACGCGCTCGGGCACGGTCCGAAGGCGGCCGACGTGGCGGATGCATCGAGCGAATGGCTCCGCAGCGCCGAGCCCGCAGACGGCGGCGCGCCGGCGCTCGTGCAGGGCCTCCACAAACGGCTCCAAGGCTCGCGCGGCGCTGCGGCGCTCGTCTTCGTCGTGTCCGCAACTGGTATCGAGGCGTGCAGCGTCGGCAACGTCGAGCTTCGTTCGATGACCGGGAAGCTCCCGTTCGTCCTCACGCCGGGGGTGCTCGGCGTCCGGCTACGTGCCCCGAAGATCTGCGCGTCGCCGCCCATGTCCGATCGGTTCGTGCTCCATTCCGACGGGATTTCCGGACGATTCGATCTTCGCGCGTGGCGAACGCAGTCGCCTCCCGACCTCGCGGCCATCATCTTCGGTACGCACCGTCACGCGCACGACGACGCGACCGTCGTCGTCCTCGATATCGGCTGATCAGAAGCCCGGGCTCGAGCCGCGTCGAGGGCGCCCGAGGAAGCGGCGCGCGATGATGCGCTTACCCTCGCCGTGCGGGATCTGCTCGACGTGGTCGCTCAGACGCGCCACGGCGCCGAGTCCGGCTCCGATCCCGCCGCGCCCGAAGACGAGCGCCGGATCGAGCTTGCCCTTGGCGTCGTAGCCGTCGCGAAGGCTACCCATCAGATCGAACGGCGGTGTCTCGTCCTCGGCGACGATGGAGATCCCGCGCGTGCCCTCTTCTCGGTCGATGCCCGACAGCTCGATCGAACCCCGACGCCCGTATTTCAGGATGTTCGAGGTCAGCTCCGACACCACGACCACGAGCTCCTCGATGACCTCGCGCTCGAAACCAAGCTGGCCTGCGAACGACCGGAGCATCACCCGCGCGGCAAAGACGGCTGCGTCGTGTGCAACGACACATCTGACCGGTGGCGGAAGTGGTGGCCTCATCGATCCGGCTCGTGCTGCTTGCTCACACAATGCATGGGCGCTCCTGCGAAACAAAGAGCAAACGGATGGCACGCCGCCGAGGTGGAACGGCCCCGCGCGCCTCGTCCACTCGCGTGCGCTGTAGGCACCGCGATTCCATTGTGCTTCAAAAAATTGCGCCACCCTTGACACTTTGAACTGAGTTCCTCATTCTTTCGAATTCCACGGATGCGTCTCGCTGCAGAAGCGAGCCGTCCTCACGTCAAGAGAGACAGTCGGTATACAGACACCGACGCTCGGGTGGTCATTGGGTTCTGCTGGGGACGTGTGCAGAACCAGAATCGGGGAGCTGATGTCGCGTCTGACAAGTCCGAAGCTTGCTCGTCGTGGATTTCTGACAGGGGTGGCGACCGTAGCGGTCATCGGCTTCGACCCTGTTCGACGCACCTGGCTCACGGAGGCTAAAGCCGGCGCTTCGCTTTCGAAGCTGCCGCGCCTCGACGGTGAGCTCGTCACCGACGCCTCCTCGCTTGCGGAGGCCGCCGACGATTTCGGTCACTTCATCCACCGTACGCCGCGCGCCGTGCTCCGTCCGGGATCCATCCGCGACGTCGTCGAGATGGTGCGCTACGCGAAGAAGTACAAGATCAAGATCGCGATGCGCGGGCAGGGCCATTCGACGCATGGCCAGGCTCAGGTCGAGGCCGGGATCGTGATCGACTCGTCGACGCTCGCGAGCATCGACATCAACACCAACGACGCGGTCGTCGGCCCCGGCGCGCGCTGGCGCGAGATCATCGACGCCGGACTGGCGCGGGGCGTCACTCCTCCGACGCTGCCGAACTTCATCGACATCACGGTCGGCGGGAACATCGCAGGAGGTGGCATCGGCGGAGCCGCGCATCGGCATGGGGCCGTCGTCGACAACGTCCTCGAGATGGAGGTCGTCACCGGCGAGGGACAGCTTCGACGCTGCTCGCCGCACGAGAACGCGGCGCTGTTCAACGCGGTCCTCGGCGGGCTCGGTCAGTTCGCCATCGTCGTGCGTGCCCGAATCCGCATGTTGCCCGCGAAGCCGTTCGCCCGGATGTACACGCTCAAGTATCCGGACCTCGCGAGCTTCCTCGCCGACGTTCGCGGTCCGACGCTCGACGAGCGCTTCGATCACCTCGAGGCGGAGATCTTCCCGGACGCGAACGGCATCTACAAGACCGTGTCGATGTTCGCGGTGAAGTACTACCACCCGTCGAACCCGCCCGATGACGTCGCGTTGCTCGACGGGCTCGATCCCATCGGCGCCGAGGTGGCCGACATGCCGTACGAGGCGTTCCTCAAACGGCTCGATCCCATCATCGACTTCGTGAAGTCCATCGGCGCCTGGAACCTGCCGCACCCGTGGTTCGACGTCTTCGTCTCCGAATCGAAGATCGCGGGCTTCGTCTCGGAGACGCTGTCGACCATCACGTCGGCGGACACCGGGGGCGGGAACGTCCTGCTCTACCCACTGCGGAGGAGCAAGTTCCGCCGGCCGTTCCTGCGGATCCCGCACGAGAACGAGATCTTCTTCCTCTACGACATTCTCGCGTTCGCGCCGCCCGACCCGGCGATCGTCGCGCAGATGATCCACCGCAACACCCAGTGGAACGACCGCGCGACCGATCTCGGTGGTAGGCGCTACAACATCGGCTCGACGAACATGTCCCGCGAGGACTGGAAGCGGTACTTCTCACCGCTCTGGCCGGCGGTCGTCCTCGCGAAGCTTGCCTACGATCCTGCCAACATCCTCACGCCGGGTCAGGGAATCTTTCCTGGTGCTGGATGTGACGACTGACTGAAGGACGAGCCGCTGCCCGGAAGAGCTCGGTCGCGACGTAAATCGTGACTCGAGCTCTTCCTGCGCGGAGCGACGCGTACGTGTTCAGTCCGGCGCCGTCCTCGAGCGCCCGCGGCGCGAGGGCCGCCAGCGACGCCTCGTACGGCCGGGGATCGATCCCGCGCGACGTCATGTACCGCGAGATTCGGTCTCGGGCGACCGCGTCATTGGCTGCATAGAAACGAATTGGAATCTGAATCGTGACGTCGTTGGGCAAGGGATTGCCCTCCACGAACGACAGGTATGTGCACAGAGGAAACGCCGTGTATGGGCCGGTTGTATCGGTGATGGCCCTGCAGAATTCGGTGACCTCGCCGGGGGTGTATCCGTCGCAGGCCGCCGCCATCCGCTCGAGATGATCGGTCGTGATCCCTCGCTGATAGAGGTAGACCTTCATGCGCGCCGTCTTTCCGCCGCTCAGGTCGAGGGCGAAGTAGCGGATCTCGTCGTCTGCCGTCGGACGGCGCTGCACCGACTGGAGCAGGGTGGGCCAGGCCGATTCGAACCCGAGCTCTCTCATCGCCTGCTCGATGAGGTCGAAAGAGCGGTCCTTCCCGGCGATCTGCGGATTGAAGTAGGCCTTCACCTCGGGTGCGCCGGACAGCGTCGCTGCGTGCCACAGGAGGAAGCGAGCCTTCGGAACGTCGGGCAAGAAGAGGTTCCGGACGCGCTGGAAGCGTCTCAGATCGATCCCGTCTTCGCGGCCGAATCGCTCCGTCGTCGTGAGCGCTGCATCTCGGGTGTCGACGAGCGTGGGCGCGGTTCCCTGCGCCTCGCAGAGGAAGCGCAGGCTAGGAGGGCCCTTCTGGTCGAAGGCGATCGAGAACTCGTACGGCGAGTGGTCGTCGCCGATGTCCGACGGCCACACCGGCGCGCTCGGAATCTTCATGGCTCCCCAGGGGAGCACCATCGTGTCGAGCCGATGGCGTGCAGAAGGCGGGCACGGCTCACCTCCGAAGAGGGCCGGCCAGAGCCGCTCGAGCCGAGCGGTCGCCACGTCGTGATACGTCACTGACACGTCGTTGTTGTTCCCACCCATTGTTCGTTACACCTCGCGGTTGTAGCGGATGAGTCGAGAAAAGCGCATTCTGCGACTTCAACGCATCACCCTAAAAGGGTAAGTCGCGCAGCTTCCCTTGGGATATGCGATGTATCATCGGCACATGGCGCGCTCGCAACCGACGAGACCTGAGCTCTCGTTCCTCATCGTCGAGGACGAAGATCTCCTGCGACTCGCGCTTTCGCGGCATTTCGAACGATATGGGCACGTCGAGGTCGCCGCGACCGTCGAGCAGGCACGCCAATTGCTGCAACGTGAGCGTTTCGATGCGCTCGTCGTCGATGTGAAGCTGCGCGACGGCTCCGGATTCGAGGTCCTCGCGCACGCGCGCGATCACGCGCCCGAGATCCTGGCGCTGGTTCTGTCCGGCACGGTCGATGCGACGCGACTCTCGCAAGCATTCTCGCTCGGCGTCGCATACCTGGTGAAGCCGGCTTCACCGACGCAGCTCCATCGATTCGCGCTGGAGGCGCGCGCGCGCTACCTGAAGAACACGAGCTGGCTGCGTGCGCTCATCAGCGAGTGGGTCGCGCGTTACGGACTGACCCCGGCCGAGGAGCAGGTCCTCGCGCTTGCGCTCGACGGCTACTCGCGTACCGAGATCGCGGAGCGGCGCGACGTGACGCTCGCGACCTTGAAGAAGCAGGTGCAGTCGCTGCTGGCGAAGACGGGAGACACGTCACTCGAGAGCGCGGCGAACCGCGCCCTGAGGTCTGCGCTCGTGACCAAGGCCTGACGGCGGACGACGCGGGCGGCACGGCATCACGTGGATGCCGTGCGTGGCGTCACCTCTCAGCTGAGCTGAGCTCAGCTCAGCTCGCGCGCCCGGCAACGAGGCCGTCGGCGAGCAGCGTGAACGCGGCGAACACGCGGTCGACGAGGGCCTTCGAAGACGCTCGCGTCGCATCCGAGATCTCGAGAAGCTTCACGTGCTCCTGCACCTCGTCCTCGAAGAGGTCGTGGCCCATCTCGACGTCGAGATGGCTTCGCGCGAAGTACCGAAGACGCGCCGAATGGCCGTGCTCCTGGAGGACCTTGTCGACGCCTCCGAAGAGCATGTGGCCGGCGCCTTCGAGCGCGAGGAGGAGGACGACGCGCTGGATGTCGTTCTCCACGCGAAAGACCTCGGAGGCAATCGCGTAGGTCGCCTCGCGCGTCGGGCGGCAGTCGTCGCTGTAGAGCCACGCTATGTCGACGTTGCGCCGGCCCATCGCCGCGAGATCCTCGAGGTACCACGCGTCGTGTCCGGCATCTTCGACGCGGTGCTGACGGATGATCCGTTGCAGGTCGGGGTCTTCGACACGATCGGAGTTCATGCGGATCACGTCTTGGAACCCCATCGCCCAGAATGCCGTGAGCGGAGCGAACCACAAGGCTCGCTCGAGCTCCGGCTCGGGCCGGAGCTCGGTCAAGAACGGATGCTTTGCGATCTCCGCCTGTTTCGTTGCGATGTGCTCTTGGATCGATTGCATGCCATCTCCCTGAAATCGTCGGGTCGCTTCGGATTGGCGGGCGACGCTCGCCTCAGTTCAGCGCCATGAGCTGGTGGATGCTTCCGCGCACGGACGGTGGCGGACCGACGCGGTCCTCGCGCGCGTGGAGGCGCATGGGAAGACCGTGCTTCACGCCGAGGATCGGGCCGCGCGCGCGGTACGAGATGTCCGCGCCGGGGACGAGCGAGAACCGAAAGCGCTGCAGGATCATCGGGAGCAGCACACGCAGCGTCAGCGCGGCGAAGTTCGCACCGAGACACGTGCGGGGCCCCGCGCTGAAAGGAAGATATTCGTACGGGCCGGGCTGGATGCTCGACCAGCGTTCGGGAAGGAAGCGGTCGGGATCCGGATAGAGGTCCGTGTTTCGGTGGGTCACCATCGGGCTGATGATGACGGACGTGCCGTCCGGGAGGTCGTAGTCGCCGAGCTTCACGCCGCCCTTCGGCCGCCGGAAGAAGAGGAACGGCGGCGAGAAGAGACGCATGCTCTCCTTCAGCGACGCCTCGAACGTCGTCAGCTTGCCGAGCTGGTCCATCGTCGGCGCTTCCCCGTGCAGCGTGCTCGTGAGCTCTTCGAGGACGCCCGAGTGCGCGCGC
Source organism: Pseudomonadota bacterium (assembly GCA_023423895.1). Taxonomy (GTDB): domain Bacteria; phylum Myxococcota_A; class Polyangia; order Polyangiales; family Polyangiaceae; genus Labilithrix. The sequence goes on from JAFAER010000106.1 coordinate 26,638, forward strand.
GGATGCCGCTCGAGCATGAAGATCGCCCAGCCGAGGTTCGTCGCCACGGTCTTGTGGCCGGCGATGAAGAACTCGTTCGCCGCGCCGATGAGCTGCCGCTCGGTCAGCGCATTTCCGTTCTCGTCGCGTGCCTCGATCAGAATCGAGAGCGCGTCTCGCTTCGCGCTGACCTTTCCTTCGCGGTCGGCGATGAACCGCTTGAGCTGCTGCTCGTAGTCGTCGCAGAAGCGAAGGAACTTCGCGTACGGCGTACCGCGCACGTCGAGCGGCACGAGCCCGGTCTTCAGCGCGGTCGCTTCGTGATTGAACCGCAGCGACATGTCCGCGAGTCGGCGGGCATCGCCGGAGAGCTCGAGACCGAAGAAGCAGCGGAACGAGATCGTGAGTGCGATGTCCGCCATCTCGGTCGCGAGATCGATCGTCTGCCCCGGACGCCAGCGCGAGATGTGCTTCTCGCCGATGTCGACGATGTCGGCGTGATAGTTCTCGAGGTAGCTCTTCTGGAAGAGCGGCATCATCATTCGCCGCAGCCAGGTGTGCTCCTCGCCGTTCGAGGCGACGAGGAAGCTGAGGAGCCGTTCGAGGGAGCTGCCCGGAGGTACCGGCATCGGAACCTCGACGGCGTTGCGGAAGATCCCCGGGTTCGAGAGGACCTGCCGATTCAGCTCGGGGCCGAACGCGCACACGAGCGAAGCGTCGCCGGCGGAGACGGCGGCGATGTTCCCATACCGACGGCTTATGTCGCGCAGGCACCTGACCGGATCGCTGAAGAAGCGAACCATGCTGCCCAGTGGACCGAGGAGCGGAATCGGACGCGGACCGGGAAGCGGTACGCGCGGAAGGCGCCGCAGTTTCATGAGACCTCTGATGGGTTCGTGCAATCGTGCACGCGACGGCGTGCGACTCGAACGAGCTCCACGAGCTCGGCATTCCAGCTAGCTGCCGCAGTGTCTGCGCGCGCGCACGCGCCGGGACGTTCACCCGTTCGGCGCGTGCGCCATGCGAAGCGCAGGCGGAGTCCTCGGTCCCGAGTCGTCAGTCCCAGTTGACGACGAAGCGGACCTCGTCGGGGCCCGGCTCTGCGAGAGACCACGGCGAGCACGTCATCCGGACGTTCTCGAGACCCATGCCTCGGAAGGGAACCAGCGCCCACCCGACCGTGGTGGGACCGAAGTGGTCATAACCCTTGATGCCGCGTGCGAGCAGGACGACGCGCTTGGGGCCGACTTCCTCGACGACGCCCTCGCCGCCCTGCTGATCGCGCTTGTAGAACTCGGAGAACCTGCTCGCGAACATCTTCGGCGTCAGGATCTTGAGCAGCAGCTTGAAGAACGTGTTCGTCGCGTAGCCGCCGACCATCTCTCCACACCGGAGGAGCGCGTCGTAGACGGCCTTCTCGTCTCGCGGCGTGGCGGCGTCGGCGATGGCGCGCCACAACGTCGTGAGCTCCTCGCGCGGACGCCAGTCCTTCGCCTGGAACGCCGTCTGGCTGTGCCGGATCTTCTCGAGCAACTCCGGTGGAACACGCTTGTTCAACACCGGGTCTTCGAGAATGTAGCGACCCGTGTAGTGGATCATGTGCCCTTTGACGAGCTCTTCCACGGATACCCCTCTTGTAGTCCACTCGCGACGAATCGTGCGGCGTGGGACGACACAATAAAGACCCTAACGTATTGACCTCGTCAATACTTATTGTGCGTCTGTCACGGAAGGCATGATTTCCACGCATTCGCGTGGAGTGCCGGATTGCCGGCCTTCAGCGGTCTTCCTGGTCGCTTTCCTGCTCGGTGAGGAAGCGTCGCACGTAGCGCTGGAGGGCGTTCCGCATCGTCCGGTGTGTGACGACACCGCTCAGGTCGACGCCCATGTGGATGATCGTCTGGGCGATCGAGGGATTGATGCCGGTGAGCAGACACTCCGCGCCCAGGAGACGAACGGCTCGTGCCATCCGGAGGAAGTGGTCTGCGGTGCCCGTGTCCATCACCTGGATGCCGGTGATGTCGATGATCGCGCAGTCGGCCTTCTTCTCGACGATCGCGCTGAGGAGCGCCTCGGTCATCTCTGCGCTCCGGGTGCTGTCGAGCACGCCGACGACCGGCAGGCAGAGGACTCCTTCCCAGACCTCGATGATCGGCGTCGACAGCTCGCGGATGGCCGCGCGCTGGACCTCGATCGTCGCAAGCTTCTCTTCGAGCTCCTGCTGGTACGCGGCGCTTCGCTGCTGCTCCTTCGCCAGCGAATCGATCATCTGGTTGATGCCCGTGTAGAGCGTCGAGAGCGCATGATCTTCGGGCAGATCGCTCCGAAGTCGCGACGAGTAGTCGCCGTTTCCGACGTCGGCGACGACGAGCAGCACGTCGGCGATCCTCTCGAGCATCAGCTCGGCAAGGTTGCTCTCCGTTCCGCCTTCAGCAGCCATTCAGATCCTCCAGCCCAGCACGCGTCCGACCCTGCGGATCATTCGAAGCCCGCAGGGTCGCATTTGGATTCGTGGAAGCCAACAAAAGTCAGCCATCCCGACGGAGCTCAGGACGACTTCGAGTCGTCTTTCTCTCGGCTGACGCGGCGGCCCTCTCGGTCGCGGCCTTCGCCGTTCTTGCCGCCACCGACGCCGCGGGGGCCGCTCTTTGTTTCGAGGCGTCCGATGCCGAGAGACTTGAACGCTTCTTCGAGGGTGAGCGCGGTTCGCACCACGCCCATGTCGATGCCCATCGTCTGGAGGGTGATCGCGACCTGGGCATTCATCCCGCACATGATGCTGTGGGCTCCCATCAGCCGGGCAGAGGCGGCGAGCCTAGAGAGCACGGCGCAGAGATGGCTGTCGACCATCCAGATGCCGGTCAGGTCGATGATCAGGCCTTCGGCACCCGTGTCACGGATCGTGTCGAGGACTTGATCGACCAGACGCTCTGCGATGGCGTCGCTGATCTCTCCCTGGAGCGGGACGAGGATGTGGTTCCAGACGTTGATCACCGGAAGGCGGTCGCTATCCGTCATGTCTCCGCCACGTTCGCACGAGACGCTCCGCTCCGTCGAGAAGAGAACATGCCCGACATCGTGCGCATGAAGCAGACAACCCATCCAGCCAGCGCCATCCAACGACCCCATCCGCTCCATCCGCGCGAGGCCTGCTGACGCCGGCGAAGACGCGAGGCTCTCGTGATATGGTGAGTTCCATGGAATTGCGGGAAAGCTTCCGCGCGCCCTTCCTGCAGATGGCTTGGCAGCGTCACGGTCGGATCGCCGACTTCGTCCAGCGGGGTGACGTCGCCGAGCTCCGATCGGCTGCATCCGAGCTCCACTGTCTCTCCGGCGAGGCGAGCATGCTCGACTTCGGCGTCGTCGCCGATCTCGCCCGCCACGCCGAGGAGGCGGCGCGGAGCGGCGACCGGGCGAAGGTCGTGAAGCTCGTCGCCGAGCTCCACTCCGCCATCAAGGACGTCGAGGCGGAGGGGCGGGCGAAGGCGCAGGAGAAGGCCTGATGATCCGCGTCGTCTGTTGTGATGACTCCTCGCTCTCGCGGATGATCCTGCAGAAGGTCCTCGAGGCCGACGGCGACATCAAAATCGTCGGACAGGCCGCGAACGGCTTCGAAGCGGTGCCCCGCATCCAGGAGCACAAGCCCGATCTCGTCACGATGGACATCGACATGCCGGGACCGAACGGCCTCGAGACCATCGAGCGGATCATGCACACGTGCCCGGTGCCGATCCTCGTCGTGACGGGTGAGCGCCTCGGACCCGAGACGGATCTCGGTTTCCGTGCGATCCAGCTCGGCGCGCTCGACTTCATGGCGAAGCCGTCGATCGGCGACGAAGGGAGCATGACGCGCCTTCGCGCCCAGGTTCGTGCGCTCGCCGGCACGCCGGTGTTCCTGCACACCGAGGACCGCGAGGCCGCGTCGCGAACCGGCCGTCAGCAGTCGATGCCGGATGCTCCACCGTTCTCGATCGTCGCGATCGCGTCCGGGACCGGAGGGCCGAAGTCCGTTGCGACGATCCTCCAGTCGCTGCCGCCGAACTTCGGAGCGCCGGTCGTGATCGTCCAGCAGATGCCGGAGAAGTTCAACGGCGCGTACGCGAAGTATCTCCAGTCGCTCACGCAGCTTCGGGTCGTGACGGTCGAAGCGATGCCGCACGACTGCCTGCCCGGAGAGGTGCTGTTGCCGGGCTCGGATGCGCACGTCTACTTCCCGCGGCGCGGCGTCGTCGTCGGGATGCACAGCGAGCCGTATGCGGGGCAGCGCCCGTCGGCGACGGTACTGCTGAGGTCGATCGCCGAGACCTACGGAGCCGATGCGGTCGGCATCCTGCTCTCGGGCACGGGCGACGACGGCATCGAGGGCCTGGCAGCGTTGCGCAGCACCGGCGCGCTCACGCTCGCCGAAAGCCCCACGTCCGCGGCGATCGCGGAGACGCCGGAGAAGGCGCTGAAGGTCGGGGCCGCCTCACGCGCGCTGCCCGCGCAGATGATCGCCAACTGCCTGGTCAGCGCGATGGCCGCGATGAACTCGAAGACGACGGCGCCGCCGAGCACGGACGCGTCGCTCGCTCATCTCATGGATGAGATTTAGGACGCCGTGAGGAACGGAGTGAGTCGCTCGGCGAGCGTTGCGCCGTCTTTCGGAACGAAGCCGCGGGCACCGCTGCGCTCGACGAGCGCTCGGATCTCGGCTTCCGAACGGTCGGAGAAGATCACGACCGGAAACTGTGGTACGTGCGACATGATGGTGTCGACGAGAAGGTCGTCGCTCACGCCCGGGAACGTCGCGTCGACGAGGAGCAGGTCGGGGCGATCTTTCGCAACGGCCTCGCCAATGCGACGCGGATCGTCGACCGTGCTCACCTCGAATCCGGATGCAGAAAGAGCATGAACAACCACGGCTCGGACGAGCGCGCTGTCGTCGACCAGCAGGATCTTTCGGCGGGTGCTCACGGTTCGATGGACCATAGTCGAACGCGTTTTTCGCTGGTGAGGTTTCCGATCATGTGCGGCTCGGCTCGGCTCGAACGCGACGGAGAATGACATGGGGCCCGAGTCGCTCGACATCGCCATCAAAGTGGAAGGCGACATCGTCCGCGCTCGAGGAGCCGGCCGCGACATGTGCCGTGATCTCGGCCTGAGCGAGATCAATCAGGTGAAGGTCGCGACCGCGATATCCGAGCTCGCACGCAACATCTTCCACTACGCCAAGACCGGCAACATCCTCCTCAAGCGCTTGTCTGCGCCGCGTCCCGGGATCGAGATCATCGCGACGGACCAGGGGCCCGGCATCCCCGACGTGAAGCTCGTCTTGAGCGGGGCCTACAAGTCCAAGACGGGCATGGGGAAGGGCTTGCTCGGTGCACGCCGGCTCGTGGACCACTTCGAGGTCGATACCGCTCCGGAGCGCGGAACGCGCGTCGTCCTACGGAAATACGCTCGCTGACGATGAGCGTTTCGGAAGGGGCCGACCGCTCGCGTCGCGTCGACGAGCTCGAAGAGCGCGTCGAACGGCTGCGTGCGTTCGGTAGCCTCCGACGGAGCTTCCGCGGAATAGAGGAGCCCGACGTCATCGCCGCGGCGGCCGTACGCTTCGCCGTCGACGTCCTTCGATGCACGCACTTCATCATCTGGTGCGGAGAGAAGGACGACTCCGATTTCGACCTCCTCACGACGGCCCCTGACGGGCTCGACATCCCGAACACGATCGAGCGGACGAGCGCGCTCGGCGTCGAGCTCGAGACGTCGCTGTCGACGAGCGATCCCGAGCTGCTCGCCGTCGCCGGGATCCAGCCGGGCACGAACGCGCTCGCTCTGGCGCTGCGAGCGTCGTCGACGCAGCTCATCGGCGTTGCCGTCGTCGTCGGGACCGTGCCCGAAGCGGAGCTGCTCGACGAGCTCGTGTTCGACGTCGAGAGCGCGCTCGCGGCGCGGATGATCGCGCGGCTGCGCGCCGAGGAGCTCGCCGTGCTCGAGATCCAGGAGCGCGAGCTCGTCGGACTCCTCCGGGACGTCGAAGCGCGCGACGCGATCATCCAGCGCGACCTCGAGGAGGCGCGTCAGTTCCAGCGCAAGATGCTCGGCGTGCCGCCGCGTGTCGACGGCGCCGCGATCGAGATCGTCTACAAGCCGCTCGGTCTCGTAGGCGGCGACCTGTATGCGGTCTCGGTCGACGGCACGCGCCTTCGGCTCTTCGTCGCCGATGCGACGGGCCACGGCGTGCGTGCGTCGCTCACGACGATGTTCATCAAGAGCGGCTACGAGGCCGTCCGCGGCGCGGCGGCTGGTCCAGCAGCGCTGCTCTCGGCCCTCAACGACGCCATCGCGCACACGTACCGGAGCGCCGAGATGTTGTTCTCGGCAGCATGCGTCGACATCGATCTCGCGACCGGACGCATCACGACGTCGTCGGCCGCCCATCCGGCCGTCTGCGTGGTCCGTCGCGGCGAGGCGTCTTTCATCGAGGGCGGAGGCGCGTTCCTCGGGCTTCGCAGCGGGATGAAGTTCACGACGCACGAGATGACGATCGAGCCGGGCGACGGCGTGTACCTCTATACGGACGGCTTCATCGAGGCCCGGAAGCAGAACACGCTCTTCGGCGACGAACGCTTCAAGGACGCGCTCGTGGTGGCCCACAACGGAGGTGGGCTGGCGGGCGAAGGCGTCCTCGCGGCCGTCACGGCGTTCCTCGACGGGACGCCGCTCGACGACGACGGCACCTTCGTCGGTGTGCGATACGGCGTCGACGGTCCGTCGCGGGTTGCGGCCGAGCTCGATCCGGTAGACGGCTCAGCGAAGGCCTGACGAAAACACCCACTCCTACGGCGAGAACAATTCGTCGAAGTAGGGAGAATCGTCGGACCTAGGTGCGGCAGGCGCTTGCAGTGCGGACGCCGCTGGGTAACATCCACAACACATGCGGTCATCCGGTTTGGCAAGCGAAGACGCTCTCTTCGAGCTGCGCTTCCAGCCGTCAGTAGCGCTGGTGTCCACGGTCCGCCGTTTCGTGACGGACTTCTATCGCGAGCTCTTTCTCGACGCCGACGTGAGCCACAAGCTCGCGATGGCGACGCACGAGATGCTCGAGAACACGGTGCACTACTCGATCGATCGGCGATCCGAGCTCGTCATCTCGCTCCACCACGTCGGGACGCAGTACGTCGTCACGATCCGGACGAAAAACCGTGCGAGCGACGAGCGGCTTCACAAAGTTCGGTGCGCGCTCGAGGAAGTCGTGAGCGCGGCCGATCCTGATGCGCTCTACAACGAGCTCGTCCGACGTGCGGCGAAACGCCGTGACGGCGGCTCCGGGCTCGGGCTCGGGCGCATCCGAGCCGAAGCCGATCTCGAGTTGTCGTACGCCATCGAGGGGGACACCGTCGTCGTCACAGCGGAAGGCCGCTTCCAACAGCGCGCGGGCGCGCTCTCGGTGGACTCACCATGATCGACATTCCGAAGATCGACGCAAACGACCTCCGAGCCTCACCGAGCTTCCTCGATGGGCAGCTCTCACTCGCCTTCGCAGGCAGCGCCGACTCGCGGTCGCAAACCGCCATCGAGGCGATGCTGGCGAAGGTGCATAGCGAGGCGCTCCGGCTCGGCTTGCCCGAGGTCGCGATCGACTTCCGCGACTGCGACTTCGTCAACTCGTCCTGCTTCAAGGCGTTCGTCGTCTGGCTCGAGCAGATCCAGGAGCTCGACGCGGACCAGCAATATCGACTCCGCTTCTACTCCGACGACACGAAGGCGTGGCAGCGCAGAAGCCTCCAGGCGCTCTCCTGCTTCGCGATCGAGCTCGTCCACATCGAGTCGAAACCGAGTCGTGCCGGGAGCTGAGGCCCTTCCCACGGACATCGTCGCTCAGTTCAGGGCGACGAGCGTCGACCGTCTCGGTCGAATCGAAGGCGCGTGGGGAGCGCTCACGCAGCGGGTCGGCACGGCCGAGGCCGAGTCGGAGCTGTTTCACGACGTCCACACGCTGAAAGGCGAGTCGCGCCTCGTCGGTTTCGCCGATGTGGTGCTCATCACGCAGCGGCTCGAGGACCTTCTCGTCGCCGCACGCCGTCGCCGCTACCGCGTGACCGAGGACGTGGACGTCCTCGTCACGATGGCCATCCAGTTCATCCGCATGCTCGTCCGCAAGCGTGCGGGCGCGTCGCAGGGTGGCATCGACATCAACGGGTTCATCAAGCAGATCGACGATGTGCTCGCGGAGTGGCCGCGGCAGTCGGAGACGCCGGACGCGAGCGGCTCGGCCGCGATTCGTCCGGGCGAAGGAGGGAAGGTCTCGGTCGCGGTTCGCCAGCGCCTGGGCGGAGCGGCGACGCAGATCTTCCTCGAACTGCTCACCGCCGATGATCGCCCGCGGCTCCGGCGCGCGCTCGACATCCTCATCGGCGAGCTCGCGCAGCTCGACGCCGTCCCGCTGATGCCGCTCGTACGCCGGCATGCAACCTCGGCGAAGGAGGTCGCAGCGGAGCTCGGCAAGGAAGTCGACGTCGTCATCGAGGGCCCCGACCTGCGTGTCGGCATCGAGGTGCTCGACACGATTCACGCTGCGCTCCTCCACACGCTTCGGAACGCCGTCGATCACGGGATCGAGACGCCTTCCGCGCGCGTAGCCGCTGGCAAGTCGCGTCGGGGCAACATCGTGGTCCGCATCAAGATGGACTACGACGCCATCAGCGTGACCGTGCAGGACGACGGCGCAGGGATCGACACCGAGACGATCCGGCGGCGCGCCGCGAGCCTCGGCCTGCTCTCACCGGAGGACGCGCGCGCCGCTCCGGATTCGACCCTGTTCGATCTCGCGTTCGCGCCGAACTTCTCGGTGCGGGAAGCTGCGACCACCATCTCCGGTCGGGGCATCGGTCTCGACGCTGTCCGTGCCGGCATCGAGCGTCTCGGCGGAACGATCTCGCTCGACTCGAAGCGGAACGTCGGCGTCACGGTGCAGTTCCAGCTTCCGCAGTCACGCCGCGTGATCGACGTTCATCGGCTGCCGTCGACCCAGCCTGGCATCGCATTCGCGGTGCCGACGACGTGGATGGTCCGGACGGAGCGCCGCGACGACTCGATCGATCCCGTCGTCTCGCTCGGCCTGCGTCAGGCGGGAACGTCGGTATCCGCGACGCTCGCGCACATCGTGCTCGCACGCGACGGCGAGGAGTATCCGCTCGTGGTGGGCGGATCCATCACGCGCGTCGCGGCGGTCCGCATCTGCCCGACATCTCCGGACGACGGCCTCGAGGTCGTCGCCTTCGAGGACGAGCGGATGTTGCTCATCCGGCCGGACGCGTTTTTCCCGTCGCTTCGAAGATCTCTTTGACCTTCGCGAGCAGCGCCGGCATTCCCGCGCGCTTCGTCACCCACGCATAGGCGCCTGCCTCTTCGGCGCGGCGCGCGAGCTCATCTTCCTCGATGCTGGAGAGCAGCACGATGGGCGCCGGCTCGCCGTACGCGCCGCGCAGCGTGGTCGCGAGGTCATCACCGAAGATCTCGGGCATCTGGATGTCGACGATGATCAGGTCCGGCGGATTGCTTCGACGCTGCTCTTCGAACGCCTCGAGGGTCATCGCGGTGGACACCGTGTACCCGGCGTTCTCGAGCGCCGCTCGAGTCACCTGGAGGATGAGGGCGCTGTCGTCGATGAGGAGGATCTTACGCGGCGCCACGCTCGCTCCCGGTCACGTCCGTCATCAAGAACTCGATCGTGCAGAACAGGTCCTTGAGGACGATGGGCTTCTGCAGAAAGAGGTCGGCGCCCGCTTCGAGCATGGCCCTCTGTACGTCCGATCCGCCGACGCTCATGCCGACGATCGGCAGTCGGCGGAACGTCGCGTGCCTTCGCAGCGACGCGATGAGGCTGGATCCCGTGGTGTCGGGAAGCATGTGATCGACGACGGCGAGATCGAAGCTCGGCGTCTGCTCGAGATGCTTCCAGGCGGCTGCGACCGTCGGCGCTTGCGCGAGCCGCACCTTGCCTGCGCGCTGGCTGAAGTAGCGCTCGACCGCATACGCGAACATGTCTCGGATCAGCTGGTTGTCCTCGACGAGCAGAACGGACACCTCTCGCGACGGCGGCGACATCCCGCTCGGAGGCCGGACACGACGCGCGAGCTCGGCGAGCCGATGCTGCTTGTCCTCGCTGTCCATCTCGAAGTCGGCGACGAAGCCCGGCGGGCTGCCAGGGCCGGTCGAGAGCCGGACCTGCCTGACACGTGCACTGACCAGCACGGGGCGCACGGTCCTCGGAAACGAGAGTCGAAGATTGACGACCTCGCCGATCGACGGAAGCCCTTCGGTCACGATGAAGACGGACTCTCCCGTCACCTCGAGGGCACAGGTGATCTCGGCGGATTCGCCTCGAAGGATCTCTGCACGCAGGATCGCGCTTCGCTGGGCAGTGAGGCTCATTCCGATCGCACCCGAGACATCCCCCGTGACTCTCTATGTTGTCCCGACGTGAGGGCCTTTCACTCTAGAAGATCCCGCGCCGTCGCGCTTCACCCTTGAGGATGATGCGGTCATGTATCGGCGTTGCGCACTTCGAGGTGGACCGCGCAGCCTGGACTACATGTCCTGGAACGAAGAGCGCGCGGCCTTCAGCCCTTGGCCGCCGCGCGCTTCGACCGTTCGATGAACTCGACGACGCTCCGCTGCACGCGGGCGCTCGGATGTTCGAGGAGTCGGCCGGCGACGGTGGGATCGAGGTCGATGGGCAGCGCGCTGGTGAGCGCATGGACCGCGCTCGCCAGGACCATCTCGTCGTCGTCGGTCCGGAGGATCTCGAGGAGAACGCGGCGCTTGTCGTCCGAGCGTTCGAGGGCGGCCACCACACCGACGGCGCCGTCGCGTAGCGAGGCATCCGCATGGCGGAGCAGGCGATGCACGAGCTCGCCCACGTCTTTCCAGTCGATGGCGCGGCTCGTCACGAGCCGTTCGATGGCCTCGAGGAGCCAGCGGCGAACCGACGGCGCCTCCTCGTCGTTGCTGACGAGCTCCGCCAGCGCAGGCCAGGCGCTCGGGCTGCCGAGATGTTTGAGGAGCCACGCGCTGTGTTCCCGCAGCTTCGGCTCTGGCTCGTCACGAAGCGCGGCGACCAGCGCCCGCGAGATCGGCTCGCGCTCCCAGCTTCGGGCGACATCGAAAATGGGCGCCTCGACGTCGTAATCGAGATGCGTGAGCGCCATCAGCAGCTCGAGCGGCGGACGCCCTTGGAGCCATTCGGGATGCCCGAGCAGCTTCGTGGCGGCGTCGCGCGCCGCGTTCGGGTCGGCGAGAAGCTCGAAGAGCTCGTCGCGTTCGTCGGAGAGGATGCGAATTCCGGAGGGGGCTTCCGCGGCACGTTCGGCCGCCGGCGGCGGAGGAGGAGTCGGTGTGACGCCAGCCGGCGGGGGCATGGACGGATACACGGCCGGCGGGATCGATGCCTGTTGTGAAGGCCGCGCCGGCGGCGGCGGTGAAGGCAGCGGACGCGCTCGTGCCGGCAGCGGCGGCGGCACCGGCCGCGCGTCGGAAAGGCCATCCGTCGGAGGCACGGTGTTCATGACGAGCTCGATGGGCGCGTCGGACGACGCGGATGCCGCCGCAGGCGGCTCCGAGTTGATCGACCAGTCGTCGTCCAGTGTCGGCGCACCCCCGGAGGGCGGCATACTGAGCGGGCGTGCCTCCGCCATCACGGGAGGGGATGACGTCGACGCGCTCTCGCCGCGTCTCGTCACCGGCGGAGCCTCGATCTCGACGGCGTCCGCCTCACGCGAAGGCGGGATCACGGCGCGCGTCGGCGGAGCCACCGAGCCTGTGTCGGCAGCGGGCGGCGACGAAGGCGTCGTCGAGCGCCAGCGGGCAAACGCCGTCGTCACCTCGTCACGCAGCTGCTTGACGCTCTCCTCGACGTGCGCCCGTGCGCGATCCGCTGCGAGCGCGCGAGCGGTCGCGTTGGTCGATGCAATCACCGCCGCTTCCAGCTCGCGCTGGAGGCGCTCGAGCTCCTTGCGGACGCCTTCCGTCTCGCGCTCGGCCATCACCGCGCGCTCGAGGCTCACGTCGCGCGCGTGGCGCGCCGCCTCGACGTCGCGTTCGAGCCGCGTGATCTCCGTTCGCGCCTCGGCAGCCTCGACGCGCGCAGTCGAGAGATCTTTCTCGAGCGCACCGACCTTCTCGGCGACCGTGCGTGCCTCGGCGAGCGTCCGCTCGAGGCGCTCGATCTCCTCCCTGGCGGCGGCACGTTCTCGTTCGAGCTCGTTCTGCTTCTTCGTCGCGACGTCGGCGGCGTCCGCGGACTCCTGGCGTAGCCGCGCGATCTCGGCTTTGTTGTGCGCCGCCTCGTCCCGGGACTGTGTGAGCTCCGCGTTGAGCCGCTCGAGCCGTTCGCGCAGTGCGTTTTGCTCCCGCTCCGTGTCGCTCGCCTTCTGGGCCTCGGTCTCTTCGCGTTTGCGGATCTCGGAGAGCTGCGCCTCCGCGGTCGATGCCGACCGCAGCGCATCCTCGTGGGCGTTGCGGAGCGTCGCGAGCTCGGCGCGAGCTCGCGCCAGCTCGTCGGCGGAATGTTTGGCCGCGACGATCGCGCGTGCGAGATCGTCGCGCTCCGAGCGGACGGTCTGGAGATCGTCGAGCGCCGTTTCGTGCAGCCGACGCACGTTCGCGATCTCGGTCTCGGCGAGAACGAGCTTGTGGGTGAGGTCCTCCGCCTGCGCGTTGGCCTGCTCGATGCGTTCGAGCCACTCAATGCGCTCCCGGCGCTGGTCTTCGATCGTCCGCTCGACTGCGGCCGCCTGCTGATGAAGCTTCGCGAGCTCGCGTCGGAGCGTCAGCGCCGCGTTGGTGAGCACGTCCACGGTCGCGGCCTCACCGCCCGCGGTCACGCCGCCACTTCCGCTCCCAGGTCCGCTTCCAAGTCCGCTTCCAGGTCCGTTTCCAGGTCCGTTTCCAAGTCCGCTTCCAAGTCCGCTTCCAGATCCGCTTCCAGGTCCGTTTCGGTCCCGGGGACCCGACCGATCGACCGTGACGACGTCGACGCGCGCCGAGACGGGCTCGTCGTCCGGATCCGCGCGCGGATCGCGTCGCATCGACGCCGGCGGACGGGATACGCCGGAGGGCTCTCTGGCGGAGCCTTCGGATCGCAGGTTGTATCCCGTGGTCTCGCCGGCGCCCGGCTTGTTCTCTGCCATCGCTCGCCCCGATGAGTGCTGTGGTTCTGACCCTGGTGGATCCGACACTGGTCTCGACCTTCTCATGAGAGCACAGACCCACCAGCCACAGGACCTTTTCTCGGCGGCTTGGCGCAGTGCGCCGTCATCGCAAAAAGCCGCGGTCGTCCGTGATTTCGCCTCTTGATTGCAATGGCGACTTCGCGCGATCGCCCCCGAAGAGGCGTAGTCTTTCGTCGCAGGTGCGAAGAGGGAGGGCGGCTCGCAGCTCCGGATCCTCACCGCCCGAGCCGTGCGCATGAACACACGTCGTCCACTTCTCTTTCTCTCGAGCTGGGCCGTCGTCGTCTCCGGCTTCGTCTACCTCGGGCTGCTCGGGCTACTCGGGGGGCTTGCTGGCGTTGCTGCGTCCGCGTGCGCAACGGACAACGGCGACAACACGTATGGGCCGGACTATGGCCCCCTGCCGAAGCGTGATGGCGCGGCCGACGCCGACGGCGTTCTCCAGGACGGATCGACCGATCCGGACGACGCCGGTGACGAGGAGGACGCGACTGCGGCGTGCACGAGCGGAACGATCGCCGTGCTCGCCGGCAACGACGGCGCACTCACCGCAGCGGTGCAGGAGAAGAACGGCGCCTGGGTCACGTCGACCATCGCGGGAGGCGCTGCGAAGAGCAAGCCGGCGCTCGTCACCTTCGGCGCCGGGTTCCTTGGTGCCACGCACGGAGCGGCGGACGCCTTGCAGTCGACGACGTACGACGGTGCCGGCTGGAGCGGCGCGAGCGCGTTCGGCAACGCCGGCGTGAAGGGCGCACCGACGCTCGCGGTGGCCGGGACGAAAGCGCATGTCGTGTACTCGGCGGGGACTGGCGCGAATCGCGACTTCGCGCACGGCGTCCACGACGGCACGAGCTGGAATGCGGCGACCGCGCAGGTTGGTCCGCCTCCGAGCTTCGGGACGGTCTCGGCCGGGCTCGCGGCGGCCGGCAGCGAGGTCGTCATGGCCGAGAACGGCAGCGACAACGGACTCTACGTCCGCTCGTTCGACGGGAGCTGGTCGGCGAGCTCGGGGATCGTGGGCGCGGGCACCCTGGGCTCCACGATCCCGGCGACACCGGAGATCGTCGCCGTCGATGGTGCCTTCGACCTGCTCCTCGTGTACGTCGAAAAAGATACGTACCGGATCGCCTCGGCGACGCGTGACGCGGCATCGAAGGCGTGGGTCGATCGCGATCCGATCCAGGACGCGGCGACGACCGAGGAGAAGCTCTCGCTCGCGAGGATCTCGCCTTCCACCGTGCTCTTGACGTTCCGCGGTCAGGACGACAACGGGTACTACGCGCAGGCCACGATCGGCGCGGGCACCGTGACGTGGTCGGCGCCGCAGCCCATCGGCGGCGCCGGGCCCTTCGCCGTCGACAGCACGCCTGCCGTGGCCAAAGGCGTCTGCGGTGACGACGCGGTCGTTGCGTACGCAACCGGCGGCGTGGTTCGCGTCACGCGTCTGCGCGCGGGGACGTGGACGTCCCCCGAAGCGGTCGGCACCGCGTCCGGCACTCGCGTCGCGATCGCGACGAAGTAGGCCGTCGAGCGTCTTCGCTCCTTCGCGCTCGGTGCGCGTTCCCGCGCGAAGGGACGGACACGCGGACGACCATGGCGAGAGGCTCGCGATCTCCGCGTGCGACTTCGAAATCGGCGCGCGACAGGACATGCGGTTGACCATCTGGTCACCGGTGCTGTCTGCGTACGGCTCGTACAAGAATGCGATTGTATTGCCGAATTTTCTGGTCGCAGCGCGTCGTTCCTAGCACCTTCATCGGGGGGTGAGCTCGACGCGCGCGAGCGCCGGCTCCGCGGCAGGAGCCACGAGGCACGAGCCACTCCCATTCGGAGGACGACGATGAGGAAGCTTCCCTGGGGTGCTTTCGCGCTGCTGGCCGCGACGGTGGGCGTGGTGAACGTGTTCGCGGGATGCGGAAGCGAGGGCATCGAGATCGGCGCACCGAATGACGCGGGTGACGGCTCGACCTCCGACGGCAGCAGCTCCGATGAAGACAGCGGCCTCCGAGACGGCGGCGACTCCGACGTTTCGATCAACGAGGCTGGCGTCTGCAACATCGTCGGACAGTCCTGCACGAGCAGCGGCGAGTGCTGCACGTCGAACTGTGACGCAACGACGAACACGTGCGCGCCGAAGATCGAGTCGTGCAAGGACCCGGGCGTCCAGTGCGCTGCGCCGACGGAGTGCTGCACTGGCTCGTGCGTGAACGGGGCTTGCTCGGACAAGCAGTGCGTCCCGGACAAGCCGACGGCCGGCGTTTGCGGACAAGACGGCGACTGCTGCAGCGGCATCTGCGAGGGCGGCACGTGCCGGAGCGTCAACCCCGGCCAGACGTGTCGAACCGCCGGCAATCCCTGCGCGGCCTCGAGCGAGTGCTGCTCGAACCTGTGCAACAACGGCATCTGCTCGGGAGCCGTGTCCTTCTGCACCCAGCAGGGCGACGTCTGCTCCACCAACGTCGACTGCTGTACCGGCAACTGCGCCAAGGCGGCCGGCAACATCACCGGCGTCTGCGGCGGGCCCCTCGGCGGCGGCGCGAGCCAGTGCAAGCCGAGCGGAACGGTCTGTGGTGTCGGGGCGGACGGTGGGCCCGGCGAGCCGGGGCAATGCGAGGTGTCGTGCTGCTCGCGGTCGTGTGGTCCGTACGGAGGGATGAACGGCTTCCGCGTCTGCCAGCCTCCGTCGGGATGCCGTCCGACCGGCGAGGTGTGCCGCGCCGACAGCGACTGCTGCGGATGGTCGGGGTCGCCCGATCCGAAGATGGGCTTCGTCCAGTGCAGCAAATCGAACGCGACCGACGAGTTCGGCCGCTGCAACAACGGCAATGCCTGCCGGGAGCCGGGCAGCATCTGCAAGGTGGGCGGCTCGGAGTCTTGCAGCGCCGAGAACAACTGCTGCGAGACGCTCAACCAGCCTTCCGGGAACTGCAACAGCAACCCCGCGAACTGCTGCGCGAAGGACGCGCTCGGCATCCCGCGCTGCCTCGTGAAGTACGTCGGCGACTGCTCCGTGCCGCCGCCGGCAGGCAGCGTGTGCGCGACGAGCGCCGACTGCTGCGGTAACCCGTGTGTCGACAACAAGTGCGGAGCGCCCGGCTCGTGCATCCCGAAGGGTGGTGAGTGCACGACGTCGGCCGATTGTTGCGCGGGCACGCCCTGCGTGCAGGCCCCGGGGTCGACCTCGGGCGTTTGCGGCGGGACGCTCCTCCCCGACGGCGGTGTCTCCGACGCAGGCGGCCCGTCCAGTCCCGACGCCGGGAACTGCGCGCTCTACGGTCAGATCTGCAACGTGTCGGCGGACTGTTGCAGCGACGTGCCCTGCACCGGTGGTCGCTGCCGGTATCCCTGAAGCGAAGTGCAGACGTGTTCAACCCGAAAGGTCGCGAATGAGACGCTTCGTCCTCCTCGTGTGTTCGATCGCCATGCCGCTCGGACTGGCGACGGTGGCTCAGGGCTGCGGAAGTGATGACGGTGCGTCGACGTTCGGCACGTCGAGCGGAACGAGCGGCTCGAGCGGTTGTGTCGGCTTCGGATGCAACCAGGAGAACGACGGCGGAAAGCTGGGATGCCAGGGCCTCGAGTGCAACCAGCGTGACTGCACCGGCCAGTCGAAGACCACGCTCACGGGCAAGGTCTTCGACCCGGCCGGAAAGGTCCCGCTCTACAACGTCGTCGTCTACGTGCCGAACGGCGAAACCGCTCCGATCACGAGCGGCATCGGTCCCACGTGCGATCGTTGCGATGGGAGCGTCTCCGGAGCTCCCATCGCGCTGACGACGACCAACGCCAGTGGCGAGTTTCGGCTGGAGGACGTCCCTGCCGACACGGACTTCCCGCTCGTGATGCAGATCGGGAAGTGGCGCCGAAAGGTGACGATCCCCAAGGTCGCGGCGTGTCAGCGCGCCGTCGCGGACGCCGCCGTCACGCGCCTTCCGCGCAATCGTGCCGAAGGTGACATCCCGCGGATCGCGCTCACGACGGGCTCGGCCGATCCGCTCGAGTGTCTGCTCCGGAAGATCGGCCTCGACGACTCCGAGTTCGGCGTAGGCGGCTCGGATGCGCGCGTTCATCTCTACACGGGGGCCGGCACGGCGCCGGCGTCGCCCACGTCGTCGTTCACCGGCGGAGAGGCATTCGGGCAGGCGGCGTCGCTCTGGAGCAGCGTCGACGAGCTGAAGAACTACGACATCGTGCTCCTGTCCTGCGAAGGCGGCGAGCACGAGGCGAACAAGCCGCAGACATCGAGACAGGCGCTGTACGACTACGCGAAGGTCGGCGGACGCGTCTTCACCTCGCACTATCATCACTACTGGTTCTCGAACTCTCCCGCGCCGGAAGTGAAGGGCGTCGCCACCTGGACGAACGACTTCACCTGCAAGGGCGGAGGATGCACGTTCGAGCCGGAGCCTGCTTCGAACGTCATCGTCAATGCGACGGTGAACACGTCGTTCGCGAAGGGGGCCGCCATGAGGGAGTGGCTGAAGAACACCGGATCGCTAACGGGCCCCGGCGAGACGCTGCCGATCATGGAGGCTCGTCACAACGTCAACGCGGTCACGTCGAGCGCGCTCTCCTGGATGACGATCCAGAACCCTGCCGCGGGCAACAAGGTCGCGCACGAATACGTCAGCTTCAACACGCCGGTCGGCGCGCCGGACGATCAGGTCTGCGGGAGGGTGGTGTACAGTGACCTGCACGTCGGTGCGGGTGACAGCACCGGCGTCCCGTTTCCGAGCGGCTGCACGACGCCGGAGCTGACGCCACAGCAGAAGGCGCTCGAGTTCATGCTCTTCGACCTGTCGTCGTGCATCCAGAAGGATGACCTTCCGCCCGTCCTTCCGAAGTAGGCGCTCGACCTCGAGATCGAGGGCGCATGCAAACGCTTTGGCCTCGGCTCGTGTCTGGTCGATAATGTCCATCGTGGGTGGGTGCTTTCGTTTTCACGCAGGGCCGCAGCCCCAAAGACGCCGTGTCGTTCGATACGGTCTGGCGCTGGTGGCGCTCGTAGCGAGCGCCGCGTGTGCCTCGGAGAATCCTCCCGTCTCGGGGTCGACCTCGACCTCGGGCACGCGTAACGATGCAGGGGCGTCGCCCTCGACCTCGGCGCCGCCGACGGGCGGGAGTGACGGCAGCGCGCCGACGGACGGCGGCGACGCGGGGGACGGCGGAACGTGTCTCGGAGATGCTCCCGACGGTGGTGCTGCAGTCTGTCCCTCCGCCGGGCCGTGCGGGGAGCCGTGCGCGCGCATTCTCGTCCACTACAAGGGCGCAGTCGCGCGCGCTGCGGTCGAGTGCATCGGCACGCTGCCCTCGTGCGAGAACGCCGCCGACGTCATCCCGTGCGTGGACCAGGCGCTCGCGCGTGCGTGTCCGGACTCCACCGCGCCCTCGTTCTGCGGACCACTGGTCACGACCTGCGACCCCGAGGCTGGAGACGCAGGGACGATGATCAGCCAGCAGGGCTGCGAGCTCTTCGCGAACGGGCTCTCCAGCGCTGGGCGAGCGGTGCTCCAAGCGTGCTTCGAGGAGAAGATCGCCGCGGGAACCTGCCCGACGGAGGTCGGCGCGTGTGCCGACGAAATCCGCCGATGACCGATTCCACCGTGGCTCGGCGCAAGACCTCCGCAAAGACTTCTGCCGACACGGAAATCATTTCATGTCGCGCCGATCACGTGGCCGCAGAAGGACTCGGGAAAACGCCGGCGCCCGCGGGCGCTCGATTTGCATGCTCGCGAGGGACGCTTCATCATCGAGCGACCCATCGCTCCAAGGCGGGAGAGATGCCTTCGGTTCGACGTCTGTTTGCGCTGCTCGCCGTCGTGGCGGTCGTGGTCACGGCCGTGGTCTCGTGCGGAAGTCGCCCGGACGCCGCCGGGGACGGCACGTGGGTGACGAGCCAGGACTGCGTGGACACGGGGTGCGCCTGCACGCCGGGGACCCAGATCGCCTGCGGGGTGAAGGTCAGCGGCGATCAGAATTTCGT
The DNA here is from genome assembly GCA_023423895.1 of Pseudomonadota bacterium. GTDB lineage: Bacteria > Myxococcota_A > Polyangia > Polyangiales > Polyangiaceae > Labilithrix. Next base: position 45,817 of record JAFAER010000106.1, read on the forward strand.
CTGGTGTTACCAGGGCACGCGCACGTGCGGGCCGGACGGACGTTACGGGGAGTGCCTCGACGGCACGGTGGAGGCGCGCTCGGTCACCACGCTCTCGGGCCCGACCGCGGGGATCCAGCCGCTCGGTCTCGGGACGCCGATGGCGTGTGCCTCCGTCAGCGGCAATCCGCTCCCGGCGACGACCCTTCCGGCGTGCGCTACGAACGGCAGCGGGAGCAGCACATCGTGCGACTGCACCGGTCCGGGGACCACCTGCGGCGTGCATTGCACGAACACGGCTTGCTCCGCCGTCGCCCGCGCGGGAAAGGTCGCGGACTTCCGGTGCAACAGCGTGAGCGGCACGCCGTGCAACTTCCAGTGCGAGCCGGGATCGACTTGCGACGTCCAGTGCAACGCCTCGAACTGCGACGTCACGTGTCCGCCTGGCGCGCAGTGCAACGTCTCCTGTTACGCGTCGACCTGCAACCTGACGTGCGCGACTGGCGCGTGCAACACGACCTGCACCGGCGGCGCGACCTGCAACACGACGACCATCGCCAGTGATGGTGGACCGACGCCCTCGAACGGCCTCAATCCCTGCGACCCGTATTGCCACGTGACGAGCGACACGCCCGGTGGCTTCGACGCCGGCGCTGCGTTCGAGATGCGCGATGGCGGCATCGTCGTCGCTGCGTGTGGCGACGGCGTCCTCCGCAACATCGAGGAGTGCGACGACGGCAACAATACGAACGGGGACGGCTGCTCGAGCTCGTGTGTGGTCGAGCTCGGCTACCAGTGCCCCACGCCCGGCGCGCCGTGCGTCGCGACGACGTGCGGGAACGGCGTCCGCGAAGGTGCCGAGCAATGCGACGACGGGAACCTCCGGCCTTACGACGGCTGCTCGCCGACCTGTCAGCGAGAGGCCGTCTGTCCGAACGGGACCTGCATCGCCGTCTGTGGCGACGGCCTCAAGTTCCCGAGCGAACAGTGCGACGACGGCAACATCCGCGATGGTGACGGTTGCTCGTCGACGTGCACCATCGAGCCCGGGACCTCGTGCGTGGTCGAGACGGCGGCGCTCCCCGCGACAATCCAGGTGCCCGTCATCTATCGCGACTTCACCCCGTCGACGAACCCCGACTTCGAGAAGTTCTGCTGCGGCGTCACCCCCGGTATCGTCCGGAACACCCTCGGCGCCGATGGGCGGCCGGTGTTCAATGCGACGCAGGGGATGGTGACGAACGCGGCCTCGTTCGATCAATGGTACCGGGACACGTCCGCGAGTCGCGTCATCCTCGGATCGATCACGCTCGCTCGGCAGGCGGACAATTCGTATCGGTTCAACTCGAACGACTTCTTCCCCATCAACGGGCAAGGCTTCGGCAACTACGCGGCCACGGGGAAGAACTTCCACTTCACGAGCGAGCTCCGGTACCCGTTCACATTTGCTGGCGGCGAGGTCCTCGACTTCACGGGAGACGATGACGTCTTCGTGTTCATCAACGGTAGGCTTGCCGTCGATCTCGGAGGCGTTCACGGCGCCACCAACGGAAGCGTCACGTTGAACGCGGCCACCGCCACGTCGCTGGGGCTCGTCGTTGGCGGGACGTACGAGATCGTCGTCTTCCAGGCGGAACGACGGACCACGCAGAGCAACTACCGGCTCACGCTGCGCGGCTTCGAGCGTGCGCGCTCGGTCTGCAATCCACCGTCGAGCCTCACCGTCGTTCGCGATTTCGAGGCGACGTGTGCGACCGGAGAGGTGCCGGTCTGGCAGCTCTTCCGCTGGCGCGCCGCCGTTCCGACGGGCACGTCGATCGACTTCCGAGCCGCCACGGCCGATACGACCGCTGCGTTGCCGACGACTCCGGCCGCCGCTCCGGCGACGGTCCCGATCGGAAGCGCCACGCCCGCCAACAGCCCGTCGTCGGGGCCCGTCGTCTGGAGGAATGATGTCGACCCCGGACCGCCGCCCACACCCGTGCCCGTCGCGCGCCGGCTCGAGACGATCGGCGGCACCTCGTCCAAGCGATGGCTGCGTGTCTTCATGACGTTCAACCCGCAAGGCCCGAACTCGCCTCGCCTCGACGAGTGGCAACAGCTGTTCAGCTGTGTCCCCGGCGAGTGAGCCACGAGCGCGGAGGCGGCGAAGCACGAGACGACGCACACGGCTGATCACGTGTAGGGACCGAAGCTCCGCAAAGATGTGCGGCTCTGACCTCTTTGCCGGACGTCGAGGCGTTCACGGTGCAGGGGAGCTGCTCCCCTGAGGCGACAGCTCTTGCAGCGCTCGCTCTCGCGCTAGCGAGATCCTCGTTGCGTCACTGAAGCGCCGCGAACACGCGCCGTTTCATCGAGCGAGGGAGAAGATGAATCGTTTCTACGCTGCGCTCGCGTGCAGCTTGCTCGGCGTGATGGTTGGCGCATGCGGTGCGGGGGATCGCCCGCCGGCCGCTGGTGAGGTTGCAGACGAAGCCTCGGAAGCCGTGCCGCTCGTGCCGGCCCGGCCTCGTTCCGGCACGGCGGTACGTGCCTGCGAGCCGGGCACGCCCCGGGACTGTCTCCTCACCTACATCGAAGGCAACCGGAAGAACTGCTTCCAGTCGACACAGTTCTGCAAGGCGAACGGCACCGGCTGGCTCGCTTGCGGAGAACCGGCCGAGCCACCGCTGCCTCCTGCGTCTCCGGACGAGGACGAGGACGCCGGAGCCGAGGATGAACCGCTGCCGCTCGACTGAGCGCGATCAGGAAGACTGCGTGAGGAGCCCACGCAGCTGCCCGCGCAGCGGCTCGGGGCTGCGCTCGGCACGTTCGGCGACGAGCCCGCGATAGGGCTTGCCGCCGATCGTCAGGAGCGAGCGTGCCATCGCAATCACGACCGCATCCTGCTTCGACAAGGTGGTCGCCGTGCTTCGCTGCGAATCGGGGATCGCCGCGTCGCGCTGCGGGGTGAGAAGCTGCGCGAGCAGGGACACCGCTGGCTGCCGAGCCGTGTCCGAGGCATGTGCGAGCGCTAGAGCTGCAGCGGCGCGGACCTCTTCTCCGGCCGGCACCCGGCGCGTCAGGATCGCGTGCAGACGCGGCACGAGGTGCTCGTCGATCGCGTGGAGCTGCCGGAGTCCCGCGATGCCCGCGACGCGCACGACATCCTCCTTGCTCGACACCATCGCGACGAAGACGGGCTTCGCGCGTTCGCCCCAGAGCTTGATGAGCGCCGCGGCGGCAGCGCGACAGATGCCGGAGTGCGGCCACCGGAGGTACTTGAGCACGACGTGCCCGGCGGATTCGTCTCCGACGATCGCGACGCAGAGCAGGAGGTCCTCGGCGAGCTCGAGCGTCGCGGCGTTCGGCTGCGCGGTCGCCGCGATCTTCTCGAGCGACGCTTTGACGACAGGCCACGCCTTCGGTCCGAAGTCCTTGAGCACCGTCACGAACAGCGGGCGGACGGCGGCGACGCGTGCGAGCTTCACACGCGCGCCGTAGAGCCCGTACGCTCCAGCGACGCCCGCGTTGACGAGAAGACGGCGCGCCTTGTCGCGCTTGTCGGCCGGGCCGTTGAGGAGCTGCTCGGCGATCTGAACGAGGATGGCGGGGTCTTCGAAGACCCGCAGGAGCTTCGTCGCGGACCAGGCGCGCGATCCGACCGCGCCGCTGCCCTCGGAGGCGATCCCATGAATCGTGCTCGAGACACGCCAGAGGGCGTCGACCTCACCGCGGTGTGCGAGCACCTTGACCGCGCCTTCGAGCTTCTGGGCCGCGTGGGCGAACGCTGTCGGGTCCGTCGTCTGTCCCAGCCTCGTCGTCCACGCGACGACGTTCTGGGCGAGCGCATCGGCCACGACGTCCGGCGACGTCGGAGGCGGCTGCGGCGCCGTCCCGGCCGTGCTCGGGGGCGCGGCCTGCGCCGTTGCATAAACAGGACCGCGCTCGAGCCACGCCGGTGCATCGGGCACCTTCTTCGCTGCGAGCATCTTCCCCGAGGAGTTGTCGTCGTCGGGCAGTGTCGGGAGCTTCCCGCGCGGCGGAGCGGCGGGCCGGAACTCGTCGGCCGTGGGCACCTCGCGCATCGACGGCGGCACCGGCGAGGCTTCGACCTGCACCGGGTCGAGGAGGCGCCGGAGGTCGGCGCGAAGCTCGCGCATCGATTGATGGCGATCCTGCGGCTCCTTCGAGAGCGCCTTCATGATGATGCTCTCGAGGAGCGGATCGACGGACGGACTGACCTTCGAGGGCGGCAGCGGCGGCGTGAACTGATGTTTGTTGAGCAGCTGCGTCGGCCGGTCGGCGGTGAACGGCACCTGGCCCGTCGCGAGCTCGTAGAGGACGACGCCGCAGGCGTAGATGTCGCTCCGGGCGTCGAGCTCGTCCGAGCGGCATTGCTCCGGGGACATGTACTCGGGCGTGCCGGCGACGACGCCCTCTTCGTCGGCGGGCACGGCGCGGTGGAGGGCAATGCCGAAGTCGCAGACCTTCACGACCTCCATCGGCCGTCCGTCGTCGTCCTGGCTCGGGACGAGGACGAGGTTCTCCGGCTTGATGTCGCGATGGACGATGCCGCGGGCGTGCGCGTGGGAGAGCCCGGCGCACACCTGCATCATGATGGCGGCGATGCGCGGTCCGGGCAGCCTGCGCTGCTTCTCGAGCACGCTCCTCAGCTCGACGCCATCGAGGTACTCCATCGCGAAGTAGAGCTGGCCGTCGGGTTCCTGGCCGAAGTCGATGACGCGCGTGATGTTCGGGTGGTCGAGGCGGCTCGCCGCGAGCGCCTCGGCGTAGAACCGGCGACAGAAGTCGATGTCGCTCTGGAAGGACTCGTGCAGCACCTTCACGGCGACGGGCATCATCAGCTCTCGATGCCGGGCCTTGTAGACTGCACCTACTCCGCCACGGCCGATGAGCTGCTCGATGACGAGCTTGCCGCCCGCGAGCGCTCGACCGATCTTCGAGTCGTGCGCGGCGTCTTCCGTTGGTAGTGGGCCGACGTGCGAGAGGTCCTTGGTGTGGCTCTCGCTGAGGGTCATGCTCGTCTGCGAGCGGCGACCGCGGACGACGTCCCGGCTCGCGAGTGCCCGCGGGGGCTGACGAGGCGCGGCGTGCTCTGCATCCTTCATGGGCTGCAGCCGGAGCGGGAAGCCGTCGTCGGTCGGCGGCCCGAGCGGCTGGGCGATGTAGAAGAAGGGCTCCGCGTACGGGGTGTGGACCTCGAGGACGTGGGCGGCAGCGCTGACGGGTGCCGTCTCGAGCGGGACCCAGACTCGGCCTCCGGTGAACGCGGCTGCATCCAGGACCTCACGCGCCTCGTCGTCCGCGAGGTCGGCGACGAGCACCGGCAGCAGGTCGTCGGGCGGGAGCGTCTGCATGGACTCGACGAGAAGGATCTCACCGTCCGCGGTCGCGGGTCAATCGCCCGATCTGCCCGGAGTCGACCGCGCCCTCGACTCTGAAACGGAACGCGACGGCTGAGTCGTGCGCACATGGCGCACGGCGCACGGCGCGCGGCGCGCGGCGCGCGGATCGAGAGCGAGCGCTCCGCGCTACATGTGCGACGGCACCCGCGACATCGTTCGCGGGCCGTCCGACTTCGTTGCGCGACGTTTGTGCACACGCGTATCCTCCAGTCGGCTTCGCGGAGGAAGGATGGCGATGGCGCGAGCAGGTGGCGACGTTCGCGAGAACGATCGCAAGAACGCGGTCACGAGGTTCTGCTTGGCGATGGAGGAGCATCGCCGGACGGAAGCGGGGCGAGTCCGGACCGCACGGGAGATGGTCGACTTCTTCTTCCCGCGCGCGCAGGGCACGGCAGAAGATCGGATCTTCCGGCACATCCCACCGGAGGTCCGCGGACCGATCGTGTCGGGGTGGGGCGTGCGTGGTGCCAAGTCGGCCGTTCGCGACGACGACGAGAAGATCCGTCACGTCGTCTGTGATGCGCTCGCTGCCGGCGACATCGACGAGGCCATGTTCGAAGAGGGCGTCGCCGCACAGATCCTCATCGACTGGGCGCCGCTGCCGGAGTGGTGGACCTTCTGGCGGACGGGCAAGCTCACGGGCGTCGCGATCCAGAAGGCGCTCGCCGTGGCGCGGGAGCTCGCCCTGTTCGACGATCGCTGGTTTCTCCAGAACGTCGAAGGCCGCGGTGGGAAGCTGAAGGGCACCGATACGCTTTGCGACACGCTCTCCAAAGACCAGATCGTCGCGTGGCTCCGGAAGGTGCACGAGTCCGGTGACGGCTCGCCCGCCGGGCTCGTCAATGCGCTCGGCTGGGAGACCATCCTTTCGAAGACATCCCAGGAGGCGCTGCTCTTCGCGCTCGATGCGCTTGCGAGGAAGATCGGCCTCGTTCCGACAGTGACCGCCACGTCCACGTCCACGACCACGGCCACGGCGACGACCACGACGGCGACGGTCACCACGGCGAGCGGCGGACCGGCGGCGCCCACCGAGATGCCGCGGGGAGATGACGAGAACATCGCCATCCCCCAGATCCCCGGGCTCGCGACGCCGAAGCTCGACGACCCCGCTTCGCTCGCCGAAGCGCGGGCGGCGATGCTCTCCACGCTCGGCAACGATACGAGCGCATCGGCCGATTGGGTGCCGAGAGGTCCTGCGCCGTCCGGCACGATGCTCACGGCGGACGAGGCGCCCATCTCGTTTCGCGAGATCGAGCCCGCCGAGGAGAAGGTGAAGATGCAGCCGCCGCCCATGCCGCCGACCCGCAAGGGGCTGTTCTGATCGGCTGAGCTCGGAGGAGCGACCACGGGCGGCCGGATGCCGAACGCGACGCGGCAGCTCGCGGTCGCAACGGACGAGCTTGATTCAGACGAGGCGAATCGCGCGCAGCGCGACCAGGCGCTCGACGACGCCGACGAGCTCGTCGTGGTCCATTCCGCAGACGTCGATGAGCGTCCGAAGATCGGTCGCGCCGTCGACGTGCGAGAGGACGAAGCCCGCGCGGTGGTCGAGCGGCAGCGTCATGAGCTCGCGGTCGGAGACGGCCCGCTCCGGCACCGCCGTCATCGCCATCCTCGGCCTCGGCGTGGGGATCCCTTCTTCGGGATCTTCTTCGACGAAGCCCGGCTCGCGTGCAGTCGCGCCCGCGAAGGATGCCGTGGTTGATGCGGCGGAAGGCGAGGGCGTGGGCCCGGAGCGCGGCGGGACGAACCGCTGCGTCTCGGCTTCCTCGTCCTCGAGCTCCCAGCGACGCCGCATCTGACTCGTCATCGAGTTCGACTGCGGATCGGGCGGCGGCTCGTTCGTGGGTGACGGCGTACGTCGCCGCGGGAGCATGCCACTCCGCTTGTCGGGCGAATCGCTGACGGGACGCACGCCCTTCGCTCGATCCAAGAAGTCTTCCTTTCGGTCGCCTGGTCTCGTCCGTCCCCGCTTTTGGATGATTCGCCTCGTTTGGCGGAGCCGTCAATCTCGGAGAAAGGTGCACGTTTTGGCTACACGCAGCGGCGTCCGCCCGTAGCGGCATCGGCCGCTGGACCCGTTGCCGCGCGCAGTGGCCTGAGGCCGCGTGTCTCAGCTGCACGTGTCGACGACGTGAACGGACGGAGGCACGGCGGCTGCTTGTTCGACGGTGTGGCTCAGCACTCGGCTTCCGGCAAACATCCAGAGAGCGGCGTGACGCGTGCGTCGATGAGCACATCGCTTCCCGGACTGCCGGAGCCCGCGCCGTACGTCGTGAAGACTCGGAAGTGGGCGCTCGTCGCGGTCGTCATCGCGTCGTTCGTTGCTGCCGCGATGGTGGCAGCCCCGCTCTGGATCGCGATCGCGCTCGGCGGCGTGACCGCGATCTCGGTGCAGCGCCCCTACAAGATCCTGTGCCGGAAGCTCGGGGGACGTTCGAGCTGGGCGGCTGGCATCGTGACGTTGCTCTCCGGGCTCATCCTCGCCTTTGCGGGGTCATCCATCGTCGTCGCGCTCACGAACGAGCTGATGAAGCTTGTGAGCCAGTTCAACGCGCACGGGGCGTCCGGATCGCTCGCGGGGCTCATCGGCGAGCGTCCGACCCAGGCCATCGAACATCTCGGCATCGACACCACGAAGCTCTACGCCTGGGCTCAGCGCGAGCTGTCCGCGGCCGCGAGCTTCGCCGCGACGACGGCGGCGCTCGTGGTTCGGACGACGAGTGAAGCGCTGCTCGGTCTCGTCGTCGCGCTGCTGACGATGTATTACATGCTCATCGAAGGGGCCGGCCTGGCGCGCCGAATCGAGCGCATTGCTCCACTCGAGCCACGGCACACGAGAGCCCTGCTCGTCGAAGCACGCGAGGTCGCCCGCACCGCGTTCATCGGCACGATCGCGACCGCCATCGTCCAAGGGATCCTCGGAGGGATCGGCTACGCGGCGCTTGGTGTTCCGCAGCCGGTGCTCTGGGCGGTTGCGACCGCGCTAGCGTCGTTCCTGCCCGTCATCGGGACGTTGATCGTGTGGGTTCCCATCTCGGGCTACCTCCTCGTGGAGGGGCATCCCGTGCGCGCGATCATCATGGTCGCCTGGGGGATCCTCGTCATCACGTCGCTCGCGGACTACGTCATCCGTCCGCGCATCGTCGGCGGACGCGGCCACGGTCATCCGCTGCTGACGTTGATCGCCCTGCTCGGCGGCATCGAGGTGTTCGGGCTCGCCGGGCTCATCATCGCGCCGATCATCATGAGCGTCTTCGTGGCCGCGTTCCGCCTCTACGAGCGGGAGGTCCGCACGGGCGGCCTCCTCGCTGCGCCGGCCGACGAGGCTCCGCCTGCGTCCTCTCCAGCGGCGGACACCGCGCGACGCGAGGGCCCACGCTCGCCCGCGCCGAGCGCGACGTGAGTGTGCGGCGAACGTGCAATCGTGGTGCAATGTCTCATTGACGGACGCGGACGACGTCGACTTCGCGGGAAAACCGCCCGTCTGCGCTCGAAGCGGCACGGTCCGGGGTGTGCTTGTGCTCCGTGGCCCTCGGCACCGCGACCCTTTCGAAGGACGAAGAGAGAGCGTTCGCGGTCGAACGTCACGAAGGTGAGCTTCGTCTGCAGGGCGAGCTCAGGATGCCGGACGCCGCGGCGATATGGCGCGAGCTTCATCGCACGACCGACGAGCTGAAGCGTGGTCGGCTCACGATCGATCTCTCCGACGCGCAAACGATCGACGGCGCGGTCATGGCGCTCGTCGTTGCGCTCCGCACGGACCTCGCCGCGCGCGGCGTCCGCACGGAGCTCGCCGGCGTGCCGGAACATCTGCGCTCGCTCGTCGAGCTCTACGAGGCCGACGCCGAGCCGCCGAAGAAGCGGAGACGACGCAAGCCCGAGAGCGTCGTCGAGCAGGTCGGGCGAGCGACGTACGCGATGCTCGACGAGCTCAAGGCCGTCGTCTCGTTCTTCGGCGAGATGGTCATCGCGCTCGCGGGCCTCGTCCGGCATCCGCGATCGGGCCACTGGAAGGAGCTGCCACCGTTGCTCGAGCGGACCGGGGCCGACGCGCTTCCGATCGTGGCGCTCATCAACTTCCTCCTCGGCTTCGTGATGGCATATCAGTCCGCGCGTCAGCTCAAGATGTACGGCGCGAACCTGTACGTCGCGGACCTCGTCGGAATTTCGGTCACACGCGAGCTCGCCCCGCTGATGACCGCCATCATCGTGTGTGGTCGATCGGGCGCCGCCTTCGCCGCCGAGATCGGATCGATGAAGGTATCGGAGGAGGTCGACGCCCTGCGAACGCTCGGCCTCCGCCCGTTTGCGTGGCTCGTCGTCCCGCGCGTGCTCGCGCTGCTCATCGTCGTCCCTGCGCTCACGATCATCGGTGACCTGATCGGCATCCTCGGCGGCCTCGTCGTGGCCGTGACGAGCCTCGACGTGACGATCCGGGCGTACTTCGTCGAGACGACGACGTCCGTGCAGCTTTGGGACGTCCAGCACGGGCTCATCAAGAGCGGTGCGTTCGCTCTCGCGATCGGCCTCATCGCCTGCCAGCAAGGATTCGCGGCTTCAGGCGGCGCCGAGGGCGTCGGACGGCGGACCACCGCGACGGTCGTGACGTCGCTGTTCGCGCTCGTCGTCCTCGATGCGCTCTTCACCGTCATGTTCAGGATGCTCGGACGATGATGCCGCACACACAGCGCCACGAGCTCCGTGAGGAACGGTCATCGGCTGCCAGGGCCAGCGCGGGCGACGCGCGGCGGAGGAAGAAGCGCGAGCTCGACGACGCCCCGAGGATCATCGGGGTGCGCGATCTCACGATGGGATGGGGCGACGTCGTCCTCCAGAAAGACCTGTCGTTCGACGTGAAGCAGGGCGAGATCTTCGGGATCCTCGGCGGGAGCGGCTCCGGGAAATCGACGCTTCTCCGGTTCCTCATCGGGCTGGAGCCCGTGATGAAGGGAAGCGTCTGCGTCGACGGGCTCGAGAACATCGACCTCGACGAGGGGAAGCCGCCCTTCGGCGTGATGTTCCAGGCGGGGGCGCTCTTCGGATCGTTGACGGTCGGCGAGAACGTCGAGCTCCCGCTCGAGGAGTGGACCGACCTGCCCGCCGACGCGATCACGGCGGTCGCGAAGGCGAAGCTGCGCCTCGTCGGTCTCGACGGCGCCTACGGGAAGTTCCCGAGCGAGCTGTCGGGCGGCATGAAGAAGCGGGCGGCGATCGCCAGGGCGCTCGCCCTCGAGCCGAAGCTCGTCTTCTTCGACGAGCCGAGCGCGGGCCTCGATCCGATCACGTCCGCGGAGCTCGACGACCTGATCTTGACCCTGAACGAGTCGCTCGGGCTCACCGTCGTCATCGTCACGCACGAGCTCGAGAGCATCTTCCGCATCGTCGACCGCGCGATCATGCTCGACAAGGCCAGCAAGTCGATCATCGCGAACGGCAATCCTCACGACCTCGCGCGCAGCGACGACGCTCGCGTGAGCGCCTTCTTCAACCGGCAGCCGACGCGCGGCGAAGAGAGCGAACCACTCACATCGACGGGCGAAGGCCCGCCGTCGTCGACGGGCGAAGGCCCGCCGTCGTCGTCGGCCGAAGACCCGAGCCTCACCTGAGAAAAGCCATGGCAGCACCCACCAACCACTTCAAGCTCGGTCTCTTCGTCATCCTCGCCATCGCCGCCACGATCACGACAGCGATCGCGCTCGGTGCCCAGAGCATGAAGAAGGACACCGTCCGGTACCACACGTACTTCAACGAGTCCGTTCAGGGGCTGGACATCGGCTCCCCCGTGAAGTTTCGCGGCGTCACGATCGGGTTCGTGTCGGCGATCGAGATCGCGCCGGACCATCGCCACGTCGACGTCGTCCAGGAGCTCGACACGGAGGACATCGAGCGGATGGGCCTCACGGACGGCGACGGGCACGATCGGGGCGGCAAGTCGAAGGCCAGGTTCTTCGTGCCGCCGGACCTCCGCGCGCAGCTCGGGTCGCAGGGCATCACCGGCGTGAAGTTCGTCTCGATCGACTTCTTCGATCCGAAGACGAACCCGCCGCCGCAGCTCTCGTTCGACGTCCCGGAGCAGTACATCCCGGCGGCGCCGAGCATGATGAAGAACCTCGAGGACACCGTCACGAAGGCGATGGACAAGCTGCCCGAGCTCGTCGACGCGGTCGTCGCGATCACGAGCCGCGTCGATCGCATGGTCGCGCAGCTCGAGAAGGACGACGTCACCGGCAAGGCCGCGCAGACGCTCACGCACGCCGATCAGGTGCTCACCGACCTCAGCGTGACGATGAAGAAGATCGATCGCGCGCAGCTCCCCGACAAGGCGGGGACCGCCCTCGAAGACGTGTCGAAGGCCGTCGCAAAGCTCAACAACGTGCTCGACCGGATCGACGGTGACGACGGCCTCGTCGCCAGCGTCCGCCGAGCATCGGACGCATTCGGTACGCTCGGAAAGGGCGCCGGCTCGACGACGCGCGAGCTCGATCAAACGTTGCGAGAGGTGCGCGAGGCCGCCGAGAGCATACGGGTGCTCGCGGAGACGCTCGAGCGCGATCCCGACATGTTCCTCAAGGGGCGGGCGAAGGCGAAGTCCGGAGGGCAGGAGAAATGAAGACGCGCGCGACGTGCCGCATGGCTCTCACGATTCTGGCGGCGAGCTTGCTCGCTGGCTGCGCCTTGACCTCGAAGGGCGATGCGCTCGCGGTCCGCTACTTCGATCCGGAGACGGCGCGGCCGCGGATCACGAGCGCCGCCCAGCCCGCGACGCAGGGGCAAGGGATGGCGGTTGAGCTCGGGCGGGTCTCGTCCGGCATCAACCTCCGCGAGAAGATCGTCTACCGCGATGCTGCGTTCGAGGTGGGCTTCTACGACGACAAGCGCTGGACGGAGCGGCCGGAGGTGTACGTCCGGCGCGAGCTCGCGCGAAAGCTCTTCGAGGAGCGCGGGATGCGGCGCGCGCTGGCAGGGCAGGCGCCCGTCCTCGAGGTGGAGGTCGTCGCGTTCGAGGAGCTCCGCGGTCCGCCGTCCGCCGCGCACATCCAGCTCCGCATCCTCGTCCACGACGATCGCGATGCGATCCTCGAGAAGACGATCACGGCCGACCGGCCCGTGGCCCCGGGTGCGAAGGGCTTCGACGGTCTCGTCCAGGCCATGGCGCAGGCGCTCGACGCCGCGACCGACCAGGTCGCGAACGAGGTCGCAGGCGCGATGACGGCGCAGCCGCAGCCGGCTCCGTGAAGCACGAGACCGCGCGACGACGGCGGCCCGCTCGCAATGACGAACGAGGCCGCCGCCGAACGAGCGGCTACTTCTTCGTATCGAGCTCGACAGGCGACGTCGCGGTCGTCGGCTCGATCGACGCGACGTCCTCGTCCTCGGCCGCGTTCTTTTTGCTCGGCTCCGTGCGCGGCGGCGGCTCGACCATCACGACGGGCGGAGGCTTCCTGGAGTTCACGGGTTCCGCGCCACGGTTCGAGACGGGGACCTCACCTTGCGACGGGGGGGCCGAGTGACGCGACCGCAGCGTCCGTCGGATGAGCAGCTCCACGTCGTCGGCGTTGACCGGTTTGACGAGGAAGGCATCGGCGCCGATCGCCGAAAGGCGCTGCCACTCGCGCGGCCCGCCAGCAGCGGTGAGCACGATGATGGGGGTTCGCTGGCTGGCGTCGAGCGATCGGAGCAGAAGCGTGAGCTTGCCGCCGTCGATCTCCGGCATCTCGAGGTCCACGAGGACGACGGAATACGGCTGGCTCTCGAACGCTGCGAGGGCCTCGACGCCGTCACCTACCTGGTCGATCTGCGCGTGCGGGAACCGTGTGCGGAGCGAGTCGCCGATGATCGTGCGCCAGTCCGGGTCGTCGTCCGCGATGAGGATCCGTTCGGGCTCGCGCGTTCCGCTGTGCTCGGCGAGGAGCGCCCGCCGGAAAGCGCCGACCGACGCGTAGCGACGATGCGGATCTTTGGCGATCGCACGAAGGATGATCTCGTCGTAGCCGGGCGGAAGATCCGGCCGGTACGTGCTCGGCGGAGCAGCATCCTGAAGCACGTGTTGCGAGAGGACGTTCATGTCCGTCGCGCCGAGGAACGGCGGTCGGCCGGTGAACAGCTCGTAGGCGAGGCAGCCGAGAGCGTAGATGTCCCGGCGGTCGGCGAGGTCGGCGCTCTCTTCTTCTGCCAGCGCCGCCTCCGGTGCCATGTAGAGCGCGCTGCCGACGACGACGTTCGCGCTCTCGACGGACTCGAGGATGCGCGCGACGCCGAGGTCGCCGACGCGGACACGGCCGCTGTCCTCGAGAAGGAGGTTCGAAGGCTTGATGTCGCGATGCACCGTCTGCGAGGCGTGAATGGCTTCGACGCCCAGGCACGCTTGATCGAGGATCCGGACGGCCTCGTCGATGTCGGGGGGAGTGTCGGCCGGTCGCGAACGGAGCCAGTGTTCGACCGTGCGGCCCTCGACGTACTCCATGACGAAGTACGGCACGGCGCCGTGCTCACCGAATGCGTACACGTGTACGACGTTCGGATGGGAGACGCGCGCCATGGCCCGCGCCTCGTTGTCGAAGAACGTTCGCATCTCGGGGAACGCGAAGAGCTCGGGCTTGATCAGCTTGATCGCGACTCTCCGGTCGAGGCGCTCGTCGTGCGCGAGCGCGACGACACCCATTCCGCCGATGCCGAGCGTGCGCTCGATCCTGTAAGTGCGATCCACGACGTCGCCGGGCTTCAAGCCGACGGAGGCGAGGGACTCGTCCTGAACGCGCTCGACGACGGCGCTCACGGGCGGCTCAGGCCGCGGAGCACGCGAAACGTCCTGGGTCGGCGCCGCTGCGTCGGTCGGCATCCATTCCGCGACCGTGGGCGCAAGAGCACGGATGACCGCCGCCGGATGCGGTGCCTTCGGTACGATTCGGTTGGCGGCCGCTGCCGGCGGCCGCGACGAGGGGGTCTCGGCGAGTAGCTGTGACCCACCCGTCTTTGCGGTACCGACCGTTCGCCCCTCCGGCCCGGTGCCCTTCATGAGGAAGCTCCTTCGCATGGCCGTCGGATGACGGCGCATCCGAGCCGGAGCACGTGACGTACCAAGGGCAGGTTCAGCAATTCATCGGTGCGTCGCGTGGCGAACGCCCGCACCGAAGGGGCGCGGCTGCGCAGACCTGCCACGCCTGAGGCGGCCCACACCAAGCCGGGCAGCGACAAAACGTCACGGATGGGACAGGCCTGACGCAGCCAACGGTCGTACTGGTCGTGCTCGAGCGGCGGGCTCTCAGAAGACGTTGAACCAGCCGCCGACGCCCAGGCTCAGCCCGAAGTTGAAGAGCGAGGCGTCGATGCTCTGTTCGGTCGTGTTCGACCCCGTCGTCCTCGACTGCGAGCGGGTGCCCGAGAGCGGGATGTTCACGAGCGGTCCGCCGTGGATGAAGAAGTGCTCGTACGGGACGAGGACGAACTGCGGATCGAGGTCGATGGAGAACAACGTATCGGTCGTCCGGACGGTCGTGGTGGCGCCCTGCGCCGTGAACTCCTGCGAACCGGTGATCGAGTAGAAGCCGAAGCCGAGCCGTGGCCAGAAGGCGACGATGTCGGCGAGCGGAAGGATGTACCCGACCCGCGGAGCGAGGCCGATCGCCGTCGCGGTCGGACCATCCGTGCTTCGGACATTGCGCGTGTTGCCCTGCAGAGTTTCGTCCTCGTTCGTCCCACCGAGCCCGAAGCCGAACGCGAGCGCGGCTCCGATCGTGAGGTGAGGGATGACGGTGACATCGAACGCCACGCGCGGGATGGCATGAACGTTCACCGGCACGGCGGCGCCGGACTCCTCGATCGACAGGTTCCGACCGAACAGTAGCGAGATCCCGGCCCCCGACTTCGAGTCGGTGAGGTCGACGTTGTTCTGCGTCTCCGTGACCGACGCGTGCGTGTAGTTGAAGAGCGGGACCAGCCGGTCGGCACTGAGGATCAACTGCCCTTTCTCACCGAACCCGTTCGCGTGACCGGCCGCCAGCGCATCCGAGCTGGAGGCAAGGACGACGGATGCTGCGGTAAGGACCCCCGCGATCGCGAGACTTGGCTTCATGAGCGCGACGGTATCGCGCTCATGCGGGCCATCTCAAGAACAGACAGTTGCTGGTCGCGCGCGTGGCCAGCCCGCAACTGCACGAGTCCGCCGTGGTCAGAGCGCACTGAGCTTGTGTACGACGCTGCCCACCAACGGGTACTCGAAGTCGTTGCCCTCGAGCGCCTGGAAGGCCGCGTAGACGTGCACCACGAGGAAGACCGGGATCGCGAGCCCGCAGGTCGCCAAGCTCACGAGAGTCCCCAACGCTGACCAGAGGAGGGCCTGCAGCGCCTGCCGCGAGGCGAAGGCCGACCGTTCGCGCTCGATCACGTAGACGAGCAGCGGCGCGAGAAACCAGGCGACGCACGTACCGGCGTGGGCGATCGCCGCGGCGACGCGTTCGGTCTGCGTGGGCCGAGAGCCGGCGCCGGTCACCAGGTCCGAGGACAGGTTGGTCATGCGGATCGGTCGCCGGACCCGCTCGCGAAATTTCATCGCCGTACGAATGCCGCGAAACGCTCCGCGGCACGTGTGCAGTTACATCAAAGGTGAAATCAAAACTTCTCGACATTTTTGTAGAAGCGCACCTCGACGGCAGACAATGGCGATCCACAATCAACGTCAGGGTCATGGGGATGCAGTTCGGTTCCCTCGCGCCCACGCCGCGCTCGAAGCGCCGCCTGGGGGTCTTCTTCGTCGTCGTCTTGTTCGGGCTCGCGTCGAAGGACGTGACCTCGGCATGGGGAGGTGAGCGCTCTGCCGTCGCTGCTCCGGCCGCGACGGCGCTCGGCGTCGGGGCGCAACCGCCGGCAACCGCGCCTGCAATTCCGGCGCTCGCGCAACCGTCGCCCGTCGTCGCCGATCCCGGCGACCTCGCACGAACGTGGCAGCTGGTGCAGGGACGTCACTGGCAGATCGTCGGACCGGCCGGCGAGGCGCCGAGTGTCACCGATGCGCGCGAGAAGAATCGCGGGACATGTGCGCCCGGGATGATCGAGGTCGCGGGCAGGATGAAGCAGCACTTCTTGCTCGACGACCTCCAGATGCAGGCGTGCACGAAGTGGATCGACCGCAAATGGCCCGAGCGGTGCGCCGAATACGATCGCGACAAGTGGCTGATGCTCTCGAAAGATCTGCCCACGCAGCCTCAGCACTTCTGTATCGACCGCTTCGAATATCCGAATCGCAAAGGCGAATACCCGATCATCCTCGTCAGCTGGTACGAGGCGCGGGACGCGTGCAAGGCAGAGGGCAAGCGGCTCTGCACCGAAGACGAGTGGACGTTCGCGTGCGAGGGCGAAGAGGCCACGCCGTATCCGAACGGCTACGTGCGCGATCCCGACGCCTGCTTGAACGATCGGCCGTGGAAGCAGTTCAACGACCGCGCGCTTTTCCCCCGCGCCGGAGAGAACGCGAAGCAGGAGCTCGACCGGTTGTGGCAAGGCCTGCCGAGCGGCGCTCGCGAGCTCTGCAAGAGCTCGTTCGGGGTCTACGACTTGACCGGCAACGTCGACGAGTGGACGCGCTCGTCAATCGCGGGTGAGCGGCCGAGCGTCCTCAAGGGCGGGTATTGGGGACCGGTGCGCACGCGCTGTCGTCCCGCGACGAAGGCTCATGACGAGCAACACGTGTTCTATCAGCAGGGCTTCCGCTGCTGTGCGGACCCGGGCGCCTCGTCGTCGAAGTAGCGTCGCCGCTCGCGCATCGGGCGGCGCCGTTCGTCGGGGGCTGCGTGATCTCGACCGCGCAGCGTGGTAGCAACCGAGTCGTGAACCGGCGGCTCGTCCTCACCTCTACGTGCGCCGCCGTCGTGCTGGTCCTCGCCGGCGCGTGCGACGACGGCACCGAGAGCGCGTGCCGCGTCGACACCGACTGTCCGCAGGGCACCATCTGTCGCGACGAGAGGTGCGGTCCCGTCGGCGCCGAGGCAGGGGCACCGTCGCCCGATGCCGCCCCGTCGACGTGCACGAGCGACGGTCTTTCGTGCACGAGCCCGGACGAGTGTTGCTCGCGCGCGTGCACCGCGGGGCAATGTGGGGTCACCCAGCCCGCGCCGGCGCCGGTGTGTCGAGGCCTCTACGAGCTCTGTCAGAACGACTGCTGCTCGGGCCTGACGTGCACGAGCGGCACGTGCCGCTGACGCGTCGACGGCCGAGCACGCGCATCGATCAGAGCGACTTGCCCATCGCCTGGTAGCCCTTGTCGACGTAGACGGTCGTCGCGGTGATTCCGCTCGCGAGCGGCGAGCACAAGAACGCGGCCGTCGCGCCGACCTCGCGCGCGGTGAGCACCTCGGGCAAGGGAGCGTTCGCCTTCGTGTATTCGATCATCTCGCCGATGAAGCCGATCGCGCTCGCGGCGCGCGAGGCGAGGGGACCGGCGCTGATGCAGTTGACGCGGTGTCCGTACTTGCGGCCCGCCTCGAACGCGAGCACGCGCGTGTCGCTCTCGAGGGCGGCCTTCGCCGAGCTCATTCCGCCGCCGTAACCGGGGATCACGCGCTCCGCAGCCATGTAGGAGAGCGAGAGGAACGCGCCGCCCTTTCGCATGATCGGGCTGAAGCGCTGGACCATCGAGACCATCGAGTACGCGCTCACACCGATCGCGCCGAGATAGCCCTTGCGGCTCGTCTCGAGCAGCACGTTCTTCACCTCGGGCCCGTTCGCGAGCGAGTGGACGACGATGTCCAGCACCCCGTCGCTCGACTCCGCGCCGAAGTCCGCCTTCAAGCGCTCGACGGCCGCCTGGATGCTGACGTCGCCATGCTCCTTGTACCGCTTGTTCTCGCGGATCTCGTCCGGCATGTCCTCGAACGTGTCGAACTCGGCGTCCAAGGGATAGATGCGCTCGAGCTCGAGCTTCCCGCCGTCGGGCATCGCGAGCGACTCGTCGAGCTTCCCGCGGCGAAGCAGCGTCTGGAAGATGCCGAGCGCCGGAGGCCACGTTCCGACGCACACCGAGGCGCCGGCTTCGGCGAGAGCCTTGGCGATCGCAAACCCAAAACCTCCGTCGTCTGCAACGCCGGCGACGAACGCGCGCTTGCCCGACAGGTCGATGTTCAGCATGGGCGGGACCATCGCGCCTCCCGGTCCTCGCCTCAACGGAAAAATGGGACAGCGGCTTCCTGGCCGTTTCGGACGCTCCGGGGCGGCCGGCGCCCGGCCCCAGCGGCCGTCTCGAGAGGGAATGGTGAGAGGAAATTGGTTTGAGCTCCAACTAATGTGAAGCCGTCGTCACAGTCGCGTGGTTTCTTGCAACGTCTGTGCGTAGCCCGCAAAACCCGGCCTCTCCTGCGATAGAGTGGCCGCCGAACCATGAACCTGGACTCCCGTGTTTCACGCCGCATTGCCTCGTGCCTCGTTGCAGTCGCGCTCTCGCTCGCCGCGCCTCGGGCCCATGCCGCCGAGTTCCCGACGCTCGATGTCGCCATCCAGCGCGCTCGCACGCAGGCCCTCGTCGTCGCAGATGCAGAGGGAGAGCTCGGCGTCGCCCGCGGGCAACTCGCCGGTGCACGAGCCAGCGCGCTCGGCAACCCGTACACCGACGTGCAGATCGACAGGCCGGTCTCGAACTCCACCGGCCAGAGCCTCCAGGCATTGACGTTCACGTACTTCCCGATCGACATCGCCGGACAACGCGGAAAGCGCGTCGAGGAAGCCGAACGCCTCATCGACTGGAGGAAGCTCGGTCTGGTCGATGCCCGAGCGATCGCCACGGGCGAGGTCGTGTCCGCCTACGGGGAGTACGTCATCAGCGCGGCGCGCGTCGCCGAGGCCAGCACGGGCGAGACGACGGCGCGCGAGGAGGCGAAGTATTTCCAGGGACGCTTCGAGGCGAAGGACACGACGCTCTACGAGATGAGCATCGCGGAGGCCGAGGTCGCGCGCTGGGTGCAATCCCGCGTCGAGGCGGAGCTCCGCGTCGCGAACTCGCGCGCACGTTTCGGTCAGCTCACCGGCACGCCCGATCCGGGCACGCCGCCGGCGAACGTGCCGGTGATGCCTCCGCCGGTACGCGGGTCCTGGGACGACGGCCAGATCGCGCGCGTCGTCGACAAGGCACCCATCGTCTCGCGCCTCGTGGCGGAGAAGACGTACTGGACGGCGTCGATCGAGCGGTACGAGCGCGAGAAGATCCCGCCGGTCTCGCTCGAGATCCTCGCCGGCCACGGCAGCTTGGGCGAAGCTCGTCTCGGCGGCGGCGCCGTCATCACGTATCCGATCACGCGCCGGTACCAGGGCGAGATCCGTCGCGCCGAGGAGGGCCGCACGAACGCCACGCGCCGCCTCGAGCTCTTCCGGGGGATCGTCAACGCGCGGCTTCGTGCCGCTCGGGATGCGATCGCATCGATCACCAAGGCGCTGGACGAGCTCGAGAAGCACGGTCTCCCGGCGCTCGAGCGCGCCGTGCAGTCCTCCGTCGAGGGCTTTCGCGCAGGCAAGATCGACCTGACGCGTGCGATGCTGGCAAGGCGTGATCTCGCCATTGCTCGTGCTCGCAGACTGGACCTCCTCGAGGCGGGATGGCGCGCCTATGCCGACCTCGTGATCTTCACCGGAGACCTGCCTTGAAGAGAGCGCCTCTCTCGACGCCATCGACCACGTTCCCACGTCATTCTCCAAGCGCGCCGTCGACGACGCGCCGCGAGCCCGGCATCCGCCGGCTCCGCCCGCTCCAGCTTTGCCTGACCGTCCTCGCCGTCGCGGGCTGCGATTCGTGCACGAAGAAGGAGTCGAAGGCTCCGCAGGCGGCGGGGGATGCCGCGGTCGCGGGGCCGGTCATCGTCGCGGCCGACGGCACGAAGGTGCAAGCGACGAGCGCGATCACCGAGGCGCTCGCCAATCAGGTCGCCGGCCCGGTGCCGAAGGCGGGGAACGGCAAGCTCAAGGCGGCCACCCCGATGGCCGTGATGTGCAAGAACCCTGGGCAGCCCGTGAGCCCGACGATCTTCGGCATCGCCTGGGCGGACACGGACAAGGACCTTGGCGCAACGGCGCATCGCTGGGGCGGCAACACCACGAGCCGCTACAACCCGAAGCTCGGCAACGCCTGGAGCACGGGCAACGACTGGTTCTGGGAGAACGTCGAGATCGACTCCTGGGAGAAGTTCGTCGCGAAGGCCGCCGAGAAAGGAGGCCGCGCCTCCATCACGGTGCCGATGATGGGCTGGGTCGCCAAGGACACCGAGAGCTGCGCGTTCTCGACGAAGGAGTTCCCGCACCAGGAAAAGACCGATCCACATCGGCCGCACTGCGGGAATGGCAAGAAGCCCGACGGCAAGACCCTCCACGATCCGCCGAAGGACCCCTCTGGGTGGCAGACGAAGATCACGCCCGAGGACGTCGGCGCTTGGGTCGCGAAGATCAAGGCCGCTGACCAGAAGCGCGGCAAGCGTGTCGTCTACCAGTACATCCTCGACAACGAGCCCGCGCTCTGGGACACGACCCACCGCGACGTGCATCCCGAGGGCACGACGTACGACGAGCTGCTCGAGAAGACGATCGCGTTCGGCACCGCGGTGCGGAAGGCCGACCCCGATGCGCTCATCGCCGGCCCCGCAGAGTGGGGCTGGCCCGGCTACTTCTTCAGCGGGAAAGACGCGAAGGCCGGCTTCAGGCTCAAGCCCGATCGCCGCGCGCACGGCGACGAGCCGATGCTCGCCTGGTACCTGAAGAAGCTGCACGAGCACGAGCAGAAGACCGGCGTGAAGGTGCTCGACGTCCTCGACGTGCACCTCTACCCGCAGGCCGACGGCGTCCAGCACGGCGACGGCGAAGGTGGTGACGGCGGCGGAAACACCGACCGCGCGACGAACGATCTGCGCTTCCGCACGACGCGCTCTCTCTGGGATCGCGAATACAAGGACGAGTCCTGGATCGGCGAGCAAGAAGACGGCTTCGTCTACCTGATCCCGCGGATGAAGGAGCTCATCGCGAAGAACTACCCCGGGCTCGGCTTCCAGATCGGCGAGTACAACTTCGGAGGCGAGCACCACATCGCCGGCGGCGTGGCGCTCGCGGAGGCGCTCGGTCGCTTCGCGCTCTACGGCGTGAGCCACGCGTTCTACTGGACGTATCCGAAGAAGCCGAAGCCCGCGTATTGGGCGTTCCGTGCGTACCGCAACTACGACGGCGAGGGAGGTCACTTCCTCGAGACCATCGTTCCGTCGAGCTCGCCGAGCGGGACGTCGCTCTTCGCGTCGCGCGATGCGAGCGGCAAGAAGTGGGTGCTCGTCGCACTGAACTTCAGCGCCGACCGCCCCTTCGACGCGAACATCGCGCTCGACGAATGTGCGGCGCCGACGGCGATCAAGTCGTTCGTCTACACGGGCGCACCGACGGGAATGACGAGCGGCGACGCGAAGATCGAGGGCAACGCGGTCAAGGCCAAGCTGCCGCCGTATTCGATCAACGTCATCGAGCTCGCGATGCCCTGACGTCGGCGGGCTCGCCGGGGCCGCAGCCTCCGAGGATCATTCGCGGAAGCTGCGGCGCGTCCCAGACGCGTCCTGCCGCCCTTTCGTGGCTCGCGCGTCCTGGCGCGTCGTGTACATTCGTGCTGCTGTCGATGAACGTGAAGAAGCGCCCGCCCTTCGATCCGTCCGACCCGTCGCTGCAGCCGACGCGAAAGGTCGAATCGATGTCGTCGATCGCCGCGGAGCTCCTGCTCAAGGAGCTCGACGCCGCGTTCGACGATCGCTCGCAGAAGAGGCTTCGCTCGGACCGCCCGCCCGCGCTCGACGCAGGCGCAGACCCCACGTGGCAGAGCCAGCCGTGGCGGATGACCGCAACCACGACGGACGCCTCGCTCGCGCTGCCCGCGGCGTCTCGCCCCGGCGCGAAGACGGTCGTGCTCCTCATCGCCGGAGCACTGCTCCTCGTCGCGGCGAGCGTCGCCGTCACGTTGCTCGTCACACGCTGAGGACGGGGCCGACGCCTCGGCGCGGCCTCGTCCGGGCGATTCGGGCGGCGGCCCCCGCGTTCAGGCCGCTTTCGCCTCGCCGGTGAGCTCGGCGAGCAGCTCATCGAGCGCTTCTCCCACCGTGGACGCGAGCCGCTTCGGCACGGCCTCCGTGTCGGCGAGGAGCTCGCGGAGCTTGGTGGCGGTCGACTTGAGCGACTTGCGGTTCGACTCGCGCTTTGCGCTCTCGCTCACCGGAAACAGCGTGTCGTTGTAGAGCCGCGCGACCTTCGCGACCGGAACGCCCTCTTCGAGGATCTTGTTGCGGACGTCGACGACGGTCTCCTTCGGGATCGTGTCGTCCTCGGCGGCTTTCTCTTCGACGCGTCGGAGGTAGTCGATTGCCTGGTACGTCGGCAGCGCCTCGAGCGGATCGCGCTGGAGCACCTCCGGCGCGCGCTTGTGGAGGAACATGTAGCTGCCGGTCAGCTTCTCGACCGTGTCAGCGCGGAGCTTGAGCTCCGTCTTGGCGTAGACGTCGAAGGACTCGTAGCCCCATCGCTCCCACGTCTTGTTCCGCTTCACCTCGGTGAGCGCTTCGCCCAGCTCGAGCCAGCTCGATTTGAAGCGCCGCGTGAGCCGGAGCATCGTCGCGCGCTCGGGGTCGTCGGCATGCTGCTCTTCGAGCGCCGCGAGGGCGCGGTCCACGTTGGTCGGTTGCATGGTGGATCAGCGCTCTACGGGCGCGGGCGAGCTACGGCAAGGCACCCCGGTGGGAGAAGCTGTGGAGATCTTCGCGGGAGGTGTGTGAACCGCCTGTGGAGAAGCGCGGCTTCGCTCGCAGACGCTGCATCTCCAGGCTGTGGAAACGAAAAACATGTCCACAAGCGCGCTTTTTCGACGCTCACGGACACGGTTCGGCACGTCGCTTCCGTACGCGAGGCACGGTCAAAGCAGCGGGGAAAGGAGACGCGCCCCGGCCTCGGCTGCGCGCCACCGGAGCGGGATGTTCTCTCGCGTCCGCTTCTTGATCTCCTTCGCGTCCTGGCAGTCGCGGCGGAACTGTTCCGCGAGCTCGTCGGCGTGCTCGCGACCGTAGAGGACGGCGGTGACCTCGAAGTTGAGGCGGAAGCTCCGGTTGTCCATGTTCGCCGTGCCGACGGACGAGAAGAAGTCGTCGACCACGAGCGTCTTCGCATGGACCATCGTCGGCTGGTACTCGTAGACGCGCGCCCCCGCGCTCAACACTCCGTCGTAGTACGAGCGCGCTGCTGCCGTGACGATGAGCGAGTCGCTGCGGCGAGGAACGAGGATGCGGACGTCGACGCCCCGCAGCGCGGCCGTCGTCAGCGCGGCGAGGATCGCGTCGTCCGGCACGAAGTACGGAGTCGTCACGAGCACGCGCGTCTGCGCGAGGGCAATCGCGGCGAAGTACAGCCGCTGGATCGGCTCGCCGTCGCGATCCGGGCCCGATGCGACGATCTGCACGTGATGACGACCCGCTCCCGTCGCGGGCGGGAAGTACTCCGGCTCTCGCGGAACGTACTCCGTCGCGTATTGCCAGTCGTCGAGGAACGTGAGCTGTAGCCAGCGCACCGCATCTCCGCGGAGCCGGACGTGAGTGTCCCTCCACGGCGCCGGATGTCCACGCCGGATGCGCTTCCGCGCGGACGGCACCTCGCTCGATGGCGCCGCGGCCGGCGCGATCTCGGGCACGTAGTCGTCGCAGACGTTGATGCCTCCGGTGAACCCGATCGACCCGTCGCAGACGACGATCTTCCGATGATTGCGGAAGTCGATGCGGCTCCGTATGCGCGAGAACCTGACGGGGTTGAACCAGGCGAACTTGATGCCGCTCGACCGCATGGCGTCGATCATCGAGCGCTTCATCGCGCTCGATCCGACGTGGTCGAGCAGCACGCGCACGGTGAGACCATCCCTCGCGCGCGCCATGAGCGCGTCCGCCAGGCGGGAGCCGGCGCGGCCGGAGTCGAAGATGTAATAAGCGACGTGGATGTGATGCTTCGCGCCGCGGATCGCCTCCTCGATGGCGTCGTAGGTCGTCGCGGCCTCGTGGAAGATCTCGACGTCTTCGCAGAGGTCGGCGGGCGCCTCGCCGGAACCTACGGCGAGGCGATCGAGCTGGAGCACCCGGGCGTCTTGGGGCCGCGCGACCGAAGACGCCAGCGCGCCGGCGTGGCCGAGCCTGTCCTCCCTCGTCTTGCCGCGGGCACGGCGAAGCTTCAGCCGTTTCCGCACGAGCCGCCGCGGCCCGAGCAGGAAGAAGATGAGGAACCCGACGTACGGAAGCGCGACCAGCGAGAGGATCCACGCGATCGTCGAGACCGGCGGTCGCTTCTCGAACAGGATCCAGGTCGCCAGCACGACGACGTAGACGATCTCTGCGACAGTGAGGATCGTGACGAGCAACGGCCAAGCAGGGTAATACGGGCTTGCCCCGATGCGTACGCTGGTCTGGTTTCGCGGAAAGGACCTGCGCGTCGCCGACCACGCCCCTCTCGGAGAGGCAGCCTCGTCCGGAGAGACGATCCCCGTCTTCGTCCTCGACCCGTACTTCTTCGCGCCGGAGCGCGCCCAGCGCATCCCGCATCGCATCCAGTTCCTGCTGGAGTCGCTGACCGAGCTCGCCGCGACGATCGCGAAGCTCGGCTCACGGTTGATCGTCGTCGAAGGGAAGAGCACGGAGGTCATCCCGGAGCTCGCGCGTCTGCTCGCGGTCGAGCGCGTCGTTGGTCATCGCTGGAGCGAGCCGGTCGGACGAGAACGCGACCGGCGCGTGTCCGAGGCGCTCGCGCCGATCCCGTTCGACCTCTACGAAGGCGAGACGCTGGCATCGCCGGGGCAGGTGCTCACCGGGGCGGGTACGCCGTTTTCAGTGTTCACTCCGTTCGCACGAGCGTTCTCGAGGACGGTGGAGATCGCGCGACCTCGCAAGGCGCTCCGTGCGCTGCCTCCGTTGCCGAAGCTTCCACGTACGCTGACGCGACGCGAGGTCCCCATCCCATCGCCGGAGGACCTCGGCATGACGCGCAACGAGCGGCTTCTCCTGGGCGGCGAGACGGCGGCGAAGGCACGGCTGCGCGCGTTCCTCCGCGGTCCTGGTCCACACTACGACGTCGGACGGAACCTCATGGGCGAGCCGGGGACGAGCCGGCTCTCGCAGGATCTCAAGTTCGGCACGCTGAGCGCGCGCACGGTGTGGACGCTCGCGGACGAAGGCCTCGTCGAACATCCGAAGGCCCGGCGCGCGTACCTCGGCGAGCTCGTCTGGCGCGAGTTCGCTTACGACGTGCTCCGCCAGAGCCCGCGTGTCCTCACCGAGCCCTTCAAGCCCGCCTGGAGACGGTTCCCGTGGCGACGAGACGAGAAGGCATGGCGTGCATGGGCCTCCGGGACGACCGGCTATCCGGTCGTCGACGCGGCGGCTCGACAGCTCCTCGCGGAAGGCTTCGTCCACAACCGCGCGCGGATGATCTCGGCGAGCTTTCTCTCGAAGCACCTGCTCGTCGACTTCCGCCGCGGCGAGGAGCACTTCATGCGCTTCCTCACCGACGGAGACTGGGCGGCGAACGATCTCGGCTGGCAGTGGTCGACCGGCTGCGGCGTCGACGCTCAGCCGTGGTTCCGTGTGTTCAACCCGACCCTTCAAGGCGAACGGTTCGATCCGCGCGGAACGTACGTGCGGAGGTGGGTGCCCGAGCTGGCATCCCTGTCGGATCGATGGATCCATCGCCCCTGGGAGGCGCCCGCGGTCGAGCTGTCGCGTGCTCGCGTCGTCATCGGGAAGACGTATCCGGCGCCGATCGTCGAGCACGCCTTCGCACGCGAGCGTTTTCTCGCGACGGCAAAAGGCGCGCTACCCGCGGATCGCAAACGAGACCGCTGAAGGCCACTGGCTGAAGCTCCAACGTGCCCGTAGCGCGCGGGCCTGGGGCTGCCTACGATGCTTTACATGCTCCCCGAGCAGCCCGCCTCCAGCTACGCGAATGACCCTGCGACCGCGACCGTCGTCATCGTGACCGAGCCGACCCGGCCCAACCTCCACGGTGACCTGCCCGCGAGGCTCCTCCTCGACGGTTCGAACCATGTGGTGGGTCTCGACGTCGCGCCCGACTCACCCGAGCGGGTCATCGTCATGCTCGGGCCTCACGAGAAGGTGTC
>JAFAER010000027.1 GCA_023423895.1 Pseudomonadota bacterium
ACTTCGCCGCCTCGCTTGCCCTTGCCTCGGTGCTTCTTCGATGTCGGCATGCCGTCGATGAGAGTCGTCATGGCAAGGTCCTCGTGACCCTCCGCCTCTCTATCAAAGGCGCCTGGACGTCGACGTCAATCCTCAACCCCTTCGGATCGTCACTGAATCGAAGCTCGCAGGCCACGCGTCCGAGCTGGCCCGGCGCTCGACTCTGCGCTTCTCGATGAGCGGAGCGAAGCGCATGGACGTGTGCATGCACGTCTTTTCTCGCGATCGCGAGCAGCTGCTCACGATCTTCCAACGAGGTTTCCACAGGAAGCTCCAGGATGAGGCTCGTCGAGCCGTACCAGGTGCGTTCCCCACTACGTTCCTCCTTCGCGGCCCCCTCGCTCATCATGTCGGCCGCCCGAAACAGCTCGCGCCATCGACCTTCCGTCGTTCGGACCATGTCTCCGCGCCGTTCGATGAGCGCGGGCGTTCGTGCCTTCGCGAGCGAAGGCCCTCGTCGTGTCACCACGAAGCGATCGTCGCAAACCCCGCTTCACGGGCGCAATGTTACGGCGTCGATTTGATCGCGCGCTGCGGTCGCGTTCAAAGTCACGAAAGAGGCACAGCCTCTTCCGACCTCACGGTGAAATCTCTCCCGAGCCGAGCATCCGGCCCCGAAGCGGGGCGATCAGCTCCGAGCGGAGCGATTGGCGCGGGAGCTCAATCCCACGAGCGCGCTATGCGTGCGTGCGTCGTAGAGCGCGCGCGTCAGGTGCCCGCGAGGAGCTGCCTCGGCGGGGCCTCGAGCGGCACCGTGATCTGCTCGACGTGGATGCCCTGCGGCGTCGACTCGATCCAGGTCGCATGCGCGACGTTCGGATGCTCGCCGCTTCCGTAGGTGGGCGTCGTTGCGAGGCCGTCAGGCGCTTCGCCGATGCTGCCGACGTTGACGACGTGCACGCCGCCGATCATGCGGTGAAACGGCGTGTGGCTCATCCCGCAGACGACGACATCGCCGCAATCGTCGCCGAGGAGCGCGTCGATTTCCTCGTCGGACATGTCGAACGAGAGCGGCTCGTCCGGGTGGAGAGGAGAGCCGTGGACGAGCACGAGCTCGCCGCCGTCTTCGAGCGGGACACGCTGATGCGTCGGGAGGCGCTTGATGCGCTCGAGCACGAGATCGCCGAGCTCCGAGCGAACCGCCTTCATGCGGTCGAGCATCTTGCGCTCGTGCTCGCTCCGCGGATGCAGCGCGTTCGGATCGAGGGTAGCGAGCGCCTTGTCGGACACGCCCTGGACCATCACGGCTCCGGCCGCCGACAGGCGTCGCCACGTCTCGAGCGGCTCAGGGCCGGGGAAGACGATGTCTCCGCCGACGAGGAGCTTGTGGAAGGCGCGCCGCTCCGCCGTTGCGAGAACGGCTCGTAGAGCGTCGAGGTTGCCGTGGATGTCGGAGACGCAGAGCAGAAGCATGAGAGAGCTCGGGCGGTGAGACGAGGAGTGTAGTTCGGTCGAACGGGCCGCGCATCCTAGCTACGAACGGCCCGCCGCGCGAGCGGCCGCGCTCGATCCGCGCTCAGATCCGCGCTCAGACCGCCGCGCGAAGCTCGCGCACGACCTCGCGGACGCTCGAGAGCCGCTGCTCGTGCGTGGGCTCACGTTCGATCCGGCGAACGATCTCCGAGCCGACGACGACGCCGTCCGCGTCCTTCGCAGCGACGCGCGCTCGTTCACCGGAGTCGATGCCGAAGCCGACGACGGTCGGCCGCTTCGTCACGGCGCGCACGCGGCCTGCCTCGGCTCCGGCGCTTGCCAGGATCTCGGACGCGCCGGCCCCGCCGGTGACGCCGGTCATCGACACGTAGTAGACGAACGGCACCGGGAACGTCTCTGCGATCTCGCCGATCCGCGCGACCCGCTCGGGCCGTGTGGTGGGCGCGACGAGCGGGACGACTCCGAGCCCCCGGTCTGCGGCGGAGTGGCGGAGCGGCAGCGACTCGTCGATCGGCAGATCCACGACGAGCAGTGCGTCGACGCCCGCCTCTGCTACGGCTCGTGCGGCCGCTTCCTCTCCGCGGACGAAGAGCGGGTTGTAGTAGCCGAAGAGGACGATCGGCACGTCCGAACGGTCGCGGATCGCTCGGGCCACCCGGAGCGTCTCCTGCAGGCCGCCGCCGCGGCGGAGCGCACGCTGGCTGGCTCGCGCGATCGCGGCGCCGTCCGCGGACGGATCGCTGAACGGACAGCCGAGCTCGAGGATGTCTGCGCCTTCCTCGGCGCACGCGAGCGCGAGGTCGATCGACGCCTCTCCATCGGGATCCCCGACGCAGAGGTACGTCACGAGCGCTTTCTTGTTCTCGGCTGCGCGCCGGGAAAGAACGTCTTCGATGCGACCCACGTTGTTCAGGCTCCGCTCGCAGTGTCGGATTGAGGCCCGTCCGGCGGCAAGAGCCGAGCGAGCAGCGTCTCGAGATCTTTGTCGCCGCGACCCGAGAGGCACAGCACGATGGTCGCCGGTCGTCCGAGCGTCCGCGAGACCTCCTCGGCGATCGTGCCGAGCTTGGCGAACGGATGCGACGTCTCGAGCGCGGGGAGGATGCCCTCGGTACGCGATACGAGCGCAGCCGCAGCGAGCGCTTCGTCGTCGGTCGCCGAGATGTAGCGGGCGCGTCCCGACGTCTTCAGCCACGCGTGCTCGGGTCCGACGCCCGGATAGTCGAGGCCGGCGCTGATCGAGTGCGCCTCCTGGATCTGCCCGCCTTCGTCGCAGAGAACGTAGCTCTTCGAGCCGTGGAGGATGCCGACGCGCCCGGCGGTCAGAGTGGCCGCGTGGCTGCCGCTCTCGACGCCATGGCCGGCGGCCTCGACGCCGTAGAGCTTCACGCTCGCCGCGGAGACGAACCCACGGAAGAGCCCGATCGCGTTCGAGCCGCCTCCGACGCAAGCCACGGCCGCGTCCGGGAGCCGTCCGGTGCGTTCGAGGATCTGCGCACGAGCCTCCTCGCCGATGACGGACTGGAACCGTGCGACCAGCTCGGGGTACGGGTGCGGCCCGGCGGCGCTTCCGATGCAGTAGTGCGTGGTGGCGACGTTCGTGACCCAGTCGCGGAGCGCCTCGTTCATCGCATCCTTGAGCGTCCGCGACCCCGACTCGACGGGGATCACCTTCGCACCGAGGAGCTTCATGCGCCCGACGTTCGGCGCCTGCCGCTTCACGTCTTCTGCGCCCATGTAGACTTCACAAGGCAGCCCGAAGAGCGCGCACGCGGTCGCCGTTGCAACGCCATGCTGACCGGCGCCCGTCTCGGCGATGATCCGCGTCTTGCCCATCTTCGTCGCGAGCAGGACCTGCCCGAGCGCGTTGTTGATCTTGTGCGCGCCGGTATGGCAGAGGTCTTCGCGCTTCAGAAACAGACGAAGGAGCGTCTTGCTCGCCGGATCGATCGCGCGCGCGAGCCGCGTCGCTTCGGTCAACGGCGTCGGCCTGCCGACGTAGTTGGCGAGCAGTGTGCGGAGCTCGGTCTTGAACGCTTCGGTGGCGGCGATGTCTTTCGTCGCGGCGGTGAGCTCGTCCAACGCTGGGATGAGCGTCTCGGAGACGAACCGGCCGCCGAAGGCACCGAACCAGCCGTTCTCTTGAGAGGTCGTGGGCACGGCCCGGACACTACCACCAACTACGGATGACGCGTCGGGCGCGGGCACAGGCGCGACATTTCAGTCTTGCTCAGCCGTGCTTCGCTCAGCCGTTTCCACGCGTCTCACCGACGGATCACGACGATTCACGGATCGCGACCTACATCGGACGGCCGTTAGCGTCCCGGTCATGGATACCATGAACGACGAGCTCTGGCGTGTGCAGCTCAGCACGGGGGAGATCCGGATGATGACCATCGACGCGCTCGATCGCGCATTCGATGAGGGTCTCATCGATGCCCGCGTGCCGGTGCTTCCGCCTGGAGCGTCCGCATGGACGACCCTCGGCGAGGCAGCCGGTCTCGAAGACGACAGCCCGACCGAGCAGACTCCCAGCCTCTCGCCCTTCGCGATTGCGAACCCAGCTCCGAGCTCTGCGGACGTGGTGGCTCCGCTCGCGCCGGATACGAAGCCGGCGATCGACGATCTGGACCTTCCCGATTCGTTCGACGAGCTGAGGCAGCGCAGCAAGCGCGGCCTCGTCATCGGCGCCGCCGCTGGTGCGCTCGCCGTTGCCGCCGCGGTGGCCGTCCTCGCGGGGCAGCTCGGGTCCTCCGCGCCGGTCGGCGCGGACGTCAGCGCTATCGAGGCGCCGACGAAGGCGGCCGCGGCCGAGCAGGCTCCGCCGCCTGCCGCCGTCGAGACGCTTCCTCCTCCGGCCGCGAAGGAAGCCGCGCCTCCTTCGGCCGCGCCAGCCTCGAAGCCCGAGCTCAGCGACTGGCAGAAGCGGATGCTCGCCGATGCCGACAAGGCACGTGAAGACAAGGCGCGCGTGAAGGCCCAGGAGCGCCCGAAGCAGGCGCCGACGCCCAAGCCCAAGCCGGCGACGTCGAACGGTCTCCTCAACGGCGGTGACAAGTTCGACCCGCTGAACGGCGCGCTCTGATCGCCGTCGGCGCAGTCCGACCTCTTTGACACGACCTCTTTGACACCACTCGGCGCGAGGCGGCGACGTCTCGCGCCTTTTTCGATCGCGCGCTCTCGTTCGTGGACGCCGTTCGTCTTCTCGGAATGTGGTCGGCAGGCGTCGAGAACGTCGCGGGGCGTCGGGCGCCTGCTCGAATACGCTGGCCATCGATGCGCGACAGCGCTGCGGACTGCACGAATCGCGAAGGCGGGCGGGACGCAGGGGAGGCGCGAGAGGTTCGTTTCGTGGATGCTCGCGATCGGTCCCGGCGCGCGTAACGTCATCCGCGCGGCCCTCACCACGCTCGCTCCGTATGCCGCCGCGGGCCACTACGCGACCATCGCCGAAGACGTCCTGCTTGCGCTTCCCGCCCGATGCGACGACGAGCTGCTGGCCGCGGTTGCGCCCTTTGCGAGCTCGCCAGCACGACGCATCCGCGAGCTCACCCTGTCCGCGATCGCGCGCGCCGTTGACTGATGAGGCGACGCTCGTCACGGCCAGGATCGACGTAGGCGATGCACGGGCTGGATCGATGGGCGCGATTCGCCGCGATTCGCTGCTCGTCGGGCGACCGCCGCACGGCTCTCGACCTCTGCGGACCGTCGCCGCATGCATCCGCGCACGCTTCGGCGCATGTTCGGAGGGGAGATGAACGAGCGTCGCTACATCGAGACCGACATCCCGGTACGCCTGGACGGGCTTCCTTGGAGCCGCTGGCACTGGCGCGTCGTCATCGCGCTCGGCATCACGTGGCTCCTCGACGGGCTCGAGGTGACGCTCGTCGGCGCGGTCGCGAACGTGCTCCGCGAGCCGGGAACGTTGCACCTGAGCGAAGGCGAGATCGGCGCGTCGGTGAGCGCTTACCTCGCTGGCGCCGTCCTGGGGGCGCTGTTCTTCGGAAGGCTCACGGACAAGCTCGGACGCAAGAAGCTCTTCTTCGTGACGCTGGCCGTCTATCTCAGCGCGTCGTTCCTGACGGCGTTCTCCAACGGCTTCCTGTCGTTCGCGTTCTTCCGCTTCTTCACCGGCGCGGGCATCGGCGGTGAGTACTCCGCCATCAACGCGGCCATCGACGAGCTCATCCCTGCGCGCGTGCGCGGGCGTACGGACCTGGGGATCAACGGCAGCTACTGGCTCGGCGCGGCGCTCGGATCGCTCGGCACGCTCGTCCTGCTGGATCCGAACATCCTTCCGATCTGGCTCGGGTGGCGCGTCTGCTTCGCGCTCGGCGCGACGCTCGGCCTCGTCATCCTCTTCACGCGCCGCCATCTGCCGGAGAGCCCGCGCTGGCTCCTCATGCACGGACACGTCGACGAAGCAGAACGCGTCGTGTCCTCCATCGAGGAGCGTGTCCGCGAGGAGGGCGGCGAGGTCGTCCCCCCGAGGCACAAGGCAAACGTCGATACCCAGGCGGATACGAGCTGGGCCCGGATCCTCCGCGTGCTCTTCATCCAGCACCGACGCCGGGCGATCCTCGGTCTCGTGATGATGGTCGCGCAGGCGTTCGCGTACAACGGCGTGTTCTTCACGTACCCGCTCGTGCTCGGGAAGTTTTACGACGTCGCGGCGGAGGACATCGGGCTCTATCTGTTGCCGTTCGCGTTCGGAAACTTCTTCGGCCCGATCGTTCTCGGGCACCTGTTCGATCGCGTCGGGCGGCGCCCCATGATCGCGGCCACGTACGGCCTCACAGGCGTTCTCCTTGCAGTCACGGGCATCGTATTCGCGCGTGACCTCGTCACCTCGACCCAGCTCACGGCGATGTGGTGCCTCGTCTTCTTCTTCGCGTCCGCGGCCGCGAGCTCGGCGTACCTCACCGTGAGCGAGCTGTTCCCCGTCGAGCTTCGCGGGATGGCGATCGCCGTCTTCTATGCGGCCGGGACCGGCGCAGGCGGCGTGTTGGCGCCAGCGCTCTTCGGCGCGCTCGTCGGCACCGGCAGCCGCGAGGGCGTGCTCCACGGCTACTACCTCGGCGCAGGGCTGATGATCTTGGCCGCGGTGGTCGCAGCATTCCTGGCGCTCCCCGCCGAGCAGAAGTCGCTCGAGGAGATCGCCGCGATGCCCGACGCGCGCCGATCGTCGTAGGTCGAAGCCTCGCGGAGGATGCTCCGATTCACCGCTTCCGCCTCGACGCCGGACGCCCCTTTGCCGGTGCGGCAACGCGCTCCCCGGCCGACTCGCGCGCCTTGGCTCCGGCCTTCTTGGACGCACGCGGCGCCTCGCTCTTCGCGGGGGACGCCTTTGCCGACGGTGCTCTCTCGTTCTCTTTCTCGCTGTCTTTCCCGTTCTCTTTCTCGCTGTCTTTCCCGTTCTCTTTGGTGACGCCCATCGTTTTCGCGAGCGACCTCGGGCGTGACGTCTTCGCCGGATCGGGCGTCGTCGGAGCGGACGTCTTGGCCTTCGCTTGCTTCGGGGGCGGCCGCACGTCCTTGGGTGCAGCAGCATCTGCCGGGTGCGTTCCACTCGGCGGCGACGGTGCAGGCTCCACGACGAGCGGTCCGCGCGAGCCGCGGAGGTCCGTGAGGCCATCGTTGCGGTCCACCTCGAGAAGAGCCGCCCAGACATGCTTGCAAACGTCGAGGCCGAGGGAGCGAGCAGGGCAGGTGCACGCGACGGCGAGCTTGCCGCGATCGGCGCGCAGGTGGACGTCGTGCACGCGCTTCGATCGGACGCGGGCGTGCACGCGTGACGGCCCGCACGCAGCGAGCTCCACGCCACGCGCGTGGCACGCGAAGCCTTCGATCATCGCGTGGGGCGTGAAGGCATGGCCGGCGCGGCCTGCGATGGAGAGCGACGAAGTGGGGGCGGGACCAGGCGTGAGAGTGATGGAGGAGACGACCATGCCGCTCCCTCGAGCGACGACCGTGCCAGGCCCCGCATCACACGATCTCGCGGACGTAGCCGCGTCGAGCCCTGGCCCAGGCCAGATCGCGCCTGGCCCGGGCCAGGCCGGTGGTCGCCGCGAGGCGTCCGTTGACCCGCAGGCACGAGCGGAGAAAACTGCGGCCCATGGAGATCCGGAGCCTCGGGACGAGCGGCCTCAAGGTCAGCGTGTTGTCACTCGGTGCAATGACGTTCGGCGAGTCGATGTCGTTCATGAAGGGCCTGACGTCGCCGGACGCCGAGGCGAAGCGCGTCTTCGACCTCGCTGTCGAGCGCGGCGTGAACCTCGTCGACACCGCCAACGTCTACAGCGAAGGCAAGAGCGAAGAGCTCGTCGGCGAATGGGTGAAGGGGAAGCGGCACAAGGTCCTCGTGGCGACCAAGTGCCGGTTCCCCATCGGCTTCGGCGCTGGTGAAAAGCCGGGGCCGCACGACATGGGGCTGTCCCGCAAGCACATCATCGAGGCGTGTGAGGCGTCGCTCCGCCGCCTGAAGACGGACTTCATCGATCTCTATCAGGTCCACATGCAGGACACGTCCGTGCGGATCGAAGAGACGATGCGAGCCCTCGACGATCTCGTCTCGCAAGGGAAGGTTCGCTACATCGGCTGCTCGAATTACACGGGCTACCGCCTCGTCGAGTCGCTCTGGGTGTCCGAGAAGACGCGCACGCACCGCTACGAGTCGGTTCAGCTGCAGTGGTCGCTCCTCGAACGCGGCGCCGAGCGAGAGGTGATCCCGGCGTGTCGCGCGAACCAGATCGGCGTGCTCGTCTGGTCGCCGCTGGCGAGCGGATTCCTCTCCGGCAAGTACCGTCGCGGGCAGCCGCCGCCGGAGGGCGCGCGCCTCGCCGAGTGGAAGGACACTATGAAACGCGTCGGTCAGGAACGCTCCTACGACGTCATGGACGCCGTCGAGGCGATCGCCAAGAAGCGCGGAGCGAGCAGCGCTCAGATTGCGCTCGCGTGGTTGCTCGCCAAGAAGGAGGTCTCGAGCATCATCCTCGGAGCGCGCACGACCGCTCAGCTCGAGGACAATCTCGGAGCGAGCGAGATCTCCCTTACGCCGGAGGAGGTGAAGACGCTCGACGAGATCTCTCTTCCCGACTGGGGCTACCCCTACGCGATGATCGGGCGAATGCAGCCTTGGTGATCGATCGGACGAGGCCGCTTCACTCGCAGCGCAACGAGCACTTCTGCTCGTTGATTTTCGTCCCCTTCGGGACGACGAATGCGACGCTGGCGAGCTCAGGCGCTTCGCCGGTGCACGTCGTCGTCGTCATCCGGAGCCACAGCTCGATGCCGCGCTCGAACAGCACCGGCTCGACCCCGGCACGGCGATCGAACGCGTACGCGACGACATCGTTCTTCTCGAAATCGATCGGCTCGTCGGCGGTCGGCGCCCCGCGCGGATCGACGGGCATCGTCGGCGACGTCTTCTCGACGCAGAACGCGTTCGTCAGCTCGTCGAGCGTCGTGAACCGGCCCGCGATCGGAAGTGCTGCAAACGACGCACGCTGCGCGTAGCCGCGTGGGCAATGGATGTTCGCCGGCTCGATCCCCGCTGGAACGAGCCCGCTGACGTTGGGCGCGCAGCTCGTCTCGCTCGCGGTCGGCGCGGGCACGTTCGAAGGCGGGGTGCGGAGGCTGTCGTCGAGGAGCGACGTCTCCGGCGTGGAGCCGCACGCGACGGTCGCGGCGAACACGAGTGTCGCCCAGAACCTTCGCAGAGCAAGGCGACCTTCGAACGGCGGTCGCAGACGGAACAGCATCGGAGACATCACGGACCAGCAACGCTCGTACCCAGCGCTTTTTCCGGGACTTCTCGCGATGAGGACTGTCCTACGCACGACTTCCGTGTCACGGGGCGTGGACCGGGGGATACACGCCCGACGCAGCGCAGGCTCAGCCGTGGCATCGCGAAGGCGCCCGCGGCCGTGAAGGCGCCCGCGGCCTTACGTGAGCGCCGGCGGCCATGGATGGAAGAGGACGCGGGCGCGAGCGTTCTCCTTTCATGAACGGCGCCTCGTTGCGTGCCTCGTTCGAAGCCGCGCTCGGCTTCGTCGTCGCGCTCCTCTCATCATGGCGACGGTCGGGCTTCGCAGCCTCGTCCGCGGGCTCAGGGGAGTGGTCCGCGCTCCCGTCGGGCAGCGCAGTGGGCTCGTGGGAAGACAGCAGGGGGACGGAGGCGGCGTCTCGCGTGCAGCTCCTCGCCGACGACCACGTCGACGATGTGACGCGCAGAGAGCTCGCCTCTGCATGGCGTGAAGGCGCCCTCGCGGCGCACGCCGCCCTCGTTGGATCGACGCAGCGCGCGCTGGATCTCGTGAGCCTCGGAGCGCCGCCGGAGCTCGTCGCGCACGCGTACGAGCGCCTCGGCGATGAGGTTCGCGGGGTGAAGTTGCGCTGCGGGATCGCGCGCGGGATCGACGGGCGGACGCCGCACATGCGTTTCGGAACCGTCCGTCGTCGCTCGTCGCCTCGTCATCGGGCGGCTGCGCTTTCGCGGCTGGCGACGGAGACCGTGCTCGACGTCGCGCTCGCGGAGAGCTGGCGGTCGCGGACGAACGCGAAGCTCGCGCGAAGGACCACGGAGCGCACGATCGGGGAGGCGCTCGAGGAGATCTCCTCCGCCGAGGCGCGGCGCGCGGCACATGCGTGGAAGATCGTGCGCTGGTGCGTCGCCGAAGGCGGGCCGCCGGTGAATCGCGCCCTCCGCGCGGTCGCAGCGCGCTTTCCGCTGACTCCTTTGCGAAGGGCGCTTCCGGACGAAGCGCTCGAGGGTGGCTGGGAGCGTTGGGGCGTCGCCGGTGAAGCGCTCGAACGACGGGAGCACGCCCAGGTGTGTCAGCTCGTGGAGCGCACCCTCCACGAGCTCGTCACGTCCGCGTCGCGGGGGAGCCGTCGCCTGGTTGCTGCGTGAGACTCAGGCCTCGACCTTCGGCTTGGGCGCGTCGGGGCCGAGCTTCGAGACGTCTCCCTCGGCGAGCTGCCGGAGGATCTCGTCGTAGAGATAGTCGAAGCGCTCGCGAACCTCTTTGTCGACGCGCTTCTCGTACGTCTGCGTGGCGAGGCCGATGTCCGTCACGAGGCGCTTCCAGAGGTCCTTTGCCTCGCGGCCGGCCTTCACCTCGTCCTCGTGATAGAGCTTGATCTCGCTCACGGACAGGCGCGCCAGTCGTCGCGCCGCAGCGTGACGCGGGTCGTTCTTCTCGAGCTCCGCGGTCGCCGGGTTCGTCGGCGGGGCATAACGTGCCGCCACGGTCGCGGCGGCCGTCGCCGGAGCAGGCGCAGCAGCCGGGGCCGGAGCAGGAGCAGGAGCGGGAGCGGGAGCGGGAGCGGGAGCAGCCGCGGCTGGAGCGGGAGCGGCCTGAACCTTCGGCTCCGACTTCGGCAGCGGCTCGGCCTTCGGCGTTGCGATCGGCGCAGACGCCGGGACCGCAGCCGCGGAGGCCGTCGGCTCACCGTTCTTCTTCGGCTTGGGTGCGTCGGGGCCGAGCTTCGAGACGTCGCCCTCCGCGAGCTGTCGCAGGATCTCGTCGTAGAGGTAGTCGAAGCGCTCGCGGACCTCTTTGTCGACGCGCTTGTCGAACGTCTGCGTCGCGAGGCTGATGTCCGCCTGCATCCGCTTCCAGAGGTCCTTTGCCTCGCGGCCGGCCTTCACTTCGTCCTCGTGATAGAGCTTGATCTCGCTCACCGAGAGGCGTGCGAGACGTCTTGCTGCGGCGTGCCTCGGGTCGTTCTTCTCGAGCTCGGCGGTCTCCGGATTCGACGGGAAGGCGACACGTGCAGCGATGCCCGTCGGCTTCGCGTCTGCCGGCTTCGCTGCGGGCGGCGGCGCGGGTTCGGCGACGGGGGCGGGCGCTTCGACTCTTGCCGGAATGGGCTCGTCGAGCGTCTTGCGAGCCGTACGCGTGGGCGCGTCGAAGTCGGCGTTCTCCGCCGGCGCATCGTCTGAGGGCGGAGGCGCCGTCATGGTGGCCGTCGTCGTCGTATCGGACGGCCGCGGCTCGGTCGGCTTCGGCGGTGGCGCCTCGGGCCCGAGCTTGGACAGGTCACCTTCGGCGAGCTGCCGGATGATCTCGTCGTAGAGATAGTCGAACCGCTCGCGCACCTCGCGCACCACGCGCGCTTCGAACGTCTGTCGTGCGAGCGCGATGTCCTGCTGCAGGCGCGTCCAGAGATCCTTCGCCTCGCGACCGGCTTTGACCTCGTCCTCGTGATAGAGCTTGATCTCGCTCACCGACACGCGCGCGAGGCGCCGCGCTGCGGCGTGGCGCGGATCGTTCTTCTCCAGGTCGGCCGTCGCCGGGTTCGGTGGGGGAATCAGCTTCGACGCGACGGCCGACGCCGCGGTTGCCGCCGATACCGAGGTCGCAGGCTTCGGGGCGGCGGGGGGCGGTTGGTTGATCGCGGAGAAGTCGTGCTCGTCGACCGGCTTCGGCGTCGCGACCCGCGGCTGCGACGTGGGCAGCGGCTTCGCCGCGACCTTCGGCTCCGACGTCGGAAGGGGCCTGGCTGCAGCCGCGCGCGGCTCCGACGTCGGGAGCGCCGGCTTTGCGGGCGCGACCTTCGCCTCCGAGATCGCCGGCTTCGGTGCCGCGACCTTCGGCTCGGACGTCGGCTTCGGTGCCGCGACCTTCGGCTCGGACGTCGGCTTCGGCTGCGCCGGCGTCAACGACTCGCGCCTCAGCTCCTCTGCGACCGACTGGTCGTTGATGTTCGAGTACGATCGCATCGGCGGCCGCGGCGCGCCCGGCTTCGATTCGCGCTGCGGCAGAGGCGGCGGCGGGGCCGGCGCCGGCGCCGCGGGAGGAGTCTTCAGCGGCTCCTTTGCCGCTGCGGGCGCGGACTCGAGGATCTCGTCGGCGACCATCTCTTCGCTCGACGGCGGCAGGCTCGAAGGCTTCTCCTCTGCAGGCGGTGCAGATGGCGTCTTCGCCTCGACGCGCGGCTCCGGCGCAGGCGGAGGGGGCGGCGGGCGAACGTCGGCCTCGGCCGGGCTCGCGGTCGGAGTCGGGAAGCCCTCGGGCTTCGCGGCTGCCTTCGGCGCCGCTGCGGCGGGAGGCGGCTGCGCGGCCGCTTCCTCCTCTTTCTTCTTCGGCGCGCTCGCCGCCGGAGCGTCGCTGGCGGGTCGCTTGACGATCTCACGTGGAGGTTCGAAGCGCGGAGCCTCGGGCTCGGCCGCCTTCGCCCTCTTTCGGAGGAAGAGCAGCACGGCAACCGCAACGGCGACGACGACAAGAACTACGACGACGGTCGTATTCGGCATCGCACGCAGCATATCCGCATTGGAGAAGCGGTGGGGTGTCTCGTGATTTCAATCAGGTTTCTCCCGCGGGACACCGGCGTTTGAATGGAATCCGCTCATCGTTCGTCCGTGAGGGCCGTGCGCGTGCACCGCTCCGACGAGCTGGATCGAGAAAGTCCCACTGTAGGTGCGCGTAAGGACAGCGGGGTGCGTTCCGCGAGCACCATGCTACGGTTCGGCGCTGTACGGATGTCCGAAGACGCTCGCGTCCGCTCCCCCGTGAAACCCGGCGATCTCGTCGGTGGAAAGTACCGTGTCGATCGCATCGTCGGCGCAGGCGGCATGGGCGTCGTCGTTGCGGCAACGCATACCGAACTCGATCAACCGGTCGCTCTGAAGTTCATCCTGCCGGAAGCGGTGTCGGGCAAAGACGCGGTGGAGCGCTTCCTCCGCGAGGCCCGTTCGGTGGCGCGGCTCAAGAGCGAGCACGTGGCTCGCGTCTTCGACGTGGGCCGCGACGACAGCGGGAGCCCGTACATGGTCCTCGAGCTGCTCGAGGGCCTCGACCTTGCGAAGCTCACGAAGCAGAAGGGCCCGTTCGCCATCGCGGACGCGGTCGAATACGTCCTGCAGGCGTGTGAGGGCCTCGTCGAGGCGCATGCCGCCGGGATCGTGCATCGAGATCTCAAGCCTCAGAACCTCTTCGTCAGTCGGCGCCTCAACGGACTGCCGCTCGTGAAGATCCTCGACTTCGGGATTGCGAAGGCGGTGGGCGCTGCGGCCGTCGGTCAGATGGCGCTCACCGACTCGCAGGCCGTGATGGGGTCGCCGCTCTACATGGCGCCCGAGCACATGCGGTCGGCTCGCGCCGCGGACGTCCGCAGCGACATCTGGTCTCTCGGCGTCATCTTGTACGAGCTGCTGGGCGGGCAGCTTCCGTTCGAAGGAGAGACCGTCACGGAGGTGTGCATCCGCGTCGTCAACGAGTCGCCGCCATCGCTTCTTGCGCTTCGTCCCGGGCTCGATGCGAAGCTCGTCGCGATCGTGATGCGGTGCCTGGAGAAGGATCCGACCGCGCGTTGGCAGAACGTCGCCCAGCTCGCGACGGCCCTCGAGCCCTATGCGCGCAGCGCTCAGCAGGGCGCGGTCTTGCGGCCGTGGCGTTCCTTCGAAGACACGATGGATTCGCTCCCGGCCGCGAATCCGGCGGACGAGACCGGGCCGTCGACCGCCGTGACGATGCCCACGGGAGAAGACGTCGCCAAGGCGCTTCGCCATGTGCCGGACCAGTCGGTCGCGCCCGCTGCCTCGTATCCGTCCTCGTATCCGTCCTCGCATCCATCCTCGTCCCCATCGCACGTCCCTCCGCCGAGGGAGCCACGACCGGCGCTCGTCTCCACCGACGTGACGTGGGGGCACGGAACGGAGCCACGTCCCGCGTCGGCTCAGCGACGTTCCCCGTTCACGATGGGCATTGCCGTCGGAGCGCTCGTCTCGTTTGCAGCTGCGGCGGTGTTCGTCGTCGCGCTTCGTTCAGGGGCGCTCACGAAGATGACCGCCGCCGGGGCGTCGTCGCCGCCACCAACGGCTGTCGAGACGGTGCCTGCCGCGACGGCGTCCCTGGCCGGCGTGACCAGTGAGCCGAGCGCTCCAGAGCCCGCGCCGTCCGTGGTCGCAACCGCGGTCTCGCCGGCGACCCTCCCCGCCGCCGAGCCGCTCCCGACGCCGAAGACGCGTTCGGCGGCCGGTTCCGGAAAGACGAAGGCCAAGCCGGTGTCCACGGGAGTGGTCGCGACCCCGCCGGTGCAGCCGGTAGCGCCAGTCGAGACGCATGCGCCGAACGGCGCGCCCATCCTGCGGTAGCATCGACGCCACTCGTGCGAACTGCGGGATCGATATTCATCGGCGTCGTGCTCGGCGTCACGGCTACCCTCCTTGCTCCGCCCGTGCGCGCGGATGCGGCCTCCGACGCGGAGGTGCTGATCACGAAGGGCGTCGAGCTCCGAGAAAAGGGGCGGGACGACGAAGCGCTCGCCGTCTTCCGGCAAGCGTTGGCGAAGGCTCCGAGCGCGCGCGCGCGCGCGCAGGTCGGCCTCGCCGAGCAGGCGCTCGGAATGTGGGTTCTTGCGGAAACCGATCTTTCGCAGGCGCTGGCCGCCGAGGCTGATCCGTGGATCGCGCGGAACAAGGCTGCGCTCGAAGGTGCGCTCGGGGTCGTGCGACGGCGCATCACCACGCTCGAGGTCCGCGGCGCCGACAACGCGGAGGTCTTCGTCGACGGCGTGAAGCTCGGCACGGGTGCGGGCCCGTTCCGGATCGAGGCTGGCAGGCGAACGCTCGAAGTCCGAGCCGCAGGATTCCAGCCGACGACACGGATGGTCGAGCTGCCTCCGGGAGGGGTCGCCCGGGAGACCGTGACGCTCGTCCCGGTGTCCGTCAGCAAGCCCGCGGACGGCACGCCGCTCCCGGGATCGGGCGGCGTGAACGCCCCCGAAGATCGGCCACATCCCGGCCAAGACCCGGGCGCGAGCCAGCGTCTCCTCGGCTGGGCGTTCGTTGGCACCGGCGCCGCGCTGCTTGCCACCGGCGCCGTTGGCCTCGTCATCCGCAAAGGGATCATCGACGACTACAACCGAACGTGCCCCGGGCTCGGCGTCGAACAGCCGGCCAGCTGTAACGATCAGGTCAGCTCTGCCAGCACGTGGCTGACGATCTCGATCCTCACGCTCGTCGGTGGCGGCGTGTTCGCTGCGGGCGGCGTCGTCCTCGTCGCCGCCGCCCCATCGGCTGCCACCAGCGCCGATCCGCCGTCGAAGAGCACCGCTGGCGCGCCGCCGCGGCTCGCGTGTTCGCCGACCGCGGGCGGGATCGCGTGTGCGGGGGCGTTCTAAGCTACGTTCGAAGCGCCGTGCGTCCGCAACACCTGCCGATCGAACCGAAGGCAGACCTCGAAGGAGCTCGTGGGCTGCGCGCGGTCGCGAGCGCTTCCTTCCGCCCACGTGGGCCCGGCTACGACCCGCGGGTTCGGCTGAAGCGGAGGTTCGTCGCCCTTCGCGGCGGCGAACACGCGCTCATCGTCGCCTTCGGTTGGGTTCGAGGTGAGGTGCGCGTCCGCCTCCTCACGACCGGGAGCTGCTCGAGTGCGGACTGCGACCAAGCGGTCGCCACGGCCCGCTCGATCGCGGCCGTCGACGACGACCCGTCCGAGTTCCTCGTGATGGTCCGCGATCATCCCGTACTCGGCCGTCTCTCGCGGGTGATCGATCCGCGCATCGCATGCAAGCCCACGGTGTTCGAGAGCTTCGCGATCGCCGTCATCGAGCAGCTCGTCACCGGGTACGAGGCGCGCGCGTCCGCACGTCGACTGTGGAGGATCGCCGGCGAGCCTGTTCCGAGCACGCGTTTGCGTGCTGCGCCGACCGGTGCGGCGGTGAAGCGCGTGCCGATGTGGAAGCTTCATGCGATCGGCATCGGATCGAAGCGCGCACTGACGTTGCACGAAGGCGCGGGTCGCGCGGACGCGCTCGAACGACTGCGAAGTCATCCCGCCGCGGTCGCGGTCGAGAAGCTCCAGAGCTTGCGTGGCGTCGGTCCATGGACGGCGAACGCCGTTGCTCGGAGCGGTCTCGGCTGGGCCGATGCGGTTCCCGTCGGCGACTTTCACGCGCCGTACACCATCACGGCCGCTCTCGGAGGCCCGGACCTGAGCCGCGATGATCCGCGGGCAGCCGACGCCGCGTTGCTCGAGGTGCTCGAGCCATTCCGGCCTCACCGCGCGCGGGTCGCCTTGCTCCTCGAAGGGTACCAGCTGCCCGGCGCGCGTCCGTGGCGGCTGCCGCGCGTCGATCCGCATCGCCGCGAGCCGTGGCGCTACTGACGTCGCGAGGGAACGCGCGCTCGAGGGTAACCGCCCTGACCCGCTGGCCGGGGCCAGTGCCGGGCCAGGCCGGGGCCAGGCTCGGGGCTGTCCAAGTGCGCGGAAGATCGCGTGCGCTGCGTCGGCACGCTTCCTTCAGGACCGGCTCTCGATGGCAGACACGGCGTGGTCGGGAACCGGAACGACGAACGCGACCAA
Source organism: Pseudomonadota bacterium (assembly GCA_023423895.1). Taxonomy (GTDB): domain Bacteria; phylum Myxococcota_A; class Polyangia; order Polyangiales; family Polyangiaceae; genus Labilithrix. Next base: position 16,788 of record JAFAER010000027.1, read on the forward strand.
GATCGCGTTCGTGAACGGAACGTTGCTGGTCGCGGGGCGGGCAGCCAGCGGGCCGGGCGTGGTCTGGGATCCACAAGCAGGCGTGTTTCGTGCACCCGCTCATCTCTTCGCGGACATTGCTGCCCGAGCCGACGCTCTGGGCGAGAAGCTGGAGGGCGATCTCCGTGAGCGCTGGCCTGCTGCTCCGCGCACGTGGGAATCGCTCGGACTCCGGGACTACCAAGACACGGCGCTCGCCGCGTGGATGACGGCTGGTCGGCGAGGGATCGTCGCTCTGCCTACGGGCGCGGGGAAGACGCGGGTTGCACTCGCCGCGATCCTCGCGTGCGGCGTCCCCGCCGTCGTGCTCTGCCCGACGCGTGCGCTCATGGCCGCCTGGGCGTCCACCCTCGGCACGACGCTCGGCGAACGGATCGGCATCGTTGGCGACGGCGAGCGGACGATCGAGCGGGTCACGGTCATGACGTTCGAGAGCGCGTACAGACGCCTCGACATGGTGGGCGATCGATTCGGTCTCCTGGTCGTCGACGAGGTTCATCACTTCGCGAGCGGCGCCCGCGCAGAGGCGCTCGAGTCCTGTGCCGCGCCGGCACGACTCGGCCTGTCGGCCACGGCGCCCGCTCCGGGGACGGACGGGGCGCTTCGTCTCGCGGAGCTCGTCGGCCCCGTCGTCCTGGAGGTGGGGGTAGGGGAGCTGACGGGGAAGCACCTCGCCGAGGTCACGCTGATGCGCCTCCACGTCGAGCTCGACGAAGACGAACGCGACCGATACGAGCGGCTTTCGCGGCCGTTCGCTGCGCTGCGCCGCCTCTTCTTCCGGAGGCATCCAGGTGCCGGATACGACGAGATGTTGCGTGTCGTCGGGGCCACGACGGAGGGGCGCGCAGCGCTCCGCGACCACACGTATGCCGTCCAGCTCGCTTGCTTTCCGAGGGCCAAGCGGGCGCTCGTCGCCGACCTTCTCGCGGGGCACAAGCAAGACCGCACCATTGTCTTCACGGCGCGTGTCGAGGATGCGTACCAGGTCGCGGAGCGCAATCTCATCCCGGTGATCACGGGCGAGGTCGGGGCGCGTGAGCGCGAACGCATCCTGGCTAGATTCCGCGACGGGCGCCTCCGTGCGATCGCGTCTGCGCGCGTCCTCAACGAGGGGATCGACGTGCCCGATGCGCGCGTCGCGATCGTCGCGAGCGGAGCGCTCGGCGCCCGCGAGCACGTCCAGCGTATCGGCCGGGTCTTGAGGCCGGCTCCCGGGAAACGGGCGCTCGTCTACGAGCTCGTGACGCGGGCGACGGTCGACGAACGGCTGGCGCGCTCGCGTGAGTTGAGCGGGACGGCGGAGCGCTCGGAGAGCCACGCGCTACACGAAAGGAGAGGTGGTGATGCTGCTGCCGTTTGACGTCCTCGCGTACAGGATCGTCGAGGGCCGCGTGCTACCGAGCTGGCTCGGCCAGGGGGACGAGCCGTTCGTGTCGAAGGTGCTCGACGCGATCTCCACGCTGGAAGGCCTTCAGGTGGGCGAGGCGGAGATCGTCGCCCCCGGGGCTCTCGCGCACGTCGCGCACGAAGCGAAGATGCCATCGCGCATCGCCGAGGCCATCTGGGCGATCGAGCGGCGCCGCTGGAATGCCAAGGTGGACGCACCGGTCGCGCCGGCGGCGCTCCGCGAGCTCGCCTTCGAGCTTGCGGTCGATCTCCGGCGCGAAGACGCGATCCAGGAGGCCGCGCGACGGCTCGGGATGTCGCCAGACGCCGTCGTGGGCAGTCTGTTTGCGGATCGTCCGTCGCGCCGCGTGCTCGTCGCTCCGGCCGACTCGATCCGCCCGGCCGACATCGTGCCGCGCTACAACCTGGCACTCGCGCAAGCGCTCTTCGCGCGCTCGATGGAGGTCCACGCGACGATCCGCGGCGATGCGGCGGCGATCGTCGTGGCCGCGAAGCGCGACGGGCTGCTGGCGCGCTTCGACGTCGATGGTGACGTGACGAGGCTCGCGCTCACCGGGCCGCTCGCCATCTTTCACGACACCGCGAAGTATGGCCGGATGATCGCGCGGTTCGTTCCGGCGCTCGTCGCGGCGCCTTCGTGGTCATTGCGTGCGCGGGTGGCGCTCGGTCCGACGAGCGCCGACCTCTTTCTCGACGACAGCAGCGCGATCGCGTTTGCGTGGACCATCCCGGCGGCCCCGGACGGGCGCCTTGCTCGGCGGGCGGCGCGGGCACTGCGCGCCGTCGGCGTCGACGTCGATCTGCATCCGCCCGTCGTCCGCGCTGGGACGGCGCTGGTCGTACCGGACTTCGCGCTCGCCACGCCACACGGGCGTGTGCTCGTCGACGTCGTGCCGTTCGCGACGGCGGAGTACCTCGACTGCAAGCTCGCCGCGATCGCGCAGCTGGACGTCCCGATGCTCGTCTGTGTGGACGAGCGCTTTGCGTCGAGGGCCGCGCCGGCCATCGTGCCCTTCAAAACGGAGATCGATCCGTCCGCGCTCTACGCGGCCGCACTGCGTGCGATCACGGCTTTCGGCGCGCGCTCTTCGCCTTCGCCTTCTTTGATGCGGGCGCCTTCTTCTTCGCGCTCGGCCGAGCCGGCTCCGTGGAATGACGGTGGCTCGCCGGCGACGCTTTTGCCGCCGCCTTGGCGAGCTTGACGCACGTCCGCCGGACCTCGTCTGCGGATAGCTCCTTCACCAGCTGCACGCTCGGACGGAGCGACTCGAACGACGGCGCGACCGGGATCGGCTCCTCGTACGGAGCGTCCTGGACGAGCACCACGGTCTCCTTTCCCGGTCCGCGCGGGATGTCGGCGGGGATGCCCTCGACCGAGATCCAGTGATCGGCCGCGTGGGAATCCGCCGGCGGCAGCGAGCCATCCGGCTCCAGCGCCGTCCACGCGACGAGGTGGAAGGGAACGACGACCGAGGACGCGCGCTTCGGAGGTGCGCTCCCTTCACGAATCGCGGCTACGGCCTTCGGGTCGGGCCGCTTTCCGGGGAGGCGACCCTTCTTTGGATCGCCAACGAGGAGATCGGCGAGGAGGACGTAGAGCTCCGCGTTGGACGGCATCGTGTCCACCGCGACGCGCCAACCGCGCCCTGCGTCCGGAGCAAGCACGAGGAACGTCTCGTCGTCGACGATGCGGAGCGCCTGCAGGAGGAAACCGACCTCGGACACGGCGTCCGACAGCGGCCAGCACGCTTCCTGGAGAGCGACGTCCTTCCGGACGCGGCTCCGGATCTTCTTCGACTTCGTGACGCATGCAACGGCGGCGAGGCAGCGGGAGGGCGTCGCCTTCCATGCTTCGGCCTCCTGGGGGCGCTTCTTCGCCACCGCCGCTCCGGAACGCTCGACGGCGGCGTCGACGTGCGGCTCCTTCGAGTGCTTCACCACCGCGCCGGCGAAGGCCGTCGCTCGCTCGAGCAGGGTGGTCAGGCCCTCGGCGATGGCAGGCCATGCGAGCTCGGGTGACGCGCCGCCCTCGACGAGGGCGCCGAGCGCGAGCGACAGGATCTGCGCGCCCCGGCCGTCGACCTTGCCCAGCGCACGTCCGATCTTCTTCAGCGCGGCGTTCTGCTCGGCGGGAGGTGCTCCCTCGAAGCCGTCGAGCACCTTCTCCACGATGCCCTTGAGGGTGCGCGGATCGACCTGGCTCGTTGCTGCGCCGACGAGGCCGTCGACGGCCTGGGGAAGATCGCTCATCACGACCCGAATAGGCGGTCACCGCTACCGATGCAATCGTTCTTCGGGTGGCGCTCTTCGGGGCGTGGCCCGCGCCAGGCGCGATCTGGCCCGGGCCAGGGCGTATCGGCTCGAAGTGGCCGACATCGCACGAGCGCGGGATCGGTACGGACCTTGATTCGCCGAGCGGCATGCGGACCTTCGTGCATCTCGTCGCCGTCGTCGTGCTCGCTTCTCTCTTCATCGCTTGCGCAGGCGACGAGCCGAACACTCTCGCGTCCACGCGGGCCGAGCCACCGCCGGGGATCGCGGCCGCGAGCGCCTGGTCCGAGTCCGAGATCGTCACGAACCGCATCGACGTTTCCGGCGTCGTCGCGACGGATCTCGATGCTCCGGTCACCTTGCGCTCGGTCGTGCTCGTCGATGCGCGTGGGGCACGGCACGACCTGGTGACCGACGCAGACGGCCGGTTCCGTGCGCCTGACGTGCTGCCCCCGTACGACGTCGCGGTGGCGTCGCCATCCGGCCTCCTCACGATCCATCTCGGTCTCCGAAGGAGCGCTCCTTGGATCGAGCTCGTCGAGCGCGACGGACCGTTGCCGTCACATCCGAGTCAGACGATCCGCATCGGCGTTCACACAGGGTGGTGTTCGTCGTGCGCCGTGACCGCACTGACGGTGTCGCCCTTGGGTGCGGGAACGCTCACGACCACGAGCGAAGGGGGCAAGCCGCTCACCGTCGTCGATGTCGAACACCGATGGCGCGGCATGGCCGTTCCGAATGGGGAGCGAATCGACGTGCACGTGCTCGTTGTTACCGGCGATAAGACCACGTTTGCCTATGGTCGTCGCGAGGGCCTCGTCGCGCTTCCAGGTGAGATCGTCGACTTCGGCGTGATCGAAACAGCGCCGGTCGCGACGACCGAGCCGCTCGTGATCGAAGCCGGCAGTCATGCGGCGACGCTCGTCGACTGGCGATGGTCGACGACGGTGTTCCTCGGCGTGTCGGCAGGTCCCGCATCGCCGGAAGCCCGGTTCCTCTACGAAGCGGCAACGGACTCGGCGGTCACGCTGCGGGCGCCCGCGATGCCAGGGCTCGGGATCCACGCGAACATCGTCGCGACACATCCGCGGTCGGACGAGCAGGGCGGCTTTCACCGCTCTACGGAGGTGTGGTCCGGGCGCCGCGCGCTGTCGAACGATTCGATCGAGCTCGCGGTCGACGTCGGGCCGGAGACCGTCCGGCCGCTACCGGGAGGGACGTTCTCGCGGCGTGGCAGCGGGTTCGAGTGGCGGTCGACGCGACTCGGGAACCTGGCGAGGCTGACGGTCGCGGACGTCGCGCGCAGCAGGGTGCGCTTTCGCGTCATCACCGCTGGCCAGGAGGTGCCGCTCGCGCGGCTCGCGCGGCTGGGAGCGCCGAAGCTCGAGCCGGGCGATCACCTGCTCGACCTGTCCACGGCGGCGGACGTCGCGATCGACGATGCCGTCAGCCCGGACGTTGCGGTTCGCCATGGCCGCTTCGCTCGAACGCGTCCCGGGATGGCGACCTCGCTCCGCGTCCCGTTCCAGGTGACGAATTGAGCAGCGTCGTGCCGGGCCTTCGCGATGCGCGATGCGCGATGCAACGAATCGCGTCAGCGCGCGGGCATCTCGTCGGCCCAGCCGACCACGCTGCCGTGCGAGAGGTCGAGGTCGGGTCGCCTACGGAACGCGTCGAAGAACCGCTCGGGGGCCGGGTCGGACGACGGCGGCGGATGATCGACCGCGGGGCCGTGGAAGCACCAGTGCTCGCCGACGTGCTCGGCGTAGAGGGCGTGCCACTGCTCTTCGTCCGCGAGCTGCGCGGCGGCGAGCCTGACGACGAGTTAGCAGTAGGGCTGATCCGCGCCGATGTCCTCGTGATGGAGCACCATCAAGCAGCGTTCACCCGAGTGCTCGACGACAGCCTCGAGCTGCCCGTCGTACCAGTCGTTCACCCACAACAGGCGGAGCTCATCGGGCGCGATCTTCGCGAGCTGCGCGAGCTCGACCTCCGGAAGCTTCGTCACGCTTGGCCTTCCAAAGCCAAGCGTAGCCGCACGGTCGGGCTCGCGCGAGCACCGAAGCGCGGGCGCGCCGCATGCAATCTTCTCATCCTCGAAAGGAGCGCAGCCATGAATCATGTTGCGTGTTCAGCCTGCAACAAGGACGTCGACCCGAATCCGCCCAACCAGGGGTACTGGGCGCTCATCGTGACCTTCTGGGTGTTCAGCTTGCTCTTCGGCGTCGGCGCGGCCGTCGGATCCGGCTGGGGCTTCATGCTCCTCGTCGCTTGGGTCCTGCTCGCGACGACCACCGGCGTCCTCGTGCAGCACGCGACATCGTGGACGTGCTCGGACTGTGGTGCGACGGTGACGCCGCCGGTCGGGAGCGAGACACCGACGCCCATCGGCCGAGCGCACGCGCATGCGCACGCGCACGCCTGAGCAAGCGCGTGTGCCCGAGCCAGGCCGCGCGCCGGTCGTGGTAGAAGCGGCGCGTGCACCGACCTCGCGCGATCGTTCCCCTCGTGCTCGCCGGCGTCGTCGCGTCGAGCGCGGGCGGGGCGCTCCTCGTCGCCTGTCGCAAAGACGCACCGCCCAGCGGGGGGGGCGAGCCCGCCGCGAGCGCCGGACCTTCCGGCTCCGAAGCGCCGCCGTCGGAGGGCGCGACGGGGTCGGAGGACGGCGCGTTCGAGATGGATCCGAGCGCGCTGCCCGGCGCGGAGGCCCGGAGGGCACGGGGGCGAGCTGACGCCGGGACGGTCGATCCTGCCTGCGAAGGTGCGAGGCTTCGACTGCTCACGGCCGCAGTCGACCCGCGCTGTGCGGTGAGCGAGCGCGAGTGGAACGATCTCGTCCGCGCCCATGACCAGCACGGCGCGGAGGCAGGCGCGGGGAAGAAGACCGCGAGCCGCGCGGCGAGAGCGGCCCTTCGGCAGGAGGCCCGACGAGAAGGTGACGTGATCGTCGTCTCGATCGTGAACCGCGGGACGACGCCACTCGTCGTCCCCTTGCGCTACCACCCGGCACATGCCGAGCTCGCGTTCTCCGTGCTGGCCGAGCCGGCGGGGCGCGGATTGTACGAGCTCGCGCCGCCGAAGAACGACGCGCCCGAGTCCGCGGGGAGGGGGGCGGCCGCCCGCACCGCGGCGCCTTCATCTCCAGCGTTGCCCGAGCTCGACGCCGGTGCATCGTCCTTCCTTCATGTGCACAGTGCACACATCCGGCTTCCCCCTGGCGGCTCGGCGAGCGCGCGGCTCGTCATCGATACACACGTCGCGAAGCGCCTCGATCGAAGCTGCCCCGACGCCGGCCCGGGCGACGCGGCGACGAGCGAGTGCCTGCCTGCGCGCTTGCCGAAGGGAGCCGTCGTGCTCCACGTGGGTCAGATGGTCGCCGGGATCGACGCCGGCGAGCCGGCACGCGTCGAGTGGGACGCGCCGTGATCCGAGCCTGCCCAGCGGGGACGCGCGCGGCAACCGCACGGCGCTTCGTTGAGCACCTATCGAAGTGCGCGTGAAAAGTTGGCCGATCGGGCCCGTTTCCAAGAGGGTCAGTGCGAGGTTTCGTCATGTCCTCCCACACGATCTCTCGACGCGCTCTTCTCGCATTCTCGGCCTCGCTCGGACTGACGGCGTTCGCTCGTGGCGCCCGCGCAGAGGCGCCCTCGTCCTCTACGACGAGCGCCTCGCCGGGCAAGGTGACCTCGCGGGTGACCCGCGTGACCTCCGACGATCTGGGCGTGACGCTGATGATGGAGCTCGAACACGCGCCGTTCCCCGCGCCCGGATCGTGGCACCGCGATCCGACGGTGCTCGTGTTCGTCCCCAAGCACCATCGACCGGTCCCCGGTGGGAACATCCAGTTCGTCGTCCACTTCCACGGGCACAACTCGACCGTCGAGCGCGCGACCGCGGCGCATCAGCTCCGCGAGCAGCTCTTCGACAGCAAGCAGAACGCGATCCTCGTCGTCCCCGAGCTGGCGGCCCTCGCGCCCGACTCGTCCGCCGGCAAGCTCGAAGCGCCGGGCGGCTTTTCCCGCCTGCTGGACGACGTCCTCGCGACGCTCGGCAGCCGTGAGGCCCGCGCGGCGCTCGGCGCGGCGGCACCAGCGGCCGGATCGAGCCCGGGGCGGATCTGCGTCTCCGCGCACTCCGGCGGCTATCACGCCGCGGCGTGCGCAATCCGCTCGGGCGGCGTGAACATCCACGAGGTCTACCTGTTCGATGCGCTCTACGCCGACACCGAGGTCTTCCGCGACTGGGTGATCGCAGGTCGGGGCAAGTCGATGGCCTCGCGGCACAAGCTCGTTTCGTATTTCACGGCGGGGACGACGGAGACGAACACGCGGCGGCTCTTCGCGGAGCTCGAGCAAGCCGGGGTCAGCGTCGCGCGCGAGACGGTCGAGGGAACGCTCTCACGCGAAGACCTGACCCATGCGGAGGCCGTCAGCATCCGCACGCAGCTCACCCACGGCACGGTGACGAGCGAGCTGAACAGCCTTCGTGACTGCCTTTATGCTTCAGCGTTGCGGCGCCGCTTGCGCACGTCGTGGTTCGACGCGAAGCAGGGAGCTCGTCCGCTCGAGCGTCGCCGCCGCTGAACGCGCGGTCCCGCTACAGCCCCGCGTCCGGGTTCGGTCCCGGCGTGCACATGCCGCCGGCGCAGGTTCCGTTGCAGACGAGCCCGCAGCCGCCGCAGTTCGCCGCGTCGGTCGCGAAGTTCGCCTCGCAGCCGTCCACGGGATCCTGATTGCAGTTCCCGAAGCCCGCGTTGCACTGGAACGAGCAGGCGTCCGTTTGACACGTCGGCGTCGCGTTCGGCACCGCGGGGCAGACGATGCATGCGGGGCCGCACGCCGCCGGATCGGTCGCGAGGGCGCACCGGCCCGCGCATGCGTGGTAGCCCGGCTTGCAGGTGAACGTGCACGCGCTGTCGACGCAGGCGGCCACGGCGTGATCGACGTCGGGGCACTTCGCGTTGCACGCGCCGCAGTGGTTCACGCTCGTCTGCGTCGCGACGCACTCGTTCCCGCAGAGGGTCGGCGCGTCGGGCGCGCATCCCGTCGAGCACTGGAACCCGCCGCCGGCGGGTGCACACACGGGCGTTGCGGCGGGGCACACCGCATTGCACGCGCCGCAGCTGGTCGCCTTCGAGAGGTCGACTTCGCATCCGTCGACCGGGTCCTGGTTGCAGTCCGCGTAGCCCTTGTCACAGGTCTGGACCGCACACTTGTTCGCCTGGCAGGTCGGCGTTCCGTGCGGGGTCTTGCAGGGCTGACACGCCGCGTCTCCGCACCCGTAGTTCGGATCCGTCAAGCCGACGCAGGACCCATGGCACATCTGCTGGCCCGCGGCGCAGGGCGAGTTGGGATCGGGGTCGACAGGAGGAGTGCCCGAGTCCGTCGATGGGGACGGTGGCTGGTCCCCGCGCCTCGGCACGTCGGGAAGGGTGTCTCCATCCGACGGATCGTTGGGCGAGACGGCGCCTCCGACGCTGGGATCGAACGTCCCGGGCTTGTTGTCGAGGATCGAGTTGCAGCCGGCGATGCCGGCGGCGAGAAGTAGCGAGCGGCCAATGGTCGAACGAATCGATGGTGAACGAGTCACGGCAATACACCTTGAAACGAGATGCCCCCTCCGTTGGTGGCGACATGCGGAACGGCACGGAACGACGTGGTCGTCGGTGGCGCTTCGCGACGCGAAGGCCCCTTCGGCGCCGTCAAGAGCAGGATGGCGCCGCCGACGAGGGCGGCTCCGCCGGCGACCGTCGCGATCGTCGAGATGTCCCCGCTCTGGATCGCCTTTTCGCGCAAGGAGACTCCCTGCGCGTTGCAGAGATCTCCGACGCAGTAGTCGTTGGAACGATCCCGCTTCTGCAGCGAATCGACGCCGAACCCCGCGCCGACGCCGAGCCCCACGAGGCCGACACCGCCCACGATCCAGCCGATGGTTCGCTGCGTCGACCCGCGTTGTTCGATGATCGGCTCCGGAAACGCCGTGACCTGCGACGGCGCCGGCTCCTCGCGCTGGGTCATCGGTGCCGGCGTCACGACCGGCAGCTCTGCGGCCGCGGCGTTCGGCAGCTCGCGAGGCACCGTGATGCGCGCGACCTTGCCTTCGACGGCGCTGACGGCGCCCTCCCAAGGGAGCTTGCCCGGCGCGGACGCCGAGACGCGGTGCGAGCCGGGGTCGACCGGGACGGGCGTTCCCCAAGACGCGGAGCCGATGACGACGCCGTCGCGCTTCACCTCGAGGCCGGGCTGCGCAGGGGAGGGGACTTCGATCGCGAGCTTCGGCAGTCGCGGCTCGAGCGCTTTGGCGCGGTCGCGCGCCACCTTCTCACGCTGCGTCTGGTTCTGCGCCTTCGCGGCAGATGCGACGCTGAGGAATCCGGACCACGCCGTCGCGAGCTTGCCCGTCTTCTCGTTGCAGTCGGCGAGGTTGAACTCGGTGCCGATGCCGTAGTCGAGACGAAGGCTCTCTTCGAGCTTCGAACATGCGACGGCGTATTTGCCGTCCTTCATCAGCGCGCGCGCCTCGTAGAAGAGCGCCTGCGCGGCCGCTGGATCGCCGGACTTCGGCTCGGCGGCCTCGGCGGTCGAGCCGTACGCAAGAAAGAGCGTTGCAACTGCAGACAAGATGAAGCGCTTCATTTCCTTTCCTCGAACAAGGACCGGTCATCACCGCGCGGAGCAGCGGCTCGCGGCGGCGGCGCGGGCTCCGACGCGAGATCTGCGCCTGCAGTCTCCGCAGGCGCGACCGGAGGCGAAGTCGTGGGTGCCGGCGGTGTTGCAGGCGGGGTGTACGTCGCGATTGGGTGTCGAGCCGTCGCCGCCGGCCGCCGCGGCGCTGCATGCACCCTCGGAGCCGCTTTGCTGGCCGTCGACTTCGGCGTGGTCGGTGCGGGCGCGGGCGCGGCGTCGTCCTTCTGCACTTCCTCCTGCGGTTCGCCATCGTCTGCCGCGGACGTTGCCGTCGGAGCAAGTGCTGGCTTCTCCGCGGGAGGCGGCTCCGGCTCGTTCACCACGGCGCTCGGAGGGGTGGCCGGCTTGGCTTCAGGCTCAGCCGGACGTTCGTCGGGTGCCGCGGCGGCGCTGGTGACGGTGACGCTCGGTGCAAGCTGTAGTCGGCGCGTGACCGGTCGCGCTGCCAGGGCGACGCCGACGAGGAGCATCGCTGCTCCGGTGAACGTGGCGATGCGGCGTCGGCGCGACGTGCTGGATCCTCGCCGGCGGATGCGCGACGTCGACGAGCTCTTGTTCGTGCTGCCGGCAGACGTGAGCAGGTCGTCGTCCAGACCCTGGCCCTGGCCACGCGCCCGGGACGTTTCGAGCACGCGTGCGATCGACTCGGCGCGTGCCGAGGCGCCCTCGTCGCCGAACGGCGCGAGCGCGATGGCAAGATCGGCCACGTCTGCGTACCGATCGGCGGGATCGACACGAAGACACTTGAGGAGCACGTCGTCGAGCTCCTCGGGCAGCTCTTGGCGAACACTCGACGGAGCCGGCGGCGGCGAGCGAACGGCCGCCGCGTAGATGTCGAACAGTGACTCTCCGTCGAACGGCGCGTTGCCGACGAGAAGCTCGTAGAGGATCGCGCCGAGCCCCCAGATGTCCGAGCGAGAGTCGGCCGCTGCCGCGGACTCCATCTGCTCCGGCGGCATGTATCGCGGGGAGCCCATCACGACCTCGGGGTTCGTGAGCGCGATCGAGTCTTTCGGCGAGAGCGGGGAGTCGACGCGCGAGATGCCGAAGTCGATCAGCTTGATGCACGCGAGCCCGTCTGCGCCGCGAGTGACGAACAGGTTTGCCGGCTTCAGGTCTCGATGAACGATCCCGAGCCCGTGCACCTCGGCCAGCGCCTCGCAGGCCTGGAGAACGTAGTCGATGGCTTGCTCGAGGTTCGGCCGAAACCCCTCGTCGAGGAGCTCCCCGAGGTCCCGGCCCTCGAGGAGCTCCATCACCAGGTACGGCGCGCCGTCGTCCGTCGTGCCGACATCGAAGACGCGGACGATGTGCTCGCCCTTGAGGCGCGTCGCAGCGCGCGCCTCACGCATGAAGCGCGAGACGATGCCCGGGACCTCGCGGATCACCGGCGAGACGATCTTCAAGGCCACGGGCTGGTCGAGACCGACGTGCGTGGCGCGATACACGGACGCCATCCCGCCGCCGCCGAGGCATCGCTCGATCTTGTACCGGCCGCCAACCAGCTCGCCTTCACGCAGGCGCGACGTCGATGCCTTGTTCGGCCCGTTCACCTCTTGTGCTGACATGGACCGCATCGCCTCGTGCGGTCCTTCAATGCGAAGCTCGATCCATTGCTCGGAGCCGCGAAAAATCGAGGCTGGACGCGTGCTAGCTCGTGCGAGGTAGGTGGAGCACGTGCGCAGGACCGCCACAAAGCGCGTCCCCGCCGCAGGACCCGACGCCGACGGAGCGTCAGCCTCCCTGCTGCCGTGGCGCGCTCACGAACGTCGAGCGTGACGAGGCCCCGAGCCGCGACCACCACGGCCCCCGCATCGTTCCGGCGAGCGCGCGTTACGGGCTGCCGCCGACGCCGGGCTTGTGGGTGACGACGATGTGTCCGTGGCTCTTGTTGTCCGGGTAGCCGTACCGGAAGGAGATGGGCGTCGCCGTCTTGAACAGATCGTGGAAGGCCTTCGCGTCGGCATTGTTGACCGTGCCGAAAGGCTCCGGCCACTCGTATGCCCCGTAGACGTCTTGGACGAACCCGTACTTCTTCGCGATGCGCGGCGGGACTCCGGTGGTGTCGGAGATCATCCAGTCGGTGTGCTTCATCAGGTAGTCGCGGATGGTCGCGAAGTTCGCGTCGTCCCAGAGGAGGTGACTCGCGGCCTTCGTCATCGCGGAGACCTTGCCTTTGGCCTCCAGATGTTTGATGAGAGCGGGAGTGCGCTTAAGGCTCGCGTCCGACAGGTCGTAGGCCACGTGGCGGAGGACCCGCACCTTCGAGTCGCCCGGCTTCTTGAAGCGGATCTCGGCGTTCGCGAAAGGACCCTCGCGTCCCTGCTTCTTGTTCTGCGCGATGTCGTCTTCCGTGAGGTACTTCAGCGACCCGTCCGGATTGAACGAGAAGTAGCGGAACGTCTCGGGCTCGTAGCCGTGGACGACGAGCGCGGCCATCGTGTACGCGACCTCGCCCGGAACCGCGCCCCGCGTCTCGATGTCGAGATTGATGGTCCGGCTGTGCGCTTTCAGGAAGAGCTTCCCGAGATGCTCGCGTAGCTGAGAGAGGTCGGCGCCGAGACGCCTGTTGTCGGCCTTGTCGATCGGCCGGATGTCGCCGGCGATCTCGAGCGAGAGCGTGGTCAGCTCGGTTGCGTCCGGGTAAGTCGCGAGAGCGCTGACGAGATCACCGCCGCCGAACGGGTAGACGACCGTCGTCGGGATACCGGCAGGCCGGAGCTTCGCGATGAACGGCGCGGCGACATCGAGCCATTCATGCTTGTATTCGTCGTAGGCGCTTCGCAGCAGCCCGCAGTGCGTGTCGACCAGCTTCTTGTCGATGTGTGAAGGGATCAGCGAATCGTCCCCGCCGCACCCGGCGACGCGGAACGCCGCCTGCACCTGCTTGGTGAACTGCGCGCCCGCGAGCGGCGCTCCCTCGGCCGACGCCGCCGCGCCTGCCCCGGCCGGCCCTGCGTCACCTCCCGGCTCCGAGGCTTCGGCCGCCGACCCGTCCGAAGCGCCCGGCGTGGGGCTCGACGTCGGCTCGTGCGTTCCCTGCGCTGGATCGGGTGGCTGCGAACGGCAGGCGGTGCCCAGCGTCGCTGCGAGAAGCAGCGCAAGAGCCGATGTCCGAGGAATTGGGGGCAGGTTCACGAGCGGCACTGTGCCCTAGGCCGAGGCCCGAGGAAAGCCGGAGCCAGACGTCGGATGGCTCGATCGACGGCGGTCCGACCCAGTCAGTGGGCACAGGACGGACGCCTGCTGTCCCGCTCACCTCGAATGCCCGCGGGGGCCGAGGCAACAGACCCTCGCGATGACGATGCTCGCCCGGCCCTTCCCAGGCAGGCTCCCGCTGTCGCCTGTGCTGCTCGCGTTCGCGCTCGTCTTGGCGGCGCCGCTGCCCGCTTCCGTCGCGCGAGCCGAAGACCCGCAAGCGATCTCGATCGCGGACGAAGCCGCAGTTGCACGCGCCGAGCTCGACGGAACGATCGCGCGCATGACGACCGCGTCGCGCCACGTGCGCGCGATCCTGCGTGAAGCGCGGAAGCGTGGGGTCGTGAGGGAGATCGCGTGCGCCGACAATGCCTTGTCACGCGCGGACGTCGCGCACCGCATGGCTCGCGTCCACGCGGCGGAGGCGGCGAGCGCTTATGCGCGGGGCGACGTGGGCTTTGCGCGTGCCTCGCGCGCCCGTGTGCTCGAGCTCGAGGAGGCGCAGCGGACGGCGTACCGCGCCGCCATGGCCTGCCGCCCGGCGCCGGTCGAGCGCGTCGTGGCGGGCACCGTCGTCCGCGTCGTCGTCGATCCGGCGATCCCCGACGTGACGCCGGAGCTGCCGTCGCGTTGAGGGCTCGCATCTCCGTCCCCGGACGGGGCCTTCGGGAAGAGTCTCGTTACACCGCGACTAACGCGGCTCCCAACGGGGCGCCCGCCGCTGGAAGTAGGCTTCGACCGCATCGCGGTGATCGGCTCCGCTCCAGGTCGCCACGAAGGCCTTTCGTTCGAGCGCCCGCACTTCGTCGCTCGCCACCGTCTGTCTGACGAGCCGCTTGGTCTCCGCGATCGCCTTCGGCGAGCCGAGCGCGATCTCGGAAGCCCACGCGAGCGCGGTCGTCCTCGCCAGGCCGTTCTCGGTGACCTCGTCGAACAGCCCGAGCAGCTTCGCCTCCGGCGCGGCAACCTCCTGCGCGCTGTAGAGAAGCCGCGCCGCCGTGCCCGCGCCGACGAGCGCAACGAGCCGCGGAACGCTCCCCCAGGCGGTCGTGACGCCCATGCGCACCTGCTTGAAGCCGATCCGCGCGCGGACCTCCGCGATCCGCAGGTCGCACGCGATGGCGAGCTCTGCGCCGCCGCCGATCGCCGGACCGGCGAGCGCGGCGATGACGGGGAAGGGGGCTTCGGCGACCGCCGACGTCAAGGCGTAGCCGGCGTCGCTGAGGTGCTCGGCGTCCGCTACGGAGTGACGGCCGCGGAGCTCGCGGAGGTCGCCGCCGGAGACGAACACGTCTCCCGCTCCCGTGATGATCGCCGCGCGGACATCTCGATCGTTCGCCGCCGCGCGGATCTCCGACGTGAGCTTGGCGAGCGTCGCGTGGTCGAGGGCGTTTTTGGCTCCTGGACGGTCGACCGTCCAGACGACGACGCCGCCTTGCCGTTCGACGTGCAGCACGGCGCTCAGCCGCCTGCGCGGGCGCGGCGAACAGTCGAGCTCGTCCGGGCGGGCTCGATCGGCCGCATGCGTGCGTTCCGCTGCTCCGCCTCGACGACCGGATCCCGATGTGCGCGGCGCTTCTTCCGGCGCGCGAGGAACTTCTCGGCGTGGGCGATGATCGCGCCGGCGACGTCCACTCCGCTCGTCCGCTCGATGCCCTCGAGCCCGGGCGAGCTGTTGATCTCGAGGATCTTCGGCCCGTCGCGGCCCTGGAGCATGTCCACGCCGGCGACCTCGAGCCCCATGACCTTCGCTGCGGCGATCGCCGCCTGTCGATACTCCTTGGGCAGCTCGACGCGTACCCCGAGCCCGCCGCGATGGAGGTTCGAGCGGAACTCGCCCTTCTTCGCCTGGCGCCGCATGGCTGCCATGACCCGACCGCCGACGACGATGGCGCGGTAGTCGCGGCCCTTCGACTCGGCGATGTACTCCTGGAGGATGATGTCCTGGCCCATGGCCCAGAGCGTCTCGAGCAACGACGTCACCGCCTGCGGCGTGTCGGCGATCATCGTCCCGATGCCCTGCGTTCCTTGATGGAGCTTCACGATCGCAGGGGTGCCGCCGATGAAGTCGAGCGCGGCGTCGACCGAGTCGGGCGTCCGGGCGCAGACGGTCTTCGGGACGTCGATGTCCTTCTTCGTGAGCAGCTGCATCGCGCGCAGCTTGTCGCGCGAGCGGGCGATCGCGATCGCATTGTTGAGCACCGGGATGCCCATCATGTCGAACTGGCGGACGACGGCGAGGCCGTAGTTCGTGATCGAGGCCCCGATGCGGGGCAGGATCAGGTCGACCGGCGGCAGGAGCCGGTCGCCGAGGAACATCGCGGGGCGACCCCGCGAGATCACGACCTGAAAATGAAGCGGGTCTGCAACCGTTACCTCGTGGCCGCGCGAACGCGCAGCGAGCACGAGACGGCTCGTGGAGTAGAGACTCGCGTTTCGGGACAGTACGAGGAGCCGCATCGCCGGGGAGGACGGAGCGTAGGTACACTCCTGCGAGGGCGTCCACCGTCTTCTCGCCGGAGCGAACGCCGCGGCCCACGGCGCTCGGTCGAGAGGTCGGAAATCTCCGGCGCGCAGCGGCAGAGCTTGCCGCGGGCGTCATAAAAAGACCCGGATTTCAGTTGCTTGCGTTGGGCTCTTCCGGCGCGTCGTCCACGGGCGCGTGGGCAGCTCGCGGTCGCGGCGCCTCGTCGACCTCGAGGCGTGCCGCCGTCGTCACCGCAAGGTGGAGGTGTGCCGCCGTTGCCACGCTGATGGCAGCGCGATCATGGTGCCCGTCTCGAGAGCGCGGCCAGAGGGCCACTGCGAGGAGCAGGAGCAGGCCAGAGAGCCGCAAGCCGAGATGCGCACGCCGGGACATCGGGTCGAGCTGATGCAGCCTGCGTGCCTCGATTCCGTCGTGGGCTCGGAGCGCGGTCGCATCGAAATCGGCGGGCCTCGACGCCGGTCTGACGCGACCGGTCAGGAGCTCGTGCTTCAAGACAGCCACGCGTGAGGTCCCCACGCACGCAAGCGCGAGCACCTTCGTCACTAGGACGGCGCCGGCTCGCCTGGTACGTATGAGAGCAGCCGATCGTCCTTCGCTCTTCGGAGGACGCCTGACGCTGCTGCGACCGATTCCATGCGCCACATGCCCGAGAAGAACGACGAGCTCGACCTGGACCTCCCTGCTCTCGATGGAGAGGACGACGTTGCTCACGACGACCCATCTGGCGACGGCGACGGCGACGACGATGCGCTCGATGTCGCGGAGGACGGCGGCGATGCGCTCGACGACGCGACGGGCGAGGACAGGCCGTTCGACGAGCTCGCCGTCGAAGGTGCCGAAGGTGGCTGGCTCGTCGACGCGGAGACCGCCGGCGCGCTCGATGTAGGCCCCTTCGACGTCGCCATCGAGCCCGAAGGCAAGGTGCTCGAGGACGACGAGGCCGACGTGCGCGGCGGCCTGGACGACCTGATCGCGGACGACGAGGCCTTCGTGGCCGACGGCGGAGAGGAAGGCCCGCTGGCCGACGACGACGAGCTCCGCGAGGAGGATCTTCCGGCGCTCGACTCCGACGAGGACGGCGATGTCCCGGACGAAGAGCTGTTCGACCGCGCCATGCTCGCGACGGACGAGGATCTCCGGTGGGACGACCGGGCCTGGGCGCGCATCACGCACGCGCCAGCGGGCGCCGACGAGGCGGACGACAGCGGTATTCTCGTGGCGCCCGGCGAGGACCCGAGGCAAGCCGCGCGCGACGCGGCGTGGAAGCGGCTCGAAGAGAGCGGACGGGTGATGGCGGTCGCGTTCGTGCCTGGCGGCAGCGTGGTCGTGGCGGTAGCCACCTCGGACCGCGCGCGCGCGTCGATCGTGCGAATCCAGCCCGACGGCGAGGCGCGCATCATCGCCGAGATCGATCCTCGGTCCTCGAAGGCGGAAGACGACGGCGATGCGTGCGTCGTGACCTTCCTCCGGTGGGACGCTGCTCGCGGCTGCCTCTTCGTCGGCGGCAACTTCGGCGTCGAGACGTACCAGCCCGTCTGACGAGACGTCGCCGGAATGCGGCGTCGAGTGCGCTCGATCGGATAGATTGAGCGGCGCATGGCGATCATCGTCCAGAAGTACGGGGGTTCGTCCGTCGCCGACGTCCAGAAGATCGCGCTCGTGGCCGAGCGGGTCGTCGCGACGAAGCGCGCCGGGCATGATGTCGTCGTCGTCGTCAGCGCGATGGGCAAGACGACCGACGAGCTCATCACGCTCGCGCGGAGATCGGCCACGACGTCCGCCGACGGCGCCGAGCCGCCTCGTCGTGAGCTCGACATGCTCGTCTCGACGGGTGAACGCGTGACGATGGCCCTCCTGTCGATCGCCATCCACGCGCGCGGGCTCGACGCGATCAGCTTCACGGGAAGCCAGTCGGGCATCCTCACGAACGACCGGCACTTCGACGCGCGCATCATCGAGGTGCGCCCTCATCGCATCGAAGACGAGCTCGCGCGCGGGAAGGTCGTCATCGTCGCTGGCTACCAGGGCATGAGCTACAAGCGCGAGATCACCACGCTCGGTCGCGGCGGATCCGACACCACGGCGGTTGCCCTCGCTGCAGCGCTCGGGGCCGAGCGTTGCGAGATCTACAGCGACGTCGACGGCGTGTATTCGGCCGATCCGCGCGTGGTCGCCGACCCGGCGCATCTCCCGGAGCTCGACCTCGCCGTTCTCGCCGAGATGGCCGAGGCGGGGGCGAAGGTCGTGAACGCGCAAGCCGTCGAGTGGGCACGGCGGAACAAGGTCGCCATCGTCGCGCGGAGAACGTCCGATCCCATCTCGGGCCCCAGCCGGGAGACCGTGGCGCGCGACGCGGACGAAGGCGAGATCGCGCGCACGCGCGACGAGGGACGGAACGTCCGCGCGATCGTCGGCGTCTCCAACGTGGTCCTCGCGCGCCCGGCCGTCGGGAACCTCTCCGCGTTCCTCGACGCCGCTACCGCCCTGGAGCTGTCGGTCGGCGACGTCGTGTGTGCGGGCGACGATGCGTTCGTTCATTTACCGCTGCTCAACGTTCCTGACTGGTCGCGGTGCGCTCGCGAGATCGACCGACGGATGGCAGGAGCTGCCGCGTTCGAGGGGCCGTACGCCGTCGCAAGCGTGGTCGGCTACGGGCTCACGGGTGCGAGCGGAGCCCTCGGCAAGGTGCTCGCGGTGCTCGGCGGCGTCTCCGCATCACCCGTCGCGCTCACGGCGGGGCCGCTCCGGATCTCGGCGACGATCGAGCCGTCGAAGCTCGACGAGGCGCAGCGTGCGCTCCACGCGGCCTTCGTCGGCTGAACGGCTGACACCGAGCGCGGACTCCGACGGCGGTTCACCCGCCGCGCTTCGCGACCTTGCTCACGAGCCGTCGCAGGCTTCCGTCGGCGGGCGGTGCGGCGGCGGGATCGGCCGTCCCGACGAGGATGACGAGCGCCCGAACCATCGTGCGTGCCTCTTGCATCAGCGTCGCGTGCTGGGTCGCTTCGGCGCGCGCGGCGATTCGCCGCCAGACCGCGAGCTGGGCGGGCGTGTGTCCGTCTTCCCCGTGCCACTGTGCAAGGATCCGCAGCGCCGCGATGTCGTCCTCGGCGCCGCCGAGGAGGTCCTCGACCGCTTGCGTGTGCGCGCCGAGCGCACGCCGGACGTACGCGCGTGCGAGCCGCGCCGCGCGGAGGCCGGGCACGTGCTCGAGCGCCACGGAGTACACGCGCTCGGCCTCCCGTAGATCGCCGCGGCGCGCGCGGAGGCTGCCGAGCCCGAGATAGGCTTCCTCGCAGGTCGGATCGAGCGAGAGCGCCTCCATGTAGCGCCGGAGCGCGACGTCCTCTTCATGCGCCTGCTCGTGGGCGCGTGCGCTCCGGACGAGCTCCTGCGCGCTCGACGCGGCGGCTTCGCCCGGAGCGCCGAGCACGAGCATCGCGAGCGCTCCCGCAGCGAGCGCGCGGAACGACGTCCAGGCATCCCGCTTCATGACGGAAAGAATAGCGCCGTCCGAAGTCTCCGCTCGCGGCGATGAGCGCCCCGCCCGAGTGCGAAGCTCCGCCACTCCGCCGCGTCCGCCGCGTCGACCCGCGCGCTCGTCCGTTCGTGACCGTGCGCCCCGTTGGGAGGCGCGCCCCTCCGCGTCACGCCTTCCGCGCGTTGCGGCGCGCCCGGTCAGAGGCCCGCGATGCCCGCGCCCTTGCGGCAGATCTCGGAAGGACGGCACTCTCGCACCTCGCTGTCCTCGCTCAGCGAGATCTCGCTGCATTTGGTTTCTGTCTTGATCGCGGCGACACATTCCTCGAAGCCCGCGCGCGCGACGGCGGGCGCGCACCGCCACGCCTCTACGTTCTGTCGTGCTCGAGGTTCCAGGTCTGCGACGCAGACCGCCTCGCCGAGCAGCGCTGCCTCGGAGCTCAACCCGGCTCCCTCCTCGATGGCACACCGACGTTCGTGAGCGCAGACGGCGGCAGCGAGTCGGCTCGTGACGCGCGTCTTCTCGGTGGATGCAGGGTCGGGCGCGCTCGTGACGCGAACGCCGTCGGGAGTCCCGCTCCGAATCGTCGTGGTGCCGGCAGCGTCGCCGTTCCGTTGACATCCGCTCGCGAGCGCGAGCGCGAGCGTGCCCGTCAGGGCGGCGAGGGTGAAAGTCGTGCGGGACATGCGGGACATGCGGGACATGGGGCGGGTTCCTCCGCACGATCAGCACTGCAGTGGGCGCGCCAACGCGGTCCGCTGCGGAGCTCAGCCGGGAGACCGACGGCTCCGGGGGCCGCTGGTCCGGGCGGCGAAGAGCTGGAAACCGAGGCCTCGTCCCGTTCCAGGCCTGAGCGTGCAGGCTGCTCGTCACGGTCTTGCACGGTTCGCGTATGCTCGCGGGCGAATGGGCTTCGTCGAACGCGTCGCGCGGGCGCTCTCGATTCCGCCGGACACGCTCGCGCGGATGGCGGGGACCATCGCGGTGCTGGTGCTCTGGCTGCTCGCCGCGCGCCTCGGCCGGCGCGTCGTGGGCCGGGCGGTGGAGGGGTCGGCCGCGCGTTTCCAGATGACGCGGCTGATCGGGTATCTCGTGGGCGGCCTCGCCCTCTTCGTGATCGCCCGCCTCTGGATCCAGGGGATCGCCGGCGTCGCGACGTATCTCGGACTCGTCTCGGCAGGTGTCGCCATCGCTCTCCAGGCGCCGCTCACCAATATCGTGGGCTGGCTCTTCATCCTGAGCCGGCGTCCGTTCCGGGTCGGTGATCGGATCCAGGTCGGAGCCCAGATCGGCGACGTCGTCGACATCCGCCCCCTGCGCTTCGTCATGCTCGAGGTCGGCAACTGGGTTCACGCCGATCAGGGGACGGGGCGCACGCTCCACGTCCCGAACGGCCTCGTCTTCCGCGAGAGCATCGCGAACTACGACGAGGCCTTCGGCTACATCTGGAACGAGCTCGTGCTGACGATCACGTTCGAGAGCGACTGGCGCACGGCGAAGAAGACGCTCGAGAAGATCCTCGAACGTCGTGCGAGCGAGATCGACGAGGAGGTCCGACGGCGCGTCGACGCCGCGGCGCACATCCTTCACATCAAGTTCCCGAAGGTCACCCCGATCGTGTGGACCACCGTCGTCGAAAACGGCGTGCGGCTGACGATGCGCTACCTCTGCAAGCCTCGCGCGCGCCGGAGCTCCGCCAGCGAGATCTGGGAGGAGGTGCTCGACGCGTTCGCGGGACTGTCGAACGTCGGGTTCGCCTATCCGACGACGCGCCGGTTCGACAACATGAGCGAAGGCAAGCCGGATGCCCGCGCCGAGCCGCGTGCGCACATCCCGCCGGCGGCCGCGCGCGACTGAGCTCGGTGCTGTCACGGTTTCTCCCCGTCGCACGATGACGCTGTGATGAAGGTCGATCCTCGCGTTGTTGGCCCTGAGCTGATGAGCTGCATGGTGCGTCTCGGTGTTGCTTCTCTCCTCTTCATCGTCGCGGCATGTTCGACGTCGGAGGCGCGGACGCCCCCGCCGTCCGGCGCGCCCGTGCCGACGGCGCATACGTCGCCTTCGTCTGCGCCGGTGGCCGCCCCGATCGCGGAGGCTCCGCTCCTTCCCGTGAGCGCCGTGTATCCGTGGCGGCCGAGTGCAACGGCAGAGAGCGATCGCCTCGACGGCCGCTTCCGCGCGCCACCCGCAGGTTTCGAGCGGGTGGAGGTGCCGCGCGGCAGCTTCGGCGAGTTCCTCCGCACGCTGCCGCTCCAGCCCGAAGGCGCACCGGTCGTCGACTTCCGAGGCAACAAGCTCCACGACGACGGCCGCCATCCGAACATCGTCGCGGTCGCCGACCTCGACATCGGTCGCAAGGACCTCCAGCACTGCGCCGACGCGATCCTCAGGCTGCACGCGGAATGGCGCTACGGGCGTGGAGACCGAGATCTGGTTTACCGCACGGTCTCCGGCCAACCGCTTTCGTACCGGGCCTTCCTCGCAGGGGATCGCGCCGTCGTCGAGGGAAAGAGCCTCTCGATGCGGAGATCGTCGCCGCCCCACGTCGACGACCACCCGTTCTTCCGCGGATGGTTGGACGAGGTCTTCGCGTGGGCCGGCACCGCATCACTGGAGCGCGACGGAAAGAAGGTCGCCTCGGTCTCCGAGATGATGCCTGGAGACTTCTTCGTCATGAGCGGTACCCCGTTCGGGCATGCGGTCCTCGTCCTCGACATGGCCCGCGACGCGGCGGGGAGAGTCGCGCTGCTCCTTGGTCAAAGCTACATGCCGGCCCAGAGCTTCCAGATCCTGGCAAGCCAGGGGTCGCCGTGGTTCGTCGTCGAGCCTGGCGACGCATCCGTGAGCACGCCGATGTGGCGGCCCTTCCCGATATCCTCCCTCAGGCGCCTCTGACGGGCCCGAGCGCCGAGCCGCTGACGGATTGTATCGTCGTCGCAACGCTGCGTTCGCGGGCGCTGGTCTTCCGTACGGACGGTGCTCCACGTACGTTTGGAGGCCATGGACCGTCGCTCTGCGCTGAAGTGGCTCGCGGCCGGCGCCGCCGCCGCATGTACGCGCGCGGCGCCTTCGAGCAGTAGCTCCGAGACGTCGCTCGGATCGGCGAACGCCGCCGGTCCGCGCAGGACGATGCCCGTGATCTTCCTCGCGCACGGCGCTCCGCCGCTGCTCGACGACACCGGATGGCGGGGCGAGCTCTCGGCGTGGGCGAAGCGGATGCCGCGCCCCGAGTCCGTGTTGATGCTCTCCGCGCACTGGGATTCGCGTCCGGCGAAGCTCGGCGCGACGACGACCGTCCCGCTGGTCTACGACTTCTACGGATTCCCAGCGCGCTACTACGAGACGCAATATCCCTCGCCAGGAGCGCCTGCGCTCGCCGCGCGCGTGCGGGGGCTGCTCGACGCGAGCGCGATCCCCCGTGCGGACGATCCGACCCGCGGCCTCGACCACGGCGCGTTCATTCCGCTGCTGGCGATGTATCCGGAGGCGAACGTCCCGGTGCTCCAGCTCTCCCTTCCAGGGCTCGGCCCCGCGGCGCTCGCAGCCTTCGGCCGAGCGCTTGCTCCGCTTGCGGACGAGGGGGTGCTCGTCGTCGGCAGCGGATTCCTCACGCACAATCTCCGTTCGATGGGCCAGCGCACTCCGGAATGGGCCGTCGAGTTCGATGCGTGGTCGGCCGAGGTGCTGTCGCGACGCGACGTCGACGCGCTCGTCGACTTCCGCTCGAAGGCGCCGGCCGCGAGGCTCGCGCATCCGACGCCCGAGCACTTCGCCCCGGTCATCGTCGCGGCCGCCGCTGCCGCCGAGCGCGGCCGCAACGACGTGACATTCCCGATCACGGGCTTCTGGAACGACTGGTCGTTCACGCGCCGCTCCGTGCAATTCGGCTGAGCGCGGGAGTGTTCTCAGAGCTTGGCTTGCGCCGAAGCGAGCCGCATCGCGTTCGCATGGTTCACGAGCGCGGAGAGGACCTGCATGTGCGCGACGTTCTTCGTCTCGAGCTCCTTGAAGCTGGCCCGGGCGGCGTCCCGCTCTTTCTTGACTGCTTCGCCTTTCTCTTCGAGGTCCCGGATCTCGGCTTCGAGGGCGTCTCGCGTGACTTGCCGTTCGCGCTTCTCGTCGCCGCGCGCCTCGCGAGCGTAGGGCGTCACGACGACGAGCCTCGCCACGAGCACCGGCTTTCTCGTGATGACCGCGCCCTTGAGCAGTGCGAGCGAGTCGTCGATCGCGGCGTTGCGTTCGTCGAGGAAGCGGACCCGATCCGCGGCGCTCGCGAGCTCCTCGTTCCGCGACAACACTCCCTCCCGGAACACCCAGAGCGCCGTGTTCACCGCTTCGTCGCGCAGCAGCGCCTTCGGCGAGCTGGCTCCCCACGCACGGTAGAGCGCGACGCTGCTCTCGAACCGGTCGGCCCGGAGCTCCGCCACGACAGCATCGAGCGCGCGACGGTCGACCGAGCCGAGGCCCTTCGGCAGCTCCTTCGTGAGGAGCGCACGGCCGGCGATGGCGGCGTCCGCCTTCGACGTCGGCAGCGGATCGTGCTGGCTGGCCTTCGACTTGGACGCCGGCTTGGCGCCTTTGGTCGGAGCGGCCTCGACGGCGAGGGGAGTGAAGAGGCAAGCGGCGACGAGCACGGTCGCGAAGGCCAAGCGCATGGTCCAGGAAACCTAGCACCGGGATGCGCGTTCGCACGGCGCGCCACCGTTTGCGTCTGTCGGGCCCTCGGATGGAGCTCGCGAACGAGGTGAAACGCCTCGTCGTGTGCTCCCGCGTTCACGCCACGGCCGGCGTTCCGCACTTCTGGCAGAACTTCCACCCTGGCTTCAGCGCCGTCCCGCATGCGCACGTGCTCGACGCCGCGCCGGACAGTCGCGTGCCGCAGGCGGTACAGACGGCCCACGACGGATCGACCGGTTGACGACAGCCAGGGCACCCTGCCGGGCCCATCGCGATGCGCTCGCCACATCCCGGGCAAAACGCGGAGTTCGGCGCGAGCGCCATCGCGCAGCGCGGGCACGCGTTCGACGCCCCTCGGCGGATCGCAGCGGCCTCGGCGTGGGTGACGTATTCGCCCGCGAGGATCTTGGCGTACTCCTCGGTCGCGGCCCATTCGGTGATCACCTTCGCGCGGTAGATCGGATACGGGTGCGAGCTGTGCCAGTGCTGATAGAGCTGCATGCCCTTCAGCAGGATGCTGTCGTCGAGCTTCTCGTAGTCCTTGGCCTGCGCGAGCACGTCCTCGAGATTCAGCGTGTCCTGGCGCCGCCGAAGGCCGCCCCCTCCGAGCTTCGCGAGGGCGCGTGCCGTCGCCTCGGGATCCTGGGTGCAGAGGAGCGCCGCGCGGTCACACGACAGCTCCGCTTTGCGTGACCATGCGAAGAGCGCCGCCTGGATCGGAAGCATGATGAGCTGCGTGACGCCGAAGAAGCTCGTGAGGACGTCACCGCCGAGATCGGTGAGCACCGCAGCGAGTGACTTGTAGAGCCCGTGCTCGCACTTCACGTGACCGAGCTCGTGACCGAGCACCGCCATCAGCTCCGTGTCGTCGAGCAGATCGACGAGGCCCGAGTTGAGGACGATCGTGTACTTCTTCAT
>JAFAER010000056.1 GCA_023423895.1 Pseudomonadota bacterium
GTGGAACGTCACGTTCGAGCCGTCGGGCAGCACCCACCCGTTCTCCTTGTCCAGCTTGGCCTGGGAGCTCTTGAGGATGGCTTCGATCTGTTCGCGCGTCATGGCCCACGTTTAGCTTGCACCGGCCCGCCGCGAAAGGGACATTTCGGTCAGGGCCTCGCCGGTCTCTTCCGTCGACACGAGCAAGCGCCACGACACCACCACGACGCCACCCACGAGGCGGGGACGCGCCGACGATCCAACAGCGATGATGCCGCGCGACCCCAAGTCCTCTCGTTCTCCTGGCGCCTCCGCCACCTCCGCCACCTCCGCCACCTCCGCCGCCCCGGCCGCCCCCTCGTCGCCGGCCTCCTCCCCTGAGACGTCCGCGGATCCGAGGAGCCATCGGGACGCTCACGGGCCGCCAGCGCCCGCCAGTGGCGGTCCAGGCCGTCCAGACCGTCCAGACTCGCCCGGAGTCAGCCACGCCGATACACGCGTGCCCTTGCCGGACGAGATCGTCGTCCTCCGCGACCTCCGGAAGACGTTCGGCGACCAGGAGATCCTGAAGGGCATCGATCTCGTCGCTCGCCGCCGGGAGACCACGGTCATCATCGGCGGCTCCGGCGCGGGAAAGACGACGCTCCTCCGCCTCATCGTCGCGCTCGACCGAGCGACCAGCGGTCACATCTTCATCGACGGCGAAGACATCACCCGCCTGCCGGAGCGTGAGCTCAACCGCATCCGGAAGAAGTTCGGGATGGTGTACCAGTATGCCGCGCTGCTCGACTCGATTTCCGTCTTCGACAACGTCGCCTTCCCGCTCGTCGAGCACACGAAGCTTTCGAAGAAAGAGATCCGCGAGCGCGTGATGAACAAGCTCGAGATCCTCGGGCTCGATCCGAAGGTCGTTGCGCCGAAGTTCCCGTCGGAGCTTTCTGGCGGCATGCGCAAGCGCGTCGGCCTCGCGCGGGCGCTC
Organism: Pseudomonadota bacterium; assembly: GCA_023423895.1. GTDB lineage: Bacteria > Myxococcota_A > Polyangia > Polyangiales > Polyangiaceae > Labilithrix. The sequence goes on from JAFAER010000056.1 coordinate 959, forward strand.
ATGCTCGAGCCGCCGATCCTCGTCTACGACGAGCCCACGAGCGGCCTCGACCCGCTCACGAGCCGCCTCGTCGACGACCTGATCGAGGAGATGCGGCAGCGGTTCGGCGTCACGAGCATCGTCATCTCGCACGACATCGCGAGCTGCTTCCGGATCGCACATCAGGCGGTGCTCCTCATCCGGGGACGCGTCGAGGCATCGGGGCCACCGGACGATCTGCTCGAGGGCGAGAGCGAGGTCGCTCGCGAGTTCATCCGGAACTCGGGCGTCGACGTCGAGAGCATCGGCCGCGTCGCGCGCTGACGGGCGCGGACGCGCGCTGACCGGCGCTGACCGGCGCTGACCGGCAGAAGACCGAAAAGCGAGCGCGAGCCGCCAAATCTCGCTTGATGAGAGCGACGTCGCTGGAACGACGTGCGCGGCGCCGGACTCGGAGTAAGCTTGGTACAGATGGGCCCGATCCATCCGTACGTCGTCCGGCCGCCCGCGCGCCAAGAGCGAACGGAGAGCAAGGCCGTCGCCTCTCTGGTGCTCGGGCTCTTGAGCATGGGCTGTGTCGGTCCGATCGCCGGCGTACCCGCGATCATCCTGGGTTCCATCGCTCGTCGCGACATCGATCGCTCGAACGGGCAGCTCGCTGGACGAGGCATCGCCGCGGGCGGGATCGTCTCGGGTCTGTTCGGGACCGGCCTCGGGCTCGTCCTCGTCCTCTGGTTCGCGGGCGCCGCGCTGACTCCGGAGACGCCGGACGCGACCGACGCGACGGCTTCGATCGGCCGGACCGCGGCGCCGCCGCCCTCCGTGGTTGCCGTGCCTTCCGTCGCCGCAAGCGAGGCAAGCGGGACGAGCGAGACGAGCGGAACGCGCACGTACGGTTCGCTCGAGGTCGTCGACGTCGACGAGTCCCGCCCGCTACGCGCGCAGCTCGCCGAGATCGTGAAGCGATCGCGCGGTCGCACCATCGTCCTCCAGACGTACGCGAAATCCAGCCCTGCCTGCGCCGCCGTCGCCGCGGCGCTTCCGGACAAGCGGATGCAGGGCGCGCTCGCGAACGTCACGCTCGTCCGCGTCGATGTCGACGAGTACGAGATCGAGCTGAACCGGATGTTCGTCGAGACCAAGACGGCCCCGTGGTTCTACAAGCTCGATGCCCAGGCCAATCCCACGGACGCGCTGAGCGCGGATGGCTGGGACGTCAACGTGCCGGAGAACATGGCGCCGATCCTTCGTCGCTTCGTACATACGGCCACGACGTCGTCGAAGCAGCGAAGTCGTCGATGACCTCGAGGCAGGCTCGCCCGGCCTATCGCTGAACGATCCACGCGCGGAGCCGCCCGCGGAGCCGCGGCAGCTTCTCGGCGTCGAGTAGCGGCGCGAACGCGACGGCCGAGAGTGGATAGAAGAAGCCGATCGCCATCGTCGCCAGGATCCCTGCATGGAACGACCATGCGAGCAGCACCCAGACGCGGGCTGCGCGCCGTGACGCGAGCGCCAGCGGCGCGCCGAGCTCGACGGCGAGCGTGTAGATCGCGAACAGCTGGAGGAGCGACGGGCTCGCCGCGACCCGTTCGGCGAGCGGGGAATGGAAGCTCCCGAGCTCGATCTTCCGGAGCGCATCCCATGCGAGCCAGTCGCCGAGCGCCTGGCCCGAGAGCCATGCCGATCCGCCGCTCCGAAGCTTCGTGACGCCAGCGACGACGTACGTGAGCGCGGTCGCGACCGACGCCGCACGGAGCGCCCACCCCGCCGTCCGCGGGTCCTCGAGATCGCCTGCAACGGCGAAGACGAGCACGTGGAGGACGAAGAGGTTCTCCGAATGCAGGATCTTCCCCCACGAGCTCGCGTACGAGACCGTCCAGAGGAGCCCGATGAAGAACATGGGGCCCACCACACGGACGCGCCTTCCGATCGTGAACGTCATGCCGAGCGCGATCGTCACGAGGACGATCCCCCAGGTCACGGCCGCGGGTAACGGGCTCTCGAGGACGGAGCACACGCCGACGGGCGAGAAGTCCGAGCGCGCGTGGCGCGACATGTCACCGAAGTACCGGACGCGAGCGAGCACGTAGACCGTCGCGAACGCGGAGACGAGCGTACGCACCACGAGCGCCCGAGCGCGCGGAGCCTCCGGAACGAGCCACTCCGGGACGCGGCTCAGCGCTCGCGAGACGCTCACCGCCGAACCTCGCAGCGCGCGACGACCGTGCGCGCCAGAGGAGCGCGGGCGTCGGGCTCGGCGGAGAAGTAGCGCCGGGTGTCGAAGACACTCTTCGCGATCTCGATCGCGCTCGCGTCGGTTTGGTCCCGTGCGCGCGCGGCGACGGCGGCGCACAGCTCGGAGGCGGTGCCCCGATCGACGTGCGCCCGCACGATGGCCATCGCGATCATCGGCTCGGGGGTGCCGATGAGCGCCGGAGACGCAGGCTTGCGCGTGCCGTCGGGCCCGACGAGAAGCGCCTGCGCGAGCTCGTTCACGGTCCCGAGATTGCCACGCGAGAACATGGGGTAGCTCGAGAGCGGGAAGCTGTCCCAACCTCTTTCGCGCACCAGCGGAGAGACGATGGCGGCTGCCAAAGCCACCGTCAGAAGCCCGAGCTTCCAGGAGGAGGGCCGAGACGCCTCGGCAGGCTGCGTCCCCGCGCGCGGAGACGCGACCTCGCTCACGCGGCCGCTCCGAACGCAGCGGCCGCCTCCCGCATGGTGACGAACGTGTAGCCTGCCCTCCGCAGCTCCTCGATCGCCGCGAGGATCGACTCGGTCTTCTTCGCGTGCGGCACCTTCACGTCGGGCTGATGCGCCCGGAGCGCCTCGAGGCCGTCGCTGGCGTCGAGGACGTCGATGCCGTGCAGCTCGAGGTTCACGAGCGGCTCGCCGATGCACATCTTCGCGAGCCACCGTGCGCGCGAGGGGCCCGCGAGCGTCACCGACGTGCCGATGAACGGAAGCCGGAGCCCACGGGTGACCTGAACGGGGATCTCGAGCACGCCTTGCCCCGTCTTCCAGTATGGCTTGCCGACACGATACGGCTGCGTCGGCGCACGGAGGACGCTCGGGGTGTCGACGATCGAATGGCTCTTCCTTCCGCGAAGTGCAATGAGCCCGATCGCCGTGCTCTTCGCCATCCAGTACGCGGGGCACGGGAACACGGATGCGTCGTACGCGACCCCGAGATCCGCGAGGACATCGAAGACCTCGTTCGTGATCGTGTAGCCCGGCGCGCGGAACCCGATGGGACGCGTGCCGCATGCCGCCTCGATGACGGAGGCCCCTTCGGCGATCTGCCGCTCGATCTCGGCCCGCCCGAGCCGCACGAGGTCGTAACGATGGTCGAGCGAGTGGTTTGCGATCTCGTGTCCGTCGCTCGCAGCAGCGCGGAGTCGATCACGCGATGCCTCGCGCGAGAGGTCACGTCCGATCGCGAAAAGTGTCAGCGGGAATCGGCCGGCATCGGCGAGCCCGCGCAGACGATCGATCGCCGCGTCGTAGACTAGGGTCGCTGCCCCTTCCGGCGCACGCAGCCCGTGGATCTCGAAGTAGTGGTGAATCTCGTCCAGGTCGACGCTGACGGCGGCGATGCGCACGCCGGTGACGCTAGCACGCCTCCGGCCGCGCTTGTCCGCGCGTCAGCCGTCCGCTTCGGCCGCAGGGACGCGTCCGTCGTCGTCGTTGACGCGAACGCGCGGCAGGTACTTTCCTCCCTCGTACTCACGGAGCCATGCGACGAGCCGCTCCCGGACGTGGACGCGAAGGTCCCAGAGGTCGCCCGAGTTCCGCGCCGAGACCAATGCGCGCACCTCGATCGTGCGATCGCTGGTGTTCGTGATGACGATACCCTTCGTCCGTCCGTCCCACTTCGGATGGCCTACGAGAATGCGCTCCAGCTCGCTCCGCATCTCGTCGATCGGGAGCTTCCAGTCGACGTAGAAGAACACCGTCCCGTGGAGCTGCGGAGACACCTTCGTCCAGTTCTCGAAAGGCTGCTCGAGGAAGCGCGTCATCGGAACCACCAGGCGGCGCTCGTCCCAGACGCGGACGACGACGTACGTGAGCGTGATCTCCTCGATCGTGCCCCACTCCTTCTCGACGATGACCACGTCGCCCATCCGGATGGGCTGCGTGAACGAGAGCTGGATGCCCGCGATGAGACTGCCGATCGTACGCTGCGCCGCAAAGCCGAGCACGACGCCCGCGACGCCGGCAGACGCGAGCAGCGAGACACCGACGGTGCGGACGACCTCGAACTGGGTGAGCATCATCGCCGTCGCGATGATCGCCACCGCGACGTTCACGACTCTGCGGAGGACCCGGACCTGCGTCCTGACGCCTCGCGCTCGGAGGCTCGCGTCTCCGGCCCCTTCCGCCTCAGCGAGCGAATGGCGTTCGAGGATCCGCGAGACGACGTCGACGATTCCGACGACCGCCCAGGCGATGGCCCCGATGAAGATCATCCCGAGCAGCCGCGTGAAGACCTGTTGCGCTGCCGCAGACAGCCCGAGGACGCCGAGCAGCTCGTTGTACGCAAGGACGCCGACGAGGAAGCGCGCCGGGCGACGCAGCGCCACGACGAGCTCGTCGTCCCAGATCGCTGCCGTCCGGCTGGCGATGGGCGTCGCGATGTGCGTGCCGACGTAGACGACGGCGCGACCGATCACGAACGCGATCGCGACGGCGACCAGGACGCCGAGCCATTGCCAGGCCGCAAGCCCCCAGACCTTGCCGCGGAGCGCCGCCGGAACGCGTGACTCGATGTAGCCGGGCGCGTACTCGGCATAGAGCCTCGGGATGCGGGCCACCGTCGACGCCGAGACGACCCACCCGTTCGAGCTCCCCAGACGGCTCAGCGTGATCGGGACGTCTGCACCCTCACTACGGACGACGGCAACGCGCTCGACGTTGACACCGTCGGAAGCAGTGCCCTGCGGCTCGTCGGAGAGCGTGTCCGACTCGATCGAGACGTTCCGTTCGAGCACGTGGTGGAGCTGCGCGGCGAGCTCCGGCCCGCGCTCTTTTCGCGACGAGACCGGGATCGCGTTCAGGTCCAGAAGCTTCGCTGCGGTGACGTAGTCGCTCGCCTCGACGGCGACGAGGAACGCGGTCATCGCGCGGCGAGGTGTCGAGTGATCGAGCTCGTTCTCCGCGGCGCTTGCCGGTCGAGCCGCGAGCGTCGAAACGAAAAGAACGGTCAGCCACGCGAACAGCGCAGCGACGGAAGAGACGGACGACCTCATCGGGCCGCAATCTAGGCCAAACGAGCGACGAGGTGACGATACGAACTGGGATGCGCTCCCTCTCCGCAGCTCACCCCAGCCGGATGGATGAGCTGGGCGTGCTCGCTCGCCTGAAACGACGGAAGCCGGCACGCGCGAGCGCACCGGCTTCTTCATCGTGACGGAGACTGGCTCAGCCGCTGATCGTCTTCGCGACTTCGGCCGCCAGGTCTTCCGACTTCTTCTCGATGCCTTCGCCGAGACCGAAGCGGAGGAAGGCGTCGACCTTCACCTCGCCGCCGAGCTTCTTGCCGAGCTCGGTGCGGACCTTTTCGATCGTGCCGGCCGGCGGATCCCAGACGTTGTCCTGGCCGAGGAGCGTGACCTCGTTGTACCACTTCGAGATCTTGCCCTCGACGACCTTCGGCCACATGGCCTGGGGCGGGCCCTTCTTCTGCTCGGCCGCCTTCAGCTCGAGCGCGAGGTCCTTCTCGTCGAGACCGTGACCACCGGCCTTGAGCTCCGCGATGCGTGCGTTCGCGTTGTCGAGCTCTTCCTGCAGCTGCGCGGTGTAGATCTCCTTCTGCTTCGCGATGGCGGCCTCGTCGACCTGGCCCTTGTGGACCACGATCGGGCTCATCGCCGCGACCTGCATGGCGCAGTTCTCGACGAACGCCTTGAGGTCCGCGTCGCCCTTCTTGTCGGCCGACGGAGCCTGCGCGGCGAGGAGGACAGCGAGCTTGCCGCCCATGTGCACATAGGCCTGGACGAGGCCCGCGTCGCCGGTCGCCTCGAGCGAGTCCCAGCGGCGAACGACGATGTTCTCGCCGATGCGGCCGACGAGCTCCTGGCGGATCTGGTCGATGCTCTTGTCCGAGCCCGGGTACTTCTCCGCGCCGAGGTCTTTGCCCTTCTCGAGCTTCGACGCAACGGACACGACGTCGCTGACGAACTTCTTGAAGTCGTCGCCACGCGAGACGAAGTCCGTCTGGCAGTTCACCTCGACGATGACGCCCTTCTTGCCGTCCGGGCTCACCCACGTCGCGACCTCACCCTCGGCGGCAACCTTGCCGGCGCGGGAGGCAGCCTTGACGATGCCCTTCTTGAGAATGACCTCGACGGCCTTCTCGAGATCGCCGTCGGCCTCGACGAGCGCGTTCTTGCAGTCGCTCATGCCCGCGGAGGTGCGGTCACGGAGCTCCTTGATCAATGCGGGAGTAACAGCAGCCATGTTGGTGCTCCTTCTTCTGACTTGAGTCTTTTGGAGCGCGGGCTCCAGCTCGAGAGCGGAGGTCTCACGCTCGTGATGGCCCACGCGCGGGCTGCGCGTGGGCTATTCACTACGAGCTACGAGCGGCGAACGCTCAGTTCGTCGTCTCGGGCTTCGGGGCCTCGCCGCCCTCGGCAGCCTCGGCCTGCGGACGACGGCGGCCGTACACCTCCGCCTGCGGGCCACGGCCACCGCCGCCACCCTCGCCGTCACGCGCGCTGGACTCCTTGCGGCGCTGCATGCCTTCGATGACCGCGTCCGCGATGCGCTGCGTGATGAGCTTGATCGAGCGGATCGCGTCGTCGTTGCCGGGGATGACGTAGTCGACGAGGTCCGGATCGCAGTTCGTGTCCGTGATCGCGATGATCGGGATGCCGAGCTTCTTCGCCTCGCTGACCGCGATCGTCTCCATGGCCGGGTCGATGATGAAGACCGCCGCCGGGAGCGCGTTCATCTGCTTGAGACCGCCGACGTACTTCTCGAAGCGCTCACGCTCCTTCTCGAGGCGCGAGACTTCCTTCTTCGGAAGCTGGAGGTACGTGCCGTCTTCCTTCATGCGCTCGAGCTGGCGCATGCGGTCGAGGCCCTGCTTGATCGTGCGGAAGTTCGTCAGCGTACCGCCGAGCCAGCGGTTGATGACGTAGTACGCGCCCGAACGAACGGCCTCTTCCTGGCAGATCTCCTGCGCCTGGCGCTTCGTTCCGACGAACAGGATGTTGCCGCCGCGGGCGACCGTCTCCTGCACGAAGTGGAACGCGCGCGAGAAGAGCCGCGCCGTCTGGTCGAGGTCGATGATGTGGATGCCGTTGCGCGCGCCGTAGATGAACGGCCTCATCTTCGGGTTCCAGCGCTTCGTCTGGTGTCCGAAGTGGACGCCCGCGTCGAGGAGCGAGCGGAGGGGCAACGGGAAATCGTTCTTGAGCTG
>JAFAER010000070.1 GCA_023423895.1 Pseudomonadota bacterium
GCGGTGGCACTGGTGGTGGCGCCGGAGCGGGAGCTGGCGGGGGGAACGATAGTCCCATCTCGGTGACGCTGACGTTCGGTCGCTCCACGACGGACGGCTTCTCGTTCACCGTCGACCGACGCCGCGCCGCCGAGGTATCCGTGTCCTTCACGGAAGAGCAGTCGCTTCAGTTGCTCGAGGCGTTGACCATCGCGGAACGCTACGAAGAGATGCACGAGATCGAAGCGAGCGGCGGCGATCTCCAGCTCCTCGCCATCGTCCGCAATCCGTCGAACCTCCCGTACCGTGTCACGTTCCTGAGCCTTGCCGCATCGTTTCTGGCCGCGGACGGCACCGAGTTCCCCATCGGAAATCTCGACTTCGACACGCAACACACGACGTATGCGCCGTTCTCGCTCTCCCCAGGGCAGATGCAGGGGCCGGTCAACTTCACGCGCGATCTTCTCACGCTCGAGCAGGCGAGAACGCTCTTCGACAACCTTCGCGCGATCATCATACGCGTGGGCGTTTTCGAGCTCAGTCGGGCCGACGGTGTGTCCTACGCCTTCGATGTCTCGGCCATCCGATCGCGAACGGCGTCGTTCGAGATCGACTACGGACCGCTGCGTCCTCCGGAGCGCTACCTCGTCGCGACCAATCTCGACCCCGGCCGTCCCGGCGTGACCGTCGAGCGTGCGCTCCGGGAGATCCTCCAGGTCCCGTTCTGGTGCACGGCCGACACCGGGCTCATGTCCGTGCGCGACGTCGTCGCGCGTCCCGACGCGCCGGGGCGCTGGTGCCTGTTCCACCACAGTCAACGCAACGGCGTGCCCATGGTCGCTCCGTATTGCGCCGGTGAGACCTCGTTCGACTGCGCGGACATCAACGTGCGAGCGGGCGACTTCGTTCGCCTTCGGTGGATGGAACCCTAGCCGGTCATGGGGCCGGCGGTGCGAACCGCACATGATGTCGAGCCGCTCCTCGCCTCGATTGGGTTTCGGTGCGGTCGTCCTCGTCGCCGGGGCGAGCCTCGCTCGCGATGTTGCTGCGGAGCCGCCACGCGCGCCGCTGCGAGACGAGCCAGAGACCGAGCGTGCGCCGGCCGAGCCGAGACGCGGACCGCCGCGCGAGCGAACGGAGAAGGGCGAGCCAGAGCCGGCGGGCGATCTCGTCGAAGACCTCGCGCCACCGCGCGACGAGGTGAAGCTTCGTGACGGCAGGCGTGTGCAGGGACGCATCGTCCAGAAGGAGCCCGGTCGCTGGGTCGTCATCGCGACCGATGACGGCGTCCACCGCACCGTGGCCTGGGATCGCGTGGAAGAGCTCTCCGTTGCGCCCGCAGCCCACGGGACGACCGTGCCGGACGGCGTTCGTGCTGCGTGGCTGGCGCGGACGAGCGCGGGGCTCACCTACGAGCTGCGCATCGCGATCACCGGCATCATGCTTCCCACGAAGAAGTTCGAGCTGAGCGGCGAGTGCGCGACGGGCACGGGGCTCGCTCCAGCTTCGATCTACGGCCAGTTCGCGACCGACAGCGGCCGCGCGGCGGGCGGCGGCGTCGGAGCCAGGCTCGCATACATGTACATGTCGCGCATCGAGCCAGAGGGCGCGTCGACCTGGTGGTCCTTGCGCGCGGGAGCGGGCCTCGATCTGCAGGTCCTGCACTCGCAGATCCCCGTCGGTCTCGAGGAGATCAAGGGCGAGCTCTGCTCGCGCGTCGTGCGGACTCGGCATGAGGTCGTCACGCGGAGCTCATCGCTCGTCCTCGCGCATGTCCCGGTCACGTTCGGTGCCCAGCTCGGGCTCGGCGGATTCGACGACGGGATGGTCTGGCGCGGCGTCGTCCTCGGCGCGGCCTGGGCGCCGTCGTACGTGCAGATCTGGCCGTGGATCGGCGACGCGAGCAGCCACGTCAATCCGCTCGGGCTCGAGCTCTCCGTCGATCTCGTATCGCTACGTGCGACTGGGAAGAAGCGTTCTCCCGAGCCGCAGCTCCGATTCTCGCTCTACCTCGCGCCGTCGCTCGACGCGAGCCAGCCGACCATCGGCATGCTGGGCTTCGGCCCGACCTGGTACTGACGGCGCAGCGGACCGAGTTGGTCCGCACCTGCGAGCGTCGACCATGCCGGGTGTCGTGGCGCTACTCGCCGGCGACGACGACGATGCGCGCGGAGCTCTCGTGCCGCCGGATGAAGCGGATCGCGCTCGCGAGGTCGACGAAGAACCCCCCGACGACGTGCCGCGGATCATCGACACACCAGAGACGATGCCTGCGTACGACGTGAAAGACCATGCGGAACGATAGTGAGGCTCGGATCGAGCGAGCATCAAGTCGACATCGAGCCACGTCTGCGGTGAGGCGAAGAGCGCATCGAACGAACGTTCTCGGCCGAGCTCGATCCGTCGTCCTCCGGCGACGGCGGAAAGCAGCGCGTCCCGCGCGATCAGCTCGACCGTCGCGCGCCGCTTCGTGCGCTCGACCGTACCCGTGTTCACCGGATCGTTGCGTTCGAGCGTCGCGCCTTGTGGCACCTACGGCGCAGACACGATGTTGTGGACGAGCCGGCTTGCTTACGTCGAACGTGGCCTGGGGGTCGCCGCGAGCACCATCGGGCGCGTGGTCACGCGCGCGGTCGGCGTGCTCCCGCGCGTCGTCGGCCAGGCGAGCGGGATCGAACATCCGTCGCCGGAGGCCGTTGCTGCCGGTGTCGTTCGCGGCGTGACAGCACTGGCGCCGCTGACGCTTCCGGTCGGCGCTCGCGCGGTCGAGCTCGCCGGAGTCGCGGGTGTCGTCGCGCTCGCCACGTGGAGTGCGCAGGCGGAGCTGAACGACGTTGCAGCGATTGGCGATGCGGTGACGGAGCTCGAACGCCGCCGCCTATGCGGACCGCGGACGGCGCTCGTGTGGCGCGTCGCGGTCGGCGCTCCGGTCGAGTCTCCTTCTCCGCTGAGCGCGCTCCTTCCGGACCTCGGGAAGGTCGGACGCTCGGCCTTGGGGTCGCTCTCGCGAAAGCTGGCCGCGCATGCGCTCGCGTCGATGACGAGCGCGCCCGTGTTCCGGACCGTCGATGCTGGGCTGACGCTTGCGGGCGCATGGGCCGCGGTCGGTGATGCGGCCCGTCTCGTCGAAGGGACGCGGGCCGCGGCGGAGCAAGTCGCCGTGCGCGAGGCGGCGGCGCGACGCATGCTCCACTGAGGTCACGTCGAGATCGAGACCGGAGGGCGAACCGCGACTCGGCTGCGTCGCGAGCTCGCCGCAGATCGGGGTGGCTCGACCCCTTGCGGGCGCGCCGTCGCTTGCCGACCTAGAGTGGGTCCATGGAGACGACGACGACCGTCGACGACATCGCTCGTGGCATCGGGATCCCGGCCAGTACGCCCGTCCGAGGTTGGCTCGGATACCTCGTTGGACGTCGCATGAAGCGCGCAGTGGCGAAGGCGCGTGCGAAGCGGGACGCCGGCGACTTCGAGGGGGCGCAGCCCGATGCGCACGCGCGTAGCGCGATCCGACGCGCCTGTATCAAAGCTGCGATCTCGGGTGCGGTCAGCGGAGCAGCGACGACCGGCGCCGTCGTGGCCACGGCGGAGACCGACGGCATCGCCGGCGCGGTCGTGCTCCCGCTGGCGGCGGTCGCGGTCGGAGTGGAGATGGCCTCGCGGACCGTCTTCCACGTCGACCTCGCGTGCGAGCTCGCCGAAGCATTCGACGTGCAGATCGAGAGCTCGGATGTCGCTCGGCTCCTGTCCGTCGCATTGGGAAGCGCCGGGGTCCGCGAGCGTGATGATCTCGGCCAACGTTCGATCGAGGACGCGACGGTCGACCGCGATGCGCTGCTAGAGCAGGCCGCCCACGCGCTTGTCGGCGAAAGCGTCCTGCGGAACGTGCTGCCGTTCGTCGGCATCGTCTCGTCCGCGGTGACGAACGTGATCGTCACGAGGCGGATTGGCCGGAGGTTGCGGCATGCGTTCCGCTACGAGCACGAAATGAGCGCGGCCCTACGCGCGGCCGAGGCATCGTGCGCCCCCTGCATGGACGTGCTCATCGAAGGCCTGTGGTTCGTCTTCACGGCGGACGGAAGACTGACGGCAGAGGAGACGATCTGCCTCGCCGAACGTCTTGACGATCTGGACACGAGCACGCGACGACGCGTGACGGAGCGTTTCGTTGCGGAGGAAGGCGACTGGCTCAGGCGCCTGGCGGAGGTCCCCGAGTCTGCGCGCGAACAGCTCCTCGGGGTGCTCGAGGTGGCTGCTGCGCTCGACAAGTCGCTCTCCTTGCCAGAGGAGAAGCTCCTCCGGCGGGCGGCCGAGGCCCTCGGGCGGAAGTTCGAGCCGGCGCGCGTGTCCAACATGATCGAACAGCTCGAACGATCCGGCGTCCTGTCGTGAGCTCCCGCGGTCAGGTCGCCGCCTCGAGCCGATAGCCGACGCCGAGCTCCGTGTGCAGGTACTTCGGATGTGCGGGGTCGGCCTCGAGCTTGTGACGGAGCTGCACCATGTAGACGCGGAGGTAGTGCGTCTGTGACGCGTACGCTGGGCCCCAGACCTCCTGCAAGAGCTGACGATGCGTGACGACCTTGCCGGCATGTTTCATCAGATGGGCGAAGAGCCTGTACTCGTTCGGCGTGAGGTGGACCTCGACGCCGCGGGAGAATACGCGTCGCCTCGCAAGATCGACCTCGAGCTCACCGTTGTGGATGATCGCCTCCGGACTGTCCTCCGCCGGACGGGCGGAATGACGGAGCGCGACGCGGATGCGCGCCATCAGCTCGTTCGTGCCGATCGGCTTCGTCAGGTAGTCGTCCGCACCGGCGTCGAGGGCGCAGACCTTGTCGTCCTCCCTCGACGACGCGCCGATGAGGAGGATCGGACGCGTCGAGAGGCGGCGCAGCTCACTCGTCGTCCGGACGAGATCTGCACCGGGGACCTCCACGTCGAGGAGGTAGACATCGGGATTGTGGCCCCGGGCGAAGCGGAGCGCTTCCTCGACGCTCGATGCCTCGAGTACGTGGTAGCCCTCGCGCGAGAGCGAGGAGCCGAGAAGCGCCCTGAGCGTGCGCTCGTCTTCCACGAGGAGGATGCGGATGGGGACCGCTCTCATGCGCGCATTCCCTCGGTCGAAGAGCTCGCCAGCATTGCGGCCTCCCGCGGCCGAGCAACCGCGGCCGCGCGCGAGCCTCACGAGCGGCGCTTCGCCCCGCGCGATCGCCTTGGCGGCCGCAGCCGCAGCCGTATCTAGCTGCCGGGCCGGTGTCCGACAGCCAAGAGCCAGTCCTTAGTACGCCATCTCGCGCCGGACGACCCGAGCCGAATGGGTCCTCCGTCGAGCGCTCCTCGAGGTCGGGCACGATCTCTGCGATGCGCGCTACGAACGACCTGACGGTCCCGACCGCGAGAGCGACCAGGACCGCACCGCAGACGAGCTCCGTCCCATGGTTCTCCGGCGCGACAAAGCCGAGCACGAGACCGACCGCGCCGACGACGAAGAGGACGGCGGCGACGCCCTTCTCCTCGAGCAAGCTTGGCGCATCAGAGCTCGCGGTACCCGGCAAGATGGACGAGGCCGCCCGATACGGGTTCACGCGATCTTCGTAGCGAGCCAGGAATCAAGATGGCGTGAAGTTTCGCACTCGATGCGTCACGGGCGTCGCTGGCCGAGCGGCATGACGTCTTGCAGCGGGGGAGCCTGATGTCCGTCGCTGCCGCGCCGACCGTACTTCCTCGACCGCCGTCGAAGACGGCGAGAGTGAAGCTCGCGGTGGCTGCACTCGGCGTCGTCTACGGCGACATCGGGACCTCGCCGCTTTATGCGATGCGAGAGTGCTTCAAGGAGCCGCACGGCGTCGCTGTGACCCCAGCCAACGTGCTCGGCGTGCTCTCGCTCGTGTTCTGGTCGCTCGTGCTCGTGATCGTCATGAAGTACCTGACGTTCGTGCTTCGGGCGGACAACAACGGAGAGGGCGGGATCCTCGCGCTCCTAGCGCTGCTGAGGCCCGACGCTCGTCCTCCTGACAAGCCGCCGCCCGAGCGCACGCGCACGCTCCGACCGGTCGTGCTCCTCGGACTCTTCGGCGCGGCGCTCCTTTACGGTGACGGTGTCATCACCCCCGCGATCTCCGTGCTCAGCGCGGTCGAAGGTCTCGGCGTTGCCACGCACGTGCTCGAGCCCGTCGTACTTCCCATCACGATCGCGATCCTCGTCGGGCTCTTCGTGGTGCAGAGGCACGGGACGGGCGCCGTAGGTCGGGTCTTCGGGCCCGCTACGTTGATGTGGTTCGTGGCGCTCGTTGCGACCGGCCTCCCGTGGATTGCACGTCATCCGGAGGTCCTCCGCGCCGTGGTGCCGAGTTACGCGATCACGTTCTTCGTCCGCAACGGCGTTCACGGCTTCTTGATCCTGGGCGCCGTCGTCCTTTGCATCACGGGCGCCGAGGCGCTCTACGCAGACATGGGGCACTTCGGACGTCGTCCGATCCGCGTTGCCTGGTACGCGGTCGTGTTTCCGGCGCTTCTGGTCAGCTATTTCGGACAGGGTGCGCTCTATCTGGATCGCGGAGCGCAGGTGCAGAACCCCTTCTACGAGCTCGTCTCGGGGTGGGCGCGTTATCCGATGGTGGCACTCGCGACGGCCGCGACGGTGATCGCATCGCAGGCGCTCATCTCGGGCGTGTATTCGCTCACGCGCCAGGCGATCCAGCTCGGGTACTGGCCGAGGATGACCGTCATCCACACATCGGGCACGGCCGAGGGCCAGATCTACATGCCGCAGGTGAACAATGCGCTGATGGTGGCCTGCCTGGCGCTCGTGTTGCTCTTCCAGAGCTCATCGGCGCTTGCCGCCGCTTACGGCATCGCGGTGACGGGAACGATGGCCATGACGAGCATCCTGTTCTACGCCGTCGTGACGAAGCAGCAGCGCATGCGGCCGATGACGGCCGCTGTCCTCGTCACGCTCTTCTTGGTCGTCGACCTCGCGTTCTTCAGCGCGAACTCGACGAAGATCCTCCATGGCGGCTGGTTCCCGATCGCCCTCGCGGCGATCATGTTCACGCTCATGACCACCTGGAAGCGCGGGCGCCAGGCGCTCGGGACCTATCTCTTCGCATCGACATTGCCGATCGACGTCTTCCTCGACGACCTGCACGCCAACCCGATCCACCGCATTCGCGGGACCGGAGTCTTCATGACCTCGAGCCTGAGCGGTGTGCCGCCCGTGCTCCTGCATCACGTGAAGCACAATCGGGTCCTGCACGAACATGTCGTGCTCCTCGCCGTGACCACCTTGAACGTTCCAGAGGTCGCCGCGGCGGACCGCGCGAAGATCACGACCCTCACCGAGGGCTTCTACCTGCTCCACGTGAAGTACGGATTCATGGAGTCGCCGAACGTTCCCGCGGCGCTCCGAGCCGCCGGAACCGGCATCTTCCCGGTCGAGCCGCTCGAGGTGACGTATTACCTCGGTCGAGAGACGCTCCTCGTGTCCGGACCCGCGAAGCTCGCCGGCTGGCGCAAGCGCCTGTTCGCGATCCAGTCGCGCAACGCGCAGTCCGCCACGGCGTTCTTCAACATCCCACCGAACCGCGTCGTCGAGCTCGGCGCGCAGGTGCAGCTCTGACGACGAGCGTCAGCGCGACGTCGACACCAAACGATCAAGCGCGAGATCGAGTCTGAGCACGTTGACCCGCGGCTCGCCGAGGACCCCGAAAGTGCGCCCCTCGGTAGCCTCCGCGACGAGGGCGCGGACGCGAGCCTCGGGAAGGCCGCGCACGCGGGCGACGCGTCGGACCTGGTACTCCGCGGCCGCCGGCGTGATGTGCGGATCGAGCCCGCTCCCGGACGTCGTCACGAGGTCGACCGGAACGGGAAGGGCGCTTTCGGGATCGGCTGCGCGGAGCGCCTCGATGCGGGAACGGACCGCCTTCGTCAGCGCTTCGTTCGTCGGACCGAGGTTCGAGCCTGCGGACGCGCCCGCGTTGTACGGCATCGGACCCGTCGCGGACGGTCGGCCCCAGAAGTACTTCGGGTCGGTGAACGGCTGTCCGACGAGCTCGGAGCCGACGACCCTTCCGTCTTCGACGATGAGGCTACCGTTGGCCTGAGCCGGAAAGGCCGCGTGGGCGAGGCCCGTGACGAGCAGCGGATAGGCGATACCCGTGACGAGCGTCATAACAGCCAGCATTCCGACGGCCTTGCCGGCTAGGGCGGCGACGGAGCTTTGCTGAGCGGGCGGGTTCGAGGAGGGGGAGGAGAGGGGTGACACGGCAGAGATCTCCGGAATGGTCATGATAGGTGCAGCACGACGAGGACGAGGTCGATGAGCTTGATGCCGACGAACGGCACGACGACTCCGCCTACGCCGTAGAGCAGCAGGTTCCGCCTCAGGAGGGCTGCGGCGCCGATGGGTTTGTAGGCGATTCCGCGGAGCGCGAGGGGAATCAGGAAGACAATGACGAGCGCGTTGAAGATGACCGCGCTCATGATCGCGCTCGATGGCGTCGCGAGGCGCATCACGTTGAGCGTGTCGAGTTGCGGATACGTCGCCGCGAAGGCGGCGGGGATGACCGCGAAGTACTTCGCGATGTCATTGGCGATGCTGAAGGTCGTGAGCGCTCCGCGCGTCATCAACAGCTGCTTGCCGATCTCGACGATCTCGATGAGCTTCGTCGGGTTCGAGTCGAGGTCGACCATGTTGCCGGCCTCTTTCGCCGCCTGCGTCCCCGAGCTCATTGCGACGGCGACATCCGCTTGTGCGAGCGCGGGAGCGTCGTTGGTACCGTCGCCCGTCATCGCGACGAGGCGGCCGCCCGCTTGCTGCTCGCGAATCAGGCTCAGCTTCGCCTCCGGCGTCGCGTTGGCGAGGTAGTCGTCGACGCCCGCCTCGGCGGCGATCGCGGCCGCCGTGAGGGGATTGTCGCCCGTGATCATCACCGTCTTGATCCCCATGCGGCGAAGCTCGACGAAGCGCTCGCGGATGCCTCCCTTGACGATGTCCTTCAGCTCGACGACTCCGAGGACATGGACGGGAGGGCCGCCGGATCTGCGTGAGCCGTCGGTCCTCGCCTCGGCGACGACGAGCGGGGTCCCGCCTTTCTTCGAGATCGCCTCCACCTTCGCGCTCACGGCCTCCGGGTAGCTGCCGCCGCGCGCCTTGATGAACGTACGGATGGCTTCCGTCGCTCCCTTCCGGAGCTCACGGTCGTCGACGTTCACGCCGCTCATGCGGGTCTGGGCGGTGAACGGGACGAACACCGCGCCGAGCTCGCGGATGTTGCGCTCGCGGATCGAGAACTTCTCCTTCGCGAGCACGACGATACTGCGGCCCTCTGGCGTCTCGTCGGCCAGCGACGCGAGCTGCGCGGCGTCGGCGAGCTCGGTCTCGCTGACTCCCGGCGCCGGGTGGAACGCGGTCGCCTGGCGGTTGCCGAGCGTGATCGTGCCCGTCTTGTCGAGCAAGAGCACGTCGACGTCGCCCGCGGCTTCGACCGCCCGTCCCGAGGTGGCGATGACGTTCGCCTGGATCATCCGGTCCATGCCGGCGATGCCGATGGCCGAGAGGAGCCCGCCGATGGTGGTGGGAATGAGGCAGACGAGGAGCGCGACGAGCACGGTGATCGTGACTGGAGCGCCCGATCCGGCTGCCTTCACGCTGTAGATCGAGAAGGGAAGGAGGGTCGCGGTCGCCAGGAGGAAGACGATCGAAAGCGCCGCGAGCAGGATGTTCAGCGCGATCTCGTTGGGTGTCTTCTGGCGCTTCGCACCCTCGACCATGGCAATCATGCGGTCGAGGAACGTCTGCCCCGGGTCGGCCGCGACCCTGACGATGATCCAGTCCGACAACACGCGGGTGCCCGCCACTACCGCGCTCCGATCGCCGCCCGCTTCGCGGATCACGGGCGCACTCTCTCCGGTGATGGCGGCCTCGTTGACCGACGCGACCCCTTCCACGATCTCGCCGTCGCACGGAACATCGTCTCCCGCTTCGATGAGGACGATGTTGCCCTTGCGCAGGGTCGAGGATGGGACGACCTCGCGCTTTGCCTCCTTGCGCGCCTCGGCGAGCTTCTTCGCCGGCGTGTCCTTGCGGGCCTGACGGAGGGCGTCTGCTTGCGCCTTGCCGCGACCTTCGGCCATTGCCTCGGCGAAGTTCGCGAAGAGGACGGTGAACCATAGCCAGAGCGAGACCGCGAGGATGAACCCCGCGGGGGCCTCGCCCTTGCCCACGAGCGCCTCGACGAAGAGGGCCGTCGTGAGGACGCTCCCGACCTCGACGACGAACATGACGGGGTTCTTGATCTGATGGCGCGGGTCGAGCTTCTTGAAGGACTCGACCACCGCATGTTTGACGATCGGCCCTTCGAACAGCTTCCGCTCTGACTTCTGGTGAGGGGGGACGGCGCCGGCCGCAGGCGTCTCCGCGCCATGTGCGGCGCGCGATGCGGAGACCGGGCTGTGCCCGGCGTCGTGCTCCTTCGCGGCGGCCTTGGTCAAGGACGTCTTCATGGTGCTCATGATCCGTTTCTCGAGAGACGTGGTGGTCAGGAGCCGTGCGCCAGCAGGTGCTCGACGACCGGGCCGAGCGCGAGGGCAGGGATGAAGGTGAGCGCGCCGACGACGAAGACGACAGTGACCAACATGGCGACGAAGAGCGGCCGGTGAGTCGGCAGCGTGCCGCTCGAAGCGGGGACGGTCTTCTTCCGCGCGAGCGCGCCTGCGATAGCGAGCGTGGGCACGATGAGCCAGAACCGCGCGCCGAACATGACGATGCCGCCGAGGACGTTGTAGAAGGGCGTGTTGGCGGAGAGCCCGGCGAAGGCGCTGCCGTTGTTGTTCGCCTGCGACGAGAACGCATAGAGAATCTCGCTGAAGCCATGCGCTGACGGATTCGCGACGCCCTGCTGCCCGGCCTCGGTCACGCAAGCGATCGCCGTGGCGACGAGAGTGAGCGCCGGCGGGACGAGGATGACGAGGGACGCCATCTTCATCTCGTAGGCCTCGATCTTCTTGCCGAGGTATTCCGGTGTCCGCCCGACCATGAGCCCAGCGACGAAGACCGCGACGATCGCGAACATGAGCATGCCGTAAAGACCGGAGCCGACACCGCCGAAGACGATCTCGCCGAGCTGCATGAGCCACATCGGCACGAGGCCGCCGAGCGGCGTGAACGAGTCGTGCATCGCGTTGACGGAGCCGTTCGACGCCGCAGTGGTGGCGGTCGCCCACAGCGCGGAGCTCGCAATGCCGAACCTCACCTCCTTGCCTTCCATGTTGCCGCCAGCCTGGAGAACGCTCGCAGCCTGGTCGACGGGGAGGCCCGCCAGCGCGGGGTTGCCGGCCTGCTCCTGCGTCACGCAGAGGAGCAGGAGCGGGATGAAGATGGCGGACATCGCCGCGAGGACGGCCCACCCCTGACGGGTGTCGCCGACCATCTTGCCGAACGTGTAGCAAAGCGCGACCGGGATGCCGAGGATCGAGAACATCTCGATGAAGTTCGAGATCGGAGTCGGGTTCTCCAGCGGGTGTGCGGAGTTTGCGTTGAAGAATCCGCCGCCGTTCGTGCCGAGTTGCTTGATGATGATCTGGGAGGCAGCAGGACCGAGCGCGATGACCTGCTCGGAGACCGTCTTGCCGTTCGAGTCCTTCGTCGCTTCGACGAGCGCGCCCGTTGCATGGGGGCCGAACGTCTGGACGACGCCCTGCGAGACGAGGAGGAGCGCGCCGACGATCGAGAGTGGGACCAGGATGAACAAGATCGAGCGCGTGAGATCGACCCAGAAGCTCCCCAGCGTCTGCGCGTTCTTCCGCGTGAAGCCCCGGATGAGCGCGACGAGCACCGCCATGCCGGTCGCCGCAGAGACGAAGTTCTGGACACCGAGGCCCAGCATCTGGGTGAAGTAGCTGAGCGTCGTTTCGCCCGCGTAGCCCTGCCAGTTCGTGTTGGAGGCGAAGCTGACGGCGGTGTTGAACGACGAGTCCGGCGCGACGGCGCCCAGGCCGGCTGGGTTCAGCGGAAGCCAGGCCTGGAAACGCTGGAGCAGGTAGACGACGAAGAGCCCGGTGACGTTGAAGAAGACGAGCGCCAATGCGTACGTCTTCCAGGTCATTTCCTCCTTCGGATCGATCCGGAGGACGGCATGGATGCGGCGCTCGATCGGGCCGAGGAGCCGGGCGGCGATCTTGGCTTCGCCCTGATGGACGCGCGCCATGTAGCCGCCGAGCGGCTTGGCGAGCACGGCGAGCAGCCCGCAGTAGAGCGCGAGCTGCAGGATGGCGTTGGCGCTCACTAGAACTTCTCCGGCTGGAGCATCGCGACGAGCAGATAGAAGAGGAGGGCGACCGACACGGCGGCGCCCGCGACGTAGAAGACGGACATGGGGGCCCTCTCAGACCGAGTCGCAGAGGCGAATCAGGCCGATGGTGAGCGCCGTGAGGACGGCGATGAGACCGACGAAGACGAGTTCCACGGGTGCACCTCGACGCGCGCCGGCTGGGCGCGACTGAGCTATCGACGGCAACGTAGCGGCTGCGGGATCAGGGTTCCGTCAAGACGGAGCTCGGCGGCGGCGGATCGCCAGCTCGCGCTTCAGAACCACGCGGTGGCGCCGAGCAGGAGCGTGTCCTGCGTCCGTGCGTTCACGACGTAAGGTGAGCTCGTCGTGCCGTCTCCCTGCACGTTCGTACCGAAGAACAGCGGCGTGTCGGCTGCGTCATGCCGGTACTCCAGCCGGACGGAGATGTTGTCGTGCGGCCTGACGTCCAGCGTCGCCGTCCCCGAGCTCACCCACTCGACGCCGCCCCAGAACAACGGAGAGCTCGAGCGGCCACGGCCGTCCGTCGCGAGGTGCTCGTGGAAGCGGTCGCCACGCAGCGCGACGTAGACGCGCTCGACCGGCTTGATACGGGCATAGAGCGCCCCGGCGATCCAGCGCGCCGTGCCGATCCGATTCGGCTCGAAGCCGTAGTCACCCTGCGCGGCGAGCGACAACCATCGCGTCGCGTCCCACTGCGCCGACGCATCGAAGTGGTGTCGCCAGTAGGGGCCTTCGGGGCGCGACGATGCAGGCCGCTCGATGCCGCCGAAGTAGAGCGCCTGAAGAACGACCTTGTTCGGCACCTTGTACGTGACGTTCGCCTGGACGCTCTTCTCTTCGTTGTTGTCGACCACGCTGTTCCAGCCGTTGAACGCAGCGACGGTGGTCGACAGCTCGCCGGTCCACTCGTACGTCGCGCGGATGCCCGTGTGATAGAAGGGCAGCCCGAAGAAGAGGTTCGAGCGCGAGTAGTTCCAGTTGTCCTTCACCGCGAAGGCCTCGATGCCGATCGGAGAGGGGACGAGGCCGAGCTGGAGCAAGAGGCCGCGCCCGCCCGGCAGACGCCCAGGCACCTTGAACGCGATGTTCGCCTCCTGGATGTACTTCCAGAGCTCGGAGCTCGTGGCGTTCGTGCCGCTCGTGCCTGCGAGCGCGGGCTCGCCGAGGTAATAGGTGCTCGGCGTCGCGCCGTATTGAAGGATGGCGCGGACCGTCACGGGGCCGTACGCGGCGTTGGCACCGAGCGCGACGTTCGCGAGGGTGAAGGTGTTGTGCCGGTTGTCGAAGCCGCGAAAGTTGGTGATGGCGTTCGACGGCCGGTTGAAGTTGTACGCGTAGTACGCCTCGACGTAGCCGAGCGGCGTGAGCTTCAGCTCCGACTGCGGTGCTTCAGGCAGCGTCTCGGAGCTGTTCCGAGCGGGTTCGACGGCTGGAGGGGGGCTGGGGGCCGCAACGGCAGGCGCGGTCTCTCCGGCAGGGACGGCGGGGCCCCCCGGCGTCTGCGCCCGCGCATCGTTCACTCCAGCGAATGCGGCTGCGCAGACGAGCGCAGGTCCCAACGTGCGTCCCGATTTCATGATGTCTCCACGGATCATCGAACCGCAGCGCACGGTATGCGAGGGAGCATCAGGGAAGTGTCGAGGCCGCTGTCGTTCGCATCAAGAAAAAGTCACGAGCGAGCGGGGCAGCATCCTCATTCAGCGGCTCTCAGGCGATAGCCGACCCCGGGCTCGGTCAGCAGGTACTTCGGTCGTGCAGGGTCTTCCTCGAGCTTGTGCCGGAGCTGCACCATGTAGACGCGAAGGTAGTGCGTCTGCGATGCGTAGGCGGCGCCCCACACCTCCTTGAGGAGCTGCCGGTGGGTGAGGACCTTGCCGGCATGTTTCATCAGGTGGGCGAAGAGCTTGTACTCGTTCGGCGTCAGATGAACGTCTTTGCCGCGAGAGAGCACGCGGCGCTTGTCGAGATCCACCTCGAGCTCGCCGTTACGGAGGAGAGGCTCGACGCTCTCCTCTTTCGTCCGGGACGCATGACGTAGGGCCACGCGAATGCGCGCCAGCAGCTCGCTCGTCCCGAATGGCTTCGTCAGATAGTCGTCTGCCCCGACATCGAGCGCGCGAACCTTGTCTCCTTCTCGACCGCGCGCGCTGATCACGATGATGGGTCTGGTGGAGATCTCACGCAGCGCGCGGGTCACGTCCATCCCGTCCATGTCGGGCAGGCCGAGGTCGAGCAGCACGAGATCGGGGTTGTGCGTTCGCGCGAGCGAGACGCCTTCTTGGCCGGCTGCTGCCTCTAGCGTGCGGTAGCCTTCGTTGGCGAGCGACGCGGCCAGGTACTTCTGCATCTGGGGCTCGTCCTCGATGACGAGGATGCGGATCGGAACCTGGGTCATGGCGACATCCTCTCTTCCGGGCGGCTCGACGAGTCGGGCAGGTCCATCGACGGGGGAGTGCCCTCGATCGGCAGCGTGAACCGGAACGAGGCGCCTCCGCCCGGGCGGTTCTCGGCCCAGATGCGGCCGCCGTGAGCGTCCACGATCCCTTTGCAGATCGTGAGACCGAGCCCCACGCCTCCGCCGCGCCCTTTCTCCGCTCGATAGAACTTCCGGAAGATCTTCGTCTCCTCGCCGGGAGCCATCCCCGGCCCACGGTCGGCGACCTCGATCTCCACTTCCTCGTCCGACACGCCGCGCGCCGACACCGCGATCTCTGCCTCGGGCGGGGTGTACTTCACCGCGTTCTCGAGCAGGTTCACGAGCACCTGCTGGAGGAGCACGGAGTCGAACGGAACGAGCGGTAGCTCGGCGGGAAGCTCCGTCACGATCCTCCTCTGGCCGAGGATGCGGTCGATGCGCTCGAGCGCGGCCCCCACCGCTTCCTCGACGGGCTGCCACTCCTTCTTCACTTCGACCGCGCCCGCCTCGAGGCGCGTCATGTCGAGTAGGTTCCGGACCAGGCGGTTCAGGAGCTCGGCTTCGGTGAGCACCGTCGCCGTCAGCTCCTTCCGGATGGCGTCGTCCACCCCTTCTTCGAGGAGCATGCTCGCCGCGCCGGTGATCACGGCGAGCGGTGTACGCAGATCGTGCGAAACGGACGAGAGGAGCGAGTTCCTGAGCTGCTCGGCCTCGATCTCGAGCTGCGCTTGCTGTGCCTTCTCGGCGAGGCGCGTGCGCTCGAGCGCTCCAGCGATCTGGCCGGCGAAGGCGGACAGGTGTTGCCCCTCGTCGTGCGTTGCGACGCGACCCGGCGTGGCCTCGACGCCGAGGACGCCCACACGCGAGCTCGCGGCGTCGAGCGGGAGGTAAGATCCGCGCGACGCAGGGAGCGTGTCGGTGCCGGCGCCGGCCCGACGTCCGTTCCGCCACGTCCACTCGGCCACGCCGAGCTCCTTTTCGTCGGGCACGTACGCCCAGGCCCCCGTCTTCGCGGGCGCAGTCAGGTGTCCACCGGAGCCGTGGACGAGGACGGCCGCGCGCAGACCGAAGACGTCATGGACATGCTGGGCGCCGATCGCCGCGACGTCGGCGGTCGTCTTCGCGCGGGCGAGCGCGCCGCTCAGCGAGTACAGGCTCGCCGTTCGGATCTCTCGTTCGCGTGCCGCCTCGCCCTGATCGCGCACGCGCTTCGTGAGGCCGCTGATCACGATGGCGACGAAGAACATGACGCCGAACGTGGTCACGTGGCGAACGTCCGAGACCGCGAACGTGTGGAACGGCGGAGTGAAGAAGAAGTCGAGCGCGAATACCGAGAGGATCGCCGCGGCCAGCGACGGCCAGAGACCCCAGCGAAGCGAGATGAGCACGATGACGAGCAGGTACGACATCACGGCGTCCGCGAGCTGCGCGCCGGAGAACGCATAGCGGCCCACGAGGCTGACGATGCTCACGGCGAAGAGCGCCGCGAGGAAGCCCGCCGTCTCGCGCGACCGTCTGCTGCCTGCAGTCGTCACGGGCGGCGATCGCGAGCCACTGCCGGCTCCGCCGGAGAGGACGTTGACCTCGATGTCGCCGCTGAGACGAACGACCTGATCGAGGAACGACGAGCGCATCCAGTCGCGCCATGACGGATGGGTCGGCTTGCCGACGACGATGCGCGTGACGTTGCGCGCGCGCGCGAAACGCGTCACTTCCTCCGAGGGCCGCGTGCCGCTGAGCGTGACGGTCTCGGCGCCGAGGCTCTGAGCCAGCCGAAGGTGCCCGCTCACGCGTTTCCGGTCCTCTGCGGAGAGCCGCAAGGACGCGGGGGTCTCCACGTAGGCGGCGATCCAGTCGGCCTGGAGGCTCGCCGCGAGGCGGCGGGCGGCGCGCACGAGCCGCTCCGATGCCGGGCTCGGGCTGATGCAGACGAGGACGCGCTCGGCGACGGCCCACGTCCGGCGGATGCCGTGCCTCTCGCGATACTCGCGCATCTGGGCGTCGACGCGACGCGCCGTCAGCCGTAGCGCGAGCTCCCGCAGAGCGATGAGATTGCCCTCGCGGAAGAAGCTCGCGCGTGCTCGCTCGGCCTGCTCGGGGACGTAGACCTTCCCCTCGCGCAGGCGCTCGAGCAGCTCGTCGATTGGAAGATCGATGAGCCGGACATCGTCGGCACTTTCGAAGACGGAGTCGGGGACGGTCTCGCGCACGACCACGTGTGTGATCTGGGCAACGATGTCCACGAGGCTCTCGAGGTGCTGCACGTTCAGCGTCGTGTAGACGTCGATCCCCGCCGCGAGGAGCTCCTCGACGTCCTGCCAGCGCTTCGAATGCCGACAGCCGGGCGCGTTCGTGTGCGCCAACTCGTCGACGAGGACGAGCCCAGGGCGCCGCTTCAGACAAGCATCGAGGTCGAGCTCCTCGAGCTTCATCTCGCGGTATTCGAGCTTCTTCCGCGGCAGCAGCTCGAGGCCGAGAAGGAGCGCGCCCGTGTCGTAGCGTCCATGGGTCTCGACGATACCGACGACGACGTCACGCCCTTCTTCACGGTCGACCCGCGCCGACTCGAGCATCGCGTACGTCTTGCCGACACCTGGGGCCGACCCGAAAAAGATCGTCAGCTTGCCCTTGCGTGCGCGCTCTTCGTCGCGCTGCACGTCTGCGAGCAACACGTCGGGATCAGGGCGCTCAGCCATGAGCTTCTCCATAATACGGTCCATGCACCTCGACGAACGCCGCCGACGGAGGCGCCATCGCGAGCACGAGCGCGACGATTCGGACTCGAGCGGTCGACTGGTGCTGAACGCCGGATCGCGCGATCGCACATGCGCTCGAGCTCGCGAGCGGGCCCGGGCACGATCGTGCACGCATCGTCATCGAGAGGGCGGCGTCCGAGTTCGGCCTACGAGCGTGCCACCGGCGAGCACGCGGTCGTGCGAACGATCGCGGATGGGATGCGACGCGATGCGGGGGGGCTCCACACGCCTCGATGGTTGCTCGGACCAGATCAAGATGGTGTGAAGGTTTTGGGAGCGAGTTGCCCCACCGGATCGCGTCGCGTGTCGACGCTTCGCAACACGCGTTGCGCGCGCCTCATCTCACGGGAGCTGCGGACCCTGATTCATCGGCGCGGAGGCTGGGCGAACGGTGATCCAGTCCAGAGGGCCGCTGCCCTCGAAAAAGACCGCTAATCTGGCACTGGAGCTCTTGGCATGCGCGATGCTGGGTCGGAACGCATGGGGAACACCGAAGCGAACGACGCTTCACCCATCGGAGTCACGGACACCGTGCCGATGAACGGAGCACCGGCGACCGTGCCCATGAATGTGCCCATGAACGTGCCCATGAGTGCGCATGCTGGCGAGCACGTTGGCGATACCGTCGCGCCGCGCCCGAGTGGAGTAGCAATGCCCGACGAGCGCGCGCGCCAGAACACGCCGCTGTGGATGGAGACGCCTGCGGCGCAGCCCGAGATTCGGCGTGGCGCCCCGCCGCCAGCGCGCTCCGGGCTGAACACGCTGCTCTTCTTCGGACTGATCGTCGTCGTCGTCGGCGCAGCAGGCATCGGCGGTGTCGCGCTGTGGGGCCCTGAAAAGCCGATCAAGAACCGAACACAGTTTGCGACCAATCCTCCCGCGCCGACGCCGCTCCCGTCCCTATCGGCGCTCGCGGCGTCGCCTGCCATCCCCGACGAGGTCGCATCGGCGGCGGCTGCGCCTGCGGAGCCCGCCCCGGCCGCCGAGGAGGCGCCGTCCCCCAAGAAGGGAAAGAAGGCACCCAAGACCTGGAAGAAGCGTCACTGACGACGCCGCCACGGCTGCTTCGCGGATCGCAGGGGGCAAGGTGCTCTGACGTCGTCGCCCGCAGCGGCGCGAATGCTGCAACTCGAGTGAGCCGATGCAATCCGCTGATTCTCGTCCCCGGACGCGCGTTGTGCTCGTCGTGGAGGACAACGTAGACGCGCAGGTCATCACCACGTCCACTCTCCGCCACTTCGGCTACGACGTGATGAAGGCCGAGAGCGTCGAGGAGGCGCGCGGGCTCGCCCGCACGCGAAGGCCCGACGTCGTGGTGCTCGACTGCAGGTTGCCGGACGGCGACGGGCTCGAGCTCGCTCGGAGCTGGCGGAGCGATCCGGGTATGAAGAACGTCCCGATCATCGTGTTGACCGCGTTCTCGGCCAGGCAGGACGTCGAGGCCGCGCTGCTTGCCGGCGCCGACGCGTTCCTCGTCAAGCCCGTGCCTGGAGCGCTGCTCGCGGCGCAGATCGACAAGGTCCTCGCCGGCGCCCGGCCGTCGCAGACGATGCGCGCCCAGCGCCGCTGACATCCCGCGCTGACCGCACCTCGTCTCGACGCGTCTTGCCGTCAGCGCTCGGGCTGCATCTTCTGGCCGCGCTCGGTAGGCAGCTGCTCCGCGGGCTTCGGCTTCTTCTCGACGACGCCCTCGCGCGGCTGGTCGGGTTCGCGCTGCTCGTGAACGTCATCACGGTTCGGGTTCTCGGTGACCTGCTTCTTCGTCTCGTTCATGCGGTTGCCTCATGGCTCCGCATTGCAAGAGGGGGCCCTCCGTCTTCCATCGCCTCGAGTACCTGGGTTGAGCGGGTTGAGCGCACGGGCGGGGCCCTCGCTACGCCGTGAGCACCTTGCGCCCCTGTGGCGAGCGAGCGCGCTAGTCTTGGTGAGCGTCCGTCGCGACCGATCGGATGGGTCTGAAACGTTCGGGCATCATCCCGACGGATGTCCCACTCGTGACATGAAGCACCGCGCGTGGCATTTTGCCTCGCGCGCTTTGCGCGAGGACCCTCGTTAAGTGCGGAGTTCTGCGGCCCCGATGTTGGTACAGCCCATGCTGCCGCGGTCCTCACCCTTCCAGCAGTAGAGCTGCTGTTCCTGGGCTAGAGCGCCCGACCCGCGTCGTCCCCATGAGTCCCATGGGGCCCATCCTCCCGAGGTATTCACGATGAAAGGCCACATCCTGGTCGTCGACGATGAGCAGGAGACCTGCGACCTGCTCGAAATGGCGCTTGGTCGTCATGGCTTCAAGGTGACGGCGTCGACCAATGCGCAGCGGGCGCTGGAGCTCGTCGCCGAACAGGATTTCGACGTCGTTCTCACCGACCTGAGCATGCCGGAAATGAGCGGCCTCGACCTGTGCGAGCGGGTGCTGGGAACGCGGCCGGACATGCCGGTCGTGGTGATCACGGGGCAGGGAAGCCTCGAGACCGCCATCGGCGCGATCCGCGTCGGCGCGTACGACTTCATCACGAAGCCGGTCGATCCCAAGCTTCTCTTCCTCAGCGTCTCCCGCGCCATCCAGCACCGCCGCCTGTCCGACGAGGTGAAGCGCCTGCGCCAGGCGGTCGACGGAGAGGCTGGCGATCAGAGGATCGTCGGCCAGAGCGGGGCGATGCGCCGGGTCTACGAGCTCATCAACCGCGTCGGCGAGAGCGACGCGTCCGTGCTCATCCACGGTGAGACGGGCACCGGAAAGGAGCTCATCGCCCGCGGCATCCACAACCGGAGCCGGCGAAAGAACGGCCCCTTCGTGGCGATCAACTGCGCGGCCGTCCCGCACTCGCTGCTCGAGAGCG
Source organism: Pseudomonadota bacterium (assembly GCA_023423895.1). Taxonomy (GTDB): domain Bacteria; phylum Myxococcota_A; class Polyangia; order Polyangiales; family Polyangiaceae; genus Labilithrix. The sequence continues at coordinate 20,297 of JAFAER010000070.1, forward strand.
AGCTCTTCGGCCATGCGCGCGGCGCGTTCACCGACGCGAAGGCGCAGCGGACGGGTCTGTTCGTCCAGGCGACCGGCGGAACGCTCTTTCTCGACGAGATCGGCGAGCTGCCGATCGACGTGCAGCCGAAGCTCCTTCGCGCCCTGCAGGAGCGCAAGGTCCGCCCCGTCGGCGCGAACCAGGAGATCCCGTTCGACGCGCGCATCGTCGCCGCCACCAACCGCAACCTCGAAGACGAGGTCTACGAGAAGCGCTTCCGCGAGGACCTCTACTACCGCATCAACGTCGTGAAGATCGACGTGCCGCCGCTCCGCGAGCGCGGTGGTGACGTCCTCCACCTCGCGCAACACTTCCTCAAGCAGTTCGCCGAGCGGAACGCCAAGCCGTCGCTGGAGCTGTCGACGACCGCGGCGGAGAAGCTCATGGCCTACAACTGGCCGGGCAACGTCCGCGAGCTGGAGAACTGCATGGAACACGCGGTCGCTCTCGCCCGCTTCGATCAGATCACGGTCGAAGACCTGCCGGAGAAGATCCGCGCCTACCGCGCCGAGCGCTTCGTGGTGGCCGCCAACGACCCGACGGAGATCGTCACGATGGACGAGCTCGAGCGGCGGTACATCCTCCGCGTCCTCTCGCTCGTCGGCGGGAACAAGTCGCGCGCGGCACAGGTGCTCGGGTTCGATCGCCGCACTCTCTATCGCAAGCTCGAACGCTATGGCGCAGCCGCCGGTGGCGACGCGGTGAAGGGCGAAGGCGCCGACCTGCCGCCCTCGTGATCGCGTGAATGTCTCGCTCCCGTCGTTCGACGGCGAGCGCGAGAACGACGAGCCGGTGTCCCGCGACGGGCACCGGCTCGTTGTCATTTCTCCCGACGTGGGTGGTGGCCTTCTTCAAGCGCGTTCGACCGTCGGGGGCCGCGCCTTCCGTCAGCGCGCCGTCGACGGCGACCTGGCCGCGTATTGGCAGCCGCGCTTGTCTCGTCAGGCTCGCTTCGCTCGACTTCGAGCTGCAGCCTTCTTCGCAGCGGGCTTCTTCGACGCGCGCTTCTTCGCCGCAGGCTTCTTCGCCGCGCGCTTCGCGACGGTCGACGCCGCAGCGGCGCTCTTCTTCGCTCCGCGCGTTGGCGTGGACCTTGGCTCGGTGCCGGCCGGCAGCTCACCGGGCGCCCGGAGCTTGCGCGCGATGCTCAGCACCTTGGTCAGTGCGTCGAGGTCGATGTCCGAAAGGCGCCTGAAGCGGATGCAGGACTTCCCGACGTTCGCCTTGCCGAGGCGGTCCTTCCACTGCTCGGCGAGCCAGCCGTTCTCGTCGGCGCACGTGACGTAGACGCTGATGCCGGCCTGTCCTGCGCTGAGCCCGATACGGCACGAGCTGCCCTCGCGACCGCTCTCGTAACGATAGTGGTACCGGCCGTAGCCGATGATGTTCGCGCTGGCCATGAACGGCTCGAACGCCGGGGCGGCGCGGCGGATCAGCGCGTCGAGCTGGGCGAGCTCGGAGCGCTTGGGCTCGGGAGCGGCGGCGATGTACTTCTCGGGGGTCACGGCGCGACGTTAACAGATCCTGCGTCGGCCTGGCTTGGCCGCGCGTGATGGACGTCGTCGCGTGAGCCCCCGATGGGTTACCTCGGCGGTCTCAGACGTCGTTCGCCGTCGAGCCGTCTCGATCCATGTCCTCGCCCAGATGGCGTTCCCGCCCAGGACGAGGTTCGGTATCGAGTTCCGCCAGCGCCCGAAGGATGCGGGCGCGCCATTGCTCTCGCTCGGAGGTCTTCGTCGTGGAGGAAGTCATCGGCGGGCCCTCGCTGCAGGTTCGGTGCCGCTGCGTCCCCGGCGACGAAGGCGGCGGTATGGTCACTGCAGCCGACCTCGGCATGAACCGACGCCTTCGTCTCGGCCGCATCTTCGGCGTCGAGGTTTGTGTGGATTGGAGCTGGATTCTCACGTTCGTCCTGGCGGCGTGGACATTGGTGTCGCTGAACCGACGCCTGATGCCGGACCTCGACACAGCGACGCTCGCCCTCGTCTCCGCGCTTGCAGCGGCGGGGCTGTTTGCCTCGCTTGGGGCACACGAGCTCGTGAGGGTTCTTGCGGCGCGCGCATCGGGCGTTCCGGTCAGGCGGCTCACGCTGTTCGTCCTCGGCGGTGTCACCAATGTCGAGCGGGCGCCGCTGTCACCGCGCACGGAGGCGCTCGGCGCGCTGGCCGCGCCAGCGGCGAGCGTCGGGATCGCGTTCGTGATCGCCGCTGGAGTTGCGCTCGCGAGCGCGCCTCTGCCGCGCGCGTGGCACGACCTCGACCGTCTGGGCGCGCCAGGGCTCGTTCTGCTGGAGGTCGCAGCAGCGAACCTGGTCGTCGCGTTGGTGAACCTTCTCCCCGCTTATCCTCTCGACGGAGGACGGGTTCTGCGCGCCGCGATCTGGCGTGCGACGAGGGATGTCGATCGCGCGACGCGGCTCGCGGCGTGGGGAGGGCAGGCGGTCGGCTGGACCTTGGTGCTCGTCGGCATCGCGCTCTCGCTTCTGAGCGGGCGCGGCCCGGGACTCGGCATCGGGATCTGGACTTCGCTCGTCGGATGGTTCGTCGCCTCCGCAGCCGCGCAGGGCTACGAAGGCGTCATCGCGCAGCGGCGGGTCTGACGCGCGGCGCGCGCGTTCGCGCAGTTCCTCAGAGCAGCGGAAGCGTGATCACGACCGCCGCGCCGCGAACGCCACGACGACCGGGGGGAAGCGTGCTCGCTTCGACCTCGAGCTCGCCGCCGTGCGCCGCGAGGACCTCCTTCGCCATCGAGAGCGAAAGGCCGAGTCCGCGCATCGTCGACCGGGCCGTGAAGCGCTGGCCGAGTGTGGAGAGGGCCTCCGGCGAGAAGCCCGGCCCGTCGTCGTTGACGCGAATGACCGCGTTGGAGTCGGAGCGCTTCACCTCGACCGACACCCGCGAGCTCGCGAGGCGGAGGGCGTTGCCGATCACTTCGCGCAGCACCGAGCTGACGAGCCGTCGGTCGACGTCGGCGACCAGCTTCGAGTCGGGCACATCGCAGGACGTTGCGATGTCGCGCCGTCCGTCGATCGCGATCGCCTGGTCGAGAGCGTCCTTGGCGAGCGTCCGAACGTCCTCGAGTGTAGTGTCCGGAGAGAGGCCGCCCGGGCCCGACTCGAGCTCCGCTGCGAGCGCGAGCTGCTCCGACAGTCGAAGCAGGCGGCGGAGGCCACGCCGTGCCATCGCAACGAGCTCCGGACGCTTGCTCTCGTTCGCGAGCTCCTCGAGCACCGTCATCGTGACACCGGCGGGGGATGCGATGTCGTGTGCGACGCGGCGAAGGAACTGCGTCCGAAATTGGAGAGAGCCGTCGGTCATGGTCTCGTCGACCTGTTGTCCGTTTGCGCTGCCGTTGGCCCTCGGATGGATGGACGACGTGGGACGTTCGAGCATTTCGAAGACGGGCTTGGGCTGGGCGGTCATGGGTCCTTGTCGGGGCTTGAGTCTGCTCGAAGTGCCTGTCGCGCTCTGCACGGACCCGAGAGCCTCGCGGGCTCGTCGGCCGAGGAGCCCTGGTCACAAGCATGAATCGGTCCAGTCTTCCGGCGCGGCCGAATTTCCTCGCGGCATCGATTCGCGCGTAGCGCTCTGCACCAACTGAGGCGCCGCAGAGCGCGCGCGCGCCTCGCCGGGATCGTGAATTCTCGCGCGTCGACGCTAGCGCATCGATGGCACGAGACCGGCAGAGCCTCATGGCGACGCTGCAGAGATCAAGCTGCTGCGGGGAGCCGAAGGAGGAGACCAGATGCTGAGAGCCAGCGCATCGAGCGCGCCCGTCTCCGAACGTGGCATCCGACGAAAGCTTCGTGTTGCGCGCGGTCGATGGGGCAGCGCGAAGGCGAATGGTCGAAGGAGTACACGAACCGCGGCGCCCGCAGAAATGACCACGTCGGGCGCGCTTGGCAAGACCCGCGAAGCAGCTCTTTCCATTGCGGCGGCATGCATCGCCGCTTCAGGCGGATTCGATCTCTGCGCGCGACGAACGCAGGACGAAACGATCGCCGTTGCAGCGGCGAGCGCAGCCGCGCATCTGCGGGTTCTGTTCGACGCGACGGTCGCCGCCGCGGCTGCGACGGGCATCGATGCCCGACCGCGCGCGCGCACGTGCGACCGACTTCGGTGGGAGTGGCTCGCGTCGACGGCCACCGTTCTCGACGGCGCTCCGGATGCTCGGCTCCTCGCGGAGTGTGCGCGCATCCTCGACGCCGTCGATGCGGGCGGAGCGGTCGTGCTCGGCGAAGGGATCGCGGCGCGGTTCCAGATTGCGACGGCGGAGGCTCACTCACTCGCTGCGGCTGCGGCGCATCGTCGCGACCGCGCGCTCGCGCTTGCAACTTGAGGCACTTACGCGCGCGCTGTGGCGATCTTGCGCTTGGCTTGTGGCCTGACGCCGCTGCTTTTGGCGGGGTTCTCGGGGGTCCGTGGGTCAACCAGAGCGGTGTGAGGCTTGCATACGCACCGCGTTCCACTCCACACCGAGGGGCCACAAGTGGCGGATACCGAGGATCTTTCTTCGCGCGCACCGCGCAGCAAGCGACGTGTCGGCCAGACCGGCAAGACTGCGAATGACGCTCCGACGCCCAGCCGTCGGAACGGCAACGGGAAGGCTCAGCTGAGCGAGTCCGAGGTCATCGTGGGGGCGCTCGAAGCGCTGCACCGTGGCGACTTCGGTCATCGGCTCCGGCCCCGCGATGGTGTTTCGCGCGAGGTCCAGGATGCGTTCAACGCGCTCGCCGACCGGCTCGATCACACGTCGCTCGAGCTCGCGCGCGTCAGTCGCGTCGTCGGTCGTGACGGCGAGATGGGCGAGCGCCTTCGCATGGACGGCCTTCGTGGAGGCTGGGAGACCGTCGGAGACTCGTTCAACACGGTCATCACCGATCTCATCCGCCCGTCGACGGAGGTCGCGCGCGTCATCGTGCAGGTCGCCGAGGGTGACCTCTCGCAGAAGATGGCCCTCGAGATCGACGGCAAGCCGATCCGCGGCGAGTTCCTCCGCATCGGTATGACCGTCAACCGGATGGTCGATCAGCTTCGCTCCTTCGCGAGCGAGGTCACGCGCGTCGCGCGCGAAGTCGGTACCGAAGGCAAGCTCGGTGGACAGGCGAATGTGCCCGGCGTCGCGGGCACGTGGAAGGACCTGACCGACTCCGTGAACAGCATGGCGTCGAACCTCACGACGCAGGTGCGCGGCATCGCCGGCGTCGTCACCGCGGTCGCGAACGGCGACCTCTCCAAGAAGCTCGTCGTCGAGACCCAGGGCGAGATCCTCGAGCTGAAGAACACCGTCAACACGATGGTCGATCAGCTCTCGTCGTTCGCGCGCGAGGTCACGCGCGTCGCGAAGGAAGTCGGCACCGAAGGCAAGCTCGGCGGTCAGGCCACGGTCCGCGGCGTGAGCGGCACGTGGAAGGACCTCACCGACAGCGTCAACGGCCTCGCCGGCAACCTCACCGTGCAGCTCCGCGACGTCAGCAAGGTCGCGACGGCGATCGCCTCGGGCGACCTCGGTCAGAAGATCAGCGTCGAGGTCCAGGGCGAGATGCTCCAGATCAAGAACGTGATCAACGGCATGGTCGACTCGCTGTCGACCTTCGCCGCGGAGGTCACGCGCGTCGCCCGCGAGGTCGGCAGCGAAGGCAAGCTCGGAGGCCAGGCGAACGTCCCCGGCGTCGGCGGCACGTGGCGCGACCTGACCGACAGCGTGAACGGGATGGCGTCGAACCTCACCGGCCAGGTCCGCAACATCGCGCTCGTCACGACCGCGGTCGCCAACGGCGATCTCACCCAGAAGATCACGGTCGACGTGAAGGGTGAGATGCTCGAGATGAAGAATACGCTCAACACGATGGTCGACCAGCTGCGCAGCTTCGCAGCGGAGGTCACGCGTGTTGCGCGCGAGGTCGGCAGTGAAGGCAAGCTCGGTGGACAGGCCTTCGTCCCCGGCGTCGGCGGCACGTGGAAGGATCTCACCGACTCCGTCAACGGGATGGCGTCGAACCTCACGAGCCAGGTCCGCAACATCGCGCTCGTCACGACGGCGGTCGCGAACGGCGATCTCTCCCAGAAAATCACGGTCGACGTGAAGGGCGAGATGCTGGAGATGAAGAACACCCTCAACACGATGGTGGATCAGCTCCGGTCGTTCGCCTCCGAGGTCACCCGCGTCGCGCGTGAGGTCGGCACGGAAGGCAAGCTCGGCGGCCAGGCGTTCGTGCCCGGCGTCGCCGGCACGTGGAAGGACCTCACCGACAACGTCAACTACATGGCATCGAACCTCACGACGCAGGTTCGAGGCATCGCGAAGGTCGTCACCGCGGTCGCGAAGGGCGATCTGTCGAAGCGCCTCGTCGTCGAGGCGAAAGGCGAGATCGCCGAGCTCGCCGAGACGATCAACGACATGACCCAGACGCTCGGCATCTTCGCCGATCAGGTCACGACCGTCGCTCGCGAGGTCGGCAGCGAAGGCAAGCTCGGCGGTCAGGCCCGTGTTCCCGGCGTCGCCGGCACGTGGAAGGACCTCACCGACAGCGTCAACGGGATGGCCTCGAACCTCACCACGCAGGTCCGCGGCATCATCAAGCTCGTCACCGCCGTCGCGAACGGCGATCTCTCGCAGAAGTTCACGATGGACGCGCAGGGCGAGATGGCCGCCCTCGCCGATACGCTGAACACGATGACCGACACGCTCCGCGCCTTCGGCAGCGAGGTCACGCGCGTCGCGCGCGAGGTCGGTACGGAAGGCAAGCTCGGCGGTCAGGCGAAGGTGCCCGGCGCGCAAGGCACGTGGCGCGACCTGGTCGACAACACGAACCAGCTCGCCGACAACCTCACCAACCAGATCCGCGCGATGGCCGAAGTCGCCACGGCGATCACGGAAGGTGACCTCACCAGGAGCATCACCGTCGAAGCGCAGGGCGAGGTCGCGCAGCTCAAAGAGCGCGTGAACCAGATGATCGCGAACCTGCGCGACACGACGACGAAGAACCGCGAGCAGGACTGGCTGAAGTCGAACCTCGCGCGCTTCGGTGGCCTCATGCAGGGCCAGAAGAGCCTCGAGGCCGTGAGCCGTCTCATCATGAGCGAGCTCACTCCGCTCGTCGCCGCTTCACACGGCGCGTTCTTCGTTCTGGACGAAGGCGATGGCGGCAAGGCTCTCAAGCTCCTCGCGAGCTACGCCTACAAGGAGCGGAAGCACGTCGCGAATCGCTTCCGTCTCGGCGAGGGTCTCGTCGGGCAGGCCGCGCTCGAGAAGAAGAGCATCCTGCTCACGAAGGTCCCGAGCGACTACATCCAGATCACCTCGGGTCTCGGCGAGGCTCCGCCGCTCAACGTCATCGTCATCCCAATCCTCTTCGAGGACGAGGTGCGCGCAGTCATCGAGCTCGCGAGCTTCGACACGTTCAGCGCCATTCACCGCATCTTCCTCGAGCAGCTCTCGGAGAGCATCGGTGTCGTGCTGAACATGATCGGCGCGAGCACGCGTACCGAGGAGCTCCTCAAGCAGTCGCAGTCCCTCGCTCACGAGCTGCAGGAGCAGTCGCGCGAGCTGCAGCAGCAGCAGGAGCAGCTCAAGCGCTCGAACCAGGAGCTGGAGGCTCAGGCTCACACGCTCCGCGCCTCCGAGGAGATGCTCCGCGAGCAGCAGGAAGAGCTGCAGCAGGTCAACGAGGAGCTCGAGGAGAAGGCGTCGCTGCTCGTCGAGCAGAACCGCGCGGTCGAGCAGAAGAACCGCGAGGTCGAGCTCGCGCGTCAGGCGGTCGAGGAGAAGGCGAAGCAGCTCGCGCTCTCGTCGAAGTACAAGAGCGAGTTCCTCGCCAACATGAGCCACGAGCTGAGGACGCCGCTCAACAGCCTCCTCATCCTCGCGAGGATGCTCTCGGACAACAAGGACTCGAACCTCTCGGCGAAGCAGGTCGAGTACGCGAAGACGATTCACTCCGCGGGCTCGGACCTCCTCAACCTCATCAACGAGGTGCTCGACCTGTCGAAGGTCGAGGCGGGCAAGATCGAGATCTACCCGACCGACGTGAGCATGACGGACCTCGTGAAGCAGGTGGAGCAGACGTTCCGCCCGCTCGCTTCGCAGAAGAAGCTCGAGTTCGCCGTCGAGGTGGATCCGGAGGTGCCGGTGACCGTCAAGACGGACGGGCAGCGGCTGCTCCAGATCCTGCGCAACCTGCTCGGCAACGCGTTCAAGTTCACCGAGCAAGGCTCGGTGCGGCTGCACGCGTACTTGCCGGGACCGAAACAGGCCTATGCCAACTCCGGCCTCGCCGAGAACCCGGGACGTGTCATCGCGTTCGCGGTCACGGACACGGGCCTCGGCATCGCGAAGGACAAGCAGCAGCTCATCTTCGAGGCGTTCCAACAGGCCGACGGCACGACGAGCCGGAAGTACGGTGGAACGGGCCTCGGCCTATCGATCAGTCGCGAGCTCTCGCGGCTGCTCGGCGGCGAGGTGCGCGTCGAGAGCGAGCTCGGGAAGGGCAGCACCTTCACGCTCTACGTTCCGTTCAGCTACGACTCGCCAGGCGTCCTCGCCCGCGGCAACGGCCTGCAGACGTTCGAGGAGCCAACCGATCCGTTGCCGCGCGGCGAAGTCGAAGACGATCGGGACACTTTGACGCCCCGCGATCGCGTGGTGCTCATCGTCGAGGATGACCCGGCGTTCGCATCGACGCTCCTCGGCATGGCCCGCGACCACGGGTTCAAGGGAGTCGTCGCGCTCCGGGGCGACACCGGCCTTGCCCTTGCGCGACGCCTGCTCCCGAGCGCGATCCTGCTCGATCTGCAGCTGCCGCAGATCGACGGGTTGCGGATCCTCGAGCACCTCAAGGCGCATCCCCAGACACGCCACATCCCTGTGCATATCCTCTCCGGCGGCGACAAGAAGCACGAGGGCCTCAGCCTCGGCGCCGTCGCGTACGTCGAGAAGCCCGTCAGCAAGGAGGCGCTCGATCGGACGTTCGCCGACATCGAAGGCTTCCTCCACCGCAAGGCCTCGAAGCTGCTCATCGTCGAGGACGACGAGCGCGAGCGGCAGAGCATGGTGGAGCTGATCGGCAGCGAGGACGTCGAGACGACCGCGGTCGCGACGGTCCAGGAGGCGCTCGAGGCGCTCGAGAAGGGGCACTTCGACTGCATGGTGCTCGACCTCACGCTGAAGGGCGGCGCCAAGGACAAGGGAACGACCTCCGGCTTCGAGCTCCTCGAGGAGATGGCGAAGAAGCCCGAGCTGCGCTCGCTACCGGTCATCGTCTACACGGGCCGCGACCTGTCGGCGCAGGAGGAGACGCGCCTCAAGAAGTTCGCGCGGTCGATCATCCTGAAGGACGCCCGCTCGCCCGAGCGGCTCCTCGCGGAGACCACGCTCTTCCTCCATCGTGTCGAGGCGCAGCTCCCGCAGCCGAAGCGGCGGATGTTGCAGGATGCTGCGGGGCCGGCCTCGGCGTTCCACGGCAAGACCGTCCTCATCGTCGATGACGACGTGAGAAACATCTACGCGCTCTCTTCCGTCCTGGAAGAGGCGGGGATGAACGTGGTGTTCGCCGAGAACGGCAAGGCGGGCATCGAGGCGCTGAAGTCCAACCCCGGGGTCAGCATCGTTCTCATGGACGTGATGATGCCGGAGATGGACGGCTACGAGACGATGCGGCGCATGCGCCAGATGCCGGAATACAAGGCGCTGCCGGTGCTCGCGCTCACGGCGAAGGCGATGAAGGGCGACCGTGAGAAGTGCCTCGCAGCGGGCGCGAGCGACTACGTCACCAAGCCCGTCGACCCCGACCAGCTCCTCTCGCTCATGCGGGTGTGGCTCTACTCGCACCACGAGTAACGACGGCCGATGACGACGCGGAGTGGCACCTACGGACGAGTCGACCCACGAGCCCTGGCCGAGGCCGAGGGCACGTCCGCGACCACGCTCGTCGGCACAGCGACGGTGCCTCCGCCGGCTCCGTCGCGGCCGGCGGAGGACGGCCCCGCCGATGCCCAGCCCGACGCGGATGGCGCCGGCGGGGAGGGACTGCGTCGCATCGTTTCGTCTGCGCGGATGGAGGGGTTCGCTGGCGTGTCACCGCTGGAGCGGCTCGAGATGGAGCTCCTCCTCGAAGCGATCTACCGGCACTACGGCTACGACTTCCGTCAATACGCGCCGTCGTCGCTTCGTCGGCGGCTGAAGAAGCGCCTGGAAGCGGAGGGGTTGTCCAGCTTCTCCGCGCTCCAGGACCGTGTGCTCCACGACACGACGGCGATGGAGGGGCTCCTCCGGGACATGTCCGTGAACGTCACGGGCATGTTCCGCGACCCCACGTTCTTCCGGTCGTTCCGTGAGAAGGTCGTCCCGATGCTCCGGACGTATCCGTCCGTGCGTATCTGGCACGCGGGCTGCGCGTCCGGGGAAGAGGTCTACGCCATGGCGATCCTCCTCGAAGAGGAGGGGCTGTACGAGCGGTCGCGCCTCTACGCCACGGACATGAACTCGGAGGCGCTCGACCGCGCTCGTACGGGGATCTTCCCGATCTCCCGGATGCGCGAATACACGATGAACTACCAGCAGGCGGGTGGCACGCGGTCGTTCAGCGAGTACTACACGGCGAGCTACGGAGCCGCGCTCTTCCACGCGCGCCTGCGCGAGAACGTCCTCTTCGCTCAGCACAACCTCGCGACGGACACTTCGTTCAGCGAGTTCAACGTCATCCTGTGCCGCAACGTCCTCATCTACTTCAACCGGACCCTGAAGGAGCGGACGCTCAAGCTGTTCTGCGACACCCTCTCGCCCTTCGGGTTCCTCTGCCTCGGTAGGAGGGAGTCGCTGCGGTTCACGAACGTCGAGCACGACTTCCAGGAGCTCGATCCGAAGGAACGCATCTATCGGAGGGCAAGGTGAAGCCGAACGTCGTCGTCGTCGGGACGTCTGCCGGAGGTCTGCGCGCTCTCGAGAGGATCTTCGGCAGCTTGCCAGCCGAGTTTCCCGTGCCGATCGTGGCCGTCCAGCATCGCTCGAAGGACTCGGAGCTGTTCGCGACGATCATGCAGGGCATGGTGGCGCTTCCCGTCCGCGAGGCGGAGGACAAGGAGACGTTCGACGCCCCGGGCATCTACCTCGCACCACCCGACTACCATCTGCTCGTCGAGCCCGACGGGAGGCTCGCTCTCTCGACGGACGAACCGGTCAGCTTCAGCCGGCCTTCGATCGACGTCCTCTTCGAGTCCGCCGCGGACGCCTACGGGGCGGGGGTGCTCGGGGTGCTTCTCACCGGAGCGAATCACGACGGCACACGCGGTCTCACCCGGATCCGGGCCGCGGGAGGTGTTGCCATCGTCCAGGATCCCACCACGGCCGAGAGCCCGGAAATGCCAAGCGCCGCCATCGCGAGCGGTGCCGCCGACACCGTGCTCCCACTCAGCGAAATCGCTCGCGAGCTCGTACGCAGGAGCATGTCATGACCGCCCCGAAGGACCAGGGCCAGGCCTCTCAGACTCCGCCGCCTCCCGTCGCGAGCGACGGAAGCCCGCTGTGCAACATCCTCATCGTCGACGACGAGCCGTCGAACCTGCTCGCGCTCGAAGCGATCCTGGAGCCACTCGGCCAGCGTGTGCTTCGCGCGACGTCTGGCGTCGACGCGCTCCGCCATGCGCTCAAGATGGAGTTCTGCGTCGTCCTGCTCGACGTGCAGATGCCCGAGATGGACGGCATCGAGACGGCGGAGCTGCTCCGCAAACGCCCGAAGACGCGCGACGTCCCCATCATCTTTCTCACGGCGATCAGCAAGGACAAGAGCTACGTGACGCGCGGCTATGAGGCCGGCGCCGTCGACTACCTGTTCAAGCCATACGACCCCGACGCTCTGCGCACGAAGGTCGCGACGTTCGTCGAGCTGGGGAAGAAGAACGCGCTCATGCGCGCGCAGAACGAAGCGCTCCGTGTCGGCAGCCAACGAGAGCTCGCCGACTTCAAGAAGTGGAGCGAGCGCCGCTACGAGGACCTCGCCGATTCGATGCCCCAGATCGTCTGGACGGCGGATGCGAACGGCAACATCACGTACCACAACCAGCGATGGTCGGAGCTCGCCATCGAGAACGCCTCGTCCGAGGCGCCGAAGAGCTCTCCGCCGCTCTCGCCGGGCGCGTCCTCGTTCGCGACCATCGCGCATCCGCAAGATCTGG
>JAFAER010000085.1 GCA_023423895.1 Pseudomonadota bacterium
ACGCGCAACTGGACGCCGGCCCCTGCCGTCTTCCTCAACCCGAAACGAGATCAGGAGACGATCGCCGCCGACTCGACAAGCTCATAGTCCGTCACGAAAAGGCGACATCTACTTTGACACTCACCGCCTCGCTGTGCCCCGTCATGAGCCCGTCCGCGAGCACTTCGAGCGTGCGTTCCGCGAGTTCGGACTGCCGCGCGCCATTCGCTCGGACAACGGCGCTCCGTTCGCGACGACGGCGATCGGCGGACTCTCTGCGCTCAGCGTCTGGTGGATTCAGCTCGGTATCGCTCACGAGCGAATCGAGCCCGGGCAACCGCAGCAGAATGGTCGTCACGAGCGCTTTCATCGGACGCTCGACGAACAGGCCGCTACTCCGCCGAAGCAGACGGCGGCGGATCAGCAGCGCGCGTTCGACCTTTTTCGTGCGGATTACAACGGCCGCCGTCCGCACGAGGCGCTGGGGCAAACGCCTCCAGCGAAACACTACGAGCCTTCTTCTAGGCCGATGCCGAATGCTCCGCGCGCGCCCGAGTACCACGAAGACGTCGACGTGCGTTGGGTCAAACCGAGGGGCGAGATCTCGTGGCAACGGAAGCCCCTGCATCTCACTTCACTTCTCGCAGGGCAGCCTGTCGGCATTCACCAGATCGACGAAGACGAATGGGAGGTCCATTACGGCCCAGTCCTCCTCGGTTACATCCTGATCCGCGATGGCAAGCCGGTGCTCGAGCGTGCCGCCTGATCGGATCACAACGTCTGCAGCTGCGGGGCTGTGTCGTGAGCGTTGCCGGACTGCGAGCGGGAGCTGCAAGACCGTGACGTCGTGGTGGTTGCCTTGCGTCTCGGACCCAGCGGGTCGTGTCGCGTAGGTCGTCGGTCCCCGTCTCCCGTGTACCCGGATAGCGTGGCGCAAGAGACAGATTCATGGTTAAGCGGAGCGGCGATCTGTAACCGAGGCTTCCGGTCTAGATCGTCACCAGGGTTCCCGGTCCTTCACTACACGCCGAGCTCCCAATCGATGCTCCCGCAGTCCGGCACGATGCTCCCGCGGTCCGAAACGATGGTCCCACGCTCGTGTGCGATGCTCCCGCGGTCCGGGGCGATGATCCCGTGCTCGTGTGCGATGCTCCCGGGCTCCGGCACGATGATCCCGTGCTCGTGTGCGATGCTCCCAAGGTCCGGCGGGATGCTCCCATGGTCATGTGCGATGCTCCCGAGCTCCGGAGATGCTCCCGCGCTGCGGCAGATGCGCGTCGAGCCGCGTAAGTCCTCGTCCGAGCTCGGGATCGACGAAATCGAGCAAATCGGTCGCGGCGCCCATGGACACGACAGTCCTCGCGACTTAGCCTCCGGGACTCGCAGTCGCGCTCGGGGGTGCTGAGCGGTCTGCGACGACAACGAACAGGGGGTAGACCATGGCATTGCCGGTGGGTGAGAAGGCTGCGCGCGTGATGAAGCTGCTGATGGGGATGCGTAATCCGCGCATCGCGTCGGCGATGGCCGCGTACGGCTTCACGGAGGCGGACCTGCAAGAGGGGTGGACGCTTCTGAACGCGGTTGGTCGTGTGAGGCTCGACGCGCATACGCCGGCGGCAGACACGAGCACGCTCGAGAAGCTCGATGAATGGGAGAACCGCTGGTTCCCGATCGTCGCGGCCACACTCGAGCGTCGCTTCCCGGCGGTGCACGCGCAGATCTTCAAGAATCTCTCGCAGACCGAGGGGCCGGCGGTCGCGGTGAGCGTGCGCACGCTCCTGGAACGCCTCGATCAGATGAAAGCGGGCTCCGGCGCGTACGGTGCCGAAGGCCCGAACGCGGCGGCCGTCCTCGAGAGCCGCGGGCTGACGCCGGCGGTCCTGAACCAGGCGCGTTCGCTCCTCGAGACGATGGGCAAGGTGCAGACGGTCGAGGCGACGATGGCCGCCCAGGATCCGAAGATCCTCGAGAAGGCCGAGAACGATCTCTGGGCCTGGTACCTCGAGTGGAGCCAGATCGCGCGCGTGGCGGTGACCCAGCGCGTGCTGCTGAAGCAGATGGGCTTCTTGCCGACCCGCAAGTCGAAGGCCACCGAAGAGGACGACGTCGACGTCGATCCGACGACCGGCGTGATCACCACGCCCGTCACGCCCTCGCCCACCGTCTGACGACCGCACGCAGGCGCGATGGCCGACCGCGGAGCGACCGCGTACGCCTACCGCGGGTGGGCGGACGTGGAGCGCGTCGCGAGCGAGCATTTCGGCGTCCACATGTTTCGCCCCGGGCAGCGCGAGCTCATCGAGGCCGTGCTCTCCGGGCGCGACACGTTCGGCATCGGGTGCGCGGCCGGCGCGCTCCGTGTAGGAGGCGCGACAGCGACTCTGGGCGCCCGCGCCGGCCGTGACTGCGCTCAGGGTGCTGAGCGAGCTCCAACCAAACGAGGGGTGGACCATGGCGATGGCTTTGGGTGAGAAGGGCGCACGAGTCGTCAGGCTCTTGATTGGGATGCGGAACCCGCGCATCGCGTCCGCGCTGATGAAGTACGGCTTCTCGGACGCGGACCTGCAGGAGGGCTGGACGCTTCTGCTCGCGGTTGGTCGCGTGACGCTCGACACGCACGCGCCGCGCGCGGACGCGGACACCATCCGCAAGCTCGACGAGTGGGAGGACTGCTGGTTCCCGATCGCGGCGGGCACCCTCGCGCACCGGTTTCCGGCGGTCCACGCCCAGGTGTTCAAGAATCTCTCGCCGACGGATGGCCCCTCCGTCGCCGTGAGCGTGCGGACCTTCATCGAGCGCCTCGATCAGATGGCTGTCGGCGCTGGCGCGTACGGCGCCGACGGACCGCAGGCGAAGGCGATCCTCGAGGCGCGCGGGCTCACGCCGTCCGTGCTCAACGAAGCGCGTGCGCTCCTCGAGACCGCCGCGAACTTCGCGAACGTCGTTGCCCTCATGGCAGCGCAGGAGTCGAAGACGTTCGAGAAGGCGGAGAACGAACTCTGGGAGTGGTACCTCGAGTGGAGCGAGATCGCCCGGGTAGCGATCGGGCAGGACCTCCTCCTACGGCAGCTGGGCTTGCTCTCGACGCGCAGTTCGACCGCTACCGACATGGACGACCTCGACACCGACGTTGATCCGAGTACCGGCGAGATCACCAGTCCCGACCCGTTCAACCCGTTCCTATGAACGGGCACACGCAGGCGCGTCGATGACCGATCGCGGAGCGACCGCGTACGCCTACCGCGGGTGGGCGGACGTGGAGCGCGTCGCCAGCGAGCACTTCGGCGTGCACACGTTTCGCCCCGGACAGCGCGAGCTCATCGAGGCCGTGCTCTCCGGGCGCGACGCGTTCGGCATCCTGCCCACGGGCGGGGGCAAGTCGCTCACGTTCCAGCTCCCGTCGCTCTTCCTCGATCGCGCGGTCGTAGTCGTCTCGCCGCTGCTCGCGCTCATCCGCGATCAGAGCGACAAGCTCGAAGGCTTCGACGTCCCCGCCGCGCGCATCGACTCGACGCTGCTCGCGCGGGAGGCGCGCGAGGCGCTGGCGCGCGCGTCGGGCGGACGGCTCGACATCCTGCACGTCACGCCGGAGGGGCTCCGCCGCGCCGAGGTGCGCGAGGCGCTCGCCGCGCACGGCGTGGCGCTCTTCGTCGTCGACGAGGCGCACTGCGTCTCGTCGTGGGGCCACGACTTCCGCCCGGCGTACCTCGGGCTCGCCGACGCCTTCGAGGCGCTCGGCCGTCCGCCCGTCCTGGCGCTGACGGCGACGGCGACCGAGAGCGTCGCGCGAGACGTCGGCGAGCAGCTCCGCCTCCGCGCGCCGCTCGTCGTCCGGACGTCGTGCGAGCGCCCGAACCTGACGCTCTCGGTCGTCCGCACGCCGAGCCCGGAGCGCAAGCGCGAGGCGCTCGACGCGATCCTGGCGCGCGAGCGCGGCGCGGGGATCGTCTACACGACGACGGTGAAGCGCGCCGAGGAGCTCTGGGGCGAGCTCTGCGAGCGCTTCGGCGAGGGGATCGGGCGCTACCACGGCGATCTGCCGCGCGACGTCCGGACGGCGACGCAGGACGCGTTCATGGACGGGCGCTACCGCGTGATGGTCGCAACGAAGGCGTTCGGCATGGGGATCGACAAGCCGGACGTGCGCTTCATCGTCCACGACACGTTCCCCGAGTCGCTCGAGGCCTACGTCCAGGAGGCCGGCCGCGCGGGGAGGGACGGGCAACCCGCGCGCGCCACGCTGCTCTACCGGCACGAGGACAAGCGCGTGCACGACTACTTCCTCCGCGGCAAGTACGCGAGCGCCGCCGAGGTCGAGCGCGTCGTCGCGGCGCTCGGCGCGGAGGGCGCGGGAGCGAGCGTCGAGGCGAAGGCGATCGCCGAGGTGGCCCGCGTCGCCGAGCGGAAGGTGACGGCGCTCCTCCACGCGCTCGCGCGGGGCGGGGTGATCGCCTCGCGCGGAGACGCGTTCGTCGTCACCGAGCCTGCCCGTGTCCAGGAGGCGACCGCCGGGCTCGTGGACGGAGCCGCCGCGCTCCGCGAGGCCGATCGCGCGCGTGTGGGGGCAATGATGCAGTACGGCGAGCGGCTCGACTGCCGCTGGGCTCAGGTGCGGGCGCACTTCGGAGAGGAGCGCGCCGGGGACTGTGCGCGTTGCGACGTGTGCACGTCCTCCGGGACCGATCGCCGAGGCGCGAGTGACGCTGCGAGCCGGCGTCGGTAGCCGGCCCACGCGTGGCGGTGGCGCGCGTCCCGGTCGGGGTCGGCGGCCCGCTTGGAGGCATGCAGCCGGCGCTCGCAGGCAAGGCGAAGGTGCAGAGGGCGGGGGATGGCCAAGTCGAAACGCGAAACAGGGATGACGCTGCTGAGGAGGCGGATCCGCGCCGCGAACGTCCCGCCGCCGCGGCCGGGCAACCTGCGCATCGCCACCTGGAACGTGCGGGAGCTCGGCAAGGGCGCACGGCTCGAGGAGAGCCTGAAGATGATCGCGGCGATCATCGGCACGTTCGATGTCGTGTCGATCGTCGAGCTCCGCGACGACCTGCGCGACTTCATGCGGATCCTCCGGCTCCTCGGCTCCCGCTGGAGCGCGGTCTTCTCGGACTACGTCCGCGACGCCGGGGGCAACCGCGAGCGGGTGGCGTTCGCGTTCAATCATGAGCGCGTGACCTTCACGGGGCTCGCGTCGAACGCCGAAGGCCCCCGACGCCGCGTCGGCGAGCGGTACGTGCGGGAGATCCCCTGGTGGAGGCCGCCGTTCCTCGCGTCGTTCCGGGCAGGCCGCTTCGACTTCATGCTTCTCGCCGCGCACATCCGGTGGGGCCCGACGATGGCGGGCCGGGTAGGGGAGATCGCGGCCCTTGCGGACTGGGTCCTCGCGCGGACGAAGGAGGCGTACTTCGGCGAACGCGACATCCTCGTCGTGGGCGACTTCAACGCCGGCGGCGCGAGCTCGGCGGCGTCCAAGGCGCTCAGCGCGCGGGGCTTCGCGGCGCCACCGGGACTCGAGGGCGAGGTCGGCTCCGACCTCGCCCGCGGCAAGCGGTACGACCGTTTCCTCTGCCTGCCGGCGCACACCATGTGCTTCTCCGGCCGCGCGGGCGTGCTGGACTTCTACTGCGGCGACCACCGCGGGCTCTTTCCGGGTCGCGTGATGTCGAAGCAGAAGTTCGCGTGTCAGCTCTCGGACCACCTGCCGCTCTGGGCGGAGGCGCGGACGCGACACCGTTTGGAGGTGAACGATTTCGTGCAACCGGCGTCACGGGTGCCTGGCTAGCTCAGTGCCTCGAGTGGCGCAAAGCGCACTTCGCAAGGGCCACTGTCACGCACGAGGCCTGTCTATCTCGAAGCAATCGGGGTGACCGGCGCGAGCGCCGGTGGCAGTTCTTCCGCGTCGAAGGTGCACTTCGACCAGTCGAGGTGTTTGCCGTACTGCGTGTCCTTGTAGCAGATGTCCTCGGGGTTCCCTTTGGGCCAGCTCGCATCGAATCGAACGCTTGTGTTCGGCTTCATCTCCCCGCTGCAGACCGGGAGGGACTCGAGGCGGATGCCCGTCGCGATCGATTTCACGACTCCCTTCACGCAGGCGACTCGGATGTCGGAGGTGATGTTCGTGAACGCGAAGCTCGCCGCATTGTTCGTCGCAAAAGCTGTGAACGCCATCCCGCCGACCTGCACGGGCGGTGGCGGCGGCGGTGGTCTCAGGAGATCGATGGCGGCCCGACTCATGATCGTCAGCGCGGCCATGATGACGAGGACCTGGGTGACAATCGTGAGCGGCGAGGCGCGCATGGTCACGACAGGAGTCGAGTGTTCAGCCATAGCCTCGCCATATCGCGCGCGGTCGCGGCGTCGCATCACCCCTAGGGCTTACCCTTGGACCCAAGTCGGATAGTTCGCGGACGCGATCTCGCGGACTTACGGAGACGAAGCGCGTGAGTCATGTGCGAGAGCCGCTCGAGCCCGCGCCCGATCGTCGTCGCGCCGGGCGG
>JAFAER010000099.1 GCA_023423895.1 Pseudomonadota bacterium
GTGCGATGCAGGCCGTGCAGGAGCGTCGCCGTGAGCTTCGCGCCCGTGCAGCCGAGCGGGTGGCCGAGGGCGATCGCGCCGCCGCTGCCGTTCAGCTTGTCATCCGGGATGCCCAGCTCGCGCGCGCAGTACACGGCCTGGCTCGCGAACGCCTCGTTGATCTCGAACATGTCGATCTGATCGACCTTCATGCCCGTCTTCGCGAGGAGCTTCCGGATCGCAGGGACCGGACCGATGCCCATGATCGCCGGATCGACGCCCGCCGTGACGAACGCGCGGATGTAGCCGAGACCGGTGACGCCGAGGGCCTTCGCCTTCTCACCGCTCATGACGATCGCGGCGGCGGCGCCATCGGACAGCGGTGAGCTGTTGCCCGCCGTGACCGAGCCCTTCGCCGAGAACGCCGGCTTCAGCGACGCGAGGCCCTCGGCCGTCGTGTCGGGACGCGGCAGCTCGTCGACCTCGAACGTGAACGCCTTCTTCTCGTTGCCGCTGTAGCGGTACGCCGTGACCGGGACGATCTCCTTCGCGAAGACCTTCTTCTCGATCGCCGCCGCGGCCTTCTTCTGGCTCGCGAGCGCGAACTTGTCCTGGTCCTCACGCGAGACGTTGAACTTCGCCGCGACGTTCTCCGCCGTGATGCCCATCGGCGTGTAGACGGCCGGACAGCTCTCCATCGCCTCCGGCGACGCGCTGAGCTTGTTCCCGGTCATCGGCACCATGCTCATCGACTCGACACCGCCGGCGATGAAGACGTCGCCGCTGCCGAACGAGATGGCTCCCGCGGCGGTGGCGATCGCCTGGAGCCCGCTCGAGCAGAAGCGGTTGATGGTCTGCGCGCTGGCCTCGATCGGGAGGCCGCCGAGGAGCTCGACGACACGCGCGACGTTGAGGCCCTGCTCGCCTTCCGGCATGGCGCAACCGAGGACGAGGTCCTCGATCTCGTTCTTGTCGAGCTTGGGGTTGCGGGCGAGGAGGCCACGGATGACCTCTCCCGCCAGCTCATCGGGGCGCTTCTGCGCGAGCGATCCCTTGTGCGCGCGTCCAACGGCGCTGCGAACCGCATCCAGGATGACGATGTCTTTCATTTGAGTCCTCAGTCCTCAGTCCTCAGTCCTCGGTCGAGAGGAGAGAGGCCGCGCTCGTGAGCGCTGTTGATTCTTTTGGATGCCCATGAGGAGCCCCCCGGTTCCTCGTCTCGTCTTCCCACTGAGGACCGAGGACCGAGGACCGAGGACTCCCTATCAGTTCCGGAGCGGCTTGTTGTTCATCAGCATGTACTGCATGCGCTCCTGGCTCTTCGGCTCGCCGCAGAGGCTGACGAAGACCTCGCGCTCGAGCTCGAGCATCTCGTCTTCGGTGACCTCACGCGTCGCCCCGCCGACGCCGCCGCAGAGGACGGTCGCGAGCTTGCGCGCGATCTTCGCGTCGTGCTCGGAGGCGTAGCCACCGGCGACGAGCGTGTCGACCATCATGCCGAGCGTGGCGATGCCGCTCTCGCCGGGGAGGCGGTACGCGCGCGGCACCGGCGGGTGGTAGCCCGCCTCCGCCATTCCGATCGCCCGAGCCTTCGCTTCGGTGACCTGACGTGCGCGGTCGAACGAGACGCCGTCGGTCCGGCGGAAGTAGCCGAGGCCCTTCGCTTCCTCGGCGCTCGTCGCGACCTTCGCGAGCGCGATGTTCTTGAACACCTGCGTCACGTACTCGTACGTGTTGACGTTCGCGCCTTCGGGGATCCCCTCGAGCGCGCGCCAGAGCATGTTCATCGTGCCGGCGCCGCCGGGGATGAGACCGACGCCGACCTCGACGAGACCGGAGTAGGTCTCGGCCGCAGCCTGCACGCCGTCGCAGCCGAAGCAGAGCTCGAGGCCACCGCCGAGCGTCATGCCGTACGGAGCGGCGACGACCGGCACGTGCGCGTACTTCATCCGCTGCGTCGCGTACTGGTAGTTCTTCACCATCTCCTTGATGGGCTCGAACTGCCCCTGGCTCGCGTTCATGACGACGAGCAAGAGGTTCGCGCCGACGCAGAAGTGGTCGCCCTCGTTCACGATGACCATCGCGCGGAAGTCGCGCTCGGCGCGCTCGACCGCCTGGTGGATCATCATGATGTTGTCGGGGTCGATGCTGTTCGCCTTCGTCTTGAAGGTGAGGCCCAGCACGCCGTCGCCGAGATCCCACGCGGCCGCGCCGTCGTTCTCGAGGACCGCCTTGTTGCCCGTGCGCACCTGCGCGAGCGTGCGGTAGCGCGGGTCCTGCTTCTGCTTCACGTACTCGCCCTTGGCGAGGTTGAACTCGGCGCGGCCGTCGGGGCCGTCCTTGTAGAAGCCGGTCGCGCCGCTCGCCTTCATCTTCTTGATCGAGTCAGGCAGCTTGTGCCCGGCCTTCTCGATCGCGTCGACGGTCTCGGCGAAGCCGAGGGCGTCCCAGGTCTCGAACGGTCCGAGCTCCCAGTTGTAGCCCCACTTCATCGCGTCATCGACGGCCTGCACCGAGTCGGAGATCTCTCCGATCCGGCGCGCCGAGTACGCCAGGCTGCGGTAGAGGACCTTGCGTGCGAAGTCGCCCGCCTTGCCCTGGTCGGCAACGAGCTTCTTCACGCGCTCCTTCGGGTCCTCGATCTTCGCGATCGACTTCGTCGTCGCCTTGATCGACTCGTCGCCGCCCTTCGGCCGGTAGTCGAGCGTCTTCGGATCGAACGTGAAGATCTGCTTGTCGGGCGTCCGCTTGTAGAAGCCGCTCTTCGTCTTGTTGCCGAGAAGCTTCTTCTCGACCATCGCGCGGATGTAGTCCGGGACCTTGAAGACGTCGCGATCCTCGTCGTTCGTCAGCGACTGGTAGCAGTTGTCGGCGACGTGCGCGAAGGTGTCGAGGCCGACGAGGTCCGCCGTGCGGAAGCTCGCGCTCTTCGGGTGCGCCATCGGCGTGCCCGTGATGTTGTCGACGTCCTCGGGCGTGAGGCCGTCGGCGAGCATCTGGTGGATGGTCGCCATCATCGCGTGGGCGCCGATGCGGTTACCCACGAAGTTCGGCGTGTCCTTGCCGAAGACGACGCCCTTGCCGAGCGTATCCTGGGCGAACTTCACGACGTGATCGAGGACCGCCTTGTCCGTCTCGGGACCGGCGACGATCTCGAGCAGCTTCATGTAGCGAACGGGGTTGAAGAAGTGCAGGACGACGAAGTTCTTCTTCAGGTTCGCCGAGCGTCCCTTCGTCATCTCCGCGATCTGGAGACCCGACGTGTTCGACGCCACGATGCAGTGCTCGGGCACGACCTTCTCGAGACGCTCGAGGAGGGCCTGCTTCGCCTCCATCTTTTCGATGATCGCCTCGATGACGAGGTCGCAGTCCTTGAGCTTGTCGAAGTCGTCCTCGGTGTTGCCCACCGTGACGAGCCGCGCGTTGTCCTTGTGGAAGAACGCCGCCGGACGCGACTTGATCGCCTTCTCGAGACCGCCGGCCGAGAAGCCATTGCGCTTGTTCCGATCCTTCTTGTCCGCGTCCGACAAGTTCGGCGGGACGATGTCGAGAAGGAGGACCTCGAGTCCAGCGTTGGCGAAGTGAGCAGCGATGCCGCTGCCCATGACCCCGGCTCCGATGACGGCCGTTCGACGAATGGGCTTTTGCATGTAGGCCGCGAAGTTTCCGGCAATTCGAGGTCCGGGCGCAAGCGTCAGCGGCGTCTCCTCAGTGGCGTCGCCTGCGGCGCAGGGCCGGCTGAGCTCGTCCCGTCCGCAAAAATTCGAACAAAGTCGCCGCTGGTTACTTTGCGCTCCGATCGGGGGCGCGGGGGAAAAATTTCCGCCGCCACGCCGCCTCCCTCCCCACCAAGCACCCCTCGACATCGCTCCGCGTTCCTGGCGCCATGCGCGCGTGCGGCGGCGCGCCTCCAGGGGGCCTTCACTCTGCTCTCGCATCCGCATGCGGAGGTCTTGCGCAGCTCCACCTGCTCGCCGAAGTGTCAGAGCGGTCGCTCGTACACGAGGAACTCTCTCTGCGTGGCCGCCGTGATCGCCGCATCTCGCGCGGGTGCGCGCAGGAAACCGCTCGACGCGTACAAACGTTGCGCCGCGTGCATCGCCGGCTGCGTCCACAGCACCATCTGCTTGCCGCCGACGCGCGCGCCTTCGACGAGGGCTCGTTCCACCAAGAGCCGGCCGAGACCGTGCCCTCGACATGACGCATCGACCGCAAGGAGATGCATCTCGACTTCATCTGCTCGCGCGATCTTTCGCGCGCCCGATGTCGGTGGCACGACAACGACGACGCCAACGGGCGCCGCAGCGACACCGCATTGCCAGGCCACGAGCACCTCTCCACGCGCGCGAACGGCAGCAGCCGCAAAGGCGACGGACGCCACCTCCGGGGCGGTAAACCCGCCGTCGACGTAGGCGCGCCAAAGGAGTGCTTCGAGCGTTTCGTCTGCGATCTCTCGTTCGGAGCTGGGCAGAATCTCGATCGGCATCGGCGTAACGCTAGCGGCCTCGAGCGTGTGGAGGCAGGACCACATCGCCGTTCGACACTGGGCCATCGCCGCGTCGCTCCGCGCGTCACTTGAAGCCGCGCGCTCACGCGCGCGTCACTTGAAGCCGCGCGGCTCGAGGCTTCGGAGGTACGTCACGAGGCCGTCGCGCTCTTCGTCGGTGACGGTCCACTTGTGTCCGGGTTCGTTGTTGATCTTGATCGGGAAGCCGCTCGTGGAGATGCCGGTCGTGATGACGACCGCAATCTTCTCGTCGGTGGCCGTCGCGAGAGCCGCCGGCGAGTGGTCGATCGCCTGCCCGTTCACGTGGCAGTCGGTGCATGCCGGCTCGCCGCCGCTGCCGTTCTTGTAGCGGGTCTCGCCGGCTGCCCAGCGCGCCGTGGTGTACTCGGCGACGGTGATGACCGACTCCGCGGTCTTCCCGTTCGAGCTCGCCGTGAGCGTGACCGTGCCGGCCTTCTTCACCTTGACGAAGAAGTACTTGCCGTTGTCGCTCGTACCGTCGGGGCGCACCGGGTTGGCGAGCTGCTTCGGAGTGATCTCGGCGGCGGACGGATCGCTCGCCGTGACCTTCAGATCGTCGCCGGAGTCGTACACCGCAACGGGCACGATGAACTCGTGCGTGCCGTCGAATCCGGAATACGACTTCTCCGGCATGAACGTGAGGATGCCGAGCCCAGAATCCGGCGACGGCCGCGAGTCGAAGCCCGCGTCTCGCACGTTCGTTTCTTCGTCGGGCTCGTCGACGAACTTGGTCTCGGTGCTCGAGCACGCGAAGACGCCCGCATAGGCCGCGACGAAGACCGCACCCGCAAGCCCGAACGAGGAAAGCTTCTTCCCGGAAGACATACCGAAAGCTTACGGCAGAGGAGGCCGCGCGCACGCTTCGTTCTCGCAGGAAGCTCCGTCCCTGGATCAACGGCTATCCAACTGCGCTCACCGAGACGTCCGTGCGAGGTCGCCGCGAAGGGCCCTGCGCGAACGGTCGAGGGGCGCGGTCGGCCGATGATATCCTCGTCATGGCAGATGCTCCGATCGTCGTTCATTCTCGCCGGCGTCGCGCTGGTCGCTCTCGCGTGCACTGGCGACGACCCGACCTTCGTCGGTTCGAACCCAGATGCGGACGCAGGCGTGGCCCCGTCCGGGAACCTGACGCTCACGACGCAGGGACCGTTGACGATCGTTCAGGGCGAGATCGCGAAGGCCCCGGTCACCGTCGGGCGTGGCCCGGCGGTCACCGGGCCGGTATCGATCGTCGTGTCGAATCCGCCGGCCGACGTGAGCGCTGCGCCCCTCGTCGTAGCGCCGGATCAGACGACCGGAGAGCTCCAGCTGAAGGCCGGACCGGCGGCTGCGCACGGTCCCGGGACCCTCACGCTCGTCGCGACGGCGGACAGCGAAAGCGCGATCGCGACCCTCGAGGTGTTCGTTCGGGGAACGCCGGGCTCGCTCGACACCTCCTTCGGGACGGCAGGCACGACGGTCGTCGACCTCGGCAGCGGGAACGTGAGGCCGGTCGCGATCGCGCGGCAGGGCTCGGAGAAGGTCGTCGTGCTCGCGCAGGCCGAGGGCACGTGCGTCGTCGCTCGGCTCGATCACGATGGCAAGGTCGACGCGACGTTCGGTGACGGCGGCAAGCGGATCCTCGACGGGGACGGCGACATGCAGTGCGGCGCGCTCGCCGTCCAGCCCGACGGGAAGATCGTCGTGGCCGGCTCGCGCGTCCCCGGCGTTTTCGGCTTCTATGAACCGTTCGTCGCGCGCTTCGACGCAACGGGGGCTCCCGATCCGACGTTCGCCAGCGGCGGCACGTTCAGCCCCGGAAAGGGCGACGAGGGATCCCTCCTTGGCCTCGTTCTCCAGCCGGACGGGAAGATCCTCGCGGCCGGAAGCGCACCGGGCGAGGACGGCCGCAGCGCCATGTACGTGCTGCGTCTCACGACGGGAGGCGCGCCTGACGGCGGCTTCGGTGACGGAGGGACGACACTGATCGAGTCGAAGCTGTTCCCCTCGAACCCCGGCGGCGTCCGGGCGCGCGGCGCCGGCGTGCTCGGAAACGGCGACGTCGTGGCGGTCGGTCAGGCCGATGCCCTGATCGCGTTCGCCCGACTCACGAGCGCCGGCAAGCTCGTGGCCGACTCGGCGATGACCTTCAATCTCGGAAACAACTCGGGCGTGACCAATGACGTCCGGCACGTCATCACCACCGGGCCGGATCGCATGGTCGTTGCCCTCTCCGCCACGGACACCGTCGAGCGTGCAGGGCTCCTGGGCCTCTCCGGAGGAAAGCCAGATCCGGCCTTCGGCAGCTTCGGTCGCGTGCTTGTCGATCTCGATCCGACGGGAGGCGCGTTCTTCGGAGCGACGGCCCTGCAGGACGGACGGATCCTTGCCGTGGGTTCGACCCCCGCGCCTCCGAACACGGAGTGGGCGCTCGCGCGCGTGTCGGACAAGGGCGAGCTCGACCTGGCGTTCGGAGCCCAGGGAAAGGTGACGACCTCGATCGGTCCTCATGCCGATGCTGCGCACGCCGCTGTCGCCGTCTCCGAGAACCGGGCGATCGTCGTCGGCAGCTCCACCAGCGCTTCCGGCGCGCACCGGCCGATCCTCGCTCGCTACTGGCTTTGAGCACGCGCCGAGCGCGGGCTCTTCGACATACCGGTCAGGCCGCTTCGACGTCCTGCGCGGGCGCGGCCTCCGGGGCCATGGCCGACTCCTCGCGGAACACGCCTTCCCAGCGCGCGATGACACACGACGCGAGACCGTTGCCGGTCAGGTTCAGCGCGCTGCGGGCCATGTCCATGACCTCGTCGACCGCGAGGATCATCGCCACGCCCGCCTCGCCCGGCAGCCCGAAGGTCGCACACGTGCCTGCGATGATGACGAGCGTCGCGCGCGGGACGCCAGCCACACCTTTGGACGTGAGCATGAACGTGAAGACCATCGCGAGCTGCGTCGACAGCGGCATGTCGATCTTCGCGGCCTGCGCGATCGTCATCGACGCGAGCACGAGGTAGAGCGTCGAGCCGTCGAGGTTGAAGGAGTAGCCCGTCGGGATCACGAAGCTCGCGACGCGGCGCGGAACGCCGAACTTCTCCATCTGCTCGAGAAGCCTCGGCAGCGCGGCCTCGCTCGACGCCGTCGAGAACGCGATCGTCGCCGGCTCGCGTATGTGCCGGAAGAAGTCGCGCACGGGGATCCGGAACCCGAGCATCACCGGGATGAAGACGGCGACGACGAGGACGATGAGCGCGAGGTACAGGCTCCCGACGAGCACCGAGTAGTGCTTCAGCAGATCGAAGACCGCGGGCCAGCCCTTCGGTCCGCCAGGCGTCCCCGACGCCATGTGGCTCACGTTGTAAGCCATGGCGCCGAACACGCCGAGCGGCGTGAGCTTCATGATCATCTCGGTGTACTTGAACATCACCTGCGCCACGCCGTCGAAGAAGCGCAGCACCGGCTCGCCCTTGCTCCGCGGCACGCGGATGAGCGCAATGCCGAACAGCGCAGCGAAGATGACGACCGGGAGGATGTCCGCCTCGGCGGCGTGCTTCACGAGGTTCGACGGCAGCGCATGAAGCGCGATGTCCCAGCCGGACTTCGGCGTGGCCAGCTCCGTGTGCGCGTCATGAGCGAGCGGAAGTCCGGCGCCGGGCTTGAGCGTGTTGGCGATCGCGAGCCCGAGGAACAGCGCGATCGTGGTGACGATCTCGAAGTAGAGGAGCGCCTTCGCTCCCATTCGCCCCACGCTCTTCAGATCGCCCGTCTGCGCGATGCCGGTGATGATCGTCGCGACGAGGATGGGGACGATGATCCCCTTGATGAGCGTGATGAAGCCCTTCGAGAGGAACTGAAAGAGCTGGAACGCGACGGGATGATCGGCCTGCGGGAGAAGCCCGCCGACGACGACGCCGAGCAGGAGCGCGAGGAAGATGAGCGGGGTTCCCGAGAGCGGAGAGCGCTTCTTCTTCGCGGCCTCGGGCCGGTCGCCTTCCGCTGACGGATCGCTCGCAGGCCCATGCCCGCCGCTTCGTGACGCCCCCGGAGGTTCGGACGCGCGATCGTGCTCGCGTTCAGGCATCCGCCGCGGTGTGAGCTGAGCGTTCGGAGCGCGCCGACGGTGCGGCGACGCCCGGACGCGAGACCGGACGCTCGGAGACCGGCGGGTCCGCGTCCGGATCGCGGCCGTCGCGAATGGCAGCATCACGCCGCTGGCGTTCGGCGAGCACCTTGATCGCGTCGAGGCATCGATCGGCAGCGCGCTTCTGCGTCGTCACCATGTTCGCCTTCGGTCGCAAATCGGAGAAGTCGATCGGCGCGCCGAAATACACGTCCACCGGGTGCTCGTCCGGCGTGAGGGCGTTCATCTTGAGCTCGCCGACGATGCTCTGGCCCATGCCGAGCGCGAACACCGGGATCACGTAGGCCCGCGTGGCGCCGAGCGCGATGCGACCGACACCCGGCTGCGCTGGCAGGAACGAGTACGGATCGGGGCCCTTGTTGCGCGTGCCCTCGGGATGGATCCCGAGCACCGTGCCGATGTCCTCGCGATTCAGCTCTTCGATGCAGCGCGCGAGAACGTAGTTGTTGAACGGGCGCTTCTCCTTGTCGCGCATGACCGGCGGGAACATCCGCATGCCGCTCATCACCGCGTTCACGAACGGGCCTGCCGGGTTGTCGTAGAAGAAGTTCTGTCGAACCGGGAAGAAGATCCGCTTCGTCAGCCGCGTGCGCCAGTAGATGAGCGCGCTGATGGTGAAGAAGTCGAAGAAGGACCGGTGGTTCGCGACGAGCAGCACGCTGTCCTTCTTGCCGAAGGGAGCGAGATGCTCGAGGCCCTTGATGTTGAAGCGTCGGCTGCCGCAGCTGTAGATGAGGCCGCCCATGAAGACGCTGTTCCACGCCTTCGACAGGATCGACAGCTCTGGGCGCGCCAGGAAGTCCGCGATCTGGAAGGAGGTGCGCTCGAGGCGCGTGAGGGAGGCAAGCTGTTCCGGAGTCGGCCGCACGCGGGGGTCTTAGCACGGGAGATATGAGGAGAAACGCGTTCCTACCCGGGCACCTCCGGCCCCAGCGACGCATCGCGCCTCCCGGGTCGCGCCTCCAGGTCGCGGTTCCGGTCCAGCTCAGTCCGGACTGTGCCACCGACCGGCACACCCTGACGGCGCTGTCCGGACGGAGGTCGGGCCATGCCGACCAGTGGCGCGTAGTTTCTTACGCTTAGGACCCGAATGGCTCAGTGGCCCATGCCTTGCTGAGCCAGACGCCCGGAGACCATGAGCATGCACACGAAGACCGCTATCGTCGTCCTGGCCGCGCTCGCGTCTGCTGCTGCGGTGGGGTGCGGCTCCTCGGGGGGACCGGGAACGAACCTCGGCACCACGCGCGCGAGCCTCCATCGCGCCAAGAGCTGCGGTGACCTGCTGAGCGACCTGAAGGCTGACGTCACGTACAAGCTCAACAAGGGCATCAACCTCCAGATCAAGCAGATCCAGGCCTGCCAGGCGAAGTACGACGACAGCCAGTGTGCCGGCTACGGCGGCTATTACGGCAGTGACCCGCTCGGTGGGTCCCGCGGCGGAGCCGAGTTCGATGATGCTGCTTCGGGCGCTCCGCCGCCGCAGGCTTCCCCGAGCGCGGGCGCTGGAGACAGCCCGAACAGCGGCGGCGGCGCGGTCTCCTACTCGGAGACGAACACCCAGGTGAAGGGCGTCGACGAGGCGGACATCGTCAAGAACGACGGCAAGAACCTCTACGTCCTCCACGGACGCGCGTTCAAAGTGCTGAACGCCTGGCCGGCCAACGCCCTCGAGGAAAAGTCGTCCATCGACGTCGAGGGGACGCCGACCGAGATGTTCGTCGCCGACGGGAAGGTCGTCATCTACTCGCAGGTGAACGGAGCCTCCATCTTCAGCGCGGCCGGCATCGCGCCGAAGAAGCAGTACACCGACTACGGCTACGGCTATCCGGGCGGCGACGCGCGGCCCGCGACCCCCGGTGGGGTCCCGGCCGACAGCGGCAGCGGCCAACCGCAGCTCTACATCCCGCTCACGAAGGTGACGGTGATGACGCTGGACGGCACCACGCCGACCGTCACCCGCGAGGTGTACTTCGAGGGCAGCTACCTCGACTCGCGCCGCGTCGGCTCACACGTGCGCACGGTCTTCCAGGGCAACCAGTATGGGCCGACGCTCAAGTACAGCGTCTACGAGCTGTTCGCGTCGAAGACGACGCCGGCCGCGAACGACGGTCGCGACATGGGCGCTCCGACGACGACCACCGAGCCTCAGGAGAACCCGTACCCGCAGACGGGCACCGAGATGATCGCGGCCCTCGAGCAGCTCCGCTCGGAGAACCTCGCCGCCATCAACGCCAGCCAGCTCACCGATTGGCTCCCCTACACGTTCGTGAAGAACGGCGCCGCGGTGAACGCGCAGAGGGTCGCGTGCGAGGACTTCTATGTTCCGAACGCCGGCTCGACCGAGAGCGGCCTCACGGAGGTCGCGTCGCTCGATCTCTCGGACCCGGCGGCGACACCGAAGGAGACGGCGATCCTCGGTCGTGTCGACACCGTCTACGGCAACGCCGACACGCTCTACCTCGCGGCGCACGCGTGGGTCGAGCCCCCGTTCATGTGGAACGACCAGGGCGGTGTCGCCGTCGGTTCCAGCGGTGGCGGCGACGTCGCCGTCTCGACGCCTCCCGCGCCGGCCGACGACGCTCCGGAGCCGGCGCCCATGCCTACCCCGGGCGGCAAGCCCGCGTTCAACACGAACGTGCGTCCGCAGAACGGCGCCACGACGACGGCGACCGTCATCACGTACCCGACGACCCGCACGCACGTGCACAAGTTCGAGTTCACGACCGACGCCAAGTTCCCGAACTACGTCGCGTCCGGCACGGTCGTCGGCAACGTGAAGAACCAGTTCTCGATGGATGAGAAGGACGGCAAGCTCCGCATCGCGACGACGGAGAGCCGCCAGTACGTCACCACCGACGGCAAGTACGTCCAGGCCGACTCATCACCGCCGGGCAACGGCACGCCCCCGCCGGTTCGCCCCGCGACGGTGAACCACCTCTTCGTCCTCGGACAGGACGGCCCGTGGCTCGACCAGATCGGCGACGTCGGCGAGCTCGCACCGAACGAGCAGATCTACAGCGTCCGCTTCGTCGAGCACCGCGGCTATGTCGTCACGTTCCGCCAGGTCGACCCGCTCTTCGTCGTCGACCTGACGACACCGACGCAGCCGAACCTCCTCGCGGCCCTCAAGATCCCGGGCTTCAGCGAGTACATGCATCCGCTCGACGCCAACCACCTGCTCACGATCGGTCGCGACGCGAGCACGTCGGGCCAGGTCCGGGGCCTCCAGCTCAAGATCTTCGACGTCACCGACGGCGCGAACCCGGTCGTGAAGCACGAGCACACGTACACGGGCTACGGCCAGAGCGAGGCCCAGTACGACCACAAAGCGTTCACCTACTTCGCCGAGAAGAACCTGCTCGCCTTCCCGTACTACGCGTACGACGCCGGACCGGAGGGCATGATGAGCACCCTCGAGCTCTTCAAGGTCGACCTCGCCAACGGCTTCAACAAGCTCGGAAGCATCGACCACACGCCGCTCGTCCAGACGAACCCGCAGGGCTATTGCGGCGGGTACTACGGCCCGACCGTGCGCCGCGGCGTGTTCCTCGAGAACTTCGTCTACAGCATCTCTTACGGGGGTGTCGTCGTGAAGGACGCCAACGATCTGACCGCCGCCGGCAGCCAGCTCGCGCTCCCGTCTCCGCAGGTCAACGAGGGCTACGGCCCGTCTGCTTGTTACTGATCTCTCTCTCTCCCTCTCCTCTCTCTCTTCCTTTGCTTCGAGTGAAACGGCCGCGGCTCTCCCGCGGCCGTTTTGCGTTCCATCGGAGGTCGACGGTCGGCAGCACCGCGCGGCATGCGAGCCTGCGAGGAAGAAGGCGCGTGTCAGAAGCGAGCGCGCGACGACGCGCGGACGTTCACGAACGAGACGGAAGCAGACAGCCCGGGTTCAGGATGCCCTCGGGATCCAGCCGCTCCTTCGTCGCGACGAGAGCTGCTTCGAAGAGCGCAGGCCGCTCCTTCTCGTACCAGGGCCGATGCACCCGACCGACGCCGTGATGATGCGTGACGGTCCCGCAGTGAGCGAGGATGGCCTCCATGGCCGCGGCCTTGATCGCGGTCCACTGCTCGACCTCCGCCCCTGCCCGCCCTGGCGCAAGGAACGTGTAATAAGGCGCGGGGCCGTCCGGATACACGTGCGTGAACCGGCACGTGACGATGCCGGCGCCACACACCTCTTTCATTGCGTTCTCGACGACGCGCGTGACTGCAGCATGCAGCTCGGGGAAACGTTCCCATGTGCACGCGGTCTCGAACGTGTCGCACACGACTCCGAGGCTGACGAGCGCGCTCTGGAGATACGGCGCGTCGAAGAAGGAGCGCTTCCACGTGGACGCGTCCGCGGTGTCGTGCGCGATGTCCGGCAGCTCGCTGGCCGGTGGCACCGACGGCGGCGGTAGTGACGACAGCGCGTGCGGGCGCATCGAGTAGACGATGTCGATCGAGTACTTGGGCTCCTCGTCGCACCGCCCGCCGAGGTCCGTGGCGATGGAGAGCGCGCGCTCCATCCACGGCTCGAGCGGATGGTCGGCCGACTCGAACGCGAGCAGGAGCACGGCTTTGCCGTCCGACGTGACGCGATGGAGCATCGCCTCTTTCTCGTCGAGCAGCCGGCAGTTCGACGGGTAGAGCCCCGACTGGGACAACGCGCGCGTGGCGATGACGCCTTCGGCAAAGCGATCGAAGCGCACGCTCGCCGACGCCCGCCAGCGCGGACGCGGCTGAACGCGCATCCACGCTTCGGTCACGATCCCGAAGGCTCCCTCGGAGCCGAGGAAGAGCCGCTCCGGAGCAGGACCAGCGCCGGACGCGGGCAAGCGACGGGTCTCGATGACGCCTGCAGGAGTGACGACGCGAAGCGACTGCACGAGATCGTCGATGTGCGTGTACAGCGTCGCGTAGTGCCCACCGGCGCGCGTCGCGATCCAGCCGCCGAGCGTCGAGAGCTCGAAGCTCTGCGGGTAGTGCCGGAGCGTCAGTCCCTGCTGCGCGAGCTGCTGCGAGATGCGCGGTCCCGTCGCGCCCGCCTGGATGCGGGCAGCCCGCGACGCGATGTCGATCTCGAGGACCTTGTCCATCTTCGAGAGATCGACGCACGCCGTGCCGCGGTAGCGACCTCGCGGCATGTGCTCGACACCGCCGACGACGCTGGTACCGCCGCCGTACGGGACAAGCGCGACGGACTCGGCCTCGCAGAATCGGTAGAGGGCAACGAGCTGCGCCTCTTCGGTCGGGTAGAAGACCCAGTCGGGGGCGGCCGAGAAGTCCCCGGCGAAGCCTCGTACGAGGTCGCGATAGCCGCGCCCGTACGTGTGCATCGCCCGCACGTGGCGATCGGTCGTTCCGAAGCTCCTCAGCTCGACCGGCGGCGAGTAGCGCGGCTCTGGAAGCCTCGTCGATTCGATCGTCGGGAGGGGGCGAAGCGCGGGCTCGTCTCCGAAGACAGCTCCGATACGGCGTGCGAGCGACCGCCGCGCATCATCGTCAGGGAACTTGTCTGCATAGCCCCACCCCCAAAAACTCCGAGCGTGCGCCATCCCAGCCGAAGGCTAACAGACGCCGCAAGGCGGGGGTAAGAAGCTGGCGGAAGGTTCTGGGCAGGCTGGGCCGACTGCACCGCCGGACGGGGTCGCCGGCTATCCGGCCATTCCCATCCGCAATCGCGCTATCCCGCTATCCCGCTATCCCGCTAGCCGCCTCAGAAAGAGACCTTCGGCGGCGCCTGGGACTCTGCCGTGGCCGTGAAGAACACGCGCGGCTTGAACGGCTGACCGGTTGCCTTGTTCACGACGGTGCCGCGGATCTTGAGGAGCTCGGCGTTGTAGGCGCGGACGGACGCGTTGTACTCCTCGCGGGCGCGGAGGATCCGGTTCTCCGTCCCCTCGAGCTGCTTCATCAGGTCGGTGAACTGCGCGCTCGCCTGGAGCTTCGGATAGTTCTCGTTGCTGACCAGGAGGCGCGAGAGGGACGAGTAGCTGATCTTGTCCTGCGCCTCCTCGAACTGCTTCATCTTCGCGGGGTCCGTGAGGTCATCGGCGGAGAGCTTGATGCTCGTCGCGGACGCGCGGGCCTGCGTGATCTTTTCGAGCGTCTCTTTCTCGTAGTTCGCCGACGCTTTGACCGTGCTCACCAGGTTCGGGATCAGCTCCGCACGGCGCTGGAGCTGCGCCTCGACGTTGGACCATTTCTCCTGGGCCACCTGATCTTTCTCGACGAGCTCGTCGTACTTCGCGCACGACGGCAGGAAGAGGAGGCCAAAGGCGAGGAGGACGATCAGCTTCAAAGCGCGGAGCGCCGAGGCACCTGCGTTCATGGCGGGGACCGTAAGGAGGGTCGAGGTCGGATGCAAGTGCTCGACCACCATCGCATTCTGCGACGGTTCCTTCTGCGACATCGCGCTCCTTCTGTCGCCGCGCGCCGACCGACCGCCCGCGGGTGTCGGCCCGGCGAGGGCGCGCTCTACAGGTGAGTAGGTGGGCCGCTCGACCTGAGCCGCGGGGCATCGATTTGCCGGTCGCGAGTCGGTGTAGATTCCCGCTCGTGAGCCCTCGCGCGATCCTTCTCAACCTCGACGGCGGCGAGCACGACGACGAGCCGGAGGAGCTCTACGCGCTCGCCGACGTCGTGCACGTCGCGTGTGGAGGGCACGCTGGCGACGACACCTCGATGACCCGCGTGATCGCCTCCTGCCGCGCGAGCAAGACCGCCATCGGCGCCCATCCTTCGTACGCCGATCGCGAAGGCTTCGGCCGCCGTGCGCTCGCGGTCGACCCGGCCGTGCTCGAAGCGCAGCTCGAAGCCCAGTGCGCGTCGCTGCGCGCGAACGCCGAAGCGCAAGGCGCGGCCGTGACCTCGGCCAAGCCGCACGGCGCGCTCTATCATGCGGCCCACGCCGACGTCGCCGTGGCACGCGCCTGCGTGCGCGCGATCAGCCGCGCGCTGGGGCCCGTGGCGATCGTGGGCCTCGAAGGCGGAGCCCTCGCGACGGAAGCGCGAGCCGCCGGTCATCCGTATCTGCGCGAGGCCTTCGCCGATCGCGGCGTGCGCCCGGACGGCACGCTCGTACCGCGCGGCGAGCCCGGCGCCATTCTCCAGGACCCCAGCGCCGCCGCCGAACGCGCCCGTGAGCTCCGCGACAGCGGTCGCGCCGATACGTTGTGCATCCACGCGGACACCCCGGCCGCGCTCGCGATCGCGCGCGCGGTCCGCCAGGCGCTCGGCGCGAGAGCATCGTGACGCCCCCGGTCGTCGCTCCGTTCGGAGATCGCGCAGTCCGGTTCGCCATTCCGCCGGGGGCCCCCCACCGGACGCTGCTCGCGCAGCTCTCGGCCGTCCCCGGCGCGAGGGATGTCGTGCTCACAGAGGAAATCGGCTGCGTCGTCCTCGCCGAAGACGCGGACGCACGGCGAACCTCCGATGCCGTGGAAGCCGTGCTCGTTCAGGTCGGCCGTGACGTCGGCGAGGACGCGGGCGCGACGCACACGATCGGGGTCGTCTACGACGGCGAGGATCTCGCGAGCGTGGCGGCCGCGATCGGGCAGAGCGCGCAGGACGTGGTCGCGCTCCATTCGGGAGCGGAATACCGCGTCGCGATGCTCGGTTTTCTTCCCGGGTTCGCCTATCTCCGCGGGCTCCCGCCCGAGCTCCGTCTTCCACGACGAGCGCCCCGTCCCCGCGTACCCGCGAACAGCGTCGCCATCGCCGCCGAATACGGCGGGGTCTATCCGTTCGCATCGCCGGGCGGGTGGCATCTGCTAGGGCGCGCGGCAAACTTCCAGGCGTTCGGCGCGAGCGGCGCCGCGCTCGCGATCGGAGACGTCGTTCGTTTCGTCGCCATCGCCGCCGACGAGGCAAGCGCGAGCCCGCCGCAAGCTCCACGCGAAGCGCCGTCCGAGACCGCGTTCGGTCGTCCGCATCTCGAGGTCACGCGCGCGGCGGCGATCGCGCTGCCGGTCGACGGCGGACGACCCGGGCGGATGCACGAGGGTGTGCCTCCGGGGGGGCCACTCGTGCGGTCGCTCCTCGCCCAGGCAAACGAGAGCGCCGGCAACGCACCGGACGCGTGCGCACTCGAGATCTACGGCACGCTCGAGGTCACTGCGCGTGGCGGACCGGTGGTCGTCGCGGACGACGCGAGCGGACCGATCACGCTCCGCGAAGGGCAGACACATCTCGTCTCGACGGAGGGCCGCATGCGCGTCCGGTACCTCGCGCTCGGTGGCGGCGTGGACGCGCCCGTCGTGCTCGGGAGCCGGTGCGCGCTGCTCCTCGCCGGGATCGGGCGGGTCTTCCGGAGAGGTGACCGCCTGTTCCCGGACGCCGCCACGCCGCTTCGTAACGCGAGGCCGCTCGCGCAGCCAGGGCTGGCGCGTGCCGACGCGCCGGTCGCGATCCTGCCTGGGCCGGACGCCGCGGACGTCGCGCTCGAGGAGCTCGCGCGGCAGGAGCTCCGTATTGCCGCTGCGTCGGACCGGACGGGAACGCGGCTCGAAGGTCCTCCGCTCGTCCGACGCTCGGGCACCAGCGCTCTCGAGGGCGCGACGGCGAGCACGATGTCCCGACGGTCCACGCCGATGGTGATGGGTGCGATCGAGCTGACGCCTTCCGGCCTCATCGTCCTCGGCCCCGATCATCCGACGACCGGCGGTTATCCCGTCGTCGCGGTCGTCGCCTCCTCTTCTCTGGACGAGCTCTTCGAGAGGCCTGTCGGGTCGACGGTCCGCTTCACGCTCGCGTAGCGTGCGGCCACCACCCGCGGACGAACATCCCACACGCGAGGCCGTCCGCGCACACCAAGGCACACACTCTCTTATCAAAGTGACGTCTCGGTTCGAGAGACGCGCATGGAGACTTGCCCGGATCGAGGGAAGGCAGCGAGAACATCGCCGGTGAGGCTGAGCTCTTTCCTCGTTTCGTTCGGAGTTTTTTCCGCGCTCGCGGCCTGTGAGGCGCCGCCCGCGGACCGGGTCGTCACGGCATCGACCGACACCAACGTCGTCATCCCGAAGGTCACGTGGCCGACCGGCGCGAAGATCGACGCCCGCGCGGTCGCTGCGCTCGGGGACGCAACGCGCGCGACGGAGCTCCTCGCGCGCTCTCCGGCGCCCGTGCTCGCCCCGACCAACGTGACCTTCGAGCGGCCCACGTTCGTCGTGGGCGCCGAGTATTACGCGCTGACGGGTCGCGTGTCCGGAACGACGATCGCGATCCAGGGCACGCGCGCGGCGCGTCGCTACGAAGGCGTGGCGCCCGTCCAAGGCGATCGCCTGGTCCGTGGAAGCCATGGCTTCGTCTCGACGAACGAGTCCATCCGCACGGTCTCGTGGATCGAGAACGGCATCGCCTACTCCGTCGACATCGAATGCGCCGACCCGACGGACACGCGCTGCACGAACGACGCGTTCGCGCTCGACATCGTCGAGAACCTCGGCTTCGCCGGCGGAGGTGCACGATGATCCGCACGGCCCTCCTTTCCGTCGCGTGCGCTGCTTTCGCAGCGACGTTCGCCGCGAAGGCCTCCGCCGACGAGTTCACCTTCGAGCCGCCGGGCGAGCTCGCTCCGACGTCCGGGACGGGGCGCTCGGACGACAAGGTCTATGCGCCGGGAATGCGGTTCCCGATGGAGAGTGGCCCCGCCTACGCCAATTCTCAGGTCTGGGGTCATGGCGGCAACAGCGGCCCGAAAGGCACGAGTCAGTGTGACGAGGAGAACTTCTCGTATCCGTGGCGCGACAACTATTGCGAGTCGCGCTCCTGGAACATGCCGCTCTGTCCCTCGGGAACCGGACATCAGGGCCAGGACATCCGCGCGGCCACGTGCGAGAAGGACAAGCACTGGGTCGTCGCCGCCGAGGACGGGACGATCACGAACGTCGGCTCGTATTCGGTCTATCTGACGACCGCGAACGGGACGCGCTTCGACTACCTCCACATGAGCAACGTCGCCGTGAAGGAAGGCGACGACGTGAAGCGCGGCCAGCGGATCGGGATGGTGTCGAACCAGTTCGGCGGCGAGGCGACGACGGTGCACCTGCACTTCAACATCAGGCAGAACGTCGCAGGCATCGGCGCCGTCTATGTCCCGACGTACCTGTCGCTCGTCGAGTCCTACAAGACGCTGCTCGATCCACCGCCCCCCGAGCCGGACGCCGGCCCCGTCACCAGCCCGGCCCCGACCGAGCCCGAGCCGCGTCCGACGGACACGACGTCGACGGAAATCGAGCCAACGTCCGTCCAGGCTGCCGCCGACTCCGGCTGTGCGAGCACCCCTGGCTCGACACCGAGCGGAACCGTGGCCGTCGTCCTCGGCGCACTCGTCGTGGGAGCGATCCAACGACGACGTCGGCTACGCTCGTTCGAGTGAGGTTCCGCCGCTTCGGTCCCCTCGACGTCGACGTGCCCGTCATCGGGCTCGGCACGTGGCAGATGGAGGCGGACGATCGCGACAGCGCGATCCTCTCGATCCGTCGCGCCATCGATCGGGGCATGACCCACATCGACACGGCGGAAATCTACGGGCGCGGGGCCGTCGAGGAGATCGTCGGCGAGGCGCTGGCCGGCTACCGGAGCGAGGCGTTCATCGCGTCGAAGGTCCATCCCGAGCACGCGACGTACGCAGGGACGCTCCTCGCCTGCGAGAAGAGCCTCCGCCGCCTGCGCACCGACCGCATCGACCTCTACCTCTTGCATTGGCGCGGCTCGCGCCCGCTGGAGGAGACGATTCGCGCGTTCGAGGTCCTGAAGAAGGACGGCAAGATCCGCGCATGGGGCGTGAGCAACTTCGACGTCACGGACCTCGAGCAGGCGATCGAGATCGCCGGCGAAGGCGCCATCGCCTGCAATCAGGTCATCTACAACGTGTACGAGCGCGACGCCGAACACGTCCTCCAGGTCTTCTGCGAGCGACACCGCATCGCCTTCGTCGGTTACAGCCCCCTCGGCTCCGGGCAGTTCCCCCGCCCCGGCGGCTTCGAGGACGACGTGCTCACGAGTATCGCGGAGGCGCACGGGGTGACCGCACGGGCCGTCGTGCTCGCCTGGCTCTGTCGCCGTCCGAGCACGTTCGCGATCCCGAAGTCGTCGAGCATCCCGCACGTCGAAGAGCTCGCCCGCGCCGGCGAGCTCATCCTCGATCCCGCGGAGATCGCGCTCATCGACAGCACCTTTCCGCTCGGGCCGCCGAAATCGAAGATGCCGCAAGGCTGACCGCCCGAAGGCCCGTAGGAATCCCGACCGGCCGCGACTAGAGTGAGCGGTCGCGTCCGTGGCGGTGGCGATCCCGAAAGACCTGGTGGAGTTCCTGACGAGCGGCATCTCCGTTCTCTTGGCGACGCGTAACGCCGATCGCGTGCCGGAGGCGGTCCGCGCCTACGCTCCCGTGATCTCGCCCGACCGGCAGCGGCTCGACCTGATCGTGCCGAACGGCCTCGGTGACCGCACGATCGCAAACCTCCGCGACAACGCGCAGATCGCGGCCGCCTTCTCACGCGCGATCGATCACGTCTCCGTGCAGGTGAAAGGCACCTGCGTCGCGCTGCGACCGACGACGGAGGAGGATCGACCAGCGGTCGAGCGCTTCCGCGCGGCATACATCGAAGGCCTGTACCTGATCGGCATGCCTCGCAGCCTCACCAGCCGCTTCCGCGCGCTTCCGGGGACCGTCGTCACCATCGAAGTCGCCAGTGTGTACAACCAGACGCCCGGCCCGCGCGCGGGCGAGCCGATTGGCTCCCGATGACCGCGTCGCCCGCCACGCCCCCGCGCGTCACCGAGCTGCCTCCGGGCACGTTCCAGGGCGTCGTGCCCGCGATCATCGCAACGTGCGACGCCGAAGGGCTCCCGAACGCGACGTACCTGAGCCAGATCTTCCTCGTCGACGACCGCCACGTCGCGCTCTCGTGCCAGTTCTTCAACAAGACCAAGCGAAACGTGCTCGAGAACCCGCGCGCCTGCGTGTTCGCGCACGATCCGCTCAGCTTCGCGACGTTCCGGCTCCACGTGAGATACCTCCGCGCCGAGACGAGCGGCCCGCTGTTCGATCGGATGA
The DNA here is from genome assembly GCA_023423895.1 of Pseudomonadota bacterium. Taxonomy (GTDB): domain Bacteria; phylum Myxococcota_A; class Polyangia; order Polyangiales; family Polyangiaceae; genus Labilithrix. The sequence goes on from JAFAER010000099.1 coordinate 20,674, forward strand.
GCGCGCGCATCGCCGCGATCGCGTCGCACACGGGGATGAGCGGCGTCTTCAAGCTGCTGTCGGCCGACATCTACGAGGTGCTCGAGATCGAGGTCGTCGAAGACTTCCTCGAGCCAGCGCCGCCGGAGCCGCCCGCCGACGATCCGATCCGTTCGGGCGGAGAGCTCGCGAGCTTGCAGCTCGTCTCCGTGCGAGCCAGCCGCGCGAAGGACCTCGAGAGCCTCCTGTCCGGCGTCCTCCAGGCGCTCGACGAAGGTTTCGGTTTCGAGCACTCGATGGTCCTCCTGCTGGACGAGACCTCCGAGCGCCTCACGGCGATCGCGAGCCACGGCTATGGCACCGCCGGAGTCGGCGCCGAAGTGCGCGTCGGAGACGGCCTCATCGGGACGGTCGCGCGCGAGCGCTGCATCCTCCGCGTCACGGGTGTCGGTCAGGAGCTGCGGTACGGCCGCGCGATCCGCGCCAGCGTTCATCGCCATGCCGGTCCGGGTGCGCTCCGGCCGGAGATCCCGCTGCCTGGCCTCGTCGACGCGCAGAGCCAGATGGCGATGCCGCTCATCGCGGGTGACCGGCTCATCGGCGTGATCGCCGTCGAGAGCCGCTCTCTCGTCGCGTTCGACGCCTGGCACGAGGCCTACCTCGACATCGTCGCCAACCAGGTCGCCGTCGCGATCGACAACATGCTCGCTCGCGATGAAGCCGACAGCGAGGCCGCACTCTCTCCCCCGCCGCCGTCGGTGGAGGTGCCGAGGCGTCCGGACGCGCGCGTCCTGCGGCTGCGCTTCTATGCGAAGGACGACTGCGTCTTCGCGGACGACGAATACCTCGTCCGAAACCTTCCGGGCCGCATTCTCTGGAAGATCCTCCGCATCCACGAGTCCACCGGGCGCACCGAGTTCTCGAACCGTGAGCTGCGTCTCGATCCGACGCTCGGTCTCCCGGCGTTTCGCGCGAACCTCGAGAGCCGTCTCGTGCTCCTCCGAAATCGCCTCGCCGAGAAGTGCCCAAACATCCGGCTCGTTCCGACCGGACGCGGCGTGTTCCGCCTCGAGCTCGGATGTGCGATCGCGCTCGACGAAGAGAACGCCGCGAGCTGACTTCTGGGAAGCGTTCTTCCCATTCGCGCGCGATCTCAAACGGATCTTAAGCGCGCATATCAACGGAGAATTGAGGGCGACTTAGCAACCGCGTCGTTCGGCGAGTGTCATCTTCCTCGGCGTCCGAAAGGAACCGAGATGAACACCACGCCGATCCAGTCGACCCGTCCCGAGCCCGCCCCGACCTCCATCCGCCAGCCCCGCTTCGATCTGTACGGGCCGATCCACAAACTCATGCGCGCCGAGCTCACGGAGCTCCTCGGGCGCATGGGCAGGGTCGACTTCGCGAACGAGAGCGCCGCGACGCGCATCGTCGGCGAGCTGGAGGTGATGCTCGTCGCCTGCGAACAGCACATCGAGCACGAGGTCCGGTTCGTCCATCCGCACCTCGCGGCGCGTCTGCCGAATGCGCTCGAGAAGATCGACGCCGAACACGGCGACCATGCACGCTTCGTCACCGAGCTGCGTGCACAGATCAACGCGGTCAACTCCGCGGCGTCGCCCGAGCTCCGAGCCCTTGCCGGACACACGCTCTACCTCCACTACAACGCGTTCGTCGCCGACACGCTGGCGCACATGGTCGAAGAGGAGCGTGTGCTGCAGCCGCTCATCCACCGCGCCTTCACCGACGAAGAGCTCATCGACATCCACGAAGGGATCATCAGGTCGATGTCGCCCGAGGAGACCTTCCGCACCCTGGGCGGCATGATCCCCGCCGTCAACGGACCGGAGCGCGCCGGGATCCTCGGCGGGATGCGCGCCGGTGCGCCCCCGGAGGCGTTCAACGCGTTCATCGCCATGTTGCGCCCGCGCCTGGACGACGCCGCGTGGGCCGAGCTCGTCGGGCTCTGTCCGTTCCTCGCCTGACCACCTGCTCCGCGGGCGGCTGCAGACGCGCTCGCGCCACGTGATGGATCGGTGGCGTGAAACCGCGATGCGTTGCGCGCCGTCGGCGCGTCAGCCCTGACGGGGTCGCGCGCCGCGCTTCGCCGGCCGAACGGCTCGGACCGGGTCCTCCAGCCATCCTGCGAGGATTCGGACCCACGGGTCGTTTCGATCGAGGCTTCGGACGGCGTCGTCGAAGGAGACGTCGACCGTCCGAGCTCCGAACAGCGCCGCGAATGCTCGGCGGAGCGAGGCAATCGAGCCAGCAGGTACCTCGCGGCGCTCGAGCCCGACGACGTTCAAGGCCCGCACGCGCGCGCGGTCTCCCTGCACGATCACGAACGGGGGAACGTCGCGCTCGCACATCGCGCCCGCGGCAACGAACGCGCTCTGCCCGACGCGGAGGTGTTGAGCGACACCGGAGAGGCCCCCGAAGTTGACCCAGTCCTCGACGACGACGTGGCCGGCGAGCTGCACGCCATTCGCCACGACGCAGCGCGAGCCGACGATGACGTCGTGCGCGACGTGGCATCCGGCCATGAACAGGTTGTGCGAGCCGATCTTCGTCGTGCCGTCGCCGCTCGACGTGTTCACCGTCACGCTCTCACGGAAGACGTTGTAGTCCCCGATCTCGAGCGACTGCCGCGTGCCGCGCGCGCCCTTGCGAACCTGCGCCTCGCCGCCGAGCACGACGAAGGGATGGATGACGTTACCGGCGCCGAGCGTCGTGTTCCCGTTCACGACGACATGACTGACGAGGCGCGTCCCCGAACCGATCCGCACGCCGGCGTGGACGTGGCAGAACGGACCGATCTCCACGTCGTCCGCGATCTCGGCGTGGCGATCGACGATCGAGCTCGGGTGGACGACCATGTCCATCCTTCCCTACTCGATCTTGCGGCCGTATCAACCGCTCCGGTCGACGACGCTCGCGAGGAGCTCGCCCTGCGCACACAATGTGCCGTCGACGCTCGCCTCGCCCTTCAGCTTCCAGACGTTCGTTCGATGGTGGACCACGCTCACCTCGAGGTCGAGCCGGTCCCCGGGCACGACGGGGCGGCGGAACTTCGCCTTGTCGATGCCGAGGAAGTACAGAAGGCTGGTCGACTCGTCGAACGGCTCGCTGGCATACGCGAGGATCCCGCCGATCTGCGCGAGCGCCTCGATCACGAGCACGCCCGGCATGATCGGGTGCTTCGGGAAGTGCCCGAGGAACCAGGGCTCGTTCATCGTCACGCACTTGTGCCCGCGGATCCGCTCGTGCGGGATGATCTCGCTGACGCGGTCGACCATCACGAACGGCCAGCGGTGCGGGAGGATCTGGAGGATGCGCTCGATGTCGAGCTGGGTGCCGGTGCTCATTCGTCTTCCGTGCGGCGGATGAGATCTCTCAGCTGCGAGCTCGAGGGTACGGGCGTCGGCCGCTCGTCGTCACCGGCGGGCGCAGCTGCGCTCGCTGGACCGCTCGGAGCCCCACGTCCGCGCTCGGCCGAGAGGCTGTCGCTCATGCGATAGACCTCCGCCTGGCCGCGCAGCCATCGCTGGCGCTCGACCGCCGGGTAGCCGGCGACCGTGGTGCCGGGCGCGACGTCGCCGATGACGCCGCTCTTCGCAGCAATGCGCGCGCCGTCGCCGATGCGGAGGTGGTCCGCGATGCCGACCTGACCGCCGACGAGCACGCCTTTGCCGATCACGACCGATCCGGCGAGCCCCGTCTGCGCCGCGATCATCGTCCCTTCGCCGATCTCGCAGTTGTGACCGACGTGCACCTGGGCATCGAGCTTCGCTCCGCGACGGATCACGGTCGGGCCGATCGTCCCCGCTGCGATGGTGCAGAGCGCACCGATGTGCACGTCGTCCTCGATGACGACCCCGCCGAGCTGCGGGATGTCGCGCACCGCCCCGTCGGGCCCAGGAACGAAGCCGAAGCCGGGCGCTCCGATCACCGCGCCCGGTCCGATGGTCACACGCGAGCCGACGCGCACCCGCGGCAGGAGCTGGACGCCAGGCCCGATGCGGCAGTCCGAGCCGATGACGGGCTCGTCCGCGGGCGCATCCGCGACGTCGAGCACCTCGGCCATCGCCCAGGCAGCCTGCGGGTGGAACCAGCCTGGCAGCGACCGCACGTCCTCGCGGGCGGCGAGGCTCTCGTCGACGAGGAGCATCGCCCCGCGCATCGCGGCCTGGACCGCCTCTTCGATGTAACGCGCGCTCAGGAGAACCGTGAGATCGCCCGCGCTGGCCCGGCGCGTCGCGACGATCCTGCGCACCGTGCCTTTGACGCCGTTGCGAAGCGTCCCGCCGTGACGTGCTGCAAGATCGCCGAGCGGCCGTGGGGCCAGCGGGATTCCGCTCACTTCTTCTGCGCCGGCTGGCCGCCCGCGGGCGCCGTCGGCCCGGTGCCGCCGCCACCACCGCTGTTGTACATCTGGATGGCGCGATCGGTCAGATCGAGGTCACCGCGCACGTACGCGACCGTCGCCTTGTCGACGACGAGGTCGATGTTCTCGCTCGTGGCGAGGCGCTTGATGATCTGCATGACCTTCTCGAAGACCGGATCGGTGAGCTCCTTCTGCTTCTTCTCGAGCTCCTTGTTGTACTCGACGAAGATCTGCTGGAGATCCATCATCTGCTTCTGCCAGTCGGCCACGCGCTTCTCGAGCGCGTCCTTCGGGAGCACCTTCGCCTGCTTGTCGATCTCCTCGCGCTGGCGCTGGAGGTCGTTCTGCTTCTTGTTCAGCTCTTGCTGCTTGCTGTCGAACAGCTTCTTCAACGTCGCCTGGGCGCGCAGGCCGTCCTCGGTGCTGGCGACGGCGCGCTGGACGTCGATCACGGCGACCTTCTGCTGAGCGCTGGCGGCACCCGCGAAAAGGAAGAACGCGAGGGCGAGCGCAGAAGAGACGAGAGCCGTGACGATGCGGTGACGTGTCATGACGGGCCGGGGTAGCGAATGCATGGTCCAGGGTCAAGCAAGCTTCCGCGCGAGTGCGTTCATCCCGGAATTCGCGAGGTCCCGCCCACCCTGTCCTTCCCGGGTGCCTGCGCCGGTGCGCCATCAAGCCCTGCCGCGGGAGCAGTCGAGGGGAGGCTGAGCGCGCCCGTTCTCGACGCTCCGTCCACGTCCGACCCGGCCGGGAGCGTGGCGCGCGACGAGAACCGTCGTTTACACCTGACCCGTCACTTCGGTCCTATCGTTCACGCCCACCCCCGTCGTGACGGGCCATTTCTTCGAAAGAAGTGTGGGTCTCGCTTCCGTGGACCCGGTGGCACGCGACGTGGATACTGGAGGGACGGCACCGCGCGCGGCAGCGGCCCCGGAGGAACTCGCCCATGACGTCTCGCTTCTCTTCAGCCCTGGTGATCGGCGTGCTCGGCACGCTGGGCGTCGTCGCATGGAGCGGCTGCGGTCCAGGCGACGAGAGCCGCTACTACTGCGACGCGACGGGCTGCTTCACCTGCGACGCCTACGGCTGCGCGCCGGTGCAATCGCCTGCTCACCCGACGTGCTCCGGGACGAAGAGCTGCAATCCCGGCCAGGTCTGCACGGCGATCGGCTGCACGACGCCGTGCTCGACCCAGAACGGCGACGCAGACTGCCCGAAGGGTGACATCTGCCAGAACGGCTACTGCGCGCCTCCGGGCAAAGATCCCGGGCCCGCGAAGGACTGCACGACGAAGGCAGACTGCGACGCCGGCAGCACGTGCAACGACGGCACGTGCCAGGCCTGCGGCGGCACCAACGGCCCGTGTCCCTGCGCGACGACCGCGGACTGCTCCGGCGGCCTCACCTGCGTCGCGGGCGCCTGCACGGCGCCGCAGAACACCTGCAAGTACTCGAGCGAGTGCGGGACCGACAAGGTGTGCGCCGACGGCCAGTGCCTCGCGAGCTGCGAGTCCACGCCGTGCTCGGACGGCTTCACCTGCGAGAAGGGCGTCTGCAAGCCGAACGTGACTGGCCCTGGCCCGACGGGATGCACCGCTGACGCGCAGTGCACGGATCCGGCGGCACCGAAGTGCGTCGGCGGCTCCTGCGTGAAGTCGTGCACCGGGGACGCCGAGTGCGGAACCGGCAAGTACTGCAACCAGGGCGCATGCGTCGTCGACACGCGCCCCACGCCAAACTGCACCGCTGACGACCAGTGTGGTGGAACGGCAGCGACGCCGAAGAAGTGCCTCGCCGGCTTCTGCAAGTTCACGTGCACGAACGACCAGCACTGCCGCACGATCGACAATCGCATCGGCTACTGCGCCCAGGACGGCGTCTGCCGCACGGCCTCCGAGGCCGGCGCCCAGTGCTTCGGCCCGGGCGACTGCGACGGCGGCAAGTCGTGCATCGACAATCAGTGCCGATGACGGTCTGAGGCTCCGGCTCGACGACTTCCCCCGACGAGGCCCGGATCGAAAGAAGGCGCTCCCCCGACCGGGGAAGCGCCTTTCTTCTTCGTCCATGCTCGTGCTCGTCGAGCTCGTGAACGTCGGGCTCGACACGTGAACGCTCGCACATGTCCGACGGAGGCCTCGAGCGCGCCGCTCCGAGGCAAGCGCGTCCGTCCCCGGTGACGCGTGACGCGTCTCGACGAAGGAACGAGCCTGCACGACGCGCTCGAACACGCTCGGCGCAAACCGTGCACGACACGCGATTCCTGCATGTTCGCGCCGCGCGCATGACGGCTGAACCGTCAAAAGGCCGACGCAAGCGTCGCCGGTGATCCATCCCGGCCCACGAGTGTCCGCGGACATGGAGCCTCGAGCGTCAACCGATTGGCGTTCGTGCTTTACGACTTATTCGTGAAATACGTTGGCTTCGGTTTTGCTGATGCCGGGGCACCGCGCATCGTCGCGCGGCAACGACTGCCGCGTGAGCCGCCGAGCGACTCGCGTGTGATGGGGACTGCCCGATGGCTCTTGTGAAGACGACGCAGATGAACGGAAAGAACGGACACGCAGCGAACGGCCATGTCGCCGTCGAGGCGAAGGTGCCGGCGACGAACGGCACGCGCGGCGCGCGTGATGCCGAGGCGCTCCGGCGGCGAGCGCGCACGCTCGCGAAGCAGCAGCAGACCGCCGAGCGGGTCGCCGCCGCCGCCGAGGAGCTGTCGCAGGGCGTTCGCGAAGCGGCGTCGGCGAGCGCCGAGCTGAAGTCCTCGATGGGGAGCATCTCGGGCGGCGCCGAGGAAGGCCAGCGCGCTGCTCAGCAGAGCATGAGCGCGATGACCCAGATCGGGACGAGCATCGGCAAGACGAAGGATCTCGCAGCATTCTCGTCTGCGAAGTCCGAGGGTCTCCAGACGGCGGTCGGCTCGCTCCGCGGCGAGATCATGAAGATGGTCACCGCCATCACGACCGCGTCCGAGCGTCAGGCCGCGAGCGTGCTGACGATCCGCGACCTCGAGAAGCGCGCGAACGAGGTCGGCGAGATCGTCAAGGCAGTCGCCAGGATCGCCGACCAGACGAACCTCCTCGCGCTCAACGCAGCGATCGAAGCCGCACGCGCCAAGCAGTATGGCAAGGGCTTCGCCGTGGTCGCCGACGAGGTGCGCGGCCTTGCCGAACGCTCCGAGAAGAGCGCGCGCGACATCGAGTCGCTCGTCGTCGAGATCCAGAGCGGCGTCACCGACATCGCGACCGGGATCGATCAGTCCGCGGCAGCCGCACGGGCGGAGGTCCAGAAGGGCGCGACCGTCACGGCGCAGCTCGACGAGATCCGCACGGAGCTCGCGGTCATCGCGGACGGGGCGCGCAAGATCTCCGAGGTCGCCATCGAGTCCGACCGCGCCGCCACGGAGGCACGGAGCGGTGCCGAAGCGATCCAGAAGGCCTCGGAGGAACAGCTATCGGCGAGCGACTCGGCCCTGAAGATGGTCGAGCAACAGGCAGCCGCCCTCGACCAGGGCGAGCAGGCCTCGACGCAGCTCTCCGAGCTCGCCGAGGACCTCAAGAACAGCACCGACACGGCGAAGAGCGCCGAAGGCGTGTCGTCGGCGGCGGAGGAGCTCTCGAGCGCCATCCAGGAGATCAGCCGCGCGGCGACGGCGATCTCGAGCGCGATCGCGCAGATCTCGCGCGGAGCGGCGCAGCAGGCAAGCGCGACGCGGCAGGCGGCAGCGGCGGCGAACCAGATCGAGGTCGGCGCTCGGACGGCCGAGCGCGCAGCAGAAGAGGCGCTCGAACGCGGCGAGAAGATGTCGGCACTGCTCGTCACGAACAAGAAGAGCGTCGACGAGATGGTCATTGGCCTGACGGCGGCTCTCGAGTCCGGCAAGCAGAGCCAGCGCCAGATCATGCAGCTCGACGTGCTCTCTCGCCGCATCGACAAGATCGTCGACGCGATCGTCAATGTCTCGATCCAGACCAGCATGCTCGCGACGAACGGCTCGATCGAGGCCGCGCGCGCAGGCGAATACGGCAAGGGCTTCGTCGTCGTGTCGACGGACATCCGGAACCTCGCGACGGAGTCGGCCCAGAACGCCGACCGGATCAAGGAGGTCGTGAAGGCGGTCCAAGATCAGATCGGCACGGTCCGGAAGGATCTCGAGGAGATCTCGGCCGTCGCGAAGAGCGAGGTCGACAAGGCCGTGCAGATCACGGACGCGCTCGTCGCGTGCGCGTCAGACATGCAGGGCGTCCTCGAGCGCAACCGCGAGACCAAGAAGGAAGCGGGCGAGATCGCCACGGCGCTCGGCCTCGCCAAGCAGGCGATCGAGCAGATCTCCGCAGCAGCCGAGCAGGCGAGCAAGGCGGCGGTCGAGTCGGGCTCGGCAGCAGAAGAGCAGGCGCGCGGCGCACACGAGCTCGAGCGCGCGGTCGAGGAGATCGCGTCTCTTGCCGATGAGCTCCAGAGCGCGGCGTGAACGGGAGGATCACGTGGAACTCGAACTCGAAGAAGCAAAGCAACTGACGGACGCGGCCGCCGAGGCGGATACGCGTCACGGCGAGCAGTACGTCACGTTCCTCGTGGGTGACGAGCTGTTTGCATTCCCGATGGAGTCGGTTCGGGAGATCATCCGGATGCCCGAGATCGTCCGGGTCCCGCTCAGTCCTCCGGCGCTGCAAGGCGTCGCGAACCTGCGCGGGCAGATCCTTCCGATCGTCAGCCTCCGAAGCAAGTTCGCGTTCGACGCGAAGGAGACGGACTCCGCGACGCGCGTGATCGTCGTCGACCACGGCACGACCGTGGGATTCATCGTCGACAGCGTCGCGAGCGTGCTCACCGTACAGCCAGGTCAGCGCGAGGACGTCGGCAACATCCAAGCGTCCGTCGACACGGATCTCCTCTCGGCGATGCTGAAGGGGCTCCCGAACGACGCGATCGCGATGGTGCTCGACGTCCGGGCGCTCGTGCAGACGGGCGAGCTCCGCGCTGCGGCGGCTCGTTCCTTCGCCGAGACGAAGGCGAAGGACGTCGAGAACGCCGAAGCGACGGACGAGAAGCAGCTCGTGAGCTTCGTCGTCGCCGAGCAGGAGTACGCGTTCCCGATCGAAGAGGTGCAGGAGATCGTCCAGGTGCCATCGCAGATGACGCAGGTGCCGAACGCGCAAGCGCACGTGCTCGGCGTCATGACGCTCCGCGATCGCCTGATCCCTCTCGTCAGCCTTCGGCAAATGTTCCAGCTGCCGTTCGAGAAGCCCACGCTGGAACAGCGGATCGTCATCACCTCACTCGGAAACGATGCGGGTGTCGGCGGCACGGACTCGGTCGTCGGGATCGTCATGGACTCCGTCAACGAGGTCCTCCGCGTCCCGGGCAAGTGCGTCGATGAAGTCCCTCCCTTCCTTCGTGCGCGGCACCAAGGCGAGGAGATCGACTCGATCTGTCGACTCGACGACGGCAAGCGTCTGGTGTGCGTGCTCTCGGTCGCGAAGCTGTTCCAGCATCCGACCGTGAGAGACGCCGTCATGGCGCGAGATTCGATGCTTCCGGAGGCAGTGATGAACGAGACGATCCAGCAAGCGTCGTCGAAGGAAGGGGGTGACGAAGAGCAGCTCGTCGTTTTCCACCTCGCCGGCGAGGAATACGGAGTGACGATCGACAGCGTGCAGGAGATCATCCGCATGCCCGAGGTCATCACGCGGGTTCCGCACGCCGTCGGATCGCTTGCGGGCATCGTGAACGTACGCGGTGAGGTGCTGCCCATCGTGGACTTCCGCCGCCGCTTCCAGCTCGGCGCCGTTCCACGCGACGACCGGCAGCGCGTCGTCGTGCTCTCGATGAAGGGCACACTGACGGGCTTCATCGTCGACAGCGTCGCTCAGGTGCTGAAGGTGCTGCGTTCGCGCATCGAGCCGGTCCCTGCCCTCTCCGAAGAGCAGGCCAATGCGGTGCGCCACGTCGCGAATCTGCAAGAGGCGAAGCGGATGATCCTCGTGCTCGAGCCGGAGCGGCTCTTCGACGCGGCGGAGCTCGCCGCGTTGAGGTCCGTCCGGCATTCGACCCCGCCGGCCGCGGCGGCTTGACCGGGGAAGGGGGCGAGCCATGCGCGTTTTGATCGTCGACGACTCGGCGTTCATGCGAACGGCGCTTGCCAACATGTTCCGTGCGGACGGAGGGTGGGACGTCCGCACGGCACGTGACGGCAACGAGGCGCTGGTCGCGACGCGGGAGTTCGACCCGGACGTGGTCACGCTGGACGTGAACATGCCGGGCATGGACGGGCTCACCTGTCTGAGCCACATCATGACGGAGAGCCCTCGGCCGGTGGTGATGGTCTCCTCACTCACCACCGAGGGCGCCACGTCTACCCTCGAGGCGCTTGCGATGGGCGCGGTGGATTTCGTGCCGAAGCCGAGCGGGACGGTCTCGCTCGACGTGAAGTCCATCGGCGCGGAGATCGTCGAAAGGGTCCGCTGCGCAGCCGGATCGAAACGCAATCGCCGAGTCATCCAGCGGCGCGCGGTGGCAAAGCGCCCTGCGCCTGCCCCGTCGACGCAGACACCTGCTCGTCCAGGACTCGTCGTGATCGGGTGTTCGACCGGAGGCCCTCGGGCACTCGAAGACGTCGTCGCCGAGCTCCCCGCGGACTTTCCGCTGCCGATCGTGGTCGCGCAGCACATGCCGGCGGGCTTCACCAAGGCGCTGGCCGACCGGCTCGACACGATCACTCCTTTGAACGTGGTCGAGGTCGACGGGATGGTGCCACTCCGACCGGGGGTCATCGCCATCGGCAAGGGTGACGCCGATGTCATCGTCTCCCGACGCGGCGACACGCTGCGTGCCGTCTCCGTCCCCACCGACTCTCGATACGGCTGGCATCCGAGCGTGGATCGCCTCGTCACGAGCGCGGGGGCTCTTCTGGCGCCCGAGGAAGTGTTCGGCGTCCTGATGACCGGAATGGGCAACGACGGAGCGCGGACGCTCGCCGACCTGAAACGACGCGGCGCGTACACGATCGCCGAGTCGGAGCAGAGCTGCGTCGTGTTCGGCATGCCGGGCAGCCTGGTGCAGCTCCATGGAGCCACGACGGTCCTGCCGTCCGATGCCATCGGCAAGCATCTATCTAGAACAGTAAAGGCCAGGAGGATCCCCGATGGGGCTGGTTAGAGCGAAGATCGAACGGAGGGCCCCGACGCATGATCGGGTGGCTCTCGAGCGGAACCTACGCGACGGAGACGAGAGCACGCGGTTCGCAAGCGCACGTGCGCTCGGCGACGACCGGAGCGCCGTCGACGTGCTCGTCGATGCGCTCGAGGGGGAGCAGACGGCGTCCGTCCGTGAGGCGATCGTCACGTCGCTCGCGAGGATCGCGACCTCGGAGGCTGCCCGCGGGCTCGCCCGATTCCTCGGGGCCGAGGACGTGTTCCTCCGCAACGTGGTCATCGAAGGCCTCGCGCGGATGCCCGCTGCGGCGGCCGAGCTGCCTGCGCTCTTCGACTCGGAGGACCCCGACGTGCGCATCTTCGCGTCCGTCGTCGCGGGTCGGATCGGCGGGACGGCAGCACGCGACGTCCTTCTCGCCCGTCTCGAGATGGAACCGCACGTCAATGCGTTGGCGGCCGCCATCGAGGCACTGGCGCAGGTCGGGGCTCCCGATACGGCGGCGGCGGTCGAACGCTGCGCAAACCGCTGGCCTGACGAGCCGTACGTTTCATTCGCCGCGCAGGCATGTTGCGAGAGGCTCGCCTCGCGATGAGCGCCGAGAGAAAGATGGCCAACTTCGAGTTCGAGGGGGATGACTTCTCTCAGCTCTGCGCGCTGCTCTACCAGCACACCGGGATCGCGTTCGACGACAAGAAGGTCGACTACCTGCGCAAGCGGGTGGCGACGCGCATCGATGCCACGGGCGGCGACGGGTCGTTCCGTCAGTACCTGAGGCAGGTAAAGGAGGCTCGGACCAAGGAGGAGCTCCAGGAGCTCGTGAACCTGGTCACGGTGAACGAGACCTACTTCTTCCGCGAGGTCTATCAGCTCGAGTGCCTCGTGACCTCGATGCTCGACGAGATCGTCGCGAAGAACCCGCACAAGCGCCGGATCCGGATCTGGTCGCTTCCTTGCTCCACGGGCGAGGAGCCCTACTCGCTCGCGATCTACCTCCTCGAGCGATGGTCGAAGGTCGACTCGTACGAGATCGAGATCATCGGCTCGGACATCGACACGGACGTCCTCGCGCATGCGGGCAGCGGTCGATTCTCGTCGCGCTCCGTGCGCCTCGTTCCGGAGCCGTACTTGAAGAAGTACTTCGCGCGCATCGGTGACGAATGGCAGCTCTCGAGCGACATCCTCGGCTCCGTCGAGCTCACCCACGTGAATCTGTCCGATCCCCACCAGATGTCCGCCTACCGCGACATCGACGTCGTCTTCTGCCGCAACGTCCTCATCTACTTCGATGACCTGTCACGGCGCCTCGCTGCCGAGAACATCTTCCATGCGCTCAATCCCGGTGGCTTCGTCTGCCTCGGCCACTCGGAGTCCATGAGCCGGATCTCGTCACTGTTCGAGCTCCGCAAGTTCCCCGAGGCGATGGTCTACCAGCGTCCCTACTTCGAGAGGAAATGAGATGGAACGCGTTCTCGTAGTCGACGACGCTCCGATCGTCCGCAAGTATCACCGCCAGATCCTGGAGAAGGCCGGGTTCGAGGTCACCGAAGCCGAAAACGGCGTACAGGGTCTCGAGCTCGCGCTCTCCGTTCGTCACGACTTGTTCGTCGTCGACGTCAACATGCCCATGATGGACGGCTATACGTTCGTGAAGGCGCTCCGCGCGCACGACGAGACGCGAGCCGCTCCGGTGATCATGATCACCACCGAGAGCGAGGCGCTCGACAGGCAACGCGGGCTGACGGCCGGCGCGAATGCGTTCCTCGTCAAGCCGGTCCGCCCGACGGACCTCATGATGCACGTCCGTCTCCTCACGGGGCAGAGGTCATGACGCCGCTCCTCGAGCAGTTCCTCTCGGAAGCTCGCGATCTGCTCGAGAGCGCATCGGAAGGCCTCCTCGCGCTCGAGCGCCATCCCGAGGACACGGAGACGATCAATGCCGTGTTCCGGGCGGTTCACACGCTCAAAGGCGGCTCCGGGCTCTTCCCGTTCGCGCCGCTGACCGCCCTTCTTCATGGCGCCGAGGACGCGCTCGACGGTGTTCGCCGCGGCACGCTGACGATGAACGCCGAGCTGTTCGATGCCCTCCTCGCCTGCGTCGATGCAGCCATGCGCTGGCTCGAGGAGGTCGCGGAGCGCGAGGCGCTCCCTGCGAACGCGGAGGCGGAAGGCCGTGTGCTCGTGGACTGCGTCCGCTCGCATCTGGGCGGCAGTGCGGGTGCAGCAACGAAGGAGACGGCGATCGCCACCCAGAAGGTGGCGCTGCATGCCATCGACGTGCGGCTCCGCTCCGTCGTCGAGGACGCGTTCGAGGCGGGCACGCAGCCGCTGCTCGTCCAGTATGCGCCCGACCCGGAGTGCTTCTTCCAGGGCGACGATCCGCTCCTGACCGTTCTGGCGCTCCCCGAGCTGCTCGGCGCCGTGTCCCACGGGCCGCCGGAGGGCTGGCCTGGCCTCTCCGACCTCGATCCTTTTCGCTGTCGCCTCACGTTCGAGGCGATCAGCACCGCACCGGAGAGCTCGCTTCGCGACGTGCTGAAGTACGTCGCCGAGCAGGTCACGATCACCGCCATCGATGCCCCGGCCGACCTCGACCCGGAGAACGCGTTCCTCACGCTCTTGCGCGACCAGCGTGAAGCGCTGTCGCTCCTCTCGCGCGAGGAGCAGGCTCTGCGACTGGCCAACGTCGCCACGGTCGCGGCGAACGCGATGCGCTTCATGGGGGCATCGCCAGCTCGCATCGAGGCGCTGTCGAAAGCGTCCGTCGCCGGCGACGTCGACGAGGTCCTGCGCGTGCTCGACGCGGCCATCGTCGACGCCGAGCCGCAGATTGCGCCCGACGCCGTGGCGGCACCGGCGCAGGCGGCCGCGCAGGCCGACGCGGCGCGCACCCGCGGGTTGACCACCGTGAAGGTCGACCAGAACAAGATCGACCTCGTCATGAACCTCGTGGGCGAGCTCGTCGTCGCGAAGAACGGGCTGCCGTATCTCGCTCGGCGCACGGGCGACGCGGCGACCGCGCGCGAGCTCCGCGAGCAATACTCGGTGCTGCATCGCATCGCCGATGCGCTCCAGACCGCCGTGATGCAGATGCGGATGATGCCGATGGGCGTCGCCCTCCAGCGGTTCCCGCGCCTCGTCCGCGATCTCGCCAAGCAGCTCGGCAAGCAGGTCGAGATCGTCCTCGAGGGCGAGGAGACCGAGGCCGACAAGACGGTCATCGAGAAGCTCGGTGAGCCGCTCACCCACCTCGTGCGAAACAGCCTCGATCACGGGCTCGAGCTGCCGGAGGAGCGTGAGCGGGCCGGCAAGCTGCCCACCGGCCGCCTCGTGCTCTCGGCCCGCCACGACGGAGATCGCATCGTCCTCGACGTCAGCGACGACGGGCGCGGGATCGACCCCGTTCGCATCAAGAAGAAGGCGATCGAGCGTGGGCTCGTCGACGAGGCAGCGGTCGCGCGTATGACCGACGACCAGATCGTCGACCTCGTGTTCGCGCCGGGATTCTCGACCGCCGAGACGGTCTCGAACGTCTCTGGCCGAGGTGTCGGCATGGATGCGGTCCGACGTGACGTCGAGGCGCTCGGCGGACGCGTGGAGATCGTGAATCGTCCCGGCAAGGGAACGACGATGCGGTTGAGCCTCCCGGTCAGCATGGCCGTTTCCCGAGTGCTCATCGTTCGGGTCGGCGACGAACGTTACGGCGTCCCGATGGACGCCGTCGTGGGGGTCGTGCGCGTCCCCGTCCGCGAGCTGACCACGATCAAGAACGAACGCGTCTTCCTCTGGCGCGGCCGGATCGTCCCCGTGCTCGACCTCGCGTCGATGCTCGGGACCGAGCACCATCCGGTCTCCTCGGGCGAGATCTCGCTCGTGATCACCCAGGCCGGCGGCGAAGTGGTTGCGCTGTCGGTGGACGCATTCGACGCAGACGTCGATGTCGTCTTGAAGCCGATGGAGGGCCTGCTCGCGAGCTGCCGCGGCCTCGCCGGCACCGCCATACTCGGCGATGGCCGTGCATTGCTCGTCCTCGATCCAAAGGAGCTCCTGTCATGGGAATCGAAGTCGCAAATGGCCGCGTGATCATCGAAGGCGTCGTCGGTGTAGAGGAGGCTGAAGCACTCATCGGCGTACTCCTCGAGCATCCCGAAGCACTGCTCGACATGGCGCGCTGCGAGCACGTTCATGCTGCCGTCGCGCAGGTCCTGCTCACCGCCGGGCGCGCCGTGGCTCGAATGCCTGCCGACGAGAGACTCGCCGCAATCCTGAATCTGACGTCCAGGCCGGACGTTGAAGAAAGTGCCCCCATCCCCACACGGAACGCCGCATGAAGACCATCCTCCTCGTCGACGATTCACCGACGATCCTCTTGTCCCTGAAGGCCCTGCTCGATGTCGCGAGCTTCTCTTGCGTCACCGCAAAGAGCGCGGCCGATGCGCTCGTCGAGTTGTCACGCGTGAAGGTCGACGCGACGATCACGGATCTGAACATGCCGGGCATGAACGGCATCGAGCTCGTTCGCGAGATCCGGAAGCTCCCTGGTGGCCGCTTCATGCCGATCCTCCTCCTGACGACGGAGTCGCAGGCAGAGCGGCGGTTGGAGGCGAAACAGGCCGGAGCGACGGGATGGCTCGTGAAGCCGGTCGCAGGCCCGGACCTCGTCTCGACGCTCAAACGTCTTCTGCCGGGAGCGTGAGCGATGTCGTCGCACACGGATGCCCGCACGCTGCTCGAGCTCCAGCGCACGCAGATCTCGGCGACGGTCGACATGACCGAAGCCGCGTGCCGCCAGGTCATCGACCTGCTCGAGCGCATGCACGGTGAGATCAACCGGCTCGGCGATTCGCTCCGCGCCGCCATGGAGGACAGCCAAGAGGCGATCGAGGCAGCAGGCGCACGTGTCGAGGAGAGCGGCGCGGCGCATCGTGAGCTCCAGGATCGTCTCACCCGCCGGCGAGCAACCGTCCAGAAGGACGTCGAGGCCGCCGGACGCGTGGCCGAGCACGTCCGCTCGATTCGCGAACGAACGGCCGCACTCTCGACCGGGTCGACGCAGATCCGGCTCCTCGCGATCAACGCAAAGCTCGAGGCGTCGCGCGTCGCCAAGAACGGTGGTGCGTTCGGCGTCGTCGCCACGGAGATGCGCGCGTTCGCCGACGAGTCCGCAAGCGTCTCGCGCTCGATCGAGGACGACGTCGGGCGCCTCGACACCGTCGTGCGCGACGAGCTCCTCGCTCGTGCCGAGGAGACCTCCCGCGGACAGGCGGCCGAGGAGGCTGCGATCGCGTCCGTCGGAGCGCGCCTCGTCGATGCGAACGACGGCGCGCTCGCCATGCAGCGGGCGCACGAGACCGTCGTCGGCGCCGCAGCAGACGCGAGCCGGAACGTCGGCGCTCTGCTGGTCGAAGCGCTCGGTCACATGCAGTTCCAGGACGTGCTCCGGCAACGCCTGCAGCACGTCGTCGAGTGTCTGGCATCCGCTCGCGATACGCTGGCGCACGAGCAGGCCGTCGACATGGGCGAGCTGGCGCGCGGCTACGTCTCCGACGCCCAGCGCGCCGCGCATGCAGACGTGCTCGCTGAGCAGCACGAAGAAGCGTCAGGTCCCGCGATCGAGCTGTTCTGAGCACCGCGGCCGGCGCCGACGCGCGAGACGCCATCCCGCGCGTCGCCTCTTCGGTGGACGCTCTCTACTGCACGCGCCAGGTCCCGGAAGCGTCCTCGAGCGGAACGCTTCCGCGAACGAAGAGCCTGTATCCCTGCCCCGCGTCGTCCACGACCGGAACGAAGTATCCAGGAACCCCGATCTCACCGCGGACATAGGCGCCCACGATCGCCCACAGCTTCTTGGCGTCGGCGCCGTCGACGACCGCAGGACTACTCCAGGTCGACCTGCACCGTCACGTACTCGACGGTGAAGCGCTTGCGGAGCTGCTCGGCGGCGCGGGCGCCGAGCCTCGGGTCGTTCGACGTGGTCCGCACGTGCGCGGTGATCGCGTCGTGCCCCGTGCCCAGCGTCCAGACGTGCAGCGCGCTCACGCCGGTCACACCGTCGAGCGCGAGGAGCACCTTCTCGACCTTCGGGACCGAGACGTGCTGCGGCGCCGCCTCGAGCAGCACGAGCCCGGCATCGCGCAGCAGCCGGAGCGCCCCGACGACGAGGATCGCAACGACGAAGAAGCTCGCGAGAGGGTCGACGACGGGCGGCGCGCCGAGCTTGATCGCCAACCCGGCGACGAACGCCGCGAACGAGCCGAGTGCGTCGCCGAGGAGGTGAAGCCACGCTCCCCTCAGGTTGAGATGGTGCCCGTGAGCGCCTGCATGCGCATGCGGAGGATGCGCGTGGTCGTGGTCGTGGTCGTGCTCCGCATGCGCATGGGGAGGATGCGCGTGCCCGTGATGTCCGTGCGCATGCCCCATCGCGCCGTGCAGCAGCCACGCATTCAGCCCGTTGACCACGAGCGCTGCCGAGGCCACGATGAGCATCACGCCCGAGCGTGGCGCTGCGTCGTGCCCTGCGCCGAGATGTTCGATCGCATCGCGAACGAGCTCGATCGCGACGCCGACGACGAGGACGCCGTTCGTCAGCGCCGCGAGCGGCTCGGCGCGCCGGAGCCCGAACGTGAAGCGCGCGCTCGGCCTTCGTGATGAGAGACGCATCGCGGCGAGGCTGATCGCGATCGCGAGGACGTCCATCAGGAGGTGGAAGGCATCCGCCTCGAGAACGTCGCTGCGGGCGATCCTCGCGCCGATCAGCTCGACGAAGAAGAACGCACCGATGAGCACGAGGACGATGAAGAGCCGCGCCTGCTTACGGCGCTCCGACGCGTCCTGGCCCATCAGACGAGATCGTAATCTTCGGCGAGAGCCACGGTCGATCCGGCAAGCACGCTTGCCGTCTCGTCGTCGCGGTCGACGGCGCAGAGATAGAGCCCTGCGAGGATCGCGGGATGATCTCGGATGAGGCCGAGGAAGTCCTCCTGCGGGAGGTGGAGAGTCACGGTGGGGTGCACCGCGACGACGTCTGCGTTGGCCTTGCGCCGGAGGACGAGCGCCACTTCGCCGACCGTCTCGCCGACGCCGAGCGTCGCGATCACGAACGGCTCGCCGCCCTCTTCACGACCGACGACGGCGACCTCACCGGAGGCGATCAGGTGCAGGCCGCTCGTGTCCTTGCCGTCGACGATGAGCTTGTCGCCCTTCTCGAAGACCTTCGTCTCGAAGCGCTCCACGAGCGCGGGCCGCTCTTTCGGCGAGACGGAGAGAAGGACCTTCGACGTGCGAACGAGGTTCGCGACCATGCGCCGCCGGCAGTGCGCTGCGAGCTCGACGCCCACGTCCGGACGCTTCTCCGCGACGGCCTCGAGCGCCTCGCGCCGCGCGACGAGGAGGATGGACGGACGATTCGCGACGACGCTCGCCGCGCGGGGCGCGCGCGAGAGCAGCGCCATCTCGCCGAAGAGCGCGCCGTTCGTCAGACGCGCGAGCTTGATCGCATGGCCGTCGTCGTCGTTGCGCCGAACCTCGAGCTCGCCGCGCGCGACGATGTACGCCTCGGCGCCTTCTTCACCCTCTTCGATGACCGCCTTGCCCGCGGGCACCGTGATCATCTCGAAGCAGCCGATGAGCGCGCGCAGGCCATCCTTCTCGAGCGCGCTGAACAGCGACAGCGGCGGAACGAGCGGCGCGACCGAGTCCGCGAGCGAGTCGTAGTCCTTCGACGCGTCGTGGATGATCTCGGTCGCCTTCGAGAGCAGCGCGGGCCCACTGAGAAACGAGCTGAGCGGCTGGAAGCTCTCGTCATGGGGGAGCGGCGGCGGCGGCGGCGTGGCGTCGTCCGAGAGGCGTGGCGAACCGAGACAGAACGCGCTCGCGATCTCGTCGAGATGACGCCCGACCTCCTGACCGAGCGCTTTCAGGTCACCGACGGCCGCCACGGCGAGCGGGAGGTTGCCGATGTCGATCGCGCGCTTCACCCCGAGCTCGAAGCCTTCGATCGCGGCTTCGGTGCGGCCTGCGTCGGCGAGCAGGCGGCACGTCAGGATCAGCGCGCTCGGCACCGATGCGTCCTGCTGGACGACGGCGGCGCTCCAGCGGAGCGCGGCTTCGCGCTCCCCGGCCAGGAGAAGAGCAAGGGCGCGATCGAGCGGTGAGTCGACCGTCTGCACTCCGGGCAGAACCGGCGGGGCCATGCGCATGGGGGCCTCCGTATACTACACGGCCCACGCGGCGGCGGGGGGAGGTCTGGGTCGGCCCCTCGAAGAGACGGGGTCGTCCTCCGGGTCCCTGGCCGTCCCCGTCCTCACTCGTCGTCGTCGTGAGGCGGGCGCTGCGGCTCGCGCCGCTCGATGAGCGAGCTCATGGCATTGGCCGTTGCCGTCACCAGCGGAACGACCTTCGGGTAGTCCATCCGGGTCGGGCCAATGACGCCGACGGACCCAGCCGTTCGACCCTGGTTCCGGTACGTCGCGCCGACGATCGCGATGTGGCCACCGGCGAGGTCACCGGCCTCACGACCGACGACGACCGACGTGCCGCCGGCCGCGAGCGTGGCGTCGAGCAGCCGGACGATGGCTTCGGCCTCGTCGAGCGCGCTCACGAGGTCCTTGAGCCCAGCCGCATCCGACGAGAACTCGGGGAGACCGAGGAGCTTCGCGCGCCCTTCGATGACGACGTCGGCGCCTTTGTCCGCCAGAGAAACCGCGGCCTCACCGAGCTCGAACGCGCGCCGCTTCGTCTCGTCGGCTTGCACGCGCTCGCTCTGAAGCCTTCGCGCGAAGAGCTCGCGCAGGTCGCCGAGCGATCGGCCTTCGATGACGTCGTCGAGGAGGTTGTGGATCTTCTGCAGCTCGTCCTCGCTCACTTCCGCCTTCAAGAAGCGGTTCTGGACGGTGCCGTTCGTCATGACGACCACCGCGAGGACCTCGCCCGGCATCGTGCGGATGAACCGGAGATGCTTCAGCGTCATCGTCTCGGCCTTCGGCGAGACGACCACGGCGGCGGTGCCCGTGAGCTCGGAGAGGAGTCGTCCGGTCTCGCGGAGGAAGTTCGGGCCCGGCTCGATCTCGGCAAAGCGATGAAGGAGCTGCGCGTTCTCGACGTCGGTGAGCTGGCGCACCTCCATCATCGCGTCGATGAAGAGGCGGAACGCCTTGTCGGTCGGCACGCGGCCCGCGCTCGTGTGCGGCTGGTGCAGGTAACCGAGCTCCTCGAGATCGGAGAGCACGTTGCGGATGCTCGCCGGCGACAGCTCGATCCCTCGCTTCGAGAGCGTGCGTGATCCGACGGGCTCGCCGGTGGCGACGAACTCGGTGATGCATGCGTAGAGAATCTGCTTGGCGCGCGCCGACAGCTCCGCCATGGCACTTGCCTGGAGTCTAGCAGCTTTCCCGGCGCGCTCGCGGGGGACCCCATCCGGGGCTATGCTCGCGCTCCGTGCGAATCGCGTTCGTTGCCCTCGCGTCGCTCCTGTGCGGCTGCCTGCCGGCGCCGCCGCAGTCGCCGCACGAGCAGCAGCCTAGAGCGGCGACCGCCGAGGGCAGCTCGGCGCACGCCCCGCGCCACGAAGACTCGACGGCCGGCAGCGCACCGGACGAGACCGACAACGACAGCGACGACGAGCCCGATCTCCTGCCTTCGTCGAGCATGGCCGACGACGACCCCGTCGACGCGACGCCGGGGGAAGGTCTACCTGCCTCCCCGTCCTCGCTCGACCGCGGGGAGCTCCCCGTCGCGTCGCGTTACGCGGGCCTCGACCGTGTGCGGTGCGAGGCCGAGCTCGTTCGCCGGCAGATCGCGTTCACCCGCGTCGGTGAGGCGCGCGGCGTCGTTGCCCCGCTGCGCCTGAACGGGCCGCTCTCCGGCGTCACGTTCCGGTCGAACCTGCCGGCGTCCGTGAGCCGGACCTCGCCGTACGACATCTACGATTGCCGGCTCGTGCTGGCTCTGGACGACTTCGCACGTGTCCTCGCGAGGTACGACATCGTCGAGGTGGTCCACCTGTCCGTGTACCGTCCCGTTTCGAAAAAGGTCGTCCTGAAGGGCGCCGGGCGGAGACACAGCGGCGCGCTCGCGATCGATGCGGCGCTGTTCAAGACGAGAAGCGGCCGCACGCTGTCCGTCGAAAAAGACTTCCATCCGAGGAGGATCGGCGCTCGTCCCTGCCCAGCTCCCGCGTCGGCGTCGGAGCTCCGCAAGATCGCGTGTGAGGCCAACGACGCCAGGCTCTTCAACGTGCTCCTGACGCCCGACTACAACCGGGCGCACCGCAATCACTTCCACATGGAGGTGACCGCCGGAGTTCGCTGGACGCTCGTGCGCTGAGCCGTCGTCCGAGAACGAGCACGGTCCCGCGCTTGCACCACGTGTCGGGATGTATTCGTTCGTGAGCCCCGATCCCATCAGCATCTTCCTCGCGTACCTCCCCGTCGTGCTCGCCGTGTTCGCGTGCCTCTTCGCGCTATCGAGCTCAGCTCTGACCTTCGGGTCCGGCGCTCTTGCGCGACGGTTCGGCCGTCCCGCCCCGGAGACACCGACGCACCCCTCGAACGAGAGCGCGCCGCAGCCCGCCTGAGCTCGACGAGCCTCTCGCGTTCTCGGTCGATGACGGACTCGAGTGACTCGGTGAGTCATCGATAAGCGCGCTCCGCTGCGCGGGCGGCGCCCCCGCCCGAGAGCCCCGGCTCGTCAGCGTGCCCTTTGAGCCGGCCCAGGTTTGTGCTTGGATGCGCCGCTTTTCGAGGACGGCTCGAGGGGCTCGAGGCCAAGATGGGCACACAGGAAAACGTTCGGCGCAGGGCGATCGACGAGGGTGGCGACGACGCGGGCGGCGCGGGTTCGAAGAAGCAGGGTCATCCCCGCGGCCTCTTCACGCTGTTCGGTGCAGAGGCTTGGGAGCGCTTCTCGTACTACGGGATGCGGGCCCTCCTCGTCCTGTACCTGGTCAAGAAGATCGGGCTCCAGCGCTCCGAGGCGCTCGAGATCTACGGCCTCTACACGGGCCTCGTCTACCTGACGCCGCTCCTCGGCGGCTATCTCGCCGACAAGGTCCTCGGCCGGCGCAAGGCCGTCCTCATCGGCGGCATCGTGATGGCGCTCGGTCAGGTCGCGCTGATGTTCCAGCCGACGCTGTACCTCGCGCTCGGTCTGCTCATCGCGGGTAACGGCTTCTTCAAGCCGAACATCTCGACGATGGTCGGCGGGCTCTATCGCGAAGGCGACACCCGCCGCGACGGCGCGTTCACCATCTTCTACATGGGCATCAACCTCGGTGCCCTCTGGTCGCCGATCATCTGCGGCAACCTCGGCGAGAAGGTGTCGTTCGCGCTCGGCTTCGGCTCTGCGGCGCTCGGTATGACGCTCGGCCTCGTTCAGTTCGTCACTGGCCAGAAGTACCTCGGCAGCGGCGGACTTCCGCCCGGACGCGTGGCCGCCACCGGTGCGGCCGACGCCGACGCCGAGAAGCCGATCCTCCTCGGCGCGCGCGACTACGTCGACGTCGTCATCTGGACGGTCGGCACCTGCGCGCTCGTCTACGGCATCCTCTTCGGATGGCAGTTCGCCGGCCCCGTGTGGTCTGCGGCCCCGGGCTTCGTGAAGACGCTCGTCGGCCTCGTCGCCATCGGCGCGGTGTTCTTCCAGCTGTTCCGCGGCTCGACCGGCCAGGAAGCGCAGCAGATCCTCGTCATCATCATCCTCTGCGCGTTCAACATCTTCTTCTGGATGGGGTTCGAGCAGGCGGGCGGGACGATGACGCTCTTCGCCGACGAGCAGACGGACCGCAACATCGGCGGCTTCGGGATGCTCCTCGTCGCAGCGTTCGTGTTCGCCTGCGCGTACAACTTCCGGCGCTCGACCAAGGATCAGGCGAGCGGGCAGACGTTGTGGGTCAGCCTCACCGTCATGTTCGCACTCGCCGGTCTCGCGGCGGTCGGCCTCGCCATCTACGACTTCGCGACGGGGCAGACGACGAACATCCCCGCTTCGCAGTTCCAGGCGATCAACCCGCTCCTCATCGTCGCGCTCGCGCCGACGTTCTCGAACCTCTGGGACAAGCTCGACAACAGCAAGTACCGCACGTCGACGCCGACGAAGATGGCCATCGGCATGGTCATCCTCGGCCTCGGCTTCATGGTGCTCTTCGCCGGGCAGAGCCTCGCCAAGGCGAGCGGCACGAAGGCGAGCGCGGCGTGGCTCGTCGCCGTCTACACCATTCACACGATCGGCGAGCTGTGCCTGTCCCCGATCGGCCTGTCGATGGTCACGAAGCTCGCGCCGCCGCGCGTCTCCTCGCTCGCGATGGGCCTCTGGCTGTTCTCTTCGGCCGTCGCGAACTACCTCGCGGGCATCCTCGAGTCGCTCCTCACGAAGGTGGAGGTGCCGATCTACGGCTTCCTCGCCGCGAGCTCGATCGGACCTGCGCTGCTCCTCCTCGCGCTGACGCCGTTGCTCAAGAAGTGGATGCACGGCAAGGCGTGAGACTGCTCACGTGCCTCCCTCCGACGCGGCATCGCGCGTCGGAGCGGTGGCGTGCCACGGGCTTCCTCTCGAGGCTCGCCCTCGGATGCGTGCACGTTTTTCCGTGCACGGGCACGGGGAAGAGAAGGACGCTCGCTCGGTTACGTGCCGCGCAGGAACGTGAGCACCTCGCTCATGTCGCGCGGCAGCTCCGACGTCCAGCGCATCTCCGCATCGGTCGCCGGATGGCGGAAGCCTAGCTCCGCCGCGTGCAACATCACGCGCGGCGCGGGGACGAGCGGGGCCTCGTAGCCGCGCACGTAGACGCGCTCGCCGAGGACCGGGTGCCCCGCCTCGGACAGGTGAATGCGGATCTGGTGCGTCCGTCCGGTCTCGAGGCGGCAGGCGACGAGCGCGCACGGCTGGCCGGCTGGCCCCGACGGGAAACGCTCGACGACCTCGATGTGCGTGACCGCGCGCTGCGTCTTCTCGCTCCCGACCGGATGGCTCCGCCCTCGCCGGCGCTCGACCGAGCCGCGCAGGCCGTCCCCGCGGTCCTCGACGAAGTGCGAGACGATCGTCTGGTCCTTCGGGATGCCGTGGACGAGAGCGAGGTAACGGCGATGGACGTCGTGAAAGCGGAACGCCTGCAGGAGCGACTTTTTCGCCTGCCACGAGCGCGTGAAGACGACGAGCCCGCTCGTCTCCTTGTCGAGACGGTGAACGACGCCGATCTCCGGCGGCGGCCCGCTCCTGCCCCGGGCGCGCTCTTTCTTCGCGAGCGCCGCACGGACGCGCTGGTCGAGCGTCGCCTCTTCGTCCCGGGTTCGTGCGCGGTGCGCGATCGAAGCGCCCATGCCTTCGGGATCGAAAGGGACTGTCGAGATACCAGACGGCTTGTCGACGACGACGACATGCGCGTCGACGAAGACGATCGCGTCGGGCGGAAGCGCTTCTCTGGCAGCGCGGGGATCGCGCGCCGCCAGGTTCATCGCGACGACGGAGCCGGCGCGGACGCGGGTCGTGCCGACCGGAACCACCCGGCCGTCGACGGTGACCTTCCCCCGCTTGATGAGCTCCCGGGCGCGCCCCCAGGACAGCTCGAAGAGGGCACGCACGGCGCCGTCGAGCGCGGAGCCGCCAAGCTCCGCGGTGACGACGCGCTCCCCCCGTTCCGATCGTTCGGATTGTTCGGATGGTCGAGGAGGGGACGGCGGGGAGGCGGCTGCCCGAACGTCGTGAGAAGGTGCCGGCGCTTTCCCGCCTGAGCCAGTTTTGGAACGCGACATCGTCGAGCGAGGGGCGATCTACCAGGTCACGACGTCAAGGTCTTCCTCGCGTTTGGACCCGCGAGCAGGTAGCTTGACACGGCCTGTCACACCTCCGCACAATCGGAGGCTGTAGCAGGCGTAGCCAAGCGTAGCGCCGGCACAATTTCTCTCTCTCGCGAGTCGATCGGAGACGCCCCGTGGCCAAGACACTGCTCGCTGTCGACGACAGCGTCACGATGCGAAAGGTCCTCGAGATCACGTTCAGCGGTGAGGACTTTCGAGTCGTCACGGCCGA
>JAFAER010000201.1 GCA_023423895.1 Pseudomonadota bacterium
GCGTACAACCGCGCGCGCCTCGCCGGGAAGGCGACGCCACCGCCGGTCACGACGGCGCCGCGCCCGATGACGCTCTGCGAGAAGATCCTCGCCGCGCACGACATCGTCGACGCGCAGGCCGGCAAGATCGGCGTCCCTGCGGTCAAGCCCGGTGACGCCTTCTTCGCGCGCACCGACGTGCGCTTCAGCCACGAATACGTGACGCCGATGGCGGAGTCGCTGTTCGTCGCCGAGATGGGCAAGGACGCGAAGGTCACCGATCCCGAGAGCGTCTTCGCCTTCCGCGATCACCTCACGTTCCTCGACCTCGTGATGCCGAAGGTGCACCGCGAGATGGGCTTGAAGGAGCAGGCCGAAGAGCTCGCGACGGTGCAGGAGTCGTTCACGAAGAAGCAGGGCGTGAAGCTCTATGGAGAGGTCCACCGCGACGGCAAGCTCGTTGGCTCCGAGGCCATCTGCCACAACAAGGTCATCGAAGAAATTGCGCTTCCCGGTCAGCTCGTCGCGGGGACCGACTCGCACACGTGCATGGCCGGCGCGCTCGGCTGCTTCGCGTTCGGTGTCGGCTCCACCGACATGGCGAACGCCTGGTACACGAAAGACGTCCGAGTGACGGTCCCAGAGACCGCGCGTTTCGTCCTGACGGGCCTGCTCCCGCACGGCGTCTGCGCGAAGGACGTCATGCTCCACATCCTCAGCCAGCCGTTCTTCAAGACGGGGCAGGGGATCGGCAAGGTCCTCGAGTTTGCCGGCGACGGTGTCTCGGCGATGCCGCTCGACGAGCGCGCGACGCTGACGAACATGGCCGTCGAGGCCGGCGGCTTCACCGGCATCATCGAGGCCGATGGCGTCGTCGTGGACTACCTCGTCAAGCAGCGCGGTCTCACGCCGGCGGAGGTGAAGAAGCGCATCGTGAAGGCGGACCCGGACGCGCAGTACCTGGCGACGTTCGAGATCGATCTCTCGACGCTCGAGCCGATGGTCGCGACGCCCGGCGATCCGCGCAACGGGGTCCCGCTCCGCGAGCTGCCCGGCACGAAGATCGACATCGCGTACGGCGGCTCGTGCACCGGCGGCAAGAAGGCCGACATGGACATGTACGCCGAGGTTCTCAAGCTTGCCGTCGAGCAAGGGAAGAAGGTCGCCGACGGCGTTCACCTCTACATCCAGTTCGGCTCGCAGGACATCCGTCGCTACGCGGAGTCGAAGGGCTACCTCGAGCTATTCCGGAAGGCGGGCGCCGAGCTCGTGGATCCGTCCTGCGGCGCGTGCATCAAGGCGGGCCCGGGCGTGAGCGACGCGCCAGGGCAGGTCACGGTCAGCGCGATCAACCGCAACTTCCCCGGCCGCAGCGGCCCTGGAAAGGTCTATCTCGCGAGCCCGCTGGTCGTCGCCGCGAGCGCGATCGCGGGCCAAATCGTGTCGCCGGATAGCCTCTGAGCACGGTCGAGCGCGAGGCGAGTCAGGCGCGAGCACGAGCGCGAGTCTGAGGCGCAAGCGGGGGCGGGGAGCGGCGCTGGCTCGCGCGGTGCAGTGTCTGGGGCCGTGGATCGATCGCGTATCGTTTCGCTGCTTCGAGAGATCTCCGCTCTGCTCGAGCTGCACGGCGGGAACAAGTTCAAGGTGCGGGCGTTTTCGCGCGGTGCTCGCGCGCTCGAGGCCACGCGCGAGCCGATCGAGACGTTGATCGCCGAGGAGCGGCTGACCGACCTGCCCGGGATCGGCGTTGCCCTCGCCAAGCAGATCGAGGAGCTCCACAAGACCGGCACGTCGGAGCTTCTCGTCACGCTGCGGCAAGGGCTGCCGAGCGGTGTGCTCGAGCTCTCGCAAATTGGAGGCATCGGCCTCCACGCGCTCCGCGTGCTTTCGGACGAGCTCGGCATCGCGTCGATCGACGACCTTCGCGCGGCCGCCGAGGCCGGACGGCTTCGCGGCGTCAAAGGCTTCGGCGAGAAGAAAGAAGCCAAGATCCTCGAAGCGATTCGCAAGTACGAGCAGAAGGGGCCGCAGATCCTCCTCGCCGACGGTCTTCGTCTGGGCGAATCGCTCGTCGATGACCTGTCGTCGCTCGCAGGAGTCCAGCGCGTGGACCTCGCCGGTTCGCTTCGGCGCTCCGTCGAGGTGTCGACGGACGTCGACCTCGTCGTCACAGCCAACCATCCGGAGCGCGCCATCGCGGTGATCGCGAAGCACCCGCGCTTCTCTTCGCGCGAGAGGAGCACGTCCACGTCATGCCGTCTGCGCGTGCCGGACGGTACGCGGGTCGATGTCGTCGCGTGCGCGCCCGACGACCGCGCGGCGACGCTCGTGCACGAGACCGGTGCACGCGCGCACTTCGAGCAGCTCCAGCGGCGCGCGATCGAGCGCGGCCTGGTCCTCCGCGCCGGGAGGCTCGAGACGGAGGACGGCGAGCCGGTCGCCGCCGCCGAAGAGCGGGAGCTCTATGCGCACCTCGGTCTTCGCTGGATCCCACCCGAGGTGCGCGAGGACCTCGGCGAGATCGACGAGGCCGAGGAGCGCGACATCGAGCTCGTCGACGTCGACGACATCACCGGGTTCGTTCACTGTCACTCGACGTGGTCCGACGGGCGCCACAGCATCGAGCAGATGGCGCGCGCGGCCGAAGCCAGGGGAGCGAAGTTCATCACGATCACGGATCACTCGAAGACGGCGCACTACGCGGGCGGGCTCGACGTCGAGCGCCTGCTCCGGCAGTGGGACGAGATCGACGAGGTGCAGGAACGGGTCGGGATCCGCATCCTGAAGGGAACCGAGTCGGACATCCTGGCGGACGGTGCGCTCGATTGGCCGGACGAGATCCTCGAGCGTCTCGACATCGTGATCGCGAGCATCCACAACCGCTATCGCCAGGACGAAGACGCCATGACGCGGCGCCTGCTCCAGGCGATGCGCGTCCCCGTCTTCAAGATCTGGGGGCATCCGCTCGGGCGTCTCGTAACGAGCCGACCGCCGATCCCGTGCCGGGTGGAGGAGGTGCTCGACGCGCTCGCGGAGTCGCACGGCGCGATCGAGATCAACGGGGATCCGCGCCGCCTCGATCTCGAGCCACGGTGGGCGCGCGCAGCGCGGGAGAGAGGATTGCGCTTCGTCCTCTCCGTCGACGCGCATGCCACGCGGGAGCTCGAGAACCTGCGCTACGCGGTCGGGCTCGCGCGTCGGGCAGGCCTCCGCCGCAACGACGTCCTCAACACCCACGGCGCGGCTTCGTTCGCACGTCTGGTCCGGCCCGCAGGAGCGGCATCGAGGCCCGTTTCGCGTCGACCACGACCCGAATCCCCCGGGGAAAACGACGGCCCCGAAGCCCAGCGGCCCGTTCGCAAGACGGCCGCCGCGCGTAGGCGACGCGGCCGTGCTGCGTGAAACGAGGGCCGGTCCGCGCTATACGCAAGTCATCATGCCGACGAAGGCCACGATCGAACCGAACTCTCGCGTCGTCCTCGACTACACGCTCCGAGACGTCGACGACGACGTGATCGATGCAAGCGACAACGAGGATGGGGAGCCCATCGTGTACGTGCACGGGTACGGCATGCTCGTGCCTGGGCTGGAGAAGGCGCTGACTGGTCTCGCCGCAGGAGACGAGAAAGAGGTCGTCGTCCCGCCCGAGGAAGCGTTCGGCGAGCGTGACGAGGAGCTCGTTCTCGAGGTCGATCGGTCCGAGATGCCGCGTCCCGAGTCGGTCGAAGTCGGTGACGAGCTCGTGGCGGAGTCAGCCGACGGCGACGAGGCCGTGATGCGCGTCGTCGACGTGAAGCCCGACGCCGTCGTCCTCGACGGCAACCATCCGCTCGCCGGTGAGACACTCCGGTATTCGGTCAAGATCCGCGAGGTCCGACCGGCGACGGAGGCGGAGATCGAACAGGCCGCAGCCGCCTTCGAGGAGGTGGCGGAAGGCTGGGAGCCGCACGACCACGGTACGAATGGGTCCGGGGGCGACCTCGTCCAGCTCGGACGCAGCCCGAAGGGGAAGCTCAACTGAGAACGTGAGGGGCAGGCGTCCCGGACCTGGCGCGCGCCCACGGCGGTGGCAGGGCGGCAGGTGGCAGGAGGGCGGAGACCCGCGAGACGAGGGCGCGGCGAGGGGCCTGCGACCCGGGCGTGCGGGCAGAGCTCCATTCGGTCGAGCACGAGCATGAACAACCGAGCGTTTTCCGGCTGAAAAGGAGCCGCTTGCGGCGGCCCGGGGCGCGGACTAAACGGCCTCAGGCATAAACGACCTCTCGTGCCGGTTCTGCCGGACGAGGGCCGACCTGAGGAAGCCCCGATGACGCAGAAGACGAACCAGAACCCCTGGACCATGGACGTGCGCGTGCGTGAGCGCAATCTCAAGTCGGGTGCGCTCACCGACAAGGATCTCGAGAAGTATCTCGCGAACCT